>DFFM01000018.1:76252-150667 GCA_002369515.1 Prevotella sp. UBA3776 | reverse complement strand
AAGCAATGAGACGCGGAGCGTTATTTTTCCATCTATGTGGATGTTTTAAGCTACAACGTATTTTGGTGGTGCGATTGCGGATAATCATAAAAAATTATCTCCCGACGTCATTTTTGCCATGCACAAAAACAATTGCCCCTCGATTCGCATCGAGGGGCAATAACAACACAAACACAAAATGTGATTTGTCAATATATCATTAAACAAAATCACTCTGAATGATTGTCTTCCAGATAAGGGATTCTGGCCAGACGGCCCGCTCTTCACGACGGGGCAAGTCTCTCCTACCCTTAGCATGGATGGTGGTGGTGGTTACTGAACACCGTCCTCGCGCAGCTTCTGCTGCCATTTCCATGCAGAAGCGAGCACCTGGTCGAGGGGGGTGTCGGCCTTCCAGCCGAGCACTTTGTTGGCTTTATCCACATTGCCCCACACTTTCTCGATGTCGCCTTCGCGACGGGGCGCATACTCCCAAGGCAGCTTCACGCCAGTGGCTTTCTCGAATCCTTCCACCACTTCGAGGGTGCTCACACCCTTGCCCGTGCCAATGTTGAACACTTCCACGGCATCGGTGTCGGGCTGGTCGAGCACACGCTCCATGGCCTTGACGTGAGCCTTTGCCAAATCCACCACGTAGATGTAGTCGCGTATGCAGGTGCCGTCGGGCGTATTGTAGTCGTTGCCGAAAATCTTGAGTTGCTTGCGGATGCCGATGGCCGTTTGGGTGACAAACGGGATGAGGTTCATGGGCACTCCGTTGGGCAGTTCGCCGATGCAGGCCGAGGGATGGGCGCCGATGGGGTTGAAATAGCGCAGGATGATGCTCTTGATGGGGGCGCCGGAGTGGATGTAGTCCTGAATGATTTCCTCGTTGATCTGCTTGGTGTTGCCATAGGGCGAAAGGGCTTTCTGGATGGGTGCCTGTTCGGTCACGGGCAGGTTCTCACGGGTGGGCTGACCATAGACGGTGCAGCTGCTTGAGAAGATGATGCCACGCACGTTGTATTTCGGCATGAGCTCCAACAGGTTGATGAGCGAGGTGATGTTGTTGCGATAGTACATGAGGGGTTTCTCTACACTTTCACCCACAGCCTTGGAGGCGGCAAAATGGATGATGCCCTCAATCTTGGGGTACTTCTGAAATACAGCCTCGGTGGCGGCCAGGTCCTGCAGGTCGATTTGCTCGAAGGCAGGACGGACGCCTGTGATTTTCTCGATGCCGTCGAGCACTTCGATTTTCGAGTTGGAGAGATTGTCAACAATGACCACCTCATAGCCAGCCTGCTGCAGTTCAACGGTGGTGTGGCTCCCGATGAAGCCGGTGCCACCCGTTACCAAAATAGTTTGTTTCATCGTGTTCTTTTTTTATTTTATTTCCATGTTGTTTTCTTGAAAAACGCCACAAAATGCTATAGGCGAAGCAAAAGTACAACTTTTTTGCCACAAACTGCCATGAATTGGGCTTTTTTTTCGCAAGAAGCGGAAGAATGGGCGAAGAACGGGCTGACTGGGCTGGCAGGGAAACACAAAAAGAGTGCCCCTGCATGCTTTCAGCACACACGGGGCACTTTCTGTTTTTTCTCTCTGTCGCCGGGTGGCGGAGGGCTTTAGTCGAGACCGAAAAGGGTGCGCAAACCTCCGTCAACACCCGAGAATCCCATGAAGGCCAGCGAGAGCAGGCCTGCCGTTACGAGCACGATGGCTGTGCCGCGCATGCCCTTGGGAATGTCTGCCAATGCCATCTGCTCGCGTATGCCGGCAAAGACGGTGAGGGCCAAGCCGAAGCCGATGGCAGTGGAAAAGGCATAGACGATGCTCTGGAGCAACGAGAAGTCTTTCTGGATGACCAGGATGGCTACACCGAGCACGGCACAGTTGGTGGTGATGAGCGGAAGGAAGATGCCCAGGGCCTGATAGAGCGCGGGCGACACTTTCTTCAGTACAATCTCAACCATCTGCACCAACGAGGCGATGACCAGAATGAAGGCTATGGTCTGCAGATACTGGAGTCCGAAGGGATTGAGCACATAGTATTGCACCAGGTAGGTGACGATGGTAGCCAATGTGAGCACGAAGGCCACGGCGGCCGACATGCCCAGCGAGGTGTTCACTTTCTGGGAAACGCCGAGGAACGGGCAGATGCCAAGAAATTGGGACAACACGATGTTGTTCACAAAGATGGCGGAGATAAATATAAGTATGTATTCCATAAATCTTTATTCTTTGAACATTGATATTTGAACATTGAACATTGAAATTCGTTCCTAGCCACGCACTTTGTTGACGATGGCCACAAGAAAGCCCAGGGTGATGAAGGCTCCCGGAGGCAGCACAAAGAGCAGCATGTTGTAGGTTTCGGGCATGAGCGTAAAACCGAACACCGAACCGGCTCCCAACAACTCGCGCACAATGCCGAGCAGCGTGAGACCGAGCGTGAAGCCCAAGCCGATGCCGATGCCATCGAAAAGACTCTCCACGGGACCATTCTTGCAGGCGAACGACTCGGCGCGACCGAGAATGATGCAGTTCACCACAATCAGGGGGATGAACAGTCCGAGCGAAGCGTAAACCGACGGCACAAAGGCCTGCATCACCATCTGGAGAATGGTGACGAACGAGGCGATGACCACGATGAAAACGGGAATACGCACTTTGTCGGGCGTAAGATTCTTGATGAGCGAAACAACGATGTTCGAGCAAATGAGCACAAACATGGTGGCAAGACCCATGGAGAGACCGTTGATGGCACTCGTGGTGGTGGCCAACGTGGGACACATACCGAGCATGAGGACAAACGTTGGGTTCTCCTTGACAATGCCGTTGGTGATTATCTTGAAGTAATTCATAATTAACGAGAACTATTTTTTAAAAAAGGGAGTGACTATTGTTCGTTCTTCACTTGCTTGGTGGCACCCGAAGCGCCATCAACGGGGGTGGCCTTGTAGGCCTTATAGGCATTGTTCACTGCAAGCAGGAAAGCGCGGCTGGTGATGGTCGATGCGGTGATGGCATCCACCTTGCCGCCATCCTTGCTCACCACAAGTTCTTCGGAAGGGTTCTGGCCAATGATGTCGCCTTTTTCGCCCTTCTGGAACCACTTGTCTGCCTTGGCGCCCAGGCCAGGTGTCTCGGCATGCTCGAGGAGCGTATAGCCGAGGATGTTGCCCTCGGGGTCGAAGCCTACCAGCACCTTCAGGTCGCCGCCGAAACCGCCGGTGGTGCTCTCAACGGCTGCACCGAGGTCGTTCTTCTTGGCATCCTGCGTCTGGTAAATGATATAGGTGAGTTCCTTGCCCTTGGCGTCGTTCTGGCGCACGGTGTCGGTTTTCGACACCGTCAGTTCGCCGCCCCCCATGACGGCCTTGATGCCGTCGGCCAAAGCCTTTTCCTTCTGCTGGGCGATGGGAGCTTCGGTGATGTTGTTGATGTAGGCAAGGATGGCACCCGTGATGACTGCTACTCCTGTGAGCACCAGCACCATGTTGGTTACAGATGATTTCAGTTTTTCCATATTGATGTCCTCCTCTGTTTTATTTCTTGGCCGGCACTTCGCCGAATCGTTGGGGTTTCACGTAAATGTTGATGAGCGGCGTAAAGGCGTTCATGATCAGAATGGCAAACGACATGCCCTCGGGATAGGAACCCCAGTTGCGGATGGCAACGGTAAGGAATCCGATGGCCACGCCGTAGATGAGCTGTCCCTTGGCTGTCATGGGCGACGTGACGTAGTCGGTGGCCATGAAGATGGCACCGAGCATCAAACCTCCGCTCAAGATTTCTGCCACGGGATTGGCATAGACGGGGTTGGCAAGATGGAGCAATCCGCTGAACACAAACACGGTAGCGATGATGCTCACGGGTATGTGCCAGGTGATGATTTTCTTCCAGAGCATGTAAGCCAAGCCCAACAACAGGGCCAGGGCACACACTTCGCCCAATGCGCCGGCTCCCATGTCGGACGACCCCACGAGCATGTTCAGCGAGCTGGGCAATTGGTCGAGCACACTCGAGTCACCCGACTTGATGGCTTGCTTCATGATGGCCAGCGGCGTGGCTCCGGTCTCGGCATCGAGATAGGACGTGAGCTGCCCCACCTTCGGCCACGATGTCATTTGGGCCGGGAAGCTCACGAGCAGGAAACAGCGACCCACCAAGGCCGGGTTGAAAGGATTCTGCCCAAGTCCGCCAAAGGTCATTTTGCCTACACCGATGGCAAACAGCGCTCCCAGGACAATGATCCAGACGGGGAGATTGGATGGCAGGTTGAAGCCCAGAAGCAAACCCGTCAGGATGGCAGAGCCGTCGCAGATGGTGGTTTGCTCGCGGCGAAGGATGTATTTGCTGATGGCCCACTCGAAGAACACGCAGGCCACGACGCTCGATGCAAGCACGATGGCCGAACCGACTCCGAAGAAATAGAGCGAAACGAGCAATGCGGGAATCAATGCTATGATGACACCGTACATGTTCTTCTCCACACTGTCTGTGCCATGTGCATGGGGTGATAAGGATACGATTAATTTATTGTTTGCCATGATCTTTACTTTTTAGCGTTGCGGGCACGGATGATGCCCATAACTGTTGTTTTACCCAAACGAATGTTGTCGAGCAACGGACGATGTGCAGGACAGGTGAACTGACACGAGCCGCACTCAATGCACGAGGTGATGTCCTCGGCCTCAACGCGCTCCCAATCGTGAATGGCACTAACCTTGGCCAGCAGATAGGGCTCCAGCCCCATGGGGCAGGCCGAAACGCACTTGGCGCAACGGATGCAGGGCTGAGCCTCCTTTCGGCGAGCATCGTCGTCGGTGAGGATGGTCACGCTGTTGGTGCCCTTGCAGACGGGCACCTCGATGGTGGTCAGCGCCTTGCCCATCATTGGGCCGCCCGCCAACACTTTGTTGTCGCCTTCGGGCATTCCTCCGCACACCTCGATGAGGTCTTTCATTGGAGTACCCATGCGCACCAGGAAGTTGCCGGGCTTGGCCAGTCGTTTGCCCGTGACGGTGGTGTAGCGTTCAAACAGAGGCTTGTGCTTCATCACGGCTTCATAAACCGCAAAGGCTGTTCCCACGTTCTGAACGATGGCGCCCACATTCACAGGAATGGCCGGAGGTGCTGGCACCTGGCGGCGTATGACGGCGTCCACCAGCTGTTTCTCGCCTCCTTGGGGATATTTCTTGGCAAGGGGAACAATCTCTATGCGCGTGTCGCCTGCCGTCTTTTGCTCAAACAATTCAATGGCCTTGGGCTTGTTGTCCTCGATGCCAATGTAGCCTTTTTCCACCTTGGCAGCCTTCATCAGCAGGTCGAGGCCCACCAGGATTTCGTCGGCATGCTCCATCATCAGACGGTAGTCGGCGGTGATGTAGGGTTCGCACTCAACGGCATTGATGATGACGCACTCGGCCTTGGCCGTGGGGGGCGGACAGAGTTTGATGAACGTGGGGAAGCCGGCACCACCCATGCCCGTCACACCTGCTACTTTGATGCGCTCGACGATTTCCTCGGGGGTCAGCTCGGGATGGTCGGCCAAACGCTCCAGTTTGTCGGAACGGTCGATGGTCTCCTCCCACTCGTCGCCTTCCACATTGATGATGATGACGGGTTTGCGGTAGCCTGTGGCGTCGATGGCGGTGTCCACCTTGAACACTGTGCCCGAAACAGAACTGTAGATAGGAGCCGAAACGAAACCGCCGGCCTCGGCAATGAGTGTGCCCACCTTCACTTTGTCACCTTTCTTCACCACCGCCTTGGCGGGGGCGCCGATGTGCTGTGAAAGCGGGAAAATGGCTTGTTTGGGCAATGCAGCCACAACCGTGGGCACCTCGTGGGTGAGTTTGTTCTCCTCTGGGTGAACGCCACCTATACGGAATGTTCTGAGATTCATGCTTGTTCCTCCTTTCCTGCTTGGGTGTTGGATGATGGGTGTTGGGTGTTGGCAGATAGCTCTGCGGGAGCAGCCTCAACCTTGGGGGCCGGGGCTGGTTTTGCTTCAGCAACTTTCTCAGCCACGGGTTTCGGCTGGGATACCGACTCTGGTTTTGGTTTGGGAGCGGGGAAGTTGAGCGCCACGATGGCACCAGTGGGACAAGCCTCCACACACTTCTTGCACAAACGGCACTTGTTGAAGTCGATGTAAGCCACATTATTATCCACGGTGATGGCTTCGAACTTGCACTCCTTGGCACACTTGCCGCACCCAATGCATGCGGCCTTGCAAGCCTTCATGGCAGCCGGGCCCTTGTCCTTGTTCACACAACGCACATAGATGCGACGGCTCTTGGGGCCTTTCTTGCGCAACTCTATGATGTGGCGAGGACAAGCCTTCACACAGGCTCCACAAGAGGTACACTTCTCTTCGTCCACCTCGGGCAAGCCGGTTTCAGCGTTCATGCGAATGGCATCGAACTGGCAGGCACTCACACAATCGCCACAACCCAAACATCCGAATCCACAAGCCGTTTCGCCCGCTCCACAAGCGTTGACAGCCGAACATGTCTGCAAACCGTCATAAACGGCAATGCGCTGGCGCAACTCGCAGGTACCATTGCAACGCACAACTGCGACCATGGGATCGGTGTTGGCAATGGCCATGCCCAACAGGTCGGCAACCTGCCCCATGACAGCAGGTCCGCCCACCGGACAGTTGAGTCCTTCGAGCGAGCCTTTGTCGCAGGCTTTCACCAGTGCGTCGGCCATACCTGAACAGCCAGGAAATCCGCAGCCGCCACAATTGGCACCAGGCAACACTGCGGTTACCTGCCCCACACGGGGGTCTTCCTGAACAGCAAACTTCTTGGACGCCACGTACAGGATAACAGCTGCTATCAGGGCAATGCCACCAAGAACGATTACTGCAATTAAAATTGAGTTCATAATGATTTGATATTGTTTTAGTTATATTTAAATTTCCACAGCTTTGATTTCAGACAGGCAGAAGTCCTTGCCCTGTGGGCGAAATCGCCTCCCCGCTTTTCATTCATCTTCAATGGAGAAACTGAGCGTCTGCCGCAGCTTGTCGCGCAGAAGGAAAAGCAGCGCATAGTAGGGAACAAGGCACCCGATGCCGCCGAGTGCGGCCAAAGGTTCGCTGTTGGTGATGCGTGAAAGCAGCCATACGGCAACAACCATGATGACGAAAGGCAAGCCGAAGCCAAGCACAACAGCTCGCGCTCCCACTGCATTGGAAGCCACCAGCACCACCTCGTCGCCCACTCGGTGGTTGCCGGCGGGCTGAAACACTTCTATTATCTTTTCCTTGCTCTCCGAGGCACTGCAATGGCTGGCGGCTGAACAACGGCTGCAAGCCGACGACTGCACAATGCGCACACGCATGGCAGTAGCGTTGATCGATTCTATAATTCCACTGTGCTTGATTTTGTTGCTCATGTATCCAATTCAAGATAAAGGTTGCCCCGCTACAACGGCCCCGATAATCCATGCTTTTGTCATGTCGAGTTTGCAAATGCAAAAGTAACACTTTATTTTAACATAAACAATAATTTCTTGGCGTTTTTTTCAGAAAGTTATCGAAAACGTTTGCATTTATCGCGCATGTCCAGTCATAGCACACGACAGGGGGGCACCTTGCCTTCAGCAAGATACCCCCCTGTCAATTATTGCCGCCCTACTTCATCAGGTCGTTGAAGAAATCGTCAAGGTCCTTATCAAGACCTTCCATGAGTTCGCCGTCAATGATGATGGTATCGTCGTCGTCCACAACATAGAGCTCTTCAATGTGCTCCTTGTCCTCGTCCTCTAGCACGAAACTGTAGGGTTTCAGGATCGACAGATTGTCGGCTGTGTCGTGCAGCCGCGTGAGAACGGTTCGCAGAATGTCGGTAACACTCTTATAGAAATCCTCATCCTTGTTGTCAATCCATTGCTCTATGACGCATCGGTTCACCTCCTTGTCGTCATCGTCGTAGGCCACCATTTCGCCACTTTCCTGCGTCACACGCAGGTGAATGTCGGTCATGATGTCGGCTTCACGGTCAGCCGGGAACTTTTGTGCAATCTTCCTGATGGCACGCTCTACTTGTTGGATGGTTTGTTCAGTTGGTTTCATATCGTTTTTTCGTTTCTTTTATACTTGTTTTGCTTGTCGGGAGTTATCAGGAGCCCCCTCCGACTCCCCCTGGGGGGAGAGATTGTCTGTGCGTTGGGTCTATTGCTTTCCCCATTCCCGCTGTCGCGCCTACCCGTAGCCTTTCGGCCAGCGACCTTTGGTTCCCGAGCAAGCTCGCCTACCCGTAGCCTTCCCCCCCAGGGGGGATGAGAGGGGGGCTCCCGCTAACTCCTGCTAGCTCCCGTCATCTTTTCAACTTTGCGGGCTTGCTTTCGTTGCTCAGCCGATCGAGGGCTGTCACTGCGTATGTACCACCAGCCTTGCGTATTTTGTGGAATGTGTTGGAGGTGATTTCTACGATGTGCGAGGGGTCGCCAATGTTGACTTTCTCGCCCGGTGCGAAATGATAGACCACATACTGCACAGCTTCGTGCTTCCACCCTTTCCCACTGGGTTCGGTCCAAAAGAGCACTGGGTCGCCCTGCATCTGCAACACCTTCAGCTTGCGCGGTTTCTTGGGGTTGGTTTTGTCAATGAACGTCATACGGGGCTGCAAAGCTGGCGTCTTCCAATACACCTTTCTAAGCATGTTGCCGTAGTTGCCCACATTATCTACAGCTGCCTTGGCATACCAAAGCACTGTTCCGCCAACATTCTTCATTTGCTTGTGCAGGCGCATCTTGGCGGGCATCTGATTTTGTCCAGGATTCTTAGGGTCAACATTTTTCACGGTGCGCTCAATGTCTTCACCAATGAAGAGCGGACGGTTGGCCGAATAGTCGTTCCAGAACTTGATGAGAGGTTCGTAGTCGGCGCTGCTGTGGCCAATCTCCCAATAGAGCTGTGGTACGCAGTAGTCTATCCATCCCTTGTTCACCCAAAGCAACACGTCTGCGTAGAGATCATCATAGTTCTGGAGTCCACGGGTGGCACTGCCAGGAATGGGATCGCTCGACGTCTTGTGGTTGTGATAAATACCAAAGGGCGACACTCCGAATTTGACCCAGGGCTTCACGTCGTGGATTGCCTTGTGGAGTTCCTTGATGAAGATGTTTACATTTTCGCGCCGCCAGTCATTACGGTTCTGAATGTTGTAGGGGTTATAGAGTTGGAATTCCCGGTCGTCAGGAATTTTCTGCCCTGCTGCCGGATAAGGATAAAAATAGTCGTCAATGTGTAGTCCGTCAACGTCGTATCGGCGCACAATGTCCTGCACCACTTTGCAGATGTAGTCGCGATTGATAGGGTTTCCTGGGTTCAGAATGAGCAGTCCGTCGTAGGCGAACACACGGTCGGGATACATGGCCGCAACGTGGTTGGTGGCCAACGCTGTGGTGGTTTTGGTGCGTGCGCGATAGGGATTGATCCAGGCATGCAGTTCCATTCCCCGAGCATGGCATTGCTCCACCATCCATTGCAGAGGATCCCAGTAAGGCTGAGGAGCGCGCCCTTGCTGACCGGTAAGGAACCGGCTCCAAGGTTCGAGTTTGCTCTCGTAGAGGGCATCGCATTCGGGACGGACTTGAAAGATGATGGCGTTCACGCCGTCTTTCTTCAGTTCGTCCAGCTGGTAGGCGAGGGTTTGTTGCATGGCAGCAGTGGTCATGCCTTGAAACTGTCCGTTAACGCACTGAATCCATGCGCCACGGAACTCCCGTTTGTTGCTGCTGTCCTCAATCTTGGTGCTGGCACACGAAAGAAGACACAACACTACAGGCAATACAAATAGTATCTTTCTCATTCTTTGCTTTATGTTTTTTTTCTGATTCGGAAGCCCCCTCCGACTCCCCCTAGGGGGAGAGATTGTCTGTGCGTTGGGCCTTCCCCCCAGGGGGGATGAGAGGGGGGCCCTTTCTTCATCTCACCCTCAAACGTTCGCCAACGCTCACTTGGTGGTCTGGGGTAAGTTTGTTCATTTTGTAAAGGCTCTTCAGTCTGATGCCGTACATCTGTGCCACGTCGTAGAGACTTTCTCCAGCCTTAACCGTATGAGGATGGTTCTTGAACTGTTTGAGAGCCCGTTTCTGTTTTTTCTTCAAATAGACGATGTCACCCTCGCTGAGAACATCATTCTTGTCACGCTCGTTGCGTTTGGCTATCTTGCGATAAGAAATGCCTACTTCCTGACCTATGGAACGGAAAGTGTCGCCTTGACGAGCCACAAGATAGTAGTTATCGTTATACATGCGTATGGGGTGCAGCGGTTGTCCTGTCTGCGCGGGTTTGTCTTTCGTCACTTTTTCGGCCAGGAACTTGTCGTACTTCCTTGCATGGTCATACTCGTTCAGCCCATATAAGTCTATCAGTTCTATCAGTCTTGAGGCATAGGTGGGACTGGTGGCGTAACCACAACGTTTCAGCCCTTTAGCCCAACCTTTATAGTCAGTCATTTTGAGTGCAAACAGACTCTTGTAACGGTCGCGAAGCAGAAACTGGCTGTGATCCTCAAAACTCTGGTACGGGTGGTCGTAGGCCCGGAAACACTCGCCTTGCTCATCATCGTCATGATAAACAGTACGCCCTGTCCATCCGTGACATTTGATGCCGAAATGGTTATTGCCCCTGACGGCCAAATCGCTTCGCCCCGCCCCACTTTCCAGAATGGCCTGAGCCAGCGTAATGCTAGCCGGAATCCGGTATTTCAACATTTGTTGAATGGCCAAATCCTTATACTGGTCGATATAGTCCTGATATTGCCGATTGGGGCGCATCTTCTGCGCCATGGCCCCGGCCATCATCAAAGAGATGATCAGTAGTATAAGGTATCTTTTCATTCGTATTCGCACTTTTAGCTTGCAAACTTACACAAAAAAAACAACATACACAATTTTTTTTCTGCTTTCTTTGAAAAAAGCGCACATAGCCACTTCACACTCAACATATAGACAACAAACATTTCCATGTGTCACAATATCGGGGCAAAGGCCTGCACTTTCTATAAAAACACAAAAATCATCATGAAAAAGTTGAACCATTTACCAGCCTATAGCAAGTTGTTCACTCAACTGCCGTGAACAGGAAACGATGGTCGGCAAGTTGCATCTCCACGATACCATAGCGCACAAGACGGGCCAACAAGGTGATGGCCTTTTGACGCTGCAATCGCGAACGGCGAACTATCTGATTGAGCGTCTGGCATGGACCAAAAGCTAGCGCTGACAATAGCTGTTGCTCGGCTTCATCGTAAACGGTGAGCTGCCCTTGTGGCGACTGCTGTTCGCGCCAGATGGCCACGTGTACGGGCGATGCCACGATGTTTTCGTCGGCCACTCGGATATATGCTCGATAACGGCCTTCGTCGGTAAGCGCACAAATGGGCTTGCGCTCTGAGGGGGGAACAGTGGCTATGACGAGTGTGCGCCCATCAATCTGATAGGTGTCAAACTTGATGGAAGCCGACGGACGACAGTACTTGTAGGCGGCGGCATGCATCATGAAGATTTCCTCTTCGGAACGCACTCCCGAAATGTGGCCATCATCACGCACGCCAATGAGCAACCGTCCTCCATCGGTGTTTGCAAAGGCTGACACTGAACGAGCCAACTTCATGGCATCGGAAATCTTATACTTGAAATCCTGCTGCTGGTGCTCGCCTTCGGCAATGAGTTTCTGAATGTATCTGCGTTCGTTCACAGGTGCAAAGATAGCACAAATTTTTTTCCAAATCGCCCAATTCATACGAAATAGCACAAAAAAAGCGAACCTTTTGGCGCTTAATTGAGAAAAAAAACGTAATTTTGCAGCGTTTTTGTAATATATAAAAGAAGAAAGCAACATGCCTCAGATTTCAGTTCGTGGGCTCGAAATGCCCGAGTCTCCTATCAGGAAGCTGGCTCCCTTGGCAGCCGCTGCCAAGAAGCGTGGCACAAAGGTGTATCACCTGAACATAGGCCAGCCCGACCTGCCCACTCCACAAGTGGCCCTCGACGCCATACGCAACGTTGACCGCTCAATACTGGAGTACTCACCATCACAGGGCTACCTGAGCTATCGCGAGAAACTGGTTGATTACTACAAGAAATACGACATCAACGTTACGGCCGATGACATCATCATCACCTGCGGAGGCAGCGAGGCTGTGCTTTTCGCCTTCATGAGTTGCCTGAACCCTGGCGACGAAATAATCGTGCCCGAACCTGCCTACGCCAACTATATGGCGTTCGCCATCTCGGCGGGTGCAAAAATCCGCACGATTGCCACCACAATCGAAGAGGGGTTCTCACTGCCCAAGGTGGAGAAGTTCGAGGAACTCATCAACGACCGCACACGGGCTATTCTCATCTGCAATCCCAACAACCCCACAGGCTACCTTTATACACGTCGCGAAATGAACCAAATCCGCGACTTGGTGAAGAAGTACGACCTCTACTTGTTCAGCGACGAGGTGTATCGTGAGTACATCTACACAGGCTCACCCTACATCTCGGCCTGCCATCTGGAAGGCATCGAGCAGAACGTTGTGCTCATCGACTCTGTTTCGAAGCGCTACTCGGAATGCGGCATACGTATCGGTGCCCTTATTACAAAAAATCAGGAAATACGCCGGGCGGTGATGAAGTTCTGCCAGGCACGCCTTTCTCCCCCACTCATCGGACAGATTGTCGCAGAGGCTTCGCTCAATACACCCGAGGAGTACATGCGCGATGTCTATGACGAATACGTGGAACGGCGAAAGTGCCTCATCGATGGGCTCAACCGCATTCCAGGTGTCTATTCGCCCATACCCATGGGAGCTTTCTACACCGTGGCCAAATTGCCCGTTGACGACAGCGAGAAGTTTTGCCGTTGGTGCCTGGAGAGTTTCGACTATGAAGGCGAAACGGTGATGATGGCACCAGCCACTGGCTTCTACACAACGCCAGGAGCAGGCATCAACCAGGTGCGCATAGCCTATGTGCTTAAAAAGAAAGACCTTGAGCGCGCCCTCTTTGTGCTACGCAAGGCACTCGAAGCTTATCCTGGACGTGTGGAAAGCGACGAATAGCTTTTTCACTAACGACAAAGGCCCTTAAGAACATAAGCCACACTAAGGAAAGAATCTTGAATCTCCCCCTATTCATAGCCAGACGCATACACAGTGACAAGGGCGACGAACGAAAAGTTTCGCGTCCTGCCATTCGCATTGCCACTATCGGAGTAGCCATCGGACTAGCCGTAATGATAGTGTCGGTGTGCGTGGTACTGGGTTTCAAGCATACCATCCGCGACAAGGTGGTTGGCTTTGGAAGCCATATCACAGTGGGCAACTTCATGAGCATTCAGAGCGCTGACGAGGAACCAATAGCCATCGACGACTCCATGATGCAGGTGCTCAGCAAGGCACCAGGTGTAGCCCACGTTCAACGCTACACCATGAAGCAAGGCATCCTGAAAACCGACAACGACTTTTTGGGCATCATGCTCAAGGGGGTTGACGAACAGTTCGACACTACTTTCATCGGCAGCAACATGGTAGAGGGGCGCATGCCACTATGGAGTTCAGCCGAGAGCAGGAACCAGATTGTGGTGTCGAAAATGATGGCCGACAAATTGGGAATCAAGGCGGGTGAAAGAATCTTCGCCTACTTTTTCGACAACGGCAACGTACGCACCCGCCGGTTCACCATCAGCGGAATCTACGAAACCAACCTCACCATGTTCGACAAGAACATCGTTTTTGGGGACCTACATACAGCCAGAAAACTGAACGGATGGAAAGACGACCAAGTGAGCGGTGCAGAGGTAACGGTGAGCAACTTTGAACAATTGGACAAAACCGCCACCTATTATATTAATATGGTAAACCGAACAACCGACCACTATGGAGAAACCTTTAGTTCGGTCACCATCAAGAATGCGCAGCCTGCCATTTTTTCGTGGCTCGACCTACTCGATTTGAATGTGTGGATCATTCTGGGATTGATGATTTGCGTGGCAGGCATCACTATGATTTCAGGCTTGCTCATCATTATACTTGAACGAACGAACATGATTGGTGTTCTCAAGGCTCTCGGAGCCACTAACACCACCATTCGCCACACATTCCTTTGGTTTGCAGTGTTTATCATTGGGCGCGGCATGCTCTTTGGAAACATCATTGGCCTTGGACTGGTACTTCTGCAGCGTTTCACTGGTTTGGTGAAACTTGAGCCTGCCACCTACTACGTGAGTACTGTACCTGTGGAAATCAACCTCATCTATATCATCCTCATCAACTTGGCTACACTTTTCATCAGTGTGTTTGTACTCATAGCTCCCAGCTATCTTATTTCGCACATTCACCCGGCCAAGTCGATGCGCTACGAGTGACGTACATATGCTGCTGCCATGTCGGCGCAACGCTCGCCATCAACACCCGCCGAAACAATGCCACCTGCATAGCCAGCACCCTCGCCGCAAGGAAAAAGTCCGTCCACACTAACATGCTGAAGGGTTTCTGCATCGCGCAATATACGCACAGGGCTCGATGTGCGCGTCTCGGTGGCAATGAGCACAGCTTCATTGGTGAGAAAACCGTGGCTCATCTTTCCAAACTTCAGGAATCCCTGCTGCAACCGTTTTCCAATATGTTCAGGCAACCAGAAATGCAATGGGCTGGAAATCAATCCAGGAGCATAGCTGCTCTTAGGCAGATCGCAGCTCAGCCTATGGTTCACAAAGTCGGCCATGCGCTGGGCTGGCGCCGTTTGTCGCATGTTGCCCTGCTGCCATGTTGTGCGCTCGAGCTGTTCCTGAAACAGCATCATGCACAATGGCGATGTGTCTTCAGAGTCGATGTCTTCAGGATGTATCTCCACCACCATACCGCTATTCGACCATGCAGTACCACGGTTGCTGGGACTCATACCATTGACAACGATTTGCTCGGGGCCTGTTGCGGAAGGAATGACAAAGCCTCCCGGACACATACAGAAGCTATACACTCCACGCCCGTCCACCTGAGTGACAAAATTGTATTCTGCTGCAGGAAGATATAGTCCCCTACCCTCGCTGCTATGGTATTGTATCTGGTCTATCAGCATCGATGGATGCTCCAATCTCACACCCATGGCCAGCGACTTTGCCTCAATGGCAATACCCTCACTGAAGAGGTAACGATAAACATCGCGGGCACTGTGTCCTGTAGCCAGTATCACAGGGCCTAAAAACTCCTTGGTTATGAACTTTTCTTTTTGTTCGTCGAGACCTGATTTCTGTACCTCCAATACTCTTTCTTCGGCTACAACTCCAATGACCTTTCCACTTTTACTATTGTCATGGCAAATTGACGAATGATTAATAGTCAACTGCGAATTGTCAATCAACAATCCCGTCATCTTTGTCTGGAAATGCACTTCGCCCCCACAACGCAGAATGGTCTCGCGCATGTTCTCGATCACCCGCGGCAACTTGTCGGTGCCGATGTGCGGATGGGCATCAGCCAATATGCTCAGCGGCGCGCCATGCTGACAGAATACGTTCAGAATTTTTTCTGTGGAGCCTCGTTTCTTGCTACGGGTGTATAGTTTTCCGTCACTGTAGGCACCCGCTCCTCCCTCTCCGAAACAGTAGTTGCTCTCACTATTCACCTGCTGTGTACGGGCTATCTGAGCCAGGTCCTTTTTGCGGTCTCGAACGTTCTTTCCTCGCTCGAGCACAACAGGCTTCAGCCCCAGTTCTATCAAATGCAACGCGGCAAACAGCCCTCCAGGTCCAGCCCCGACGACAATCACCTGTGGCGCAAGGCTCACATCGCGATATTCTACATGTGCAAGATCTTCGTCCTCGGGATTCTCGTTGATATAAACGCGCACTTTCAGGTTCACAAAGATGGTGCGCTGACGCGCATCAATGCTTCGTTTCAGTATTCTGATGTGGCAAATAGAGGAGGCGTCAATGCCTTTTTCGTTTTGCAGATAATCCTTTAGCAGGCTTTCGGTGGCAGCCACACGCGGCACCACTCGCAACTGATATTCTTCTATCATAAGTGTCGTTTCAGAAATTTCAGAATCATTGTCTGGTTGTCCAGATTGCATTCATGGGGTTGGTCCTTCACGTAGGTTTCCAATTGTTTGTCAACCCCTTGGCTCCTCCACACGGTGTGCATGGTTTCGAAAGCCGCATTTACGCCTTCTATGGGGAACAATTTGTCCTTCATGCCCGATACAAACAGCATGGGTTTAGGACACGCAAGCGAAGCTATATGCGGATAGTCCAGATACTGCCGCAAAGCAGGGATGCAGTTGGCAAAACCACCATTCTCCTTGCGCCCATAGTGGTTGGACAGCTGAGCAAAAGTGCTCCCCATCCAGCAGATGCAGGCACCGGCCTTTACGCGGTCACTCAGTGCAGCAAGCATCCATGCACGATAGCCCCCCATAGAGCATCCTGCACAGCCGATGCGCTCAGCATCGACCTCGGGCAACGAAGCGAGGAATTCGGTGGCAGCCAGGTCATCGTAGGTCATAAAGGCACTCAGGTCACGGCCAAGCATCATCATATTGCCCGCAATGAGGTCGTATTTGCTTCGGTCAACACCCTCTGCGCGCCCGCGTTCGCCCCAGAGAGGAGCATCGGTTGAAAAAACCACAAATCCATTTTGTGCCAGAAAGTCACCCAAATACTGGCCGCCATAAAGGCTTTGGACCCAACCGTCAGCATCTTTCACGATAGCTGTATCGACACAAAAAGGTCGAATCATTTTCTCCTTGCCAATGCTCAGGTGTGCCCCATGATCGTGCAGCAGATTGACGGATGGGAATGGCCCCTCTCCATCGGGTATGAGCAGATAGGCCTTCACTCTGTACCAGCGGCTCAAGGCAAACTCAAGTTTGCGAGCTCGGTAGCCTTCGCGCTGCTCCTCACACAAAACACGCACATCCCATGCTACAGGTTTGGGAGGAGCTTCCATCATACACTCAAACACCTTGGCCCGGGCAGCATCACGCCAAAGAACGAAATCCTTGATAGGACTGTTACCCCAGGCCAATGGATAGTTGAGCTGCACCTGTATGCTGTCAACATAAACGGGAATCTCATTGCGATATTCATAGCCCCAAACGTCATTCTGAGCAGAAGCCAACTGGCTGTTCAGAAATAGGAACAAGCATAAAAAGTAGATATTGTTTTTCAGCATTTTTGTCAAAACAAGATGATTATTGTACATATCATGAAGGGGTGGAAGCTGGATGAAATGTGAGTACGACACTACTCCCCCACGACCAACCACTAGCCATCTATTTGCGAGATGCAACAACTTAGAACGACATCATTCACGCTGATCCTCGGGCAACACAAGCTCCATCAGCCAATAGCCTATTTTCTGGCATTCCAACACAGGCCCGTGGTCGCCACCCGAAGACACCGTTCCATCTTCGAACACCGCCTTGAACATCCACGAAGGGGGACCTCCCGTCAGTTGAGGTACATCACGAAAGAGGCAAGGCTCGTCATAATTGCCCAACAACTGATAGAGCTTGTTCTTTTCTATACGTTGGCGCAGTTCAGAGAGAACAGCTTCGGAGGCAAGAATTTTCTTGACAGCATTTTTCTCATCATCGTATCGGTTGTATCTGTCGTAGGCCGCCACTTCCATCTGTCCGTCGGCATTTGCACTGACGGCAACTTTGACGGGATTGGGACGAGAAGAGCCCCACTCCTCGTAGCAGAAAGAGAGCAGTTTTCCCTGTGGCATGGAGCGCAGTTGAGCCTCTCTTTTCGCCTGACGTCGTTTGTTGCAATAGTTCAACAGAGTGGAACAGCGAGGCTGCACTTCATTGAGCCGCATGTGAATCATGCCATCGAAACCCATCAGGCCTAAACTTTCCATGTACTTTGGCTTCACTCGGTAGAACTGGTCAATCAGCCTTTTCAGCCGAGCAATGTACTCCACAGCAGCAGTGCTGTCAGTTGCATATTGTTCATTTCTCAGTGTCAGCACATGACTGCAATACTCGTTGGCAAGTTCGTTGCTCTGCAGAAACTTGGGCAAGGGTATCCATTGGTCAAAATGGCTCAGCGTATCGGCCAGACTCTTTGTTTCCGACTTGCTTAGCATTCTTTTTTCCTGAGCCCTTGCTGAAGACAAAGACAACAGGACAAACAGCAAAGCCAGATACGCTCCGAATCGTCTATTCTTCATGAAATAATATGCTTTTTGTTGGCAGGCTGCTGCTAAGGTCTGTAACAAGCGAACCTACTGGGTTATTTTCATCGTGAAATTGTTATCGTCCATGTTGCCAGTGAGCCTGAACCACCGCAATGGGAATGCTGCCAGAAGAGTGTTATTGAATTATTCTAAGACAGGGGCAACTTACTATCAGCTTTGTTTTTCGTTGATGTAATTCACTATCCACGCTCCCACTTCACGCGTTCCATAGCAATCACCGCCTTCCACTTGAATTTCCGGAGTGCGCACATTGGCATCGAGCGACGCAGTGACGGCTTCGCGCACAAGTGCGCCCTCGGCTTCAAGGCCAAAATGCTCGAGCAACATGGCTGCAGAGAGAATCTGAGCCAACGGGTTTGCAATGTTCTTGCCAGCCGCCTGAGGCCACGACCCGTGAACGGGTTCAAAGAGCGGAGTATGCTCGCCCAACGAACTGCTGGGCTGCAACCCCATCGAACCGGTGATGCACGATGTCTCGTCTGTGAGAATATCACCGAAGGTGTTCTCGGTGACAATGACATCAAAAAAGCGGGGCTCGGTCAGAACACGCATGGAAGCATTGTCGATGAACATATAGTCTGTTTGCACATCGGGATACTGTTGCTCCATTTCTTGTGCTATTTGTCGCCACAAGCGACTGGTAGCCAAAATATTGGCCTTATCGACCACAGTGAGGTGGCGGCGGCGCGTCATGGCCATCTCAAAACCAACGCGCAAAATGCGCTCAATTTCCGGACGCGTATATACATCAGTATCGAACGCATGGTCGTTGTCTTGATGACGCTCACCGAAGTACATGCCACCAGTGAGTTCACGAATGACCACAAAGTCAGCTCCGCTGATGAGCTCATCCTTGAGGGGCGACTTGTGGAGCAGACAGGGGAAAGTGACAACGGGGCGAACATTGGCAAAGAGTCCCAACTGTTTGCGCATGGCCAAAAGTCCCTGCTCTGGACGAATGGGAGCCGTGGGGTCGTTATCGTAGCGCAAGTCGCCCACTGCGGCAAAAAGAACAGCATCGGCACGCATGCATGCCTCATGGGTCTGCGGCGGATAAGGGTCGCCCACTTCATCTATGGCGTGTGCGCCACAGATAGCTTCTTCGTACTCGAACTTATGATTAAACTTACTGGCAATGGCATCGAGAACGGCTACGCCTTGCTTCATGATTTCGGGTCCTATGCCGTCGCCCGGGAGAATGGCTATTTTAATATTCATTTTAGTGAGGTTGTTGGGTAATGTTGTTGGATGAGTGTTTGATAAGTGATGACAATTTTTAAAACGCTGGTTAGGTGTTGTTTATTGTCTGTTCCTCAAAAATATTCAGCATTTTGAAGGTTGCTTTGATGGCGGCCTCGGTCTGGTCTGCGTCGAGGCCACGGGTGCGAATGGTGCGGCCGTCATTGTCCCAGGTAATGACTGTCTGCACTAGCGCATCGGTACGCCCACCTGGCGGAATGGTTACCTGGTAGTTGGACAGAATGGGGAAAGTTCGTCCGAGATACTTCCTGTAGATGTAACGCAGAGCCTTGACGAACGCGTCATACTGACCATCTCCAGTTGCTGCCGCCTCGTAGGCATTGCCATTGATTTCAACCTTGACATTGGCTCCTGGCTTGAGTCCATAGGCAGTAGTGACGATGTAGCTGATGAGCTTCACTTTGTCATGAGCAACATCGTGATGGAGAACATCGCTGACTATATAGGGAAGATCATCTTGAGTGACTATTTCCTTTTTGTCACCTAGTTCGGTGATGCGGCGTGTCACACGGCGTGTCTGCTCGGGGGTAAGTTCAAGCCCCAGTTCCTTCAGGTTTCGGGCAATGTTGGCGCGTCCGCTGGTTTTTCCCAACGCATAGGCACGGCGACGCCCGAAACGCTCGGGCACCAAATCGTTGTAGTAGAGTTTGTCTTTGCTGTCGCCGTCGGCATGGACACCTGCCACTTGGGTGAACACATTGTCGCCAACGATGGGTTGGTTGGCAGCCACGGCAATGCCACTGTAGCTTTCCACCACGCGGCTGGCTCGATTGAGCTGGCTCTCGTTGATATGGGTAGTTGCATGGAACTGGTCTTTCAGAATGGCCTGTACGCTGGCTATGGGTGCATTGCCACATCGCTCACCCAGTCCGTTGACTGTGACATGGAGTCCCTTGGCTCCGCTGAGGACTGCCGCAAGTGAATTTGAAACAGCCAAATCGTAGTCGTTGTGGGCATGGAAATCAAAATGTGTGTTGGGATAGCGTTTCACCATTTTGCGGAAGAACTCTATCACCTGCAGCGGGTTCATGATGCCGAGTGTGTCGGGCAGCATGAATCGCATGACGGGTGTGGAAGTGAGCGCATCCATGAGCTGATAGACATACTGAGGCGAATCTTTCATTCCGTTGGACCAATCCTCAAGATACAGATTGACCGCCAATCCCCGTTCCTGGGCATAACCCACAGAAAAGAGAATGTCAGAAATGTGTTCGTCGGGAGTTTTGCCAAGCTGCTGGGTACAGTGTTTCAAAGACCCCTTGGCCAAGAGATTGATTACACGCCCTCCACAATCGGCGATCCAATCTATAGAGGCAGTCCCATCAACGAACCCCAGAACCTCTACGCTTTGGAGCCGTCCTACTTGTGAGGCATAGCGGCAAATCATGCGGACGGCCTCACGCTCACCTTCCGAAACACGGGCTGAAGCCACCTCGATGCGATCCACGTTGAGGTCACTCAACAGCATGCGGGCTATCACGAGTTTCTCGTGAGGCAAGAAGGACACGCCGTTGGTCTGCTCGCCATCACGAAGTGTGGAGTCCATAATCTCTATAAAGGGCAGGACTCGGCGGTAGGACTCGGCGGTTATTTGTTGAGGTGTTCCCATGCTTCTATTTTTTCTTTGTTGGCCAGAAGAAAATCTATGTCGTCAAGTCCGTTCATCAGACAGTGTTTCTTATAGCCATTGATTTCGAAATGTTCAATTCGACCCGTTGCTTTATTGGTCACTTTCTGGTTGGGCAAATCAACTTCGACCAAAGTTTTTGGGGCCGCCTTGATACTCTCGAAGAGTTCAGCCAAGAAAGGCTCAGAAACCACTACTGGCAACACGAAATTGTTGAGTTCGTTGTTCTTGTGAATGTCTGCGAAAAACGAACTGATGACCACTCGGAAGCCATAACCGGCAATGGCCCATGCAGCGTGTTCACGGCTAGAGCCCGAACCGAAGTTCTTCCCCGCCACCAGTATCACTCCGCCATAAGTGGGGTCGTTGAGCACAAAGTCTTTGATGGGGCGTCCTTCTTTATCGAAGCGCCAGTCACGAAATAGATTGTCACCGAAACCTTGCTTGTCGGTTGCTTTCAAAAAGCGGGCAGGTATTATCTGGTCGGTATCTATATTCTCCAGTGGCAACGGCACACATGTGCTGGTAATGACATTGAATTTCTGTTTCATGCTTTACTTGTAATTATTGGCAGCAATCCGTTAATTCAAAACGTGTTAGCTGTTTTATGAAATGTTGGCAGATTACTGTTTCCATAACATCTGCCATGTTTTTTTTCGTGTGTTACTATGTCTAAAAAACTCTACGTTACCGTGCCAGCAGTTCGCGTGGATCTGTAATCACTCCCGTCACTGCAGCGGCGGCGGCAACCAGCGGCGAAGCCAATATGGTACGCGCTCCAGGGCCCTGACGGCCTTCGAAATTACGGTTGCTCGTCGAGACACAGAGTTTGCCCGAAGGAACCTTGTCGTCGTTCATGGCCAAGCATGCTGAACAACCAGGTTGCCGAATCTCAAAGCCTGCTTCTGCAAGAACCACGTCGAGCCCTTCGGCCTTAATCTGTTTCCAGACAGACCACGAGCCTGGAACGAGCCACGCAACCACATCTGAAGCTTTATGGCGTCCTTTGGCAATGGAGGCAAAGGCGCGAAAATCTTCAATTCGCCCGTTGGTACAGGCTCCCAGGAACACATAGTCAACACTTTTCCCCAAGAGTTGCTCACCAGGTTCGAGCCCCATGTAGGCAAGTGACTTTAGGAAACTGGCCTTGGCCTCTTCTGGAACGTTCTGCAACGAGGGGACAGAGGACTTGATTCCAATGCCCATGCCGGGGTTGGTACCATAGGTGATTCGGGGCTCTATGTCGGCAGCATCGAAGAAGAGTTCCTTGTCGAACACGGCATCGTCGTCACTCTTCAGCGTTCGCCAGTAGGCAACATTCTTGTCCCATTCCTCGCCTTTGGGCGCGTACTCACGCCCACGAAGATATTCAAAGGTGGTTTCGTCGGGGGCAACGAAGCCTCCTCTAGCCCCCATCTCTATGGACAAGTTACAGAGTGTAAGCCGACCCTCCATAGAGAGGTTCCTCACCGCCTCGCCGGCATATTCAACAAAGTATCCCGTGGCGCCACTGGTGGTGAGCTGTGCCATCAGATATAGAGCCACATCCTTGGCTGTTACACCCTCTTGCAGTTTTCCTGCAATGTTGATGCGCATGGATTTGGGCTTTTGTTGCAGGATGCACTGCGAGGCCAGCACCATCTCCACCTCGCTAGTGCCTATCCCGAAAGCAACTGCCCCCACGGCTCCATGTGTAGAAGTGTGCGAATCGCCACAGACGATGGTCATGCCCGGCAGAGACAGTCCTTTCTCTGGGCCCACCACATGGATGATGCCATTGTCGGGCGACATCATGCCGAAATGTTTCAACCCGAACTCTTTGGCGTTGCGTTCAAGCGCATCTACCTGACGCTTCGACACTGGGTCGGCGATGGGTTTGTCCTGATCGTGCGTGGGGGTGTTGTGGTCTGGCATACAGACAATTTGTTCTGGCCTAAAACACTTTAGTCCTCGTGCCCGCATACCGTCGAAAGCCTGCGGCGAGGTCACTTCGTGGCAATAGAGCCGATCGATGTAGAGTTGTGTGGGGCCATCTTCAATCTGTTGCACCACATGGCGATCCCATATTTTGTCGAATAGAGTGTTCATTATTTCTTGAATTTGTTGATACAGTCAATATATGCTTCCACTGAGGCTGTCACGATGTCGGTGTTGGCACCAAAGCCGTAATAGAGATTGCCGTCGTATTCCACCTGCATGTGTACCTTTCCCATGTCGTCTGAACCTTTCGAAATGGCTTGGATGGTAAACTCCTTGATGGTCATCTGTTTGAGGATGATTTTCTTCAGTGCTTTCACTGCTGCATCCACGGGGCCGTTACCCGTCGAGGCTGCCTCGAATTTCTGTCCGCTGATGTCCAGCCCTATGCTGGCCACGCTCCTCACACCCATGCCAGTGGTCACTTGCAGGAAGTCAAGCTTCACGGCATGTGCTTCGGCAGTGTCGGCACCGGCCAGCGCCAAGATATCCACGTCGGTCACTTCCTTTTTCTTGTCGGCCAGTTTGAGGAACTTGTCGTAGATTTTGTCTATACGCTTCTCGTCGTCTATATTAACGCCCAACACACTGAGTCTGTATTTCAGGGCTGCCCTACCGCTACGAGCCGTGAGAACGATGGAGTTGTCGTCCAGTCCGATGTCCTTGGGGTCAATGATTTCATAGGTCTGCACGTTTTTCAGCACACCGTCCTGATGGATGCCGCTTGAATGGGCAAAAGCGTTGCGTCCCACAATGGCTTTGTTTGGCTGCACGGGCATGTTCATCAGACTCGACACCATCCGACTGATGGGGTAAATCTTGGTGGTGTTGATGTTGGTGTCTATGCCAATGCCTTTGTGGCACTTCAGTATCATGGCTATCTCCTCAAGTGAGGTGTTGCCAGCCCGCTCGCCAATGCCGTTGACCGTAACTTCCACTTGCCGCGCGCCGTTCATAACGCCGCTGAACGTGTTGGCTGTTGCCATGCCCAGGTCGTTGTGGCAGTGGGTGCTGATGATGGCTTTGTGGATGCCATCGACATGCTCCATGAGATATTTTATCTTGTCACCATATTCTGACGGCAGACAGTAGCCCGTAGTGTCAGGGATGTTCACCACCGTGGCGCCCGCCTTGATGACAGCCTCGATGACACGTGCAAGATACTCATTGTCAGTACGACCGGCATCCTCGGCATAGAACTCAACGTCTTCAACATATCGCTTTGCATATTTCACGGCAGCCACAGCCCGTTCGATAATCTCTTCGCGAGTGGCGTTGAACTTATACTTTATATGCAAGTCGCTGGTGCCGATGCCCGTATGAATGCGCTTGCGCTTGGCATACTGCAACGACTCTGCCGCCACATCAATGTCTCTCTCTACAGCACGTGTCAGTGCGCAAATGGTTGGCCACGTGACGGCCTTTGAAATCTCTATGACCGAATGGAAATCTCCCGGGCTGGAAATGGGGAAACCCGCCTCAATCACATCTACGCCCAACTGTTCAAGCGATTTTGCCACCTGAATCTTCTCCACGGTGTTGAGCTGGCATCCTGGCACCTGCTCGCCATCGCGGAGCGTTGTGTCGAAAATGAATAATCTGTCACTCATGTTACTTTTTTGAATGTTTGTTTGTACAATCTTTTATGTCTTAAAAAAACAACAGAGCCTTTCGCACATGGAAGTGTGAAAGGCTCTGTCATGATACTATATATATACACAACTGTCAGCACAAATCATCACTTCCGGCCACACTATGCAGTCGTAGAGAAATGAGAATGTGCAGAATAGAAATGTTTTTGTTCATGATGCTGTTTCTGTAAATCGGCTGCAAATTTAAACATTTTCAACGAACCAAACAAATAAATCGTAAGAAAATTTTTATTTTCACTTACAATTTATCATTTTCCCGCCTTTTCTCCACACATCCTTTTCAGATTTGCTTACATTTTCTCAATCACCTGATTGGCGATTTGTGCCATTCCTTTGATGGACGGGTGACCATTCATTTTGTCAATGTCCTTCAGCTCGATGTATTTCACACCATAGTGCTCACAAATGGTTCTCATCGACTCGGCAATGTCGTCGTGCAACTCAGAATTGATGATGACATAGATGCGCGTATTGACATAACGTTTCAACATGTGGTCGAGCATGTAGGCCATGGCAGGACGGAACGTATAGAAATCGCCCTTGTTCCACTTCTCATATTTATACTCACCCACAGGCTCGCCAGCCCAACTGTCGTTGGTGCCGCCAAACACGAAAATGATGTCGGGACAACCCAGGTTGTCCATGCGGCTCAAGAAGGAACGTTTGCTGTAGTCATTGCCGTCGTAGCCTTGATAGCCAATGGTCGATCCGCTATACGAGTTGTTCTGACAGAGTTTCCAACCCTGTCGCTTCACCACTTGGTGCCACCATGTTTGTGTGACATCCTCCACATCGGTATTTCCACCATGCTTGGCATAGTACCACATCTCGTTGGTGTCTGGACTCACGTAGCCCTCGAACGTCGAATACGAGTCACCCAGCACCGAAACCGATTCTCGCACTTGTGCAGCAGCCGTCAGGCAGCACCACGCACACATAATTAAACATACTATTTTCTTCATCGCCTTTGGAAGTTATTTTTTTAGATTATTCTTGAAGTTGGGGGATTTATTAAGGTCCATGGGATTTTATAGCCCCCAGGTCAATTGTCTTCCATCACTCAGAACCCTGCACCATCGTTGGAGAGGGGCGGCAGTCCCATGGGGTCATAGCCTCCGCCGTTTCCACCATTCATTCGTGAGCCCAGAATCTCGCCCCCTTCCGAAGGCGGGATGAAACTCTCGTTGGGATTCTCAAACCTTGTAAATTCTCCATGGAAATTCAGCAGAACAATGCCAGTGGCTCCCTTGCGGTGCTTGGCAATGATGATTTCCGCCTTTCCACGCAGGTCGTTTCCTTTCTCGTCAGAGTAAAGATGGTAGTATTCGGGGCGGTGGACGAAACACACCATGTCGGCATCCTGCTCAATGGCTCCCGACTCACGCAGGTCGCTCAACTGGGGGCGTTTGCCCTCCAAACCTTCACGTCCCTCTACGCCACGGTTCAACTGCGAGAGTGCCAAGATGGGGATGTCCAGTTCCTTGGCAAGCCCTTTCAGCGACCGGCTGATGGTGGAAACCTCCTCCTGTCGGCTGCCGAACTTCACGCCATTGGCATTCATCAGCTGCAAATAGTCTATCATGATTATCTTCACCTGCTTCTCGCGAACCAGACGTCGTGCCTTGGTGCGCAGTTCGAAAATCGACATGCCCGGGGTGTCGTCGATGTAAAGAGGAGCACCCTGCATACGGCGAAGATTCTTGTCCAACCGTTCCCACTCGTCACCCGACAACTGTCCGTTCAGGATTTTCTTGCCTGATATCTCACATACATTAGAGATAAGACGGTTCACAAGCTGCACATTGCTCATTTCCAGCGAAAAGAATCCCACAGGTATCTGATGGTCAATGGCAATGTTCTTGGCCAACGAAAGGGCAAAGGCCGTTTTGCCCATGGCCGGACGACCGGCCAAAATCACCAAGTCGGAGTTCTGCCATCCCGAAGTTTTGTCGTCTAGGTCGGCGTAGCCCGTCGGGATGCCCGTCAGTCCACCCGCATTGGCCGATGCCTTTTGCAGAATGTCTATGGCATTCTTCACCACCGGGTCAATCTGCGTGTAGTCCTGCTTCATGTTGCGCTGCGACAGTTCAAAGAGTGTGCCCTCGGCCTCTTGCATCAACTCGTCCACATCGATGGTTTCGTCGAAGGCTTTCGTTTCCACCATGCTGGCATACGAGATGAGCTGCCGTGCCAGGAACTTCTGTGCAAGTATCTTAGCATGGTACTCAACGTGAGCCGACGAGGCAACGTGTTGGTTCAGCTCCAGCAAGTAGAGCGGACCGCCCACGTCCTCCAGTGTGCCGTCGCGTTTCAGTTGTTCGGTCACCGTGGCTATATCCACCGGTTTCTCGGCCATGCTCAACGTCTGTATGGCCTGAAAAATCTTCTGGTTTCGGGGTTCATAGAATGTTTCGGGCCGCACCAGTTCGCTGATGACCGAGAATGCGTCCTTATCTACCATGAGCGCACCCAGCACGAGCCTCTCCACATCTGTGGCCTGCGGCTGTAGATGACCGTATTTATTGTCAATGGGGGTAGAAGTGCCCCGTCTGTTGTTCGTTTCTGCCATAGTGACCGCAAAATTACAACAAAAAAACTAAAAAACTCGTTTCTTTTTGCTTTTTTCTGTACTTTTGTACACAAAAATCTCAAACTGTAACCACAAAGAAAAAAGTAAATGCAAACAGCTCCTTGTGCAAAAATCAATCTAGGGTTGAACGTGGTGAGTCGTCGCCCTGACGGTTACCACAACCTGGAAACCGTTTTCTATCCTGTCCCCATCTTCGACGCTCTGAACATAGAGCTAGCGGGCGATGGACCGACCAGACTCACCGTCGTGGGTCACCCCGTTGAGGGAGACCCCGAGCAAAACCTTGTGATGCGCGCCTACCGCATGCTGCAAGCCGACTTCGGCCTGCCGTCTGTCCACATCACGCTTGACAAGCAAATACCCATGCAGGCTGGAATGGGTGGCGGCTCGAGCGACGGTGCTTACACACTCAGGCTGCTCAACAGCATGTTTGCACTTTCGCTTTCAGAGGCCGAGCTGCAGCATTATGCTGCCCGACTGGGAGCCGACTGCGCCTTCTTCGTGACGGCACATCCTGCCTACGCTGAAGGCATCGGCGACAAACTTGCCCCCATTCCCCTTGGACTGACCGGTTATTATCTGGCAGTGGTCAAACCACCCATAGCCGTTTCCACCCGCGAGGCCTACGCCGGCATCACCCCCCATAAGCCGCGAAAGAACTGCCGTGAGGTGGTGAACCAGCCTGTCAGCACATGGCGCGATGAACTGGTGAACGATTTCGAGGAGAGCATTTTCGCCTTGCACCCTACGATAGCCTCCATCAAGCAGAGGCTCTATGACCTCGGAGCCGACTATGCCGTGATGAGTGGCAGCGGCAGCAGTGTAGTGGGGCTGTTCCGCGAGGTTCCTTCGTTGACAGAGTTCGAGGGGTGCTACCAGAAAGTGGTAAGCATGGAGAGAACCGTTCAAAGCACAAGCAAGCGGATGAACCCATTTGGTTGAGCATTTCATCCAAGACCGTCTCAACCAGTTACTTAACAAAGCAAAAACACAATACCAGCTATGGACAATCAAGAAGAATTGTTTCCTGTCGTTGACGAAATGGGAAACATCCTCGGCAGCATTACCCGCGGACGGGCGCACGATGGCACGAAAGTGCTCCACCCCGTGGTCCATCTGCACGTTTTCAACAGCAACGGCGAGCTCTACCTGCAAAAACGCCCCGAATGGAAAGACATTCAGCCAGGCAAATGGGACACCTCCGTCGGAGGTCACGTCGATTTTGGCGAAAACGTGGAAATGGCACTGAAACGCGAAGTGAGCGAAGAACTGGGCATCACCCGCTTCACCCCCGAACATCTGGGCACCTACATCTTCGAGGGCAAGCGCGAGCGTGAACTCGTTTATGTCAACAAAACTGTTTACGACGACCCCATCCATCCCAGCAAGAATGAACTCGACGGAGGGCGTTTCTGGTCACCAGAGGAAATTGCCGACAACATCGGCAAGGGCGTATTCACTCCCAACTTTGAGGATGAATACCAGCGTTTACGCCAGTTCGGGATAAGATTAGAACAAAGAGAGTTGTTTAGTGTCCTCAATACGATATCCCTGAATAGCTTCAGGTTTGTTGTCAAAGAAACAATATGCTCCAAGTGCAGCGATGAGGTTCATCAGGAAATTGTTGACTGACCTGTGTCTGGAGTGTACGAGGTTTCCTTTGTCCTTGAGCAAATGGTTAATACACTCGATGACATACCTTTTTCTGAGCATAATCTTGTCCCATAGTGGCATCAGCCTGTTCTTCATATTGTTTCTGATTCCAGTGACCAGATGTACTCCATCGGCAAAGAGCGCATCAAACAGGTTAGGTGAGATGTATCCCCTGTCAGCAAAGAGTTTCCCGTAGATTCTCTTGCCGAGCACAGCCCATACCTTCGGATCTCTGTCATCCACGTTGGCTCCTGTAAGACAGAACATTATGATCTCTCCCCGGTCGTTGCAGATGAAATGCAGTTTGAAACCGTGGCACCATCCCATCGTCCCCTTCCCATCAGTGGCAAGACCGGCGAAGACCCTGTTGGCATACCTGCGCAAGTTGTGGCATACGGGTATCATGGTGGAGTCCACAAAAGTGATGCCAGTGCACCGCCCGAAGGAGTGGAGGTTCAGGAAGAACATCATCTTGAAGAACACCCTGCTCTCCAGTTCCACGAAACGGTTGTAGGACACCGCGTCAGGGAAGTCACGCTTGAGGTGGATGCGGATGAAGTGCAGGTAGTAGTGCTTGAAATTGTCGAATGTGCCAAAATGGAACATTATCAGAATCGTCATAATCTCGCTGTCGGACATGCTGGCAGCACGACGGCGGCGAGCCTTCCCGTCGGAGGTCAGAAGAGGCATATTTTCAATCTCCTCATCAAATTTCTTACTAAATTCATCCGTAGCACAGAAAATTTCTGTAATTTTGTCGTCGGTAATCATGAGTATATTCTTTTGTTTGACTTTATAAGTGATTGGAATTCAGATATAAAGGTACAAAAAATATCTCAGATTACCAACTTTTTAGGCAACTTTCTTATCCCGAACTGGCGTAGCGTTTCTTTATTAGACCATAGAACCTCCCCAAAAAACGAGTCCGCCTGCACACTCCACCAAAACAGAACGCTCATGTTTACAAAGTGGCGTTGTTACAAGATGGCGTTCTTTTATAGAAGTGGCGCTTCTTGCAAAGTGGCGTTCTTACGAGTTGATGCTTTGTTGATACCAATGGAACAGGCGGCCCACACCTTCTTCTATTTCCACCTTGTGGGTCCAACCGAGCGAATGGAGTTTCGACACGTCGATGAGCTTGCGCATGGTGCCATCGGGCTTGGTGCTGTCGAATACTATTTCTCCGGTGAATCCCACAGCAGAGGCCACGAGTTGGGACAGTTGGCGAATTGTGAGTTCTTTGCCAGTGCCCACGTTGATGTGGCAGTTGCGGATTTCGCCCAACGAGGGAATGGCTCCTCCACGCCCTTCGCTGCTGTTGCGGTCCACCGAACCGTCTGTTTGGGCGCCATAGAACACGCTTGAATATTTCTCAACGCCAATGATGTCGCTGAAATTCACATTCAAGAGCACATGCACACTGGCATCGGCCATATCCTCGCTCCAGAGAAATTCGCGGAGCGGTTTTCCCGTTCCCCAAAGGATGACGCGGTTGTCGAAAATACCATAACTGGCCAGTGCTTCCATGATTTCGTCTTGGGCAGACGTACCGTTTGCCGTGAGTTTGGCCTCTCCACGACGATATTGCACAGGACGCTTGTCCATATCCTGCCGGACAGCTGTCCAGTCGCCATCGTGGATGAGTTTGGCCAAATATATTTTTCGCATCATGGCGGGCATGACGTGGGAGTTCTCCAAATGGAAGTTGTCGTTGGGTCCGTATAGGTTGGTGGGCATGACGGCAATGTAATTGGTGCCATATTGCAGATTGTAGCTCTCGCACATCTTGAGGCCGGCAATCTTGGCAATGGCATACTCCTCGTTGGTATATTCGAGGGGCGAGGTGAGCAGGGCGTCTTCGCGCATCGGCTGTGGAGCATTCTTGGGATAGATGCATGTAGAACCTAGGAAGAGCAGCTTCTCAACACCATGGGCGTAAGCCTCGCTGATGACGTTGCACTGAATCTTCATGTTCATCATGATGAAGTCGGCGCGATAGAGCGAATTGGCCATGATGCCCCCCACGAAAGCCGCAGCCAGAACCACGGCGGCGGGGCGTTCTTCGTCGAAGAACTTGCGCACGGCAACTTGGTCGGTAAGGTCAAGTTGGGCATGGGTGCGGCCCACAAGATTTTCATATCCGCGAGCCTTCAGATTGTTCCAGATGGCCGAGCCCACGAGTCCGCGATGGCCTGCCACATAAATTTTGCTGTCTTTATTCAACATCAGTCGCTGGGCATTTTAGATTTCAGATAGAGTTTCCTGACAAATCGCATGTCGTGGTCAATCATGATTTTCACCAGTTGTTCGAAGGAGGTCTTGCGTGGGTTCCAACCGAGTGCCTGCTTGGCCTTGGTGGGGTCGCCCAACAACTGTTCCACTTCGGCAGGACGGAAATACTTGGGATCCACCTCAACGAGCGAACGGCCGGTTGCCTTGTCGATGCCCCTCTCGTTGACACCCTCGCCCTGCCAGTCAAGCTCGATTCCCACATGGTGGAAAGCCAACGTGGCGAACTCGCGCACCGTGTGGTACTCTCCTGTGGCAATGACGAAGTCGTCGGGCTGAGGCTGTTGCAGAATGAGCCACATGCACTCCACATAGTCCTTGGCATACCCCCAGTCGCGCAGCGAGTTGAGGTTGCCCAGATAGAGTTTGTCCTGATAGCCCTGGGCTATTCGGGCGGCGGCAAGCGTTATCTTGCGCGTGACGAAGGTTTCGCCCCGTCGTTCGCTCTCGTGGTTGAACAGAATGCCGTTGCAACAGTACATGCCGTAGGACTCGCGGTAGTTCTTCACAATCCAGAAACCGTAGAGTTTGGCCACACCGTATGGCGAACGTGGATAGAAGGGTGTTGTCTCGCGTTGGGGCACTTCCTGCACCTTGCCGTAAAGTTCGGAGGTGGAAGCCTGGTAGATTCGGCACTGTTTCTCCAACCCCACGATGCGCACTGCCTCAAGCAACCGGAGAACGCCCACGGCATCGGTGTCAGCTGTATATTCGGGTACGTCGAACGACACCTTCACATGGCTTTGGGCCGCCAGGTTGTAGATTTCCGTGGGACGCACCTCACCGATGATGCGAATGAGCGACGACGAATCGGTCATGTCTGCCCAGTGAAGATTCACCAATCTGGCTTTTTTCATGTCGCGCACCCACTCGTCAAGATAGAGATGCTCTATACGCCCGGTGTTGAACGAACTGCTGCGGCGCAACAAACCGTGAACTTCGTAACCTTTCTCAATTAAGAACTCGGCCAGATAAGAACCATCCTGACCCGTAATGCCTGTTATCAGTGCTATTTTCTTTTGCATAAAGATTCTTGTTTTCGCTGGTGGAGTTGGTCGAATCCTCTGTTCGCTCAGAGCGTCTCCATCAACAACATTTTTTTCTGCGAACTCCTATTCTTCCTCGGCAAACGTGCGAATGCGCTGTTCTTCGGACAATTTGCAAATGAGCAAGGTGTCGTCCTTTTCGGCCACGATGTAACCATCAAGCCCCTGAATCACCACCCGCTTCTCTTCGGTGGTATGGACAATGCAGTTGTGCGAATCCACCATGGTGATGTTCTGCCCGATGGTGCTGTTGCCGTAAAGGTCGCGCTTGGTCTGCATGAGCAGACTACCCCACGTGCCAAGGTCGCTCCATCCAAAATCGGCAGGAAAGACAAATATCTCTTCGGCCTTCTCCATGATGGCATAGTCCACCGAAATGCTCTCGCACTCAGGAAACCACTTGTCGATGAGGGCCTGCTCCTGGTCTGTGCCGTAATAGGGCAACAGCTGCTCGAATATCTTGCTCATGCTGGGCTGATAGATGCGGAAAGCATTGACGATGGTGCTCACGTTCCAGATGAAGATGCCAGCATTCCAGTAGTAACTCTTTTGTTGGATATACTTCAGGGCCGTCTCCAGATCGGGTTTTTCGCGGAACGAATCTACGCGGAATATCTCACGATTGCGGGGACTGCTGCTCGAAAGGTCGGCCTGAATGTAGCCATAACCCGTCTCGGGGCGCGTGGGCTTCATGCCGAGCGTCACCACGGCGTCGCTCTCTCTGGTGAACTTCAGACACAGCTCAATCACTCTGCGGAACTCATCCGTGTTGACCACGATGTGGTCGCTGGGTGTAACAACGATGTTGGCCTTGGCATCGATTGACTTGATGCGCCAACTGACGTAAGCGATGCAGGGAGCGGTGTTTCGGCGGCAAGGCTCGCACAACACGTTGTTCGATGGCACTTCGGGCAACTGTTCGCGCACCATGTCGGCATATTTCTGATTGGTTACCACCCAAACATTTTCAGGATTGCAAATACCCTTGAAGCGGTCGAACGTAAGCTGCAACAACGAACGCCCAACTCCCAGCACATCAATGAATTGTTTGGGGCGCTCAGTGGTGCTCATGGGCCAGAACCTACTGCCTACGCCGCCAGCCATGATCACCAAATGATTTGTTTTTTGAGCCATAGAATAATTGATTTTTACCTTTATTCGTTGTTTCTGATTTATTTTTGTTTTGATTTCTGTTTTTCAATTCTCCCCCTACCCTTCCTTCACTTTCTGTGCCAGAGGAATGGTCATCAAACGCACTTGCGCCTCGCTGTTTTCCGAAGCCGAGGCCAAGGCGGAGAGTCCTGCGGGTATCTCGCCGGCCTCCAACAAACTGCTCTCGGAAGCCCGTTTTCCACCCTGATATTTGTACGCTACGTATTCGGCCTGCTGGTTGAGCTGCGTTTCCACCCGCCGAAGCTCGTCATTGGGACTGACTACAAGCAGGGCATTCAATATCTCCACCATCTGCCTATAGGCCAAGTCGGTGGAAGCACGCACAGACCTGAGGCGGTCAACCGCCTCGAGCACCGCCTCGTCCGTACATAGCCTCATCAGCTCTTGCATCTGTCGGCTATACTCCGTCTTGTCGCACAACTGGCGGTCTATCTCGTTCAGGTCGTTCGAACCGAAACGCTTGTGCAGAGTCTTGAAAGCATCGCTCTCATGGGTGAAAGCCTCCTTCAGCCCCTCCATGCGCTGCGATGCCATTTTGTTGGTCAGGTTGGCAGTCGAGAGCGTGTGCAACACAAGTTCTACGACCGTGTAATGCTCGTTGTTGGTAAACCTAGTCAGGTCGAGTATCTGAATTGCCATAAGCTAAAAAGAAACTTATTCGTTATTTATTTTGCAAACATACATAAAAAATTTGAATTATGCCGCATTTCGACCGAAAAAAATAAAAAAAACTTCTGTAGCAGACCCACCGGCAGACCAACTCGCCAAGCCCCTAAAGAACACAAGGGCCGTAAGGGGACTACACGATACAAAAAGGTTGCGCCTTCCTTTTGGAGGTGCAACCTTTTTTTGTGACTTCCGTGCAACGGAGCTGTTTGGCAAAGTATTCCTACTTATTTGGCATAGAGAGCAACGATGGTTTCGTACTTCTCCTGCTTGCCAGAGGTCTGCTTGGGCTCCTCTACGGTCTTGCCATACTCATAGACTTGTTCGAGGGTGAGCTTACCGTCCTCGAACTCCTTGCCGATGCCACTGTCGAAGCTGGCATAGCGAGCCTTCTTCATAGCGGGCAGTTCGCTTTCCTCAAGAATGGCGGCTGCATTCTCCAAGGCACGGGCCATGGCGTCCATACCACTGATGTGAGCAATGAAGAGATCCTCCAAGTCGGTGGAGTTGCGGCGAATCTTGGCATCGAAATTAGTACCGCCGTTGCCAAGGCCACCATTGCGGATGATTTCCATCATGGCCTGGGTCAGCTCGTAGTTGTCGATGGGGAACTGGTCGGTGTCCCATCCGTTCTGTGCGTCGCCGCGGTTGGCGTCGATAGAACCCAGCATGCCAGCGTCAACGGCACAAGCCAGCTCGTGCTCGAAGGTGTGGCCGGCCAGTGTGGCGTGGTTCACCTCGATGTTCACCTTGAAGTCCTTGTCGAGGCCATGGGCACGGAGGAATCCGATGACGGTCTCAGTGTCAACGTCGTACTGGTGCTTTGAAGGCTCCATGGGTTTCGGCTCGATGAGGAATGTGCCCTGGAAGCCCTTCGAGCGCGCGTAGTCGCGGGCAAGAGTCAGCATGGTGGCCATGTGTTCCTTCTCACGCTTCTGGTCGGTGTTGAGCAGGCTCATGTAGCCTTCGCGTCCACCCCAGAACACATAGTTCTGACCGCCGAGCTTGATGGTGGCGTCGATGGCATTCTTTATCTGAACGATGGCACGTGCCACAACGTCGAAGTCGGGATTGGTAGAGGCACCGTTGGCATAGCGCTTGTTGCCGAACACGTTGGCCGTACCCCACAGCAGCTTGATGTTGGGGAACTGCTTCATCTTCTCCTGAGCGTAGTCGGTGATGGCCTGCATGCGGGCCTCATACTCGGCAATGGTGTCGCCCTCTTCAACAAGGTCAACATCGTGGAAACAGAAGTACTCAATGCCCAGTTTGTCCATGATTTCAAAACCAGCGTCCATTTTGTCCTTGGCGCGCTGCACAGCATCCTCGGCCTTGTCCCACTCGTAAGAGCGTGTCTGGCCGCCAAATTGGTCGGCGCTGGCGCCTCCCAGCGTGTGCCACCAAGCCATGGCGAACTTCAGCCAGTCCTTCATCTTCTTGCCCATGACCATCTTCTCGGGGTCGTAGTAGTGGAAAGCCATTACGTTCTTACTCTCCTTTCCTTCGAAAGGAATCTTACCAGTAAACGGAAAATACTCTTTTGCCATTGTTACCTAAAAAGTTTTATTAAAAGTTGATAAATAATTAAGTTATTGTTTGATTTTCTGTGTTTTACAATTTCTCGAGCGTTTCCTTCCAAGCGGCGTATGCAGCCAGATACTCGTTGCGGCGTTGGGCATCGGGTTCGATGACGGCCAGTTTCTTCAGCGTGGCAAAAGCCTCGTCGTGGTCTTTGTAAATGCCGCAGCCCATGCCGGCTCCCTTGGCAGCGCCTACGGAGCCATCGGTCTCGTAGAGTTCGATGGTGGCACCGCTGACGCCAGCAAGCGTATTGCGGAAGATGTCGCTGAGGAACATGTTGGCCTTTCCGGCGTGAATCTTGCGAATGTCCATGCCCATCTGCTGCATGATTTCCATGCCGTAGCAGAACGAGAAGACGATGCCTTCCTGAGCGGCGCGCATGATGTGGGCCTTGGAGTGCTTGTTGAAGTTGATGCCATTGATGGAGCAGCCCGTCTCACGGTTCTCAAGCACACGCTCGGCTCCATTGCCGAAGGGGATGATGCGCACGCCCTCGGAACCGATGGGAATGTTCTCCATCATGACGTTCATGTCGGCATAGCTGATGCCTTCGGGAGCCACGTTGCGGCGCACCCAGGCATTGAGAATACCCGTTCCGTTGATGCACAGCAACACGCCCAGACGGTCGAGTTCGGTGGTGTAGTTGACGTGGGCAAAAGTGTTCACACGGCTCTTGGGGTCGTAGTTGGGCTCGCCGAGCACACCATAGACGACGCCTGAGGTGCCGGCCGTAGAAGCTATCTCGCCGGGATTGAACACATTGAGCGACAAAGCGTTGTTGGGCTGGTCGCCGCCACGGTAGCTGATGGGGGTTCCTTCTTTCAGGCCCAGTTCGGCGGCAGCGGCGGCACAGAGTTCGCCCTGAACGCTGAAGGTGGGCACGATTTCGGGAATGACACCTTCGGGGAATCCAAAGTAATCGAGCAGGAACTTTGCGGGGCGTTTCTCCTTGAAGTCCCACATCATGCCCTCGCTCAGGCCGCTGATGGTGGTGTTGGCCACACCGCTGAGCTTCATGGCGATAAAGTCGCCGGGAAGCATGATCTTGTCGATTTTGTCGAACACTTCGGGTTCGTTTTCCTTCACCCAAGCCAGTTTCGAGGCGGTGAAGTTGCCGGGGGAGTTGAGCAGATGGGAGAGGCACTGCTCGCTGCCCAGCTCGCTGAAGGCCCGCTCGCCGTAGGGAACGGCGCGCGAATCGCACCAGATGATGCTGGGGCGCAACACCTGCTGATACTTGTCAACACACACCAGGCCATGCATCTGATAAGAGATGCCGATGGCCTTCACGTCGTCGGCGGTGGCACCGGCCTCGACCATGATTTTCTTCAAACTAAGCTTAGCATTGTCCCACCACATTTGGGGATCCTGCTCGGCCCAACCGGCCTTGACTGCAGTGATGGGAGCTTCACTCTCAGGATAAAACGCACTGGCCACGCAGGCTCCACTCTCTGCGTCAACCAACGATGCCTTGACAGAACTACTGCCTACATCGAAGCCTAATAAATATCTTGCCATGTTTTTTCGTATTATAAAAAAATTTAGATATGTCCTTTTTTCTTTCGGTTCTATTTATAATACGGACATAAGCATTTTTCCCCTAAAAAAGTAAAAGAGAAAAGCACCGTTTTTTCTTTTTTTGCCCAACGCCTCTTTCAAATGGGCACAACGCCCCAGCAAATGCTCAAAAAAAAAAGACGAGACCGCGACATTCACCATGACGACCTCGCATGGCCGCCACTAATCGCCAAACAAACTGAGCGACAAATCCTGCGTGACGGGCTTCTCGTCGTTGAGTTCAACGTGGTCGGCAAATTCAAGTTGCAGTTGCTGTGTTTCCGACGATTTGAGATTGAGCCGATAGACCCCCCGCGCCACTTTTTCCACGACCGACTCGCTCGTCTTGCTGTTGCGAAGCAGATAGGCAGAAACATAACGATGCACCTCTTCGAAATCGACCGTTTCGAAGAAGGTGTTGGAGGCATTGAACACGTGGCGCGAAATCTTAGCCACGCTCAACCCGGCAGAACCCGCCTCCATCAGTATGCGCAATATGTCTCGCTCGTAATTCATTGGTTTCTTCTCAACAACATCTCACCATTCCCGTCTCCCCTTTTCCTCTCTCCCCGCTTTCCAATTCAAAAAAAGAGGCCGGTAAAAAGACATTTACCAGCCCCTTTCGTAGAATATTCTTTCAGGTTTATTAAGCCAAAGCAAGCTTACCCTCAGCGTCGGCAACTTTACCCTCTTTAAGAAGCCAACCCAAACCGAGCAGAGCCTCCTCGTTAGTAATCTTTGCTGCCTTTGCGATTTCAGCTACTGTAAGAGCCTTCTCAGCTGTTGCCAGTGCCTGATAAACATCGCCTGCCTTGAAACCTACTGTTTCTGCATTGATAACCAGAGCTGCCTTCTTGGTTGCAGCCTTCTTCACTGTTGCTTTCTTTTCTGCTGCCTCTTTGGGAGCGGCAGCCTTCTTCGTTGTTGCTTTCTTTTCTGCCATAATTAGTAAAACTTTTAAATGTTACTGAACTAGTTAAGTATCAGTGTCTTAAATTTCGTGTGCAAAGTTAGTGTTTTTCTTTGAAACACGAAGTGTTTTTTGACAGAAATATTGCAATTTGTAAGCCGAGAAAAGGGACAAAGTCAATTTTCTTGACTTAAATCAACTTTCAGGCACAATTCGTCGAGCTGTTTCTGGTCTATTTCGTTCGGCGCATCGAGCATCACGTCGCGTCCGCTGTTGTTCTTCGGGAAGGCGATGCAGTCGCGAATGCTGTCCAAGCCTGCCATGAGGCTCACGAAACGGTCCAGGCCGAAGGCCAGGCCTGCGTGAGGGGGCGCACCATACTTGAAGGCATTGATGAGGAACCCGAACTGGGCCATAGCCCGCTCGGGCGTGAAGCCCAGAATCTGGAACATCTTCTCTTGCAGCTTTCCATCGTGGATACGCAGCGAGCCGCCTCCCACTTCTACGCCGTTGCAGACAAAGTCGTAAGCCACGGCGCGCACACGCTCGGGAGCGCTGTCGAGCATAGGAATGTCGTCGGGATTGGGCATGGTGAACGGATGGTGGGTGGCCATGAGGCGCTGCTCCTCGTCGCTCCACTCGAAGAGCGGGAAATCGACAATCCAAAGACAAACAAACTTGTCCTTGTCGCGCAGTCCCAGACGGTCGCCCATTTCCAGACGCAGTGTGCAAAGCTGGACGCGCGTCTTGTTGGCATTGTCGCCACTCATGATGAGCACCAAGTCGCCGTTGTTGGCGCCCATGGCTTCCTTCACGGCCTGCCACACTTCGGGCGTATAGAACTTGTCCACCGACGACTTCACGCTGCCGTCCTCGTTGAATTTCACATAGACCAGCCCCTTGGCGCCCACCTGCGGACGCTTCACAAAGTCGGTCAGCTGGTCCAACTGCTTGCGAGTGTAGCCGGCACAGCCGGGCACACAGATGGCGCCAATGTATTCGGCATCGTTGAACACCGAGAAGCTGCCCGTGCCCTTCAGTTGGTCTTTCAGCTCGACAAACTCCATGCCGAAGCGCAAATCGGGCTTGTCGCTGCCGAAACGGCGCATGGCTTCGTGCCACGTCATCCGCTGCAACGGAGGCAGCTCGACGCCACGCACTTCGCGGAACAGGTGGCGAGCCATGTCTTCGAACAACTGCAGCACGTCCTCTTGCTCTACAAACGACATTTCACAGTCTATCTGCGTGAATTCAGGCTGACGGTCGGCACGGAGGTCTTCGTCGCGGAAACATTTGGCTATCTGGAAGTAACGGTCGAAGCCACTCACCATGAGCAGCTGCTTGAGCGTCTGCGGACTCTGCGGAAGGGCATAGAACTGGCCGGGATTCATGCGCGAAGGCACCACAAAGTCGCGCGCGCCTTCGGGCGTTGAGCCGATGAGGATGGGAGTCTCCACTTCGATGAAATCCTTAGAGTCGAGGAAGTTGCGGATCAGGATGGTCATGCGGTGGCGCAGCTCAAGGTTCTTCCTGACGGCTGCACGGCGCAAGTCGAGATAACGGTACTTCATGCGGATGTCGTCGCCACCGTCCGTGTTGTCCTCGATGGTGAACGGCGGGGTGATGCTCTCGCTGAGGATGTTCAGTTCGCTCACCAGAATCTCCACGTCGCCCGTGGGCATCTTGGCATTTTTCGATTCGCGCTCGCTCACCTGGCCTTTCACCTGGATGCAATATTCGCGTCCCAGCTTGTTGGCTCGCTCGCAGAGAGCGGCGTCAACGGCCTCGTTGAACACCAACTGAGTGATTCCATAACGGTCGCGCAAATCAACGAAAGTCATACCGCCCATCTTGCGCGTACGCTGTACCCATCCGGCAAGGGTCACCTGTTTGCCGGCGTCAGAGAGCCGAAGCTCTCCACATGTGTTTGTCCTATACATTTTTTATATATATAAATATGTTTTTGCAAATGCACCTTATGAAGTGCAAAATTAGCGAATAAAAATGAAACTGCAAAATAATATCTTAAATTATACAAAAATTAGCACAACTATCAACTATAATTATTACTTTTGCATCGACAAAAACAACCTAAAAGAGAAAAATCATGAAAAAGATAATGATGATCACCCTCCTGCTCATGGCTTCGTTCAGCGTGGCCATGGCCCAAAAGCAGGCTGAAATCAAGTTTGACAAACTCACCCACGATTTTGGAACTTTCTCAGAGAGTTCGCCCGTAGTGGAATGCACTTTCACGTTCAAGAACGTAGGCCAGGCTCCGCTCATCATCAATCAGGCTGTGGCCAGTTGCGGATGCACCGTTCCGTCTTACACCAAGGAGCCCATCGCACCAGGCGCACAGGGCACCATCAAAGTGACCTACAACGGCAAAGGAAAATTCCCTGGCCACTTCAAGAAGACCATCACCATTCGCACCAACGGTGCCACTGAGCTGACGCGCCTTTACGTTGAGGGCAACATGACCGAAGCCAAGTAAACGTACCGAAGAAAACCCTCCCCTTCATTTTATATCCCCGCCGCCCTGCGCACCTCGAGTGTGTGGGGCGGTTTCTTTGTGCTGCGCCGGCTCCGTGTTTTGCGCCATTTGCCACAATGAGCCATCGCCCACCAGCGGATTTCCATTCCCGGGCATTACGAACGGTCTAACCGTGATAGACCATTGGTCTACTCGCAGTAGAACGACGGTCTATCACGAATAGACCGTTTGCATTTGCACGGATTCTCGAGCCGCATGGCGTTTGAGGCTGCTCAGCAAACGACTGAAGTTTCGGATTCTCCGCCACCAAGACCGAATAATGTAGAGGATAGCGCGGCAAGAGCGACCAACGCGCCGAAATGTGTGGCATGAGCCGGAATAAAGTTGGGGAAAAGAAGCAAAAATAAGGGCAAAAAAAAATTGATTGTCTCACGACAACCAATCTTTATTAACCTTAATAATCTAATACCATGAAAAACACGATGCAAAATTACTACTTTTCTTCAATTCTGCAAGAGTTTCTGGTAAAAAACATCAGAATTTTAACATTCTATAAACATTTTGCCGTTCCATTTAAAGTTTCTTCGCTTTACAAGCTGTTTTAGCGATGCTGCGAGCGACGACGGAACTGGCAGTGCCGGCTGCAACTCTATGCTCAGCTCTTCACCGCTCACCGGCATTTCAATGCTCAGGAGGCGGGGCTCAAACTGAAGGCTCAATTCGCTGAAACGTTCCACACTCATGGTGTCGGGACGCTGCAGAAAGCAGTCAACAGGCTGCGCCAACGGACTGACAGAATCGCAGAACATCGATGTGCCGACGGGCTGCCACCGAGTGGTGAAGAAACTGATGGAACTGTCGGCAGCCGGCCCGCGGAAAGTCTTAACGACACACACCAACGTGTCTGATTCGCGAGGCAGCAACTTCATCTGCAGCGAGGCAGACTTGTTGAGCTTCACCGCGATGAAGTCGGCCGTCAGCGTATCTACCAGTGTGCTGCCTTTGAGCAGATTGCGCACATCGAGCTTCAGCCCCATGTCGCGATAGTCCATGGCCTCTATGCGCTTGCTCTTGTTGAGATAGCCAACGAGCGAGTCGGGCATGGAAAGCCACACCTCGCGCATAGACTGCGCTCCGGCGGGAACCATCGCCACAAGGGCGAAGAGAATACAGAGGAAATGCTTCTCGAAAGGTTTCATCGTGTTCGTAGTTTATCTGCCTGCGCGCAAATCCTTCACTCTGACGGCCTTGCCTTCGCTCACGGGCAGCGAGCCTTTCTTCACAAGGCGAACATGCGGAGTGAGCAATATCTCGTCCTTCAGCGCGCGCTGAATGTCCTTGGTCATGCGCTGCAGTTCGGGATAGACATCGGTGTTCATGTCGTCGAGCTCCACTTCCACGGTCATGATGTCGTTGTCATCGACGGTGTCGAGCGTAATCAGATAGTTGCTGCCAAGACCGGGGTACTGCACCAGAATCTTCTCCACCTGCATGGGGAACACGTTGACGCCCTTGATGATGAACATGTCGTCGGTGCGGCCCTTGATGCGGTCGATGCGACGGTGGGTGCGTCCGCACTTGCACTCGCCGGGAATGATGCGGGTGAGGTCGCGCGTACGATACCTTAATATAGGCATCATGGTGCGGTCGAGCGTGGTGAGCACCATTTCACCCATCTGGCCATCGGGAACCGGCTCCAACGTGTCGGGATCCACTATCTCTATGATATAGTTGTCCTCCCACAGGTGCATGCCGTCCTGCTCCTTGCACTCGAAGGCCACGCCGGGGCCGTTCATCTCGGTCATGCCAAACGAATTGTAGGCCTTCACGCCCAGCATGCGCTCAATGCGCTGGCGCTGCTCCTCGGTGTGTGGCTCGGCGCCGATGAAGAGCGTGTGCAACTTGGTGCTGCGCGGGTCAACGCCTTCTTCGCGGAACACCTCGGCCAAACGGATGGCATAGCTCGGTATGGCGTGAAGACAGGTGGTGCCAAAGTCGCGAATGAACTTGATCTGGCGCTTGGAGTTGCCCGCTGCCGCCGGCACCGTGGTGGCGCCCAACGCCTCGGCTCCATACTGGAAGCCCAGTCCGCCGGTAAACATGCCGTAGCCGCTGGAATTCTGGAACACGTCGCTCTTGCGACAACCCACCATGTACATGTTGCGGGCAATCATGTTGGCCCACGACTCGATGTCGTGGCGGCTATACACCACCACACAGGGATTGCCGGTGGTGCCGCTCGTCGAGTGGATGCGGATGGCGTCGTCCAAGTTTCCGCCAACAAGACCGAAGGGATAGTTGTCGCGAAGGTCTTGCTTGGTGGTGAAAGGAATTTTGCGAAGGTCGTCAAGGCTGTTGATGCTTTCGGGAGTGATGCCCAGTTCTCCCAGGCGCTTGCCGTAGAAAGGCGACTTGAGGCATATCTCGATGGTTTTTCTGAGTTTCTCTACTTGCAATTGCTCCAATTGCGGCCGGGGCATGGTTTCCAGTTCCGGCTGCCAGTATTCCTGTGTTGGTTGTTGGCTTTCGCTCTTCATAATTTTTATTGTTTAATAATGAATTGTTTACGGTTTTTGACCTGCAATATTACACAAAATATTGCAGATGAGCAAAAAGAAGCTGCAAAAATGTTCAAAAATCTTTCATTCTGTATTCCACATTTCATTTTTTGCTACTGTTTTATTGCAAATGTCCCGCGTTTTCCGTATTTTTGCAACCAGGAAGGAAACCCTTCCGCAACAGAATTGTTGATCTTCAATCATCGACTTTCATTTTCAATCGTTCACTCTCCATGCCCTACACCTACAAATACCCCCACCCCGCCATTGCTACAGACTGCGTCATATTCGCTCTCGACGGCCAACAACTGAAAGTGCTGCTCATAGAACGCAAATTCGACCCCTACAAAGGCCATTGGGCTTTTCCGGGAGGCTATCTCGAAATAGACGAGAGCGCCGAGCAGGGTGCTCTGCGCGAACTGCAAGAGGAGACGGGCATGGAGCAAGCCACCATCCACCAGTTCCACACTTTCAGCTCACCCGACCGCGACCCGCGCGAACGCGTCGTCAGCATTGCCCACTACGCGCTGGTGAGGATGCAAGACGTGTGCGGCGCCGACGATGCCGCACTTGCTCGCTGGTTTAACCTTAGCGACCTGTGCGAGGCCATTGTCAGCAAATCCACTCCCCCACTCGCATTCGACCACGAAGAGATGCTTGCACGCGCTTGCCAGGCATTGCTCGACCTGTTACGGCTTCGCCCCGAAACGGTCACCAGCCAAAAAGAACATTTTACCATTGGCGAACTGAAACAAGTGACACACGAACTAACCATGGCAGCACACAGTCTTCAGCCCCCTCAACAATAGATTGTCACAAGAAACCATCGGTTTTTTGTTTTTTTAACTACAAAAAACATCCTCAGCTTGACAATTTTAGTTATATTTGCAAAACAAATACAACCTTTTGTTAAATTGGTATTTATTTTTTTATATTAACCTTCTAAAAAAACAATGAGTATGAAAAAGATTTCTACTATTTTCGTTATTGCCATTCTGGCAGTGTTGCCAACTTGTGCTTTTGCGCAAGCATGGGGTGTGCCCCTTTATGTGGCTGGTCATCAAGTCACTGGCCAGCAAAACCTTGTCACCGTTACTGGCGAAGGCATCGAAGGCACTGTTACCTACAACTACACTACGAAAGAACTCACGCTCGACAATGCCACGATCACCGTTAATGGCAACGGCGTTAAAGGTATTGAAAATGGAGACACTTGGGAAGATGCCATCGAAGGTCTTAGGATAATCGTTAAAGGCGTATGCAAAATCAAGGCGGAAGGAGGTAAAGACATTTACAAAAACCACGGTCTCATGTCACGTTCCAGCTTAATCATTGACATTGACTATGAGTCGCATTTAGAGATAAAAAGTGACGGTTATGGTATTTCTATTCTTGGAGAGGACTCGGAGATTACAGGAAAACAGTTTTCCTATCTCTCCGTGAGTTCACAATCCATTGGAATCTCAATCTATGGCGATATCACTGCAAACTGCATGATCATGGTTGATGTTCCTACAGGAAGTTCAGCTTTTAAATGTTATGGAGCATTCAACTGCGCAGACAATTATGGCGACATTACTGGAGCAAGCGAATTCAATACAGATAAATTCACTTTTATCAACACTTCTGATGGAGAAATTGCAAATACACTCAATCTTGGCAAAAATTATGAAATAAGCATTGCAGGCAATCCATTAAACGAATACATCTTAGCATTAATGCATTATATTGGATCAGATGTTGTCACTTACGATGAAGACGCCAAATTATTGACCATCGACTCCGACGATGTTTCCACAAGCGGAGACAATGAACCTTTAATCGAAAACAGAGGTGTGGATGGGCTGACCATTAAATTCACTTCAGCTGATTGTAAAATGTCTTACAACTACTCTGTTTTCCGCATCCATGCAAACACCACTATCGAAGGAGATTATAAAAATCTTACTCTTGATGCACCCGGTTTTGAATGTTTTTATGTCTTAGACGGTGCCACCCTTACACTTCGCAACCTGTATGTCTATGGTACTGGCGATTGGGGCATTGGCGGACCAAATGGTCCAAGCAATGAATCACTTATCATCAGAAACTGTTATTTGGATTTCGATTGTGTCTATGGAGCCATTTGCGACTTTAAGAAAATAGACCTTGGTAACTGCAAGATTACTGAACCGTTAGATGGAAGAATTGACATTGCAGGCAATTTTGACAATTATGGCATTGTCGGCGGAGATGGCAAATGGGCCAAGCATGTAATCATCGACATCGACGATGAGTCGGGCGTAAAAGCTCCTGTCAGCAGCAACGCCAAGGTGGACAAAGTATTTAGCGTCAGCGGTGCCGAACAGCAGAAACTCACACGCGGGCTGAACATCCTCCGCATGGACGACGGCACCGTACACAAGGTGTTGAAGAAATAAGCCTACTGCCGCCAACACAACAAGCAACAGCATTTCTTCTGCAACAGCCACGGCCGGAATGTCATCAACGAATGACTTTCCGGCCGTTGTTCATAGCGGCCCACACACTCTTTATGCCGGAAAACGAACCGACAAAAGCAAGCCCCCTCTTGATATTTGTGAAAAAAACAAGGGCGGGCCGTTTTTTGTCTTTGTTTAAATTGCACGTTTGAACTATTTTTCTTAATTTTGCAATCAGAAAACAAACAAACGTCGATGAAACTCGTTATCATGACAAAATCCACATTCTTTGTGGAAGAAGACAAAATACTCGCAACGCTCTTCGAAGAAGGCATGGAAAATCTGCACCTGTGCAAACCTAATTCTTCGCCCATGTATTCGGAGCGGCTGCTCACACTTTTACCCGAAAACTACTATCGACGCATCACCGTACACGACCATTTCTACCTGAAAGCTGAGTACGGACTGGCAGGCATCCACCTCGACCAGCCCGACGCCGCCCTACCCGAGAAGTACAAGGGACGCTTCAGCCGCACCTGCTACGCCATCGACCAGCTGAAGGCGGCCAAGAAAAAGGCCGAATACGTGTTTCTGGGCAAACTCTTCAAGGGCATCACCAACCCCGAGGATGAACCCGCCTACACGCTCGACGAACTGAAGGCGGCCTCGCGACAGGGACTCATCGACAAACACGTCTATGCCCTCGGAGGAATGAGCCTGGACAACATACGGCTGGCAAAAGACCTGGGGTTCGGAGGTGTGGTGATTTGCGGCGACCTATGGAACAGATTCGACATTCACAACGAGCTGGACTACAAGGCACTCATTGGCCACTTCCTGAAACTGAAAAAAGCCACCTCTTAGCAAAACTTCAAAAAACAAACATCATACACACATCGAAAGCTAAAAAATGGAGAAAAACTCTTTTATGGTATTTTCGGGAACCAGCACGAAATACCTCGCAGAGAAAATCTGCCAAAGTCTTGGTTGCCCGCTCGGCAAACTTCTCATGACAAAGTTCTCCGACGGCGAGTTTGCCGTTTCGTATGAGGAATCCATCCGCGGTCGCGACATCTTCTTGGTTCAGAGCACCTTTCCAAACTCTGACAACCTGATGGAGCTGCTCCTCATGATTGATGCCGCAAAACGAGCATCGGCTCGCACCATCAACGCCGTGATACCCTACTTCGGATGGGCGCGCCAGGACCGGAAAGACAAACCGCGCGTAAGCATCGGGGCTAAACTGGTGGCCGACCTGCTCAGCGTGGCAGGTGTGAACCGAGTCATCACCATGGACTTGCATGCCGACCAAATTCAGGGTTTCTTCGACGTTCCCGTTGACCATCTCTACGCTTCGGGCGTGATTCTCCCCTATCTGCAAAGCCTCAAGTTGGACGACATGGTGATTGCCTCGCCCGACGTGGGCGGTTCGAAACGCGCCAACACCTACGCCAAGTATCTGGGATGCCCGCTGGTGCTCTGCAACAAGACGCGCGCCCGTGCCAACGTGGTGTCGAGCATGCAAATCATTGGCGATGTGAAGGACAAGAACGTTGTGATTATCGACGACATGGTGGACACCGCAGGCACCATCACCATGGCGGCCGACATCATGAAGGAAGCTGGGGCAAAGAGTGTCAGAGCCTGTGCCAGCCATTGTGTGATGAGCGGGCCGGCCAGCGAGCGTGTGCAAGACTCTGCGTTGGAGGAAATCGTCTTTACCGACTCCATCCCCTATTCGCAGCGCTGCGCCAAGGTGAAGCAGCTCTCCGTGGCCGACATGTTTGCCGAAACCATCCGCCGTGTGCTCGACAACGAGAGCATCAGCGACCAGTATCTCATCTGACAAAAACGCATTTACAAGGCTTTCCAAACTGTAATAGCCGCCGATAGGAAAGCTTTCCAAGCAATTAATGCCCACCGACAGGAATCCTCGTCGGGCTTTTCCGAGAGAACCGGGAAAAACAAAGAAAACCGGGAAAACAAGCGCTCTTGCTCTGTTTTCCCGGTTTTCTTTGTTTTTGTCTTCTTTGTTCTCCCGGTTTTTCTCTGTTATCTAGCAATGAGAAAAGCTGGGTACACTCAGAATTCTCTTTCCATCAGCTCCAGACACATGCGGCTGTTGTGATAGGGGCATTTCCAGAAACCGGCCTTGTCGTCATCAAGATTGAGCGTGCCGTCTTTGTGGCGGCTCCAGTGCCACTCGCCTCCCTGCCAGTCGATGAGTTGGTCTTTGATGTACTGCCAGCAGCGAACGGCTTTTTCCAATGCGGATTCGTCGCCGAAATACTGATAGATGTTCACCCAGCCCACCACATTCTCGGCCTGCACCCACCAGTGCAAGTCGCTGTCAACATGTCCCGTATCGAGGTTGGCCTCGTGAACCATCGAACCGTCTTCGTTCAGCCCTTTCTCGCTGGCTTTGGCCACCATCTGCACAATGGGTTCCATCTTCTCGAGCACGGCGGCGTCGCCCAGCACCAGCGCAGCCTCGTGCATCAGCCACGAACACTCGATGTCGTGACCGTAGCTCTCCAATCGGCCAGCCTGGCGCGTCCAGTCCATGTCGAAGAACAGGTCGAGATGGTGGGTTTCGGGGTTCAGAATCTTGTCGGTGAAGATGTAGATGAGGTTGCGCAGCGAGTCCTCAATGCGAAGGACGGTTTCCTGCGGAACGGTGACGCCCACGGGCAGCACCGAGCCGATGGCCGGCACGTAGTCGCACGATTGGGCTGCCTGCATTTCCTTCAGACAGCGGTAGAGATTGGTGTAAGGCTCAATGATGTGCAAGTGGGTGTTCTGCGACTTGGGGTAGTTGGCGTCAAGCTCCGAGAGCCGCATGTCGCCGATTACGCCCCACTCGCGGGTACAAGCTTCTATATAGCCATTGTTCTGCTTGTCGAGCGAATGCTCCTCGATGCACTCGTAGAGCTGAATGGCATAGTCGAGCGCCTCGCGGTCGCCAGTGGCGCGGGCATATTCGGACAGGCCGTAAATCATGAAGCCGATGGCGTAGAACTGCTTTTTGGTGTCCTTGGGCTGCCCTTTGCAGTCGAGGCTCCAATAGCAGCCGCCATATTCCCAATCGAAGAAATGCTCGACGATGTAGTCCTTGGCACGGGTGGCAGCCTCCAAATATTCGGGTTTGCGCAGCACACGGTAGGCAGCGGAGAACGACCACAGGATGCGGGCGTTCAGAATGGCGCCTTTCTCAGCATCGGCATGCAAATGGCCTTGGCCGTCGATGCGCCCGTAGAAACCGCCGTTTTCGCGGTCCTGCATGTTATTGAGCCAGAAGTTCAGGATGTTGTTTTCCAACACATCCTGAACCTCTGCTTTCAGTTTTCTTACGGTTTCGTTCATCGTTTACTTCTTGATGGGGTATTTGTAAATCAGGAACACGATAATCAGAGCTATCACTGCGGGGAACAACGAGAACAGCGACCAAATCATCTGTCTCACCGACTCCTCGTTGGTGATGGTGATGACGGTTTGGCCCGTAGCTTCGTCGGTGCCCGAGATGAAGCCCGAGAAACCCAGGAACAAAGCCACCAGCGAACCGCTGATGGCGGTGCCGAACTTCTGGGCCATGGTGCCCGAAGAGAAGATGAGGCCAGTTGAGCTGACACCGTTCTTCTCAGTGGCATAGTCGGCCACGTCGGCATACATCGACCACAACAGCGGCGAGTAGAGGCCAATGCCGATGGAAGTGAGAATCACCAGAGCCACCATCACCCAGATGTAGGCGGGATCCATGGGCACGAAGAAGAAGGCCACCGAGAACACGAAGCAAATGATGGCAGCCCAAGTGAAGGCCTTGGCCTTGGAGCCCACCCACTGGGTGAACTTGGGCGAAACGCCACCGAAGATCATGCAGGTCACCTCGCCGAAGGTCATGAACACGGTGTAGTTGATGATGAGACCGCTCACGGTAACGTCGCCGTGCAGACAGTACTCTATCAGATAGCCGGCCACAGCATAGCGGAAGCCGTTGAAGAAGTTGGTGCAAATGCCGATGAGCGTCAGGTAGATCCAGGGTTTGTTCTTGAACAGGTCGGCAAAGGGCTTGAACGAGAATTTCTCGGCGCGCACGGGCTTCAGGCGCTCCTTGGTGAGCAAGCCGCAGGCCAGTGTGCCAGCAGCGGCCACCACGCCGAAACCGGCACCCAAGACGGCATACTGGTGAGCCTCGGTGCCGCCCACCATCTTCTGCAGATAGGGGAACGAGAGCAACGTGACGAATCCCATGGCATAGGCACCCACCATGCGGAACGACGAGAACTGGTTTTTCTCGTTGTCATCGCTCGTCATCACGCCCAGCAATGAACCGTAAGGCACGTTGACCGCGGTATAGACCACCATCATCAGCAAATACATGGTGTAGGCATAGATACGTTTGCCCACGGGGCCGAAGTCGGGGGTATAGAGCAGCAGGGCGAAAATGAGTCCCAAGGGTACGGCACCGAAGATGAGCCACGGGCGATAGGTGCCCCAGCGCGACTGAGTGCGGTCGGCCAACGACCCCATCAGGGGATCGGTCACCACGTCGAACATACGTGCAATGAGCATCAGCGTTGCGGTGTCGGCCACGGTGAGGCCAAACACATTGGTGAAGAAAAGCGGAAAAGCAATCGACATGATTTTCCAGGTAATACCACCGGCCGCTGCATCACCAAGTGCATAGCCGATTTTTTCTTTAAGACTTGCCATGATTGTTGTTTGTATCAATAAAAAATGAGTAATTGGAAACCATTGGATTGCACAAAGGTAATCATAATTTCCAACTACTCAAATTTTTTTACTTGTTATTTTTGTTTTTGGCCACGAGTTTCTTGATGGTTTCCACGCTAGCGGCGGTGAACAGGCCGTCTTCGGGGGTGTTCATGCAGTAGTCGATGAGTTTGTCGATGGTAGATGTGGCCACGTGCATGCGGGTGTCGGCCGAGGCATAGTAGATGAACACCCGTCCGTCTTCGTCGGCTATCCAACCGTTGGCGAAGGCCACGTTCATCACGTCGCCCAGATACTCGTCGCCTTGCGGCACGAGGAAGAAGCCGCCGGGCTGGGCAATGACGCGCGTGGGGTCGTCCAGAGCGGTCATGTACATGTAGAGCACGTAGCGAAGACCGTCGGCCGTGGCACGTACGCCATGGGCCAGGTGCAACCATCCCTTCGGAGTCTTGATGGGGTGCGGGCCTTCGCCGTTCTTCACCTCGGTAATGGTGTGGTAGTGGCGGGCGTTGATGATTTTCTCCTCCTTCACCTCGGCGTGGGTGATGTCATCAACCAGCGCCCAACCGATGCCGCCGCCGCTGCCGGTGTCGATGAATCCGTCTTGCGGGCGGGTGTAGAAGGCATACTTGCCATCCACAAACTCGGGATGGAGCACCACGTTGCGCTGTTGGCTCTGGGTTTTCAGGTCGGGCAGCCGCTCCCACGTCTTCAGGTCCTTGGTGCGGGCGATGCCGGCCGTGGCCGTGGCTGCGCTCAGATTGCCGGGCTGAGAGTCGTCGTGGCGCTCGGCGCAGAACACACCGTAAATCCAGCCGTCCTCATGGCGGGTGACGCGCATGTCGTAGATGTTGGTGGCGGGAATCACGTCGTCGGGCATGGTGATGGGCTCGTCCCAGAAACGGAAGTTATCTACTCCGTTGGGGCTTTCGGCCACGGCGAAGAAACTCTTGCGGTCGGCTCCTTCGACGCGCACGATGAGCACGTACTTGTCGCCCCACTTGATGGCGCCACTATTGAGCGTGGCGTTCATCATGATGCGCTGCATCAGGTAGGGATTGTCCTGTTCGCAGAAGTCATAGCGCCACTCCAGCGGTGTATGTTCGGCGGTGAGGATAGGGTTCTTCCACTTGTCATAAATACCGTTGCCCCATTCTGCAGGTTCGTTCTTGCGTGTGAGCAACTCCTCGTGGTGGGCACGCAGTGCCTCCACTCTCTTAGCAAAATCTGTCATATTATGATTTGTTTTTTTATTTGATATCGTTCAGGAAAAGAGTCTTTTCGTCGGCAAAGAACTCCTTGAAGTAAGCAGCGTCGGGCTTCGAGGGCGACGGGCCGAACCACTCGTCCTTGTAATTGCGCCAAACCAGCAGGTAGCTGATGGGGTAATCCTTCACGGCGGGCAGCAGTGTCGTCGTCCACCAGTCGGGTTGCGTCAGGTTTTTCATGCCACACTCGGTCAGGGCAGCAATCTTGCCATGCTCCTTGGCCACCTTGCAGAGCACCTCCAGATTCTGTTTGGTGCGAGCCACGAAAGCGTCTTTTTCTTCGGGTTTCCACTGGTATCCGTCCAGTCCAAGCATATCCACACGGTCGTCGCCGGGATAGCGGTCGAGCAGTCGCTCGGGCGTGAGGCCGTCTTGGCAGCCGGGCGAATAGGCCCACACGAGGTTGTCGAAACCGTCGGCCTTCAGTTTGTCCTGCAGCAGGTTCCAGAGAGCCTTGTATTCATCCACGGTGCAGAGTTTCTCGCCCCACCAGAACCAAGAGCCGCTGTTCTCGTGCCAAGGACGGAACATGACGGGTATCTTCTTGCCGTCGGCGGTCTTGAGCGTGGCCAGGAAGTCGCTCAGACGCTGCATCCAGGTCTGGAACTTCGCGTGGTATTCGCCGCCGGGCAGAATCTTCTTCACCACCGTTGAGTCGGTCACGTCCCACGCCGTACCCTCGGGAAATTTCTGGCCTGCGGGGCCTCCACCGTCGATGGTGGTCACAGGGTTGCGCGGGTGCCAGCTGATGGTGATGATGCCGCCACGGTTGTAGTGGTTGATGATTTCCTGCGTGATGCGCGTGAAGGGCACACTGTCCAGGCTCTTGGCTTCGCCCATCTCGATGCCGCCCAACTCGAAGCCCATGATGGCGGGATAGTCGCCGCATACGTTCTTCACGTCGCTGCTGTCGTTCTGATACTCCCACGTCAGACCGTAGAACGGGTCGTCCTGATGGCCAAACATGATGCCTTTCTGTTGCAGACTGTCGAGACGTGCAGCCAACTGCTGAGCGCCGGTCGTTTCGGTCTCTGCTTTCTGTGTCGAGCAGCCAACTATCGCTGCTGCTACCATTGCTGTCATCAATAGATTCTTCATGTCGTGATTGCTGTTGTTTTTATTTGATGTTCATTTGTTTCAGAAGCCACGCTTCCCATTCGTCCCACTGCTCCTGATGCCAGAAGTGCCATGTGGCCTGGTAGGGAGAGATTTCCTTGAGGCCACTCACCACGTTGTAGGTGGCCCAGGCGGTGGTGGGAGGCACCACGTCGTCGTTGTAGCCGAACGAGAACCAGCCTTTCTGGTGGTCGCTGATGAAACGGGCGAAGTTCACGCCGTCGTAGTAGCGCGAGCACTCAATGTTCTTTTCCATGCCCTTGCCCTTGTTCCAGTAGAAGTAGTGGGGCCATCCGCAGGCAACGCCGCGCAGCGAGTTGGTGTGGTCGCACAGGGCGGCATGCACGGGGGCATAGAAGGTGATGCGATCGTCCAGTCCGGCGGTGGCCAGCGTCAGGAAGCCTCCCTGGCTGCTGCCCGTCACGCCCAGTTCCTTGTTGTTCCAGGGGGTGTAGTCGGCTATGTAGTCGAGCGCACGGATGCAGCCGATGACCACATGCTTGTAGTAGCTCTCGTCGCGGTTGTCGCTGCCGAAGTTCCAGTAGCCGCTGAGCGCGCCGTTGTTCAGGTTGTCGTAGATGTACTGGTCCATGGTGACCGGTATGCCGTGGATGCCAATCTCAAGCGTGATGGCTCCCCGCGAGGCTGTATAGACATCGCCGCCATAGGGGCGCACACCGGCACCGGGCACCCGAAGCAGCGCAGGATAGCGGCCCTCCTTTACGGGTACGCAGAGTATGCCGTAGGTGCGGCTGCCCCAACGCACGTTCTGGAAACTCACTTCATAGACGTTCACGTCCTTGGTACACCGCTCGGGCAACAGGCGCTTGGTGGGGTCGAGGTCAACCTTGCGCGCCTCCTGGATGGCATTCTGCCAGAAGTCAAAGAAGTCCTTGGGCATGACCGTCGAGGGCTCCAGCTGTTCGGGCGAGAAGGCTGCACCGCAGGCACCCTTGTAGTCCTTGCCGTCCACGTGGGCGGTCACATCCACCCGGTAGAAGCCGGGCTTGCTCATGGTGCCCGAGAGCTTCAGCGTTCCGTCTTTCAGGGTGACGCTCTTCTTCGCGTCCTGATACATCTCGGGACCGGCCTGATAATCCACCTTCACTCCGTCGAGCAACGTGCCCGACTTGAGCACACTCACCGTGAACGAAGCTTCTTCGCCCACACGATAGGTCCAGTCCTTGTGGTCGGGCTGCACCAACACCTGGATGTTGTTGCCACGAATCTGTGCATGAAGCTGCACTACGGCTGCCAACAGCAGCGCCAATAAAATGTTCTTCCTCATATGGCTTGCAAAATCTTTTATCATTATTTGTTATTCAGTAATCTTCCTCATCCTGTCAACCTGCTCTTTCACCACCTGCAGTGTGCTCTCGTCGCCCGAGAACACCGAGTTCAGGCCCTGGGCCTCCTGCGACGGGTCGCCACAATAGTCGTCGCCCACCTGCCACTGCTCGTGGCGGGGCTGTGCGTAGCCGCCCCATCCCCAGAAGTTGCAACCGGCAAAATAGCCACCCGACTCGGCGTTGTCGGCCACCAGCGAGAACACATATTTATAATATGCGTCGCGCGCACGGGTGGGTGTGCCCAGCGCATACTTGAAATCGTCGCGCGGATAGCCGAACTCCTCCATCACCAGCGGCTTCTTCAGCCGCGCGCAGATGGCCAGGTGCTTGTCGATGTACTCCTTGGTGTTCTGGCAGCTGCGCTCCAGGTCGTCCCACAAATGGTCCTTGCGCGCCCAGCTCCAGTTGTAGGGCCACAGATGGACGTTGCAGTAGTCCACGTTGCGGTCGGCGCAGATGCGCTCCCACGTCGTGTAGTCGTTCTCGCAGCCCCAAGCCCCCTCGCTGCCGATGCTGATGAGATGGTTGCGGTCCAGCGAGCGGATGAGGGCGGCTGCCTCGCCAATCCACTTGCGGAAGGCGGGCAGCGCCTCCTTGCTGAAGGCACGCGGCTCGTTGCCTATCTGCCACGACATGATGGCGGGGTCGTCCTTGTATTTCTTGCCCGTGTAGCGGTTGGTGCGCGTGAGAATGAACCGCACATAGTTGTAGAACAGCTGGTGAGCCCGTTTGTTGGTGGCATATTGCGCCATGAAGTTCATGAAAGCCGGATAGCCCGCCTCCTGCGGCGTGGGAACATTCTTCACGCCAGCGTGGGTGAGGTAGAAGCTGTAGCCCCCACTCCACTCCCACGAGTTGTTCAGATAGAGCACAGCCACCATCTTGCGTTTCTGCATTTCGTAGAGCAGATAGTCCAGTCCGTCGAGAATGGAGTCGTTATACACGCCGGGCTTGATTTGCAGCGTGGGCTCCACCTTCGAAGCCTGCACACCGCGCTCGCCGTCGCTGCCCACAAGAATGCGCAGATTGTCAATGCCCATGGACTTCATGCGGTCAAGCTCGCGGTGCAGACGCTTGCGGTCGCCGCCCTGACCGTTGCTCGCCAGAATGGCTCCGTACCAGAAATTGGTGCCCACGTAGTAGTAGGGTTTGCCGTCGCGCACAAAGTGCCCGTTCTTCATCTTCACAAACTGGGCATTGGCTGCCGATGCCGATACTATCATAACCATCAGCAAAAATAATTTTCGCATATCACTTTAATTATTAAGGTATAAACATATTTTCACGTTGCAAAATAACAAAAAAAAAACAAGAAACCTTGATACTTTCATGCTCATTTGTAACACTTAGCGTTTTCAACAAAAAATAAGGAGAAAAAACTCTACAGTGCCGCGCTCCAAAGAATGCCGAAACGCAACATGAAAGTCACCGGGCCGTGCATTAAAAAGCCCTTGTTTTGTTTCTCGTTTTTATCTCCCGACGCTATGCTCAAATTCTCTAGAAAATCTGTTCGTAACGTCGGGAGATATTTTTTTATTGTCAGGAGATACAAAATTATTGTCGGGAGATGGTTTTCTTTTCTCGGGAGATGGTTTCAGGTCTGCCGAAAGTAGCAAACAATCTCCTTTGCCATTTGGTTCAGTTCCAGGCACATGCTTCGCGTCAGCGGCATGCGCTGGTTTTCGTGCGGCCAAGGGGCGAGAATCAGAAAGCGCCCTTCGGCACAGGCATCGTAGATGATGGCCGGGCCGCGAAAAACTGTTGAAGCCCCACGGCGTGAGGAAAATGAGCGGCAGTCGGGCGTCCAGTACGGCGCGCATGACAGCCTGCTCGCCTTTGCTGATGGCGGGCGACACCAGCACCGCGCCCAAACGGGCCAACGCCAAGTAGTGCTCCACCTGCTGCTGTATCTGTTTGTCGGTCAACCGGCGCGACAGTTGCACCTGCTCTTTTCGCGGGTGCTGCAACAAGAAGCGGTTGCCGATGGCCGAATAGCTCTGGCTGCCGACGGTGATGCCGAAGCGCACTCGGAAGTAGTCGCCATGGGCGCGCCGGATGGCCAGCCGCCGCGGATTGTCCTTCAGATAGTCGATCCACCGCTGCAGTTCGCCCGCCCCCTCAAGAATATGGTCATTATAGCCCAGCGCCCACAGCTGCCCGTGCTCACGGTCGTCGAGCCGCCGGTCGCGCTTCGCCTTTCCGCCCGCCGCTGCCTGCACTGCCGCCGCCTGCGTCTTCCCTTTCTCCTGCTGCTCCCCTTTCTCCTGCTGCTCCCCTCTCTCCAGCATTGCCGCTGCTGCCTGCTGCGACTCGGTCGCAGCACAGCCCATCGTCTCTTGCTCTGGTCCCCTTTGCTGCGACCGTGTCGCAGCCGCAAGTCCCAGCTTCCTGTACTCCTTGTTGCACCCCGTCTTAAACCCTTTAATCACCTGGCCCAAGTGCCTGCCCATCTGCTCCTTAACGAAAAGCACCCCATGCAGATGGTCGGGCATGATTTGCAGGGCCACCACGCTCACCTCCGGATAAATCCTCGGCGTATCCATCCACCGCTCCTTTACCCGTTCTCCCAACTCCGACAGCTCCACTCGCGGCGCATCCCCACTGCCCTCCTCGGCATCGGCCCGCCCAACAAGCCTGCCCAACAGTGGGCGCCGCCCTTCAACGGTCATCGTGATGAGGTACATGCGCCGCGACTCATAGTCGTGGCCCACGCGCCGCCGGAGCATCGATGGTTTCTTTTCACCGGCATAGGGCCGATGCTTCTTGTATTTCTCTTCGTCCATGACAGAAAAAGGGGGCAACCCACAGGCCGCCCCCTTTCTTATTTTCATTATGACCAATGATTACTTCACAACGAACTTCTTGCCATTCTGGATGTAAACACCCTTCACAGCCTTGCTCACCTGCTGGCCTGCGAGGTTGAAGATAGCGCCATTATTCTTCTCTACCAAAATATTCTTAACTGCTAATTCTTCTGCTGTAGTCAACACTCGTTCCATTGACTTAACTGTTGCAATAGCAGGATAATCACTAGCATCACCAGAAGCAGCTTTAATCCAAATCTCTGTAACATCTGTTACTACACCAGGATCTTCATCATTTGCTTTCTTTAAGGAAGTGGTTTTGTCCAAAGTAAACTCAATCTTTTCTGTTCCTTTTTCAAAATTCATCCACATAAAACCATTACCAGCATTTTGGAATTCAACAACCACATCACATCCTAAAGGCTGAGCAAACTCGATAGTGTATTTCTGAACCTCTCCTTCGCCTTCAGTTTCCTGTGACCACGTTGCAGGTGTTCCATCTTCAAGCTGAATTTGCTGTCCGCCATACTGACCAACAAACTCCATTGGAGGGAATCCTTCGCTTTTAGGTTCCACAGTGTAGCCACTGCCACCCCATGCATCACCAGCGAAAGTTGTTTGAATCTCGGTTCCATCCTTCTTAATCAGAAAAACTTTTTTCAGAAAAATAGAATTATTCTGTGATACAGCCTGAAGAGTAAAGCCCCCAACCGTAGGACATGTAGTTTCAGGATCTTCAGTTTCTACAAATTTATCAAAATTACCAACATATTCCTCTGCTGCGGGGTCAAGAGCCTGATAATCAACAAGATTCGGAACCTGAGCGTCATTTCCCTGCCAGTCTTTACCCAGATGAGTTTCAGCCGAACTAATAACTATTTGCATAATTGTACCCCATTCATTAGCAGTACCTTCAATGTCTGAATATTCAACTCTAAATCCTTGGTAATCTGCTGCGTTAAAAGGCATGTCTGTTGACAATTTGTATTCAGCATAACCACCCTTAGCAGTAAGAAGTACATTTTCCATCAAAGGAAAATTCACATTCCAAGCATTACCACCTAACTTCAAGTTTTCCGTGGTTTGAGCATTTGCGCCCACTGCCATCAGTGCGGCAGCAATCAAGGTAAAAATCTTTTTCATAAGCTTTTTTAAGTTTTAAGTTATTATTTAAGTTAGACAATTGAATAGATTTCCAAATTTGGTTGCAAAGTTAAGGAAATAAATCCTAACAATATGATACTTTTTTGTTAAAAAATTGTACTTTCTTGCAAAAAGATACTTTTCAACATGTTATTGGCTACAATTTGTAAAGGAACAGAAAAGGTACTATCAAAAAAAACGGGGGAAATATTTGGAACAATGCTCCTTTATCGTTAACTTTGCACCGTTACAAAAAAACTATTCAACATGGAACAGACAACGAAAATAAATCCCGCACAATATGAAATCATCAATCTACTTTCTTGCGTCAACAGCGACGAAGATGTAGCAGCGTTGAAGAATGCTATTGTGGAATTTCTGAACACTCGGTTACAAAACGAACTGGAAAAATTGTGGGATAACGGAACATTGACCCAAGAAATATTATCATCTTGGGCATCAGAGCACATGCGCACTCCCTATAAGAACTAAGAATGAAAAGGCAAATTGTTTTAGACACGAACTGTTTACTACAGTCACTATCAAAACGAAAAACAATTCCTTTTCCACACGTAGAAGTGATAAAACTTCAAGATTTTTTTGAAGAACTGAACCATTAATCCACTTTTCCTCTGTTTCAACTTTCTTAAACAAATTGGGCATGGTAGTCTGCCATGCCCCTGACGGGGCTTTTCACCACAGCGCCCAGCGTGAAGCCTTCGGCACGACAGGCGGCAAGCAGCTGGTCGCGATAGACATGGGCCATGCTGCCCACGGCATTGACAGGCAGGTCGGGGTGGCCGTAAGGACGGACATTGCGCTGGAGGAACTGGCGGAAATTGTCGGTGACAAGCTGCTGCAAGGCAGGGCTTTCGTTGAGATGGGCGGCTATATATAAAGAGGTGGAGGCCAGGAAACGGTTGGCCAGCGGCTCACGATAGACGCGGCGGATGATGTCGGCGTAGGTGAGCCCCTCGGAGCGCAAATAGTCGTCGCGCATGGTTGCGGGCAGCGTGCCCTTGAACAGTGCGTTCAGGAACTGACGACCCAAGACGGCCCCGCTGCCCTCGTCACCCAGAATGTAGCCCAACGGCGGCGTGTTCTGCACAATGCGCTCGCCGTCGTAGAGACAAGAGTTGGCACCGGTGCCCAGAATGCAGGCGACGCCCGCTTTCCGCTGGCAAAGGGCACGGGCTGCTCCCAGCAAGTCGCTCTCGGCAAGGGGCGCGGTGCAAGTAGGGAAAGCAGTTTGCAACAGCTGGCGCATAAGCGGCTGATTCTGAGCGAGAACACCTGCACCGTAGAAGTAAACCTGAGCAGGTTTTTCAGTGAGTCGGGACGCCACCTCGGCAAGCGTACTTTCGATTTCGGCTGCAGGCTGATGAACGGGGTTGATGCCCGGAGAAGCCAGCGTTTGGCCGACGGCTCCGTCGGCCGAAACCAACAGCCAGTCGGTCTTGGTGCTGCCACTGTCGGCTATGAGCATGGAGGGAAGTGGATGTTTCATTTGTTTTCTTACTTCTCGTTGAACGATAATTGCGGACAAAATTAAGAAATAATTTATGGAAAACGGCCATTAGTTCCGACAATTATTTGTAACTTTGCACAAAATTATGAAAAGAGCACTATTTACCATACTGTCGGCACTCATGCTGGCTATTCCTGCGCATGCCGTGCTGAAGGAAAAAGACTTGAAGCAGACACTCTCGGTGCTTCGCGTCGAGCTGGGCAGCTACCACCGCGAGCAGAAAAAACAGATGAAGCTGTTCAAGCAGGAGAACGAGCAGGTGCGCCGCAACATGTTCTCCATCATGCAGCGGAGCAACCAAAACGCGCTGATGCTCTACTCGCAGAAGCCCGACTACGTGTTCGACCTGACCTACGCCTGCCACGAGGCCACCGACCAGTATCAGGATTTCCGCACCAAGGCCATCCCGCTGCGCACGCTCTCGGAGAACCTGAGCGCAGAGATTGAGCGCTACGACAGCCTGATTGTGAGTCTGCAGTCGATGGCGCGCATCACACTCGACGACAGCGCGCTCGTGGACCGCAACGTATGCCTGACACTGGCCACCAGCATCCGCAACACGCTCGTGGAGAACCAGGAGCAACTGCAACAGTACAACAAGTACTACGAGAACACCGAATACAAGCTGAAGACGCTGAACGACTATGCCAACCTGCGCTACAACGAGATACAGTCGAACATCTTCCGCAACGGCGGCGAGAACTATTTCATGATACTCTCGAGGCTGGGGTCGAACGTGAACCGTACGGCCATGACCGTGAGCGAGAAGTACCGGCCAGTGAAAGAGCAGGACTCGCAGTGGGACGTGCGCATGATTGTCGGCCTGTTCATGATCATCGTTTTCTACGCACTGCTGGCCGCTGTGCTCAATTTTGTGGTCATTCGCTATCTCACGCCCAAGCGGTTCCGCTCAAAATCGTTCATGGCCAAACGGTCGTGCATAACCATGGCCACGGCCACCATCACCTTTGCTATCATTCTGGGCATCATCCAAACCACCATCGAGCAGAACTTCATCATCATGGCCAGCAACCTGCTCGTGGAGTATGCCTGGCTGCTGGGCGTGATTCTCATATCGCTGCTGCTGCGCGTCGATGGCACCCAAATCAAGAGTGCCTTCCGCATCTACGCCCCGCTCATCAGCATGGGGTTCATCGTCATTTCGTTCCGCATCATCCTCATCCCCAACGAGCTGGTCAATCTGCTGTTCCCACCCATTCTGCTGCTGTGCTCGGTTTGGCAGTGGTGGGTCATCCGCAAGAACAACGAGAACATTCCAAACAGCGACATGTTCTACGCCTATGCTTCGCTCGTGGTGTTCCTCATTTCGGTGGGCTGTTCGTGGGCGGGCTACACACTGCTCAGTGTGCAGATACTCATCTGGTGGATCATGCAGCTCACGTGCATCCTCACCATCACCTGCTTCAGCGAATGGATGAAAAGTTACGCCGAGCGCCATCAGCTGGAAAAGAAACCCATCACCAAGACCTGGTTCTACCAGCTGGTTTATAAAGTGGTGCTCCCCATCATGGGACTGCTGTCGGTGCTGCTGTCCATCTACTGGGCTGCCGACGTGTTCAACCTGAGCGACCTGACATGGCAGATATTCACCACCCACTTTGTCGATGCCGAGAACTTCAAGCTCAGCCTCTACAACATTTCGGTGGTGATCGGACTGTGGTTCCTTTTCTCGTACATCAGCAAACTGCTGCGCGAATCGCTGCGGCTCTATCTTCTGAACAGGGGCATCGACACGTCGGCCAGCCGCAACATCATGGGAAGGAACATCATCCAACTGGTGGTTTGGGGCGCATGGCTGCTCATTTCGCTGGCCATCCTGCGCGTGAGCAACACATGGCTGGTGGTCATCTCGGGTGGTTTGTCAACGGGTGTGGGATTCGCCCTGAAAGACATCCTCGAGAACATCTACTACGGCATATCGCTCATGGCTGGCCGCATCAAGCAGAACGACTGGATAGAAATAGACGGCACAATAGGAAAAGTGACCAACATCAACTACACCAGCACCATGGTGGAGTCGCTCTACGGCGAGGTGATAGGCTACCAGAACTCTCAGCTCTTTGCCAAGAACTACAAGAACCTTACGCGCAACCATGGGTACGTGCTGGCACTGGTGCCCTTCGGCGTGGCCTACGGTTCGAACATCGACTTCGTGCAACAGATTGTTCAGGATGCGGTGACCAAGCTCCACCACCCCTGGATGGACAACAGCAAGCAGGTGAAAGTGGTGTTCACCGAATTTGCTGACAGCAGCATCAACATGAAACTCATCGCGTGGGTGGATGCCGTGAAGAAAATATATGTGGTGAGCGAAATCATGGAAACCATCTACAACACGCTCAACGAGCATGACATAGAAATACCTTTCCCGCAAAGAGACATTCACATCAAGGGAGAGGGTATGGAAAATGAAAAATCTTTTAAATAAAAGAATACTGAAGAATGAAGAACCTCAAGAATGAAGAAAAGAAGAACCGAAACATGAAGAACAAGCCCATATTCATCGCCGGCCCCTGCGTCATAGAGTCGCAGGAGTTGCTGAACACCGTGGCAGAGGAATTGGTACGAATCAACAAACAGCTGGGCATCGACATCATATTCAAAGCTTCGTTCGACAAAGCCAACCGAACCTCCATCCATTCGTTCCGCGGCCCAGGACTGGAGCGAGGCATACGCATGCTGGGCGACATCAAGGAGAAATACGGCCTGCGCATCATCACCGACATTCACGAGAGCCACCAGGCACAGATGGCAGGCGAGGTTTGCGACGTGCTGCAGATTCCGGCATTTCTCTGCCGACAGACCGACCTGCTCATAGCCGCAGCCCAGACGGGACGCATCGTCAACATCAAGAAAGCCCAGTTCCTCTCTGGAGCCGACATGCGCTATCCCGTTGAGAAAGCCGTAGAGGCTGGCGCAAAAGAGGTGTGGCTCACCGAGCGTGGCAACACTTTCGGATATAACAACCTTGTGGTGGATTTCCGCAACATTCCCGACATGCTCAACATCGTGCCCACCGTAGTCATGGACTGCACCCACAGTGTGCAACGCCCCGGAGCAGGAGGCGGCAAAACATCGGGCGACCGCCGTTTTGTACCCGCCATGGCCCTGGCCGCAAAGGCTTTCGGCGCAACGGGCTACTTCTTTGAAGTGCATCCCGACCCAGACCGTGGACTCAGCGACGGGCCCAACATGCTGGAACTGAACAAACTGCAACCCCTCATCAAAGAAATTCTCGCATAAAGACACACACAGAATGGAAAAAAACATCAGAGAGCACGCCATCCAGGCCATCAGAGACGAGGCACAGGCCGTGCTCGACCTCATACCGCAAATAGACGACAGTTTCGACCAAGCCGTGGAACTCATCCTCAAGTGCCGTGGAAAGGTCATCGTGACAGGCGTAGGAAAAAGCGGGCACATCGGCGCAAAGATTGCCGCCACGCTCTCGAGCACAGGGACACCCTCGTTCTTCATCAACCCCCTGGACGTGTTTCATGGCGACCTCGGCGTGATGACCCAAGACGACGTGGTGCTGGCCATCAGCAACTCGGGACAAACAGACGAACTGCTGCGCTTCATCCCCATGGTGCTCCACATGAACGTACCCATCATAGGCATGAGCGGCAACGCCGACTCGCTGTTGGCAAAATACTCCACCGTCCACCTGAACGTGCGCGTAGAGAAAGAGGCATGCCCACTCAACCTGGCTCCCACCAGCTCCACGACAGCTGTGCTCGTCATGGGCGACGCCCTGGCCATTGCACTGATGGAGCTGCGCAACTTCAAGCCCCAGGACTTTGCCCAATTCCATCCGGGGGGCGAACTGGGCAAACGATTGCTCACTACTGCCCGCGACGTGATGCGCTCGAACGACCTGCCCATCATTCCTGCCGACATGCACCTGGGCCAAGCCATCATACATGTGAGCAAGGGCAAGCTGGGACTGGGAGTGTCGCTGGAGAACAACCGCGTGAGCGGACTCATCACCGACGGCGACATACGCCGCGCCATGGAAAAATGGCAAGCGGAATTCTTCGACCGCACTGTGAGCGACATCATGACGCGAAATCCCAAGACGGTGCTGCCCAACACCAAGATAGCCGAAATACAGAAAATCATGCAGAAGTACAAGGTTCACTCCGTGCTCGTTGTCGATGCCGACAACCATTTGCTGGGTGTAGTGGATCACTATTCGTGCATGGTTTGAAACGAGTTTGGATACAAGAGACAAGAAATAACAGACAAGAGTTGACTGCCAGGAGCTGGAAACCCTGAGATAGGAGTATCAATCAATTAGAAATAGCGTGATGACTTTCGAAATGTTGCTGAACATATACAAACAACAGGTGAAAAGAACCTTCGCGGTTCTTTTCACCTGTTGTTTTTTGTTCTCTGCAGCTTCTGCACAAACCAGCGACTCGCTGCTCGTGGAGCAACTGCGCCAGGAAAACGTAACCTTTTCACACAACAACTCGATCACTTTGCTCACCAGCGGACAGGAGAAATTCGACGACCTGTTTGAGGCCATACGCCAGGCGCGCAGCTCCATTCATTTGGAATACTTCAATTTCAGAAACGACTCCATCGCCCGCGAATTGTTTCTCTTGCTCGAAGAAAAAAGCCAACAGGGAGTGGAGGTGCGCGCCTTGTTCGATGGATTCGGCAACGACTCCAACAACCGCCCGCTCTTGAAACGCCACCTCAAGGCCATCCGCGAAAAAGGAATAGAGATTTACGAGTTCGACCCGGTGCGTTTTCCATGGGTGAACCATGTGTGGACTCGCGACCACCGAAAGATTGTCATCATCGACGGAAAGACAGCCTACACGGGAGGCATGAACGTAGCCGACTACTACATCAACGGTACCGAAGCTGTGGGCAGCTGGCGCGACATGCACTGCCGCATCGAAGGTGAGGAGGTGAACACGCTGCAGCGCATTTTCATAAAAATGTGGAAAAAGGTAACAGGAGTGCAACTTCAGGGCGAGAAATACTACTACGGCCTCAAGCCTGCCTCCTATCTCAGCGAACTCAAGCCCGACACCACCGCTACTGCCGGGAAGAAAATGATTGGCATCATCAACCGCGAACCCCGCGTTTCGCCTGCCATCATCCGCTCGTTCTATCTCAACGCCATCAACATGGCCCAAGACAGCATCAAGCTGGTGAATCCCTACCTGACACTCAACCGAAAACTGAAAAAGGCGCTGCGCAATGCCGTGAAGCGGGGCGTGAAAGTGGAAATCATGGTGTCGCAGAAGAGCGACATTCCGCTGACCCCCGACTGTGTGTTCTACAATGTCCACCGGCTGATGCGCAAGGGTGTTGACGTATGGATTTACAAGCCGGGATTCCACCACACCAAGGTCATCATGGTGGATGGACGGTTCTGCACCATAGGCAGTGCCAACCTCAATTCGCGCAGCCTACGCTTCGACTACGAGGAGAATGCGGTCATCATTGACACCTGCACCACTCGTGAGCTCGACCGCATTTTCGAGCACGACAAACAATCCTCCTTCCGCCTCACCCAAAAGTCGTGGAACAAGTGGCGTACACCATGGAAAAAGTTTGTGGGATGGTTTGCCCATTTGTTGGCACCATGGCTGTAGGCTACACCTGCAGCAAGTCTGCCATGAGAATCTGGTCCATGACCGTTATGCCATGGGCCAACAGCGTGTTTCTGTCGCGCAGGAAGTGGCTGTCGAGCGGTTCCTTTCCTTTGTTGTTGTAAAGGACAAACATCGACTTTGCTGCACTGACATTCCCCATGAACCACTCACAATATCCGGCATTCAGATAGTCCTCGGCAACGGCATGTTCGCTGCCGAGAATGAGACTGTAGGCATCGTGAGCCTGCTGCAGCTTTTCCTGAGCCATCAATCCCCAAGCCAATGTACGCTTCACGTTCAGGTCGTCGGGATGTTCATAGTCGAGCTGATACACCACGGGCATGGCCTCATCGGTTTTCCCCTGGTAGAGCAGAGCTACGGCAAAGCTCATCAGGTAGCTTTTCTTCTCGGGCTGCTTGGCGAGCAGCTGGCGGTAGCAGTTCTCTGCCTCTGCATAACGCCCTTGGGCAAAATGGTGCTGCCCCAAATTGCGAAGGGCAACCTCATTGTCGGGTTGCAAGTCCAACACACGCTCGTAAAAGGACACCTCGCTGCCCTCGCCAAAAAATTCGCTGCATCGCGCACTCAGCAACAGCAGCCGCACATCGGTGGACTCAGCCGCCGATGTGCGGCTGCCAACGTATGTGTTCAGCAACAAGCGCAACTCCCCCATCCGTCCGTGCTTGAGCAGGAATGTGCCCAGTTCGCCCACTTGGTCGGCCAACAGGTCGGTACCGAACACAGGCTGGGCAAAGAAGAACGATTTGAGAACAGCCGGCTGCTTGTTGGCGTCATTCTGGCATTCATCAAAAGGATTGTCGAAATCGGCGCGCAGGGGAAACAACCTGTAGAACCGATAGAGATCCTGCAGAAACATGCGGCGCAGGAAGGCGGGCGATGTCAGTTCCTCGCGCGGGGAAATGGGTCCCATGGCCTCGGCGGTGCCCACCATCTCGCGAACGTTTGGCGGCAATTTGTCGATGACCTGATGGATGGCCAGCGCAAACGAGTATTTGTCGCTGTCGCAGAAAGGGGCATTCTCCACGATGTTCTGCATCAGGTTGGAATTGCTCAGCCGGTCAACCACCTCGTTCAGCCCGGGATTCTCTCTGAAGAAAGGCAACAACCAGTGGGCCACATCGTTGAAGAAGGGGAAACGCTTCATCTGCGAAAAGCCAGAAAAATAGATGTCAGCTCCCTGCCGCTGCATTTCCGCCATGCGCTGCATGGTCTGTTCCATTTCCTCCATGGCGCGGTCGGCTGCTCCAGGATCGAGGATGTCCTGCATGGGATCGTCCTCCACCTCCTCTATGCCAAAGCGAGTGATGCGCAGGTTGTTGTTTTTCATGAGCGTCGGGAAGATGTCTTCCTGTATTTTCTTATTGTCGCGCTCGGCATTGATGCAGTGAAACACCTGCATCTGCAGTTCCAGCAGTTCGCGCCTCACATCAGGACTTGCGCAGACCTCTTTCAGCAGGGCTCGCATGCGGTCGGCATACAAAACAGTCTCGTCACCTTCCTTCAGCGCCAAGCACCACCCTACCAAAGTGCGTTGATGAAGGCGTTTGTCGGTGGTCTGCCTGAAAACATTCACCAAGGTGCGCCACTTGCGGTAATCAAACTGCAAGCGGCATGCCAGCAACAGCGCACTGGCCATGAGCAGTGCATCGTTCACATCGACGGTTGGCGACAGCAGCAACGACTCGAAAAAAGCGGCCGTCTGCTCGTTCCACTGGGTTGAAAGCAGAATCTTGCGAAACAACAACGACATGAAGGCGTCGTGCCGCTGGTAGAGGGTACGGCTTTTTTCTTTCCTTCTCTCTTCCTCTTCCAAACTCAGCAAGGCCACTTCCGAAACAAAGTTCTCGAGCGTGTATCTAATCAGCTCGTTGTCCCAACTTACCCTAGCCGCCTGGCGCATCGTGTTGGACAGAAACGAACTTTTGCGACATTTGTCGGCCAGGCGCGTGTCGGCCTCCAGGAGGCATGTCCTCGCCAGCAGTTCCTGATAGAGTTGTTGCCGTTGGTCGTCCTTGAATCCACGCTCCATATAGTCGAGCATGAGCTTATAGTCGGCAGCGATGCGTTCGATGCGTTCCGGGGCATGCACTTCGGGATAGAGCTGTGCATACTCCTGCAGTCTTCTGACGGCTGCCATGAGGTGGTTTTGCGCTATGAGCTTAAAAACGTCGTCGTTCATTTTCTGTCAGTACGTGATGGAAGATAACTATTTCCCCAGCCATTTGCGGGCTGCTTCTATGTCTTTTTGCCGAGGCGGCGCGGCATGTTCGAACTTGAGTTTGGGCAGCGCCTCGATCACCTTGTCGTCGGCCTTCGTGTGTTTCTTTATCAGGTCGGCATAGTGCTTCAATCCCTTCTGGTTGATGGAGTCGCAAGCCATGTTGTAAGCCTTGACGAACACTTCCAACTGTTTTTTGCGGGCCTTGTCGCCCATGCCCTTGGTTCTGAACACCACGGCTCCCATCCTCAGGTCCATGTCGCGGCTGTCCTTCAGTTTGCGGTGCTTGAAGAGCAGGGCTTCGGTGGCCTGCGGCTCAGTCACCATGACGGCATCCATCTCGTTGTTGCGGAGCATGAGCATTCTTATCAGCACATCGTTCACGGGGACACGGAACACGCTGGTTTGCTGCATCTTGGCACTGTCAACCCAGGTCTGCACCATCATGTCGGTGGCCGAATGGTTGGTGATGGCCACCATCTTGTCGTTCATCTGCTTCACTTCCTTCACACGGGCCAGACGGTTGCTGACAAACAGCCAATAGGCGTTGGTGGCCGTTGCATACTGCAGGGGTGTGCCGCGTTTCATCATGCGCTCAGCCCGCACTATGTCGGTGAAACATCCCTCCACTTTTCCTTTCAGCAAGGCTTCCTGACAGTCCAGATGCGAGTTGAACGCCTTGGGGCGTACGTCGGCTCCGAGCGTGTCGAACAGCCGTCGTTCCTTGGCCAGCCAAACGGGCAGGCAGTCCAGCGTTGGCGTGACGCCAATTTTCAGCGCGGCGGAGTCTTCGCGCGCCAGCCGCTTACGCTCGGCCCGGGTGATGCGCTGGTGCTCCTCGTACGACTGCCCGCACGAAGCCACCAGTGTGCAGACCATCAGCAGACAGCCTACACCTATTAATATATAGAGCGATGCGAAGGATTTCTTCATCTCTTACGTCCGTAGTTTTTTTTGAAAAAAGGGCTACCCAGCGTTTCAGAAACGAGAGTCGCCCTTCGGTTGATATAAAATTAATGTGCGATATTAGCCGAATTCCTTTTCGACGGTGCAAAATTAATAAAAACCTTTGAAAGTAAAAAAATATTTTTGTACTTTTGTCAGCAACAACATCACTTTTCAAGAAAAACAACCAACTCATTCGGCTTCGAATCATGGCAAAAGACAAAATAGCATACGTCTGCTCCAACTGCGGACAAGAGAGTGCAAAGTGGATAGGCAAATGTCCCGCCTGCGGACAGTGGAACACCTTCAAGGAAATACGCATTGCCAACGAAAGCGGCACCATGGCCGCCCGCTCGGCAGCCACCACCGTGCGCAACGAACGGCTGAGCCACCGCAACCAGCCCATGCGGCTGCGCGACATCAGCGCCAAGGACGAACCGCGCATCGACATGCACGACGAGGAGCTGAACCGCGTGTTGGGAGGCGGGCTGGTGCCGGGCAGCATCGTGCTGCTGGGCGGCGAGCCCGGCATCGGCAAGAGCACACTCTCACTGCAGACTGCACTGCAAATAACCGACCGAAAGATTCTCTACGTGAGCGGTGAGGAAAGCCAGCACCAGCTGAAAATGAGGGCCGAGCGCATTGTCAGGCACCCACAGCCCGACGCCAACCAAGCAGCGGCCCTCGATGCAGACTCCGACCACCTGCTCATATTGTGCGAGACTTCGCTCGAAGCCATCTTCAGCCACATCAAGGAGGTGGTGCCCGACCTGGTCATCATCGACTCCATACAGACCATCAGCACCGAGGACGTTGACAGTTCGCCCGGCAGCATCAGCCAGGTGCGCGAGTGCGCCTCTGCCCTGCTCCGCTTTGCCAAGTCGAGCGGCATCCCCGTCATTCTCATCGGACACATCACCAAAGAGGGAACCCTGGCCGGCCCGAAGATACTCGAGCACATCGTCGATACGGTCATCCAGTTTGAGGGCGACCAACACTACATGTACCGCATTCTGCGCAGCATCAAGAACCGCTTTGGCTCAACGTCCGAACTGGGCATCTACGAAATGCAGCAGACGGGGCTGCGCCAAGTGAGCAACCCATCGGAACTGCTGCTCACACAAGACCACGACGGACTCTCGGGCATCGCCATCTCAAGCGCCATCGAGGGCATACGCCCGTTCCTGGTGGAGACGCAGGCCCTGGTGAGCACCGCCGCCTACGGCACCCCCCAGCGGTCGGCCACTGGGTTCGACCAGCGTCGGCTCAACATGCTGCTGGCCGTGCTCGAAAAACGTGTGGGATTCAAACTTGTGCAGAAAGACGTGTTCATCAACATTGCAGGCGGCCTGCGCGTCACCGACCTGGCCATGGACCTGAGCGTCATCGCGGCCGTTCTCTCCAGCAACGTCGATACGCCCATCGAGAGCGGTTGGTGCATGGCTGGCGAGGTGGGGCTGAGCGGCGAGGTGCGCCCCGTCAGCCGCATTGAGCAGCGCATTGCCGAGGCCGAAAAGCTCGGTTTCAGCCACATCATCATTCCCCAATACAACCTGTCGGGGCTCAACCGCAAGAAATTCAACATAGAGCTGCACCCTGTGCGCAAGGTGGAAGAAGCCCTGCGCGCACTTTTCGGATAAGAAACAAGAGGGAAACAAGAGGAGTGCCTACTCCATCAAGGCAGAAAGCCCCATCAGTGTGAACAAATAAAGAGCAACAAACAGTGTTGCGGTCAGCACAGCCAGCGAAACGGAAGCTAACATTCGGGAAACGACCTTCTTCAGCCTGAAGCCCGAGAACTGCTTAAACGCAACCACTTGCATGACTACTGGCAACAAATAGGCCAGCATGCTGTTGCTCATGCAGAAAAACGAGAACACGATGGCCAGGATCGACATCATGTTGGAGAAATAGACACTGGCAATGAAAAACTCCGAAAAACAGATGTTTTCGATGGTTTTCATCTTGCGGAAGAAAAGATAGTAGAATCCCGACAGCAGGAAAAGCAGCAGCAGGCTGACGATGTTGGGGAACTTCTCGCGCAACTTCCACAAATATCTGTCGAATTTCTTGAACTTGGGAGCAATAAGAGAACTGCCCTCCCCCTTCTTGACCTTGATTTCTGTTTGTACGGGACTCACGTTCTTGACCACCATGTTCTTCTTGCCACTGTCAACCGAGTCGCCCATGCTCACAGTATCAACCTTCAGTGCAGCGTCACTTTTCTTCAGAGAAGCGCTTTTTTCGTTTTCGTCGTCTTCTCCGAACAAGTCTGTAAATGATTCCGATTTAGCATCTTCCTTTACCAGCCCCCTGATGTTCAGTCCATTGGCCACGATGATGGACAAGGTGGTGAGCAGAAACAGCATCTTGAACGGCGGGAAATAGGCCATCTGCATGCCCATGAGATAGTCGCGCACCATGTAGCCCGGACGAAGCATGAGGTCGCGCAACGTGTGGTACATGCCACGGTTGCCCATGCCCCACACATCGAGGAAGAGCAAGAAAGCCTTCTTGAACGAGTAGCGCCCCACTGCCGCCGACTGTCCGCAACGCGGACAAAAGTTTCCCTGATAGTGGGTATGGCAGGTGGGACAATCGTGCTCAGCCGTTGACAGAGGTTTCACCCTGTGGGGAAGCCTTTGCCAGCGGCTGAACACTTTCCATCTGTGCTTCAGTTCATCCTTTGTCCTTGGAATGCGCCTTTTATTCTTCATTCATCATTCGCCGTTCTTCACTCGTCATATTCTGTGTGGTCTTCCACGCCTGCTTCGGCCAGCGCCTGCCGACGTTCCAGACAGGTGCCGCAGCGTCCGCAGTGTTTCTCGCCGCCCTTGTAGCAGCTCCACGTCTCGGCATAGTCGATGCCCAGCTGCTTGCCTCGACGGGCGATGTCGGCCTTGGTGAGATGTGTGTAGGGGGCCAGCAGGCTCACGCCGATGTAGGTGCCGGCCCGGGCCGCCTCGTCGAAGGCACTGACAAACTCAGCCCGGCAGTCGGGATAAATGGCGTGGTCGCCCCCATGGTTGGCCATCATCACATGGTGCAATCCGCGGCTTTCGGCCATTCCCACGGCCACGCTCAGCATAATGCCGTTGCGGAAGGGCACCACGGTGCTCTGCATGTTGTCGTCGGCATAGCTGCCCTCAGGAATGGCTTCGGCTCCTTCGAGCAGCGAGCTCTTGAAATAGTGGTGCATGAAACCTAGGGGAATGGTGACGTGCTCAATGCCCAGCCGCTCGCAATGCAACCGCGCAAAAGGAATCTCGCGCCCGTTGTGGTTCGAACCATAATCGAACGAAACGGCCAAGGCGATACGTTCCCTATAGTCGTAGAGCAGCGTAATGCTGTCCATACCGCCACTCACAATGATCACAGAGTCTTTCATCAACCCAATGCTCTAAATACATGTGTTAGCCATGGCCGCCTACTTCGCAGCGATGCACTCTATTTCCACCAGCGCCCCCTTGGGCAGATCCTTCACGGCGAAGGCCGAGCGGGCGGGGAACGGTGCACTGAACATTTCAGCATACACCTCGTTCATGGGGCCGAAGTTGGCGATGTCGCTCAGCAGCACGGTGGTCTTCACCACGTTGCAGAGGTCGAGTCCGGCCTCGCGCAGAATGGCCTGCGCGTTGAGCAGCGACTGCCGAGTCTGTTCCTTGATGCCACCCTCAGGAAAAGCTCCCGTTGCCGGGTCGATGGGCAGCTGTCCGCTGGCATAAACAAATCCGTTGGCCTCGATGGCCTGACTATAAGGACCGATGGCCGCAGGGGCCTTGGCTGTACTAATTGCTTTCATAATAAATTGTATTCTTAAATCTGTAAACCGTAAACCGTAAACTGTAAACTGTAAACCGTAAACCGTAAACTGTAAACCGTAAACTATCAGAGATTTGCCTTGATTTGCTCAATCATTTGCTGATACTCCTCGTCCGAGAGATACACCTTGCCCGGGTTCATTTGGAAAGTGCCGCCATAGTCGGGCCCATCCACATATTTGGGAGCCAAGTGGAAGTGCAGGTGCGAGAGTTTGTCGCTGTAGGCGCCGTAGTTGATTTTCTCGGGATTGAAAGCTTTCTGCATGGCGCGGGTCACACGGGCCACATCGGCCATGAAGGCGTTGCGCTCTTCGTCGGACAGCTCGTTGAGGTCGTTCACATGACCGTTGTATGCCACAAGGCAACGGCCGCGATAGGTTTGCTCCTTGAAAAGAAATGCGCGCGACACTGTGAGCGGACAAATCTCAATCATCAGGTCGTGCAAGGTTTGGTTGTTGGTGCAATAGAGGCACAGCTTGGGATCACTTTGCATGGTTTCAAAATATATTAAGAGGTTTCTGTTCGTCTGTACGTCTGTTCATCTATTCATCTGCTCGTACGTTCATCCGTTCAACTGCTTGTCTGCTCGTCTGTATCTGTTCCCACAAAAATCCCCCTGTGAACTCTCCCCTCCCTTGTAGGGGAGGGGTTGGGGGTGGGGTCAGTATCTTATAAGTTAAAAGCCCATACTATGAACTCTCTTTCCAGACTTCCAACAGTTTTCGGCAAAGGTACAAATAATTATCGAAACGTACAAAAAACGCGCTCACAAAAACTCCCCACCCTTTCATATCGTCTCAAACTTGAATTATTCACAAAGAAAGAAGATTTACGCTACGCGCCTTTCCAAAAACCAATAAAAACCAATAAAAACAAGGAAAAACAGGTTTTTAATTGTACCCATCCGGTTTTTCTTGGTTTTACTTTGTTTTACTTTGTTTTGTTAAAGGCGCGAAGCGTAAAACAAGAAACGTATGAACAATATAGGTTAGTTAAAATGTAAAGAAAACATACCATTTTACCCTCATAAAAAGGGCCGTCTAACCAGCAAAGAACATTTTCCCGCCAAAGATGCGAAAAATCGCATTTTTGTTAAAATGCACCATTTCAGCACTTTAGAAAAACAGCATCGGGAGTTATGAAAATATCGTCGTGAGTTACGAAAATATCGTCGTGAGTTATTTTTTTTAACAGTCGTTTTTTGCTGTCAAAAACAACCACAAAAACGAAAAAAATGGACTCGAAAACGGCATTTTCGAGTGGAAAATCAACGATTTTGCACATTTCTCGCAAAATGCGCAATGCACAAAACGGCAAAAATGAGCAAACTAACAGCCATTTCACTTCCAGAATGCTTCAGAGGGGAACTGTTAAAACTTCATGATTTTTCAAAACCACGCTGCCTCCATTCTCGGGTCCTCTGCCCCTGCGTCCGCAATGATTTACTGCAATGGCAATCCTTCAGCAGTGAATGTCAGCATTTGCAATGCGTTTTCCGAGTTTAACGCTCCCCGTTGCCACTGTGGTTGGCGTTGATGGCACAAAAATAGCATTCGCGGCGTTGACGACAAGTGTGGTGTGCAAAAAAAGAATAAATAAAACGTCAGGTATGGCGGAATATGAAGAATTTGTCGTATTTTTGCATACGGTAAAACGATTATTGACGGATAAAACCAAAGCAAGACAACAAACACGTAGTTTCAATCAAAAATTCTAATCATTATAATTGTAATTACATCATGACTATCAACGAATTCAACTTTGCCGGCAAAAAGGCAATCGTACGTGTAGATTTCAACGTACCCCTCGACGAGAATGGTAACATCACCGACGACACCCGCATCCGCGGCGCACTGCCCACGCTGAAGAAGATTCTGGCCGATGGCGGTGCCCTCATCATCATGAGCCACATGGGCAAGCCCAAAGGAAAGGTGAACCCCAAATTGTCGCTCGGACAGATTCGCGAGGCTGTGGAGAAGGCCTTGGGCGTTCCCGTGGCTTTTGCTCCCGACTGCGCCAAGGCTCAGGAGCAGGCTGCCGCTTTGAAGATGGGCGAGGCCTTGCTGCTTGAGAACCTGCGCTACTATCCCGAAGAGGAAGGCAAGCCCGTGGGCGTGGAGAAGGGTACTCCCGAATACGACGAGGCCAAGAAGGCCATGAAGGCCAGCCAGAAGGAGTT
>DFFM01000018.1:9982-76204 GCA_002369515.1 Prevotella sp. UBA3776 | reverse complement strand
CAGCCAGAAGGAGTTTGCCAAGACGTTGGCTTCGTATGCCGACTGCTACGTGATGGACGCCTTCGGCACGGCTCACCGCAAGCATGCCTCTACGGCCGTCATCGCCGACTACTTCGACGCCGACTCGAAGATGCTGGGTCTGCTCATGGAGAAAGAGGTGCAGGCTGTTGACAATGTGCTGTCGAACATCAAGCGCCCGTTCGTGGCCATCATGGGTGGCTCGAAGGTTTCTTCAAAGATTGGCATCATCGAGAACCTGCTGGGCAAGGTTGACAAGCTCATCCTCTGCGGTGGCATGACCTACACCTTCGCCAAGGCTCACAACGGCGAGATCGGCAACTCCATCGTCGAGTTGGACAAGCTGGACGTTGCCCTGGGCGTAGAGGAGCTGGCCAAGAAGAACGGCGTGGAACTGGTGCTCGGTTCGGACTGCACCGCCACCAACGGCTTGGACTTCGGCACAATGACCGTGAAGCCCGGTTCGGAAATCATCACCTGCCCGGCCAACAACGTGCCCGAGGGATTCGAGGGTGTTGATGCTGGTCCCGACAGCCAGAAAGACTTCCGCAACGCCATCAAGGGTGCCAAGACCATTCTGTGGAACGGCCCCGCAGGCGTGTTCGAGTGCGACGACTTCACAGCAGGCAGCCGCGCCATCGGCGAGGCCATTGCCGAAGCTACTGCCGAGGGCGCTTTCTCGCTGATTGGCGGTGGCGACTCGGTGGCTTGTGTCAACAAGTTCGGACTGGCCGACAAGGTTTCCTACATCTCTACAGGCGGTGGCGCTCTGCTCGAGGCCATCGAGGGCAAGGTGCTCCCCGGTGTGGCTGCCATCAAGGGTGAGTAAGGAGACGAAAGACCGGAAGTTGATGATTTTATAAAGAATCTATTCTTCTCATGGCGAGAGGCTGGGAAACGGAGCGTTTTCCAGCCTCTTCTCGTTTTTTGCCTCTGCTTTGTGGGCGGACGGTGAAGAAAAAAGAGGGAAACATGCTGCGGTTTTGCTTTTCTTTTGTATCTTTGTAGCCAAGATTGCTAACCCAAAACAATAACATACAGAGAAAATGATGAAAACAAACGGAAAACTACTAGTTATGCTGATGCTGCTTGCGGTGGCCATCGGAGCAAGCGCACAAGTGAAGCCTGCCGACGGACAGGCATGGTGGGGAATGTGGAACTCTGACATGGGGCTCACCCCCGTCGGCTCGTTCGCCCAAGGCGACAACACGTGCGCCATACGCCTGCTGGCCTACAACCAGACCGAACTGAAAGACTGCCAAGTGCAGGGACTGAGGTTCTACATCAGCGACAAGACCAAGGTGACGGCAGCCAAGGTGTGGCTCTCTGTGAAAACCTTCAAAAACGACGCCGCCGACGTGTGCATCAAGGAGATTCCCGTCAGCCAGCTGCGCGACCAACTGCACGACGGCGCCCCCACAGAGGTGCTCTTCGACGAGCCCTACACCCCCCTTCCCGGTTCGAACCGCTACGCCAGCGTCTATGCGGGATTCACGCTGACCATGGCCGAGGACAACGCCTGCGACATGCTGGCGTCGGGCAAACGCGACGACGTGAAGGACAATTCAAACATCTACGGATGGACCACCAACCTGGAGAAGAGCTACGGCGCGCTGGCCATGCAGTTGCTGGTGAGCGGCCGAACGCTGAAACCGGTGGCCATCGACGTGGCCAACCTGGGCGAGATGGTGGTGATGAAGGGCACGGCCGAAACGGCGCTCGAGGCCACCCTCACCAACTGGGGCACGAAGTCCTTCAGCAACATCGACTACGTGGTGCGCACAGGGACGGGCAAAGATGCTGAGAAGCGACTCAACCTGGAGAAACCCATCAACGAACTGGGGCTGACACGAAAGGTGCTCATACCCCTGAGTGTTCCGGCCGAAGCGAGACTCTACAAATATGAATTGGAAATCACCAAGGCCGACGGACAAGCCAACGCCAGCGAGGCAAGGAAGGCCGACGCGTCGCTCATAGTGCTTGAGCGGAAAGCCCGGAAGCGCGCAGTGATGGAAGAATTCACGGGCTCGTGGTGTCCAAACTGTGTACGCGGCATCGCGGGCATGCACATGCTTGAAGAAGAATTTGGCGACAAGTTCATCGGCATTGCCGTGCATACGGGCGGCACGAACGACGACCCCATGATACTGCGCGAATATGCCAACAGCAACATCAAGAAGCGCGCTGCAGCATCGGGGGTGCCTTCGGCCAGCATCGACCGACTCATCGATTGCGACCCCTACTTGGGAACGGACATCTTCTACAAACACTTCACCACCAACCTGTTGGTGGAACAGGCCCTCGAACAGACGGCCTTGGCCGACATCGACCTGAAGGCGCAGTGGACGGATGCGACGGAGAAGAAAGTGAGAATAGACGTAGGCACCACCTTCCGCTACTCCGCCGACGAGACGCCCTACAGGCTCATCCTGGTGATGACGGCCAACGGGCTGAAAGGCGAAGAGAACAACTGGCTGCAGGTGAACGGACTCTACGGGAAAGAGGACGAAGGCTGGGACGACGACCTGAGCGAATATGTATTCGGACCACGCTACATCAATATGGAGTACAACCACGTGGCCATTGCCATCGCGGGCATCAACGACGGCATTGAGGGCAGCATCAGCCTGCCCGTCAGTTGCGGAGAAACCCAGCACTACGTCCACGACATGGACCTTGCGACAAACGCCCTCGTGCAGGACAAAGGACAACTCTATGCCGTAGCCATGCTGGTGGACACACGCACAGGAACCATCGCCAACGCAGCCAAAGCCAACGTGCTGCGCTATGGCACCAACGGAATAGAAAGCCTTGGCTCAGAAAAGCAAACAGAAACAAAGACCGTCTATGACCTTCAAGGCCGACAGATAAGCAAACCACAGCAGAAAGGCATCTACATCGTGAACGGCCAGAAAGTGGTGGTCAGATAGGAACGTTAAGACTGTCAAGGCTCAAAGCCCAAAAGGGAAGCACAAAAGCCCCCTGACCACAAAAAAAACGTATTCTGCAGGCGAAAGCTACATAAAGTTTTCAACCTGCAGAATACGTTTTTTTATTTGGGATGGCCTGATTCAGCCATTCTCAAAGCTCATTCAGGCGGCAGCATAGAGCCAGTCGTAAATGCACGAGCAAATGCCGAAGAGGGCTATGCCGACAGTGCAAAGGGCAAGTGCAAGGCGGGTGTTGACATCGCTGCGGAATGTGGGCAGCGGATGGTCGGAACCCTTGATGAACATGGCCTTGACAATGAGCAGATAGTAGTAAAGACTAACCACCGTGTTGACCAATGCCACAAACACTACGAAGTAGGCTCCGAAGGAACCGTCGTTGGCGGCAGCCATGAACACGAAGAACTTGCTGAACATACCGGCAAACGGCGGAATGCCAGCCAACGAGAAGAGCGCCAGCGTAAGAAGGAAGGCGAGCTTGGGGTTGGTCTGGTAGAAGCCGTTGTAGGCGGCCATGTCGGTGCGCCCGTTGTAACGCTCCTCAACGGCGGCAATGACCGTGAAGACAGCCAGGTTGGCCACTACGTAAACCAGCACGTAGAACATGAGCGCGGCTACGCCCATCTTGTCGTTGCCCACAACGGCCAGCATGATGTAGCCGGCCTGTGAGATGGAACTGAAGGCCATGAAGCGCTTGAGCTCGCTCTGACGGATGGCGAAAAGGTTGGCCACTGTGATGCTGAGCACAATGACCACGTAGAGCAGCATCTGCCAGTGCTCAACGTAGGCGGCGAACACCTTCATCAGAATGGTGCAGAGCGTAAAGGCGGCTGCACCCTTGGAGATGACACTCAGATAGCCGGTAACAGAGGTGGGAGCACCCTGATAGGTGTCGGCTGTCCAGAAGTGGAAGGGAACCAGCGAAATCTTGAAGCCCAGTCCGCTGAAGAAGAACACCAATCCCATGATGGCCATGGTGCGGTTGAGCCCACCCGTGAGAGCCATTGCGGCATCGTTGAAGTAGAGCGTTCCACACACACCATAGATGAACGTAAGGCCATAAAGCATGATGCCACTGGAGAAGGTTGCCGTGAGGATGTACTTGGCGGCAGCCTCAGCACTGAGTTTGCGGTACTTGTCGAGAGCCACCAGGCAAGCCATGGGGATGCTGGCCATTTCGAGGCCAAGATAGAACAAGAGGAAATGTCCGGCCGACATCATCATGTTCATGCCCAGCAGGGTGGAAACCACCAGCATGTAGAACTCTCCTTCGCGCGAACCGTTCTGACCGTTGACCTCGCTACAGGTGATCCATGCCTTCGACTGGATGAGCACAATGACCGTACCTAGGCCGAGAATGATCTTCATGACGTGGGCAGCCGTCGTGCTGACGTACATGCCACCGAATGCTTCGGCAGGAGTGACGAAGAAGCACAACACCACGTAGGCAGTCATGAGACACACCACAAACGAGTTGAACAAATTGCGACGCACAGGCTCAGCACCTTCGCTCTTGGGCTTGGTGCTGAAGAAATCCCAGAAAAACACCAACAGAAGGATACCAATGAGATAAACTTCCGGTAACATATTCAAAAATTGTCCGTAATTCATTTTTCTTTTTCTCCTTCTTGATTAAATGTTAGCGTATGCAGGATTAACAACCGTCAGGATGGGGAGCACGGCATCACTGATGACATTGCTGGCCCACAAGGGGAACAGACCCAGACCGGCCACACAGAAGATAAGACAGCAGACGGCTACACGCTCGTCCCAAGTGGCGTCGGTCAGATGCTCATAGTGAGGATCGGCCACTTTGCCATAGAGAATCTTACCAACCACGCGCAGGATGAACACGGCCGTGGCAACAATGCTGGTACAGGCAATGATGGTACAAACACGGTGGAAGGTGTCGTTGTTGGCAAACGAACCCACAAAGATGGTCATCTCGGCAGCGAACCCAGAGAAGCCCGGCAATCCGAGGTTAGCCAAACCGGCAATGACGTAGCCCACGCCCAGGAAGGGCATGATCTTCATCAGTCCACCCAACCGCCGCACGTCGCGCGTGTGGGTGCGCCCGTAAATCATACCGATGAGGGCGAAGAACAGAGCTGTCATCAATCCGTGAGAGAGCATCTGAATGATGGCTCCCGTACAGGCGGTGTTGGTCATCATGAGCAGCGCAAAGAGCACCAGTCCGCAGTGGCTCACCGACGAGTAGGCATTGATGTACTTGAGGTCGGTCTGCACACAAGCCGAAAGGGCTCCATAGACCACCGAAATGGTGGTAAGGATGAGGAAAATCCAAGAGAGTTCACGGGCGGCGTCGGGCAGCAAGTACATAGCCACGCGGAAGCAGCCGTAGCCTCCCAGCTTCATCAGCACGCCGGCATGGAGCATCGACACTGCCGTGGGGGCCGAAGCATGACCGTCGGGAGACCAAGTGTGGAACGGGAACATGGCGCCCAGCACACCGAATCCAATGAAGATGAAGGGGAAGAAAATCTTCTGTATCTCCACCGGAATGTTGTGCATGGCGGCTATGGCCGTCACGTTCATGGTGGTGGCACCACTGAAGAAGTAGATGCCCAGAATGCCTATGATGAGCAGGGCGGAACCTCCCATGAGCATGAGCGTCAGCTTCATGGCAGCATATTCCTTGGCACCACTACCCCAAACACCAATGAGCAGATACATCGGGATGAGCGCCACCTCGTAGAACATGAACATGGTGAACAGGTCGGTGCAAATGAAGAATCCGAAAACGCCCGTTGACAGCAACGTGAACCAAAGGAAATACTCCTTGGTGAGCGGTTTGAGCTGCCACGAAGCAAACGTACCGGTGAAGACGATGATGCTCGAGAGCAGCAACATGACCACCGAAATGCCATCGACGCCCACCGAGTAGGCAATGTTCAAAGGCTTGAACCAAGGTGTGCTGGCAGCCAGCAGCATGACATCGTTGTTGCCGGCAGCGCGCTGCTGAACAAAATAGATGGTCAGCCATACGGAGAGTGCCAGCAGACACGACGAGCCCGCTACCATCACACCACGCACCTGATTGAGATTGCGGCTGAGCCACAAGCCAACCAGCATGAGTGCGGGTATAACTACGAATAGACTTAATATATTCATATCTGTAATTTACAATTTGAGAATTTACGTTTTCTGTTTTTCCTATTACAACGCGAGCAGTATCAATGTCAATGCCACCGTACCCGTAAGGAACCAAACGGCATACTGGCGCACATCGCCGCTCTGCCACGGACGCAGGCTTTCGCCGGCCTCGTTGGCTCCCCAAGCCGAGAAGTTGAAGGTTCCGTCGATGACATGACGGTCGAACCATGCAATGGGACGCGAAACGCAACGGAAGATGATCTTGTGAGTGACAAACTGCCAGATTTCGTCCTGATAGAAACGCTTGTAGGCTGCACGGTGCAAACGGGGGAAGCGCTTGTAGAGCATGTCGGCAATGGGCTGCTGCTCACCTTTATATATATAGGTGGCGAGCGCAATGCTGGCAATGGCAATCACCACGCTGGTGATGGCTACCGACATGTCGAGATGGATGTCGTAAGCCTGGCCGCTTGCGCTGACGAAATGGCCAAAAGGCATCCAGTTGCCACCCAGGGGCAGCCAACCGCAAACAATCGTAATCACAGAGAGAACAATGAGAGGAAGGGTCATGGTCCAAGGAGCCTCGTGGGGAGTGTGGTGCTCGTGAGCCTCCTTGTTTTCAGTACCCCAGAAAATGCCATAGTACAGACGGAACATGTAGAACGCCGTCATGGCTGCCACACCGGTCATGATCCATCCCACCACAGGACTGTACTGCATGCAGGCGGTGAGAATCTCGTCCTTCGAGAAGAATCCCGAGAACGGAGGGATGCCCGCAATGGCCAAACAGCTGATGAGGAAAGTGATGTGGGTGATGGGCATGTACTTGCGCAGCCCGCCCATCATGGACATTTCGTTGGAATGGACGGCGTGGATGATGCAACCGGCTCCCAAGAAGAGGCAAGCCTTGAACATGGCGTGAGTGAACAGGTGGAACATACCAGCCATGTAGCCCAGCTGGGCATGGTTGTCGAGCACGGCGCCGTGGTGACCAGGCAGACAAACGCCGAGGGCTACCATCATGAAGGCAATCTGCGAAATGGTGGAGAATGCCAGCACACGCTTGATGTCGCTCTGAGCGCATGCCACGGCAGCGGCATAGAAAGCCGTGATGACACCCACCCACACGATGACGCTCATGGCCTGCGGGGCATACTCAATCCAAAGCGGGAACATGCGAGCCACCTGATAGACACCGGCAACCACCATGGTGGCGGCGTGAATCAAGGCCGAAACAGGCGTGGGGCCTTCCATGGCATCGGGCAGCCAGATGTGCAAGGGGAACATGGCACTCTTACCGGCACCACCGATGAACATCAGCACCAACGCCGTGGGAAGGATGAAACCGCTCATGGCCGCTACGCGCCCGGCATTGCATGTGGCGAACGGTGCCGCGCAGGCACCCATCTCGATGTTGCCCGCAAAGGAGAAGCTGAACGAACCCGTGTAGTAGCCGAAAATCAAGATTCCGATGAGGAAGAACATGTCTGCAAAGCGAGTCACGATGAAAGCCTTCTTCGATGCGGCAACGGCAGCGCCCAACGGATAGTAGAAACCAATGAGCAAATAGGAAGAAACGCCCACCAGCTCCCAGAACAGATACATCTGGAAGATGTTGGTTGCCACCACCAGTCCAAGCATCGACATGGTGAACAGCGAGAGGAATGCGTAGTAGCGCTGGAAACCTTTCTCGCCGTGCATGTAGCCAAACGAATAGATATGAACCATCAGGCTGACCGTAGAGATGACGATGAGCATCACCACCGAAATCGGGTCGAGCAGAATGCCCATGTCAAAATGCAGCCGTCCCATCGGCAGCCATGTGAAGTTGTAAGGAACGAGGGTTGTAAACGTACCGTCAGCACCTCGCCCAGCCGTGAAATAGCTGATGGCCGTGAGGTAAGACAGTATGGTCACTATACCCAACGAGGTCGTGCCGACAAGGCCTGCGGCTTTGTGCGACATCTTCATACCGCAAAGTCCCAAAATGAGGAACGAGAGTGCAGGCAGAAGGAGTATTAAAAATGTATATCCGTAATCCATCTCTTAATTACCATTTCATGTTTTCAATACTGTTCACCTGATCACTCTTGAAGTTGCGGTAAACGTTGATGATTATAGCTATCGCCACGGCTGTCTCGGCAGCGGCCACACCCATGGCAAACAGCGTGAAGAAGAAACCCTCGAGCTGCCCGGGATAAAGCAGACGGTTGAACGCGGCGAAATTGATGTCCACAGCATTCAGGATGAGCTCAGTGGAGATGAGCATGGCAATCAGGTTGCGACGAGTGACGAACCCGAAAACGCCAATGAAGAACAACAGTGCGCTCAGCACAAAGAAAAATTCTACTGGTACCATACTCTTTCTTACTCCTTTCTTGAAATGACGATTCCACCAATGATACATGCCAAGAGGAACACCGAGATGAACTCGAAGGGAAGCACATACTGATACTTCTCCGAACCCACCAGCGCCGTTCCGATTTCCTTCATGGGAACCTCGGCATCGGCCAGATTGGCCGACATGTCGATGAACATGTTCTTCATGAACACCACCACCGTCACTGCCAATCCAAGCAGTGCCATGAACGCCCCGAAGAGCACACGGCTGCCTTTCATACGTTCAACCATTCCTTGAAGGGTGCGTTTGTTGACCAGCTGGATGGCAAACACATAGATCATGGTGACGCCGCCCGCATAGATGCTGATTTGGGCTGCACCCAGGAATGTGTAGTCGAGCAGGAAATAAATGCCTGCGATACCAAACAAGACGAACAGCAGGAATGTGGCTGCCCGCATGATGCGCTTCGTTGTCACACACATCACGGCAGAGCCGAGAATGACAACAGCAAGAAGTGCAAATACAATATAATTAGCCATAACGTTTCTGCCTCCTTTATTTTGTTTTGGTGTTAAACTTACCTACTTCGAAAGGTGCGCCGCCATCGCGCAGATTGGGCAGCGAGCCGCCGTCATAGACCTCCTTGTCAAGGTGCAGAACCAGTTTGTTGCGGTCGAACACGGCGTTTTCGAAATCGTTTGTAAACTCGATGGCGTCGAAGTTGCAAGCGTTGGTGCAGAGCTGACAGAACATGCAGTCGCCCAGATCGTACTGGTAGTCCACCAAGCGGCGCTTCTTCTTGCCTGTTGCCTCGTCGGTCACCATTTCGGTCTTAATGTTGATGGTGCCGTTGGGGCAGGTCTTTTCGCATAATGTGCAAGCCGTACACTTGTAGTTGCCGTTCTCATCGCGTTTGAACACGAGTCGCCCGCGATGGCGTTTGGCCACGTGCAGCGTGGTCTTGCGGTTCTCGGGATACTGCTCCGTTGACTTGTTGGTGAAGAAGTCCTTGAAATACTCTTTCCAGGTGATCTTCATACCCGTGGCAAGTGTCTTGATGCCGTGTCCGAGTTCTCCGAAATATGATTGATTGTTTTCCATTCTTATTTCTTCTGTTGGAATTGCTTAACTGTTTTAAGATTGGCACAAGGCCACTGCCACGGTCATCAGCACCAGGTTGATGAGCGAAGCGGGCATGAGATATTTCCACTCCAGTTTCAGTATCTGGTCAATGCGCAGACGGGGGAAAGTCCACTTTATCCACATCAGCAGCCACACCAGGGCAAAGGTTTTGCCCATGAACCAAACGATTCCGGGAATGAAGTCCATCACGCTGTTGAAACCGTCGAGCCCCTTGATGTGGAATGGCATCCATCCGCCCAGGAACACAGTGGCGGCCACGCCGGCAATGATGAACAGGTTGAGGAACTCAGCCAAATAGAAGAATCCGAAGCCCATGCCGCTGTACTCGGTGTGGTGACCAGCGGTGAGTTCGCTCTCGGCCTCGGCCATGTCGAACGGGCCACGGTTGGCCTCGGCGTTGCCGGCAACGAGGAATATCAGGAAAGCGATGATGGCCGGAATGGCGGCAAAGCCCTTGAAGATGAGCCACGAGTCCTTCTGTGCCTCGACGATGCCCGAAATCTGCAGCGTACCCGTCAGGATGACGGCTGTGATGAGGCAGAGGCAGAGCGAAATCTCGTAGGATATCATCTGCACGGCACCACGCATGGCCGAAACCACCGAATACTTGTTGTTCGAGCCCCAACCGGCGAGGAAGATGCCCACCACGCCGATGGACGAAATGGCTGTCAGAAGGAAGATGCCCACATTGAAGTCGAGCACCACGGCTCCCTTGTTCCACGGAAGGAACGAGAAGGCTCCCACCGAACCCATGATCACCAGCAGAGGAGCAATGATGTAGAGCAGCTTGTCGGCCCTATCGACGAAGAAGATCTCCTTGATGAGCATCTTCAGCACGTCGGCAAACACCTGAAGCAAGCCCCAGTAGCCTACGCGCATCGGGCCCAGACGGCACTGGAAGTAGGCGCAGACCTTGCGCTCCATGAATATCAGTGCGATGGCAATGAGCGCATATCCCGTAAGGATGATGGCACCCACCAGTACACACTCAATCAATATCGACCAGAAATCCCCCAACCCCAGCGTCTGGCGCAGGAGGGTGTCGAACCATTGTGTTACTATCGAAAAATCAAACATAATGCTTATTCTTTTTTATTTCAAGAATGCAAGAATCAATGAAAGGGCGTTGAGAGCATCCTCAATCCATTCCTTTATTCTTTTCATCTTTTTCTACTTGTTCTATCTGTCGATATCGGGAATAACGAAGTCTATAGCGGCACCCGTGGCCACGAGGTCGGCTATCTTCTGGCCGCGCAGCATGGGGTCGAGCGCACCGGTGAGCGAGAGGCCCATGGGGCGCATCTTCAGACGGTAAGGACTCTTGTCGCCGCGCGAGTCGAGATAGACGCCAAACTCACCGCTGGCGCCTTCAACCGAGAAGTACCACTGTCCCTCGGGCACCTTGATGATGGGCTTCTGCTTCAGGTAGAACTCACCCTCGGGGATGTTGTCGATGAGCTGCTCGATGATGGCCAGGCTCTGATACATCTCCTTGATGTGGCAGGTGTAGCGGTCCATGGTGTCGCAGCCGGTCATGGTGACCTGCTCCCACTCCACTTTGTCGTACATGTCGTAAGGATGGTTCTTGCGCACATCGTTCTTCCATCCCGAGGCGCGTCCGGCGGGGCCGGTCACGGCATACGAGATGCAGTCTTCCAGACTCATGGGGCCCACGTTCTCGAAACGGTTGTGGGTGATGATGTTGTCGCCAAACACATCGACGTACTCCTGAATGATGGGCTTCATGTACTTGATGAGATCCTTCACGTTCTTCACGAAGTTGGGGTCGATGTCGTCCTGCAGACCACCTATTCTGTAATAGTTCTGTATGAGTCGTCCGCCCGTGGTCTCCTCCATGCAGTTGAGCACATGCTCGCGGTCGCGCATGGAATAGAGGAACGCGGTGAGCGCGCCCATGTCCTGCGCGCAGCAGCCCACGTAGAGCAGGTGCGAGTTGATGCGCTGCAGCTCGTCCATGATGGTGCGGATGTACTTGATGCGGTCGGTCAGTTCGATGCCCATGCCTTCCTCAATCACACCCACCAGTGCATGGCGGTGCATCATGGCGCTCAGGTAGTTAAGACGGTCGGTTAAAGCCAAGGTCTGCGGATAGGTGTAGCTCTCGCACATCTTTTCGATGCCACGGTGAATGTATCCCAAATGGGGATAGACGCGCTTCACCGTCTCGCCGTCGAGCACAGTCTGCAGGCGGAGCACTCCGTGGGTGGAGGGGTGCTGCGGGCCGATGTTCATCACATAGTCGTTCTCGCCGAACAGGGCGTTCTGCTTCGACTGCAAGTTGCCGTCCTTGTCCAGATAATACTCCAGTCCGTAGTCGGGCTCCACGTCGTCGTCGAGCGTATATTCGTCGTTGAACTTCCAGTCCTTGCGGAAGGGGAATCCCTTGAAGTCGCTGCGCAGGAACAGGCGGCGCATGTCGGGATGGCCCAGGAAGACGATGCCAAAGAAGTCATATACCTCGCGCTCCAGCAGGTTGGCCACGTGCCAAATGTCAATCACCGAGGGAATATAGGGTGTCAGCAGGCCGTCGGTTTCGCCGGTGCCGTTAGAGGCCAGTCCGTCGCCGCAAACCTGTGTGCGCGCCAGCATCTTCACCGAACAGCGCTCGTGGCTCTGCGAGTTTTCCAGAATGTAGATACATCCCAGCCCCTCTTCGCCGCCGAAGTCCTCGCCGACGATGGTCACCAGATAGTCGAAGCCCTTCTGCTCCTTCAAGTTCCGCATTTCCTTGGCGAACTTGTCAAACGGGAATGATAAGAACTCTAATTTCATGCCTGCTCCTCCTTCTTCGTTACTTCAACCTTTTCTTTCTTCAGTTCCTCAACAAACTCCTCGGGCACATGCGTCACCACGATGGGTTCCCTGCGGCGGTCGCCCAGACGGCGCGCCGTGAGCTCCTCGTTCGAAACGCCGAGCTGACGTTCATCGCGGTTCTGCTTGTGATTCACTCCGCCGAAGAATTTCTCGATCTTCACCTTGCGCTGCAGCTGCATCATGCCATACATGATGGCCTCGGGACGCGGGGGACAACCGGGGATGAACACATCCACGGGAACAATCTCCTCGATGCCCTTCACCACGTGGTAGCTCGACTTGAACGGGCCGCCACTGATGGCACAGCCACCCACGGCGATGACATACTTAGGCTCGGCCATCTCGTCGTACAGGCGCTTCAGCGCGGGAGCCATCTTGTGGGTGATGGTACCGGCGCACATGATGAGGTCGGCCTGACGGGGAGAGTTGCGCGTCACCTCGAAACCGAAACGCGCAAAGTCGTAACGCGAGCAGCCGCAAGCCATAAACTCGATGCCACAGCACGAGGTGGCAAACGTCAGCGACCACAGCGAGTTGGCGCGACCCCAGTTGATGAGTTTGTCCAGCGAGCCTGTCACCACGTTGACGCCGCCCTCGTGGAGCTCGTCAACCAGCTTCTCCAACGACTCGTTGTCGTTCCACTCGCCGTAGGGAATGCTCTTGATTTTCGGCTTTATTTCCATTCGAGCGCTCCTTTCCGCCAAGCATAGGCCAGGCCAAACACAAGTACTACCAAGAAGAAGCCGATGCTCAGCAGAGCTGCACCACCAAACTCCTTCACTACCACTGCCCATGGATACAGAAACACAGTTTCCACATCAAACATGAGGAAGAGGATGGCAAACAGATAGAATCCCACACTCACAGGCAACCACGAACTGCCACGAGTGGGAATACCGCACTCGTAGGGTTCACCTTTTACCTTGTTGTATGAGCGTGGACCTATCAGCTTAGCAATAGCGTAAGCTGCCACCACTAGCGTAATAGCCGTCACAATGACGGTAATAAACAACGTAAAATACATATATATGTTTTTTGATAAAAATTGTGTGCTTTAGTAAGCATTCGATTAGGCTCCCGCCTTTTAATGCTGCAAAGGTACAACATTATTTCCGAACTTCTGCCATAAAAACAGAAAAAATGGCCGTCCGGCCAAAAAACTTGGAATGTAGGATTTTATCTGCCGCACATTTCCTGCTTCCTCGCCGGGTGGCCAACGGCCAATGCGGCCCCCTGGAGCCGCCACAACGAACGAAAACCACTTGGCCGTGAAATAAAAAAATATCTCCCGACGACAGAAAATTATCGTCGGGAGATATTTTTTTATTTCACGGCATTAAGATGAAATTCTCTAGAAAATTTGTTGCTATTCCGTGGGATTGTATTATCTTTGTGGGCAAAAGGCGAAACAACGTCCGCGTTTTCACCCAAAAACATCGAGAAAAACATAAAAAACACCCCCGTAAACCCAAAACAAAACATGAGCAATTATCCAAACACCGAGACTGTCTTCAACATCTTCAAGCAGCTCAACAAAATACCCCGCCCTTCGCACCACGAGGAGCGCGTGGCCGACTTCCTGTGCCAGTTTGCCCAAGAGCATGGGCTCGACTATCAGCGCGACGCGCAGAACTGCGTCGTCATTCGCAAAGCGGCAACGCCGGGGCACGAGGCGGCTGAGCCCGTGGTGGTGCTCAACCACATGGACATGGTGTGCGTGGGCATGCAGGATCCACTCAACGACCCCATTCAGGCCTACGAGGAGAACGGATGGATGAAGGCGCGGGGCACATCGCTCGGTGCCGACAACGGCATAGGGCTCTCCATGGCGCTGGCCGTGCTGGCCAGCGAACAAATTGTTCACGGACCGCTGGAAGTCATCACCACCACCAACGAGGAGGACGGCATGTCGGGCGCAGCCAATCTTTCGGCCGACTTCATTCGCGGACGAAAGGTGATCAACCTGGACTCTGAGGACTACGACACCATCACCACGGGCGCCGCAGGCGCTTACCTGCAGTTCCACCGCATTCCTGTCAGAAGGCAAGCGGCACCCGGCGGCAAGCGGCGCTGGTACCGCATCAGCATCAGCGGCGGACTGGGTGGCCACTCGGGCGTGGACATCAACAAAGGGCGCGCCAGCGCCACCGTGCTCGTTTGGGCTGTCCTGGCAGCCATCTACAACGACTACGACTTCGACATCAGCAGCATCCGCGTGGGCGAAGCCAACGCGAGCATCGCCTCGTCGGCAGAGATCGTGGTGTGTGTGCCTTCGGGCGAAGCGGCAGAGTTTGTCAAATCGCAGGAACAGAGTCTCAACGAATGGATTCGGCAGGAATTTGGCGAGAACGACCCGAACATAAGATGCCACATCGAGAAATGTGAAAGGCAGGAAACCATCCTGAACCGCGAGAGCTGGGAGGCATTGCTCACAGCCCTGGAGCAGGTGCCGCAGGGTGTGGTGAAAATGAGCGAAACGATGGAAGGAACGGTGGAAACGTCGAACAACGTGGGTCGCATCGTGAGCCAAGAGAACTGCATCTTCGTTTCCACCCACACGCGCAGTTTCATCGACAAGGACATGATAGCCCTGGGCAAGGACATCGCCACGACGTTTGCCAAAGCACACGCCACTTCAGAGCTGGTGATGTCGGCTCCTGCCTGGCAAGAGAACCAAGAGTCGGACTTCCTGCGCCTCACTTCCGACACATTCAACGACGTGCTGGGCTGGCGACCACGAAAGGTTGCCATGCACTTCGTGCTGGAGGCCGGCTATTTCGTAGAGAAGTATCCAGGCATCGAGATTGCGAGCATCGGCCCCCGCATTGTGGAGCCCCACTCCACCAGCGAGCGCGTGGAGCTGAGCACCATAGAAGACATTTGGCGGGTGTTCGTGGAACTGTTGGACAGAATGGCTTGAAAAAAAAGAGGAAAGCGAGCTCAAGAGAGTATCTCCTGAATGTGGTAGAGCGGACGACGCTTCACCTCTGTAAAAATCTGGGCGACGTAGGTGCCCACAATGCCCAGGGAAATAAGGATGAAGCCGCCGACTATCCAGATGGAGAACATGAGCGACGCCCAGCCGGGCTCCACTTGGCCAAACAACAGCGAATAGACTACATAGCAGACGATCACGAATGCGACAAGAAGAAACAAAAGCCCGATGTTGTAGATGGCGAAGAGCGGACGGGCCGAGAAGGCGGTGACACCGTTGAGTGCCAGATGCATCATCTTGCCCAGCGTATATTTTGACTGGCCTGCATAGCGCTCGCCGATGACATCGTCAACCGTGGAATGGTTCAACCCAATCATCGGGATGAGACCGCGCAGATAAAGATTGTGCTCCTTGTACGTGGAGAGGATGTCGAGCGCACGGCGGCTCATCAATCGGAAGTCAGCATGATTGTAGATGCTCTCCACGCCCATCTTCGTCAGAAACTTATAGAAGCCCTGGGCGGTCATCTTCTTCAAGAACGAATCGCCCTGGCGCGAAACCTTCACACCATAGACAACATCGTTGCCCGCTTCGAAATCCCTGACCATCTGGGGAATGCACTCAATGTCGTCCTGAAGGTCGGCATCGAGGGTGACAACGGCATCGGCCCACTCGCGGGCGGTCATCATGCCTGCCATGATGGCGTTCTGATGTCCGAAGTTGCGCGACAGATTGATGCCGCGCACGAATTTGTTAGCAGCATGGAGTTCACGTATGATTGACCATGTGCGGTCGTGGCTGCCGTCGTTGACGAACACCATCATGGAGTCCTCGCTGATAAGGCCTTCGCTTATCATGCGCTCGAAGAGGGCTGTCAGCCGCTGTACGCTGTGGTTGAGCACTTCTTCTTCGTTATAACATGGTGAAACAGTGGCTAGTCTGATCATAGCTCTTGGTGTGTTTTGTGGGGTGGATGTCAGGTTTTGGGGAGTTGGCTGTCAGGAGTTTGGATTCTTCAATTTCCGGTTGACAAACTCGTTAAAGGTAATGAACTCGTGGCCGCGGGCAAGAAGCATCTTGACCAGACGGTCCAGACGCTCGCACATCTGCAGGCCGCTGTGGTTCTTGATGATGAACGGCATCTTGAACTCAGGATGTTCCTTCAGTTCGTAAAACTCCCACGGGTGGAAATAGGTGACGAAATAGCCATCGGTCTTGAGCACTCGGCGCGTCATCCAGTGATAGACTCCCTCGGGCAGATTGTGAAGGGAGAGCCAGAACAGGGGGAATCGGACGAGCGGCGTCACCGAAGCGGGTATCTGCATCACTCCATCTTTCATGAACCAGGTTCGAGGGTCGGTGAGGTGCATGTAGCGACCGGGAATGAAAGCGGGATTGAGCGACGAGTTGTAACGATAGCCCACACGCTTGATCTCAGACTCTACCACGGGGAACATGCGTGGCTGACGATAGCCATAGACGGTGCGCCCCGTCACACGTTCGACGATTTCCTTTGAACGGGCGAAGTCGGTGTCTTTGGGTTGCCAGTGGTCCACACCGTGGCAGGCCACCTCATGCCCCTCGGCCATGATGCGCTCCATTATTTCTGGTGCATGCTCTGCAAAATTGCCCGTGCAAAAGAAGGTGGCTCGGACGCCATTCTGTTTCAAAACATCGAGAATGCGGAGTGTGCCGACTTTAGAGACGGCCATCCCCTCGTCCAACGAGAAGTCAACCCCATGTTCGCGGGGCACATCGAATTCCTCTGTGTCAAAACTCAATAAAATCATTTCGATGTCGCTTATTAAACCAAAAATACCAATTCTTACTCTATATACTATAAACAAGATTCAATTCTGAATGTACCGCTCAATCCGCCTGCTACGGAATGAGCAAGCTGCTGTCGCCGTAACTGAGGAAACGGAAGTCGTGAGCCAGGGCGTAGTCGTAGATGCATCGCCAGTCGCCGTGAACGAAGGCACTGACAAGCAGGAGCAACGTGCTCTGGGGCTGATGGAAATTGGTGACAAGCATGCGCACTATCTTGTATTCGTAACCAGGGGCTATGATAATCTGAGTGCTGCTGTGGAGAGTGGACAAGTGGTTGCGGTCGAAAAACGCGAGCAAATGGGTGAGAGCTTCGGTGGGTGTGAGCGTGGGATGGGTTTCATAGGGAGTCCACTGGCTGACATGAAGGTCGGCCTCGGCGGCATCGGGATGGTCGGCAAGATAGACTCCCATGTAGTAGAGACTCTCAAGGGTGCGCACACTGGTGGTTCCCACAGCAATGGCCTGAGCGTTGTGGCGGATGAGCTGCTCAACAGTTTGCCGGCGCACACTGATGTACTCGGTGTGCATCTGGTGGCCTTCTATCTGCTCGCTCTTGACTGGACGGAAAGTGCCGGCACCTACGTGGAGGGTGAGTTCCTCGCGATGGATGCCTCGCGCATCAAGACTGGCCAACACCTCGGGGGTGAAGTGGAGCCCTGCAGTGGGAGCAGCCACACTGCCGCGTATCTTGCTATAGACGGTCTGATAAGTGGTGAGGTCGCTCTGCTGGGTTGCGCGGTTCAGATAGGGAGGGATGGGCAGTTCGCCAGCAGCATCAATCAGCTCGGCAAACGAAGGGGGCTGGCTGCCGTCGAGCGACTCCCACGCAAAGTCCACGAGCTGGCTGGTGCCCTGCTCGGCGAGGCGCGTGGCAGTCAGCCGTACAGTGGCAGAGCCCACGCTGACAGTTTGTTCAAGAATGCCTTCCTTCCACTTTTTGAGGTTTCCCACCATGCAGAGCCATGCACAATGGCCTGCCGTCTGAAACATCTGTTCGTAGTCTGCAGGAACTGACGGTTCGAGCAAAAACACTTCGATGAGTGCACCGGTAGGCTTGCGGAAGTGCAGGCGGGCCTGGATGACGCGGGTGTTGTTGAACACCATTAATGAGTCGGCAGGCAGATGGTCGGCCAGGTTGCAGAAGGTGTCGTCAGAAAGCTGTCCGTGACGATAGATGAGGAGTTTGCTCTGGTCGCGTCGGGCAAGGGGGAACTTTGCGATGCGGTCGTCGGGCAAGTCGTAGCTGTAGTCGCTGATTCTAATATGTTTTGTTTCCACTTTCGTTTTTTTCTTTTGAATGATATAATGTAATGGTCAATCACCAATACTCGGTTGTCAATGGCCAATGAGCAACGTTCAATGTACCAACGCCTTCATCACAGCATAGAGCAGCGTGAAAACGAATACGGAGCACATGACATCCACATCGGAATAGGCATAGCCCGTGCGAGTGTATTGAGAAGAGACATAGCTGATGCGTGGCGAGAAACGGTAGTAGAGGTAGCGGTAGAGATGGTACATGACGGTACCGACGAAGGCACCCCAAAGAAGACCGGCGAGGATGTCGGAAGGATAGTGCATGCCCAGATAGAGACGCGTCCAACAGTTGAGCAATGACCAGCCCACCAGCAGGCAGGTGGCCAAGCGGCTGCGTATGAGCAGAGCGAGGAAGAGGGCGAGGCTGAATGTGTTGGAGGCGTGGCCTGAGAAGAAGCTGTATTGACGACTGAACATGCCGGCCACGGTGTCGATGGTGTCTTTAAAGACAGGGTCGTTGAGCGGTCGCGGTCGGCCGACGAGAGGTTTGACAATGCCGTCGGCCACAGTGCTTGAGATAACCACACACACCAGGGCACAGACGATGGTGAGCATAATCTGAGCCATGGTGTCGTTGTTCTTCACCACGAGAAAGAGCACGGCCACATAGAGTGGCACCCAAGTGAGCCCGTCGGTGAGGGTGACAGCCACTTGGTCGATGAACAGAGAGTCGCTACCGTTGAAGAATGTCAGCAGCCACTGGTCTATAGGTAATATGGGTGTAAAATCCAATTTATGGTTTGAGTTTTTATCAATGTTCGAAGCTCAATGGCCAATGACGAATTAAATCTTTTCAATTTTGCTGACATGAATCCACCCTTCCTTGCCATCGGCCAGACGGATGCCTTTCCAGTCGCGCATGGTGTCGTCGGTGATGTCAACGCGAGTGCCTTCGTGAATGACGAACTGCTCGGTGGCATTGGCAGCGGGTGTTTTCATGACGGAGGCTGACGTTGCGGTGACGACAGCCCCCCTGCGGTTGACGAGCTCTTGTTTCTGCTGCCAAGCAAAGAGGTTGGCAAAGAGGAACAGCAGGAGGAAAAAGACGCCTCCGAAGAACCCCACCTTGCGCATTAAGATTCTGTCAACGAAAAGATAGACGAGCAGCAGCACGAGGGCGAGCACAAGGCTGAGTATGGCTGTTCGGGCCCACCCATCGACACTCGTGAGATTGACCAAGGAGTGAAACCATGTGACGAAGAACATCTCGGACTCGGGGGTGATTTTGTCGATGGTCTTGCTGCGAGCCATCTGCAGGTTGAACCGCACATCTTTGTCACCCGGCGAAAGCAGCAGCGCGCGCTCGTAGTTGATGACGGCTCGGGTGATGTTGTCGGTTCGGTAGTAGGCGTTACCCAGATTGTAATAGAGTTCCGTACTGCCGCCTTTACGGAGCAGTTCTTCATAGTCCTTGATGGCCTGTACATAGTTGCCTTTGGCATACTCGTCGTCGGCGTTTTCCTTGGTGACGGCCATGGCCTTCAGCGGGCTGAGTGTGAGCATGGCCATAGCGGCGACGACGACCAGCATCAACAGGCTGCCGCGGCTCCGTCGGGAGTTGGCGTTCTTATTTTTCTTCATGGCTTCTTCAATCTTCATGATGGCGTTGATGGCCGTAGAGTAGGTCTTGTTCATGTTGCCGGCGGCATCGCCCGGAGCATATCGCTCGAACTCACACTCCTCAATGGCACTGACAAACTGGCCAACGGTGTCTGCATCGACTTGGGCAGCCGTGAGTTGCTCAGCTATATTGTCGGCCGAGAGCCGCTCGACGGGCATGTTGAGCTTGTCGCCCACATACCCCCAAAGGGCGCGCAGCACCTCGTCGTAGAATTCGCCCTGACGACCCTGTGCCATGAGCTGATTGGCTTTCTTGAGTCGGCGGGTGGCCACCTTGTTGGCGTTCTTTCCGCGCATGCGGGTGATGTCGGCACGGTCGATGGCCCGTTTCCGGAACACCACAAGCAAAGCCACAAACAAGGCAAGGAGCAAGGCAAGCACCGACCAATAGAGAGCTGAACCAAAGAAGAAACCCTGAACGTCCTGCAAGCGGCTCTTGCCAGTCTTGATGGGGTGGATGTCCTGGTTTTGCAACTCGCTTGTGAAGTCGGCTGACGAGGAGGTTCCGCTGCCCTTGGCCACATCAAGGACAAAGGGCTGGGTCTTGACCGTCTTATAGGTGTTGGCACTGGTGTCGTAATAAACAAACTCAATGGCGGGGATGGTGTATTTGCCCTGGTTGCGAGGCACGGCCAGGAAGTCATAGACCATGCTTCCCTCTACCCCATTCTGGGTGAGTTTGGTTTTGTCGGTAATTTTGGGGTCGTACTTGTCGAAGTCTTTGGGAAAATTGACCACAGGCTGTTTGATTAGCTTGAGGTTGCCTGCACCACTGACGATGACGCGAAGCGTAACGGGGTCGTTGGCTTTGACATCGTTCTTGCTGATTTGGGCGGAAATGTTGAACTTTCCCACACCGCCGGAGAAATTGGCGGGGCGCGCTGGCAGTGGATCAACCTGGATGGTGATGCCGGGAGCCTTGATGGAGCGTTTCACCTCTACATAGCCCGAACCGCCGTTGAAGAAGGCTTCGAAGGGATCAACGTTGCGGTTTTGCTGCACCACAGTTCCGTTGAAAGTGATGCTGGGAATGGAGAGTTTGCCGGTCATCTGCGGATACATTACATATTGGCTCCACGTGACACAGCGGTAGGGCCTTCCGTTGACAATCTCCTCATGGTATCTCTTCTGCTGTGGCAGAGGTATCTCTTGAGTGTGGAAACCGGTGAGGTCGGGCATGACACCTTCGAGCTGATAAAGGTCAACAAGGGTATAGACCTTATAGGTGAGCAGGACGGGCTCCTGTTCGTGGACACGACTCTTGTTGGCGCTCACTTTGATGAAGAGGTCGTTGCCGCTGATTTTCGAGCCAGCCGAGCGCATGGTGCTGGGACTATCGTTGTCGTCGTGCATGCGGGGAGCTCCACCTGAATTGGTGGAGGAACCAGCAACGGTGATTTTGGCGGCTGCCGAAGTGACGGTCTTTCCTCCTGCATGGATAGTTGCAGGGGGAATGGTATAGGTTCCGGCTTTGTTGGCACAGATAATAAAGGTGTAGGTGATGGACGAGCTGCTGCTGGTGTGGCCGTTGACCATCTGGTAGCTGCTCTGTTGCGAGGTATAGGGACCAGTGATGATTTCCAGCTCGTCGGGTACGCTGCCTACGTGGAAATCGGTGGCATTCTGAGTGTTCACGGTGTAAGAAAGGCGGAAATTTTCGCCCGTGGCCACCCGTGAGGGGGCGTTCACCGTAAGCGTCTGAGCCAACGAAACGGCATACGACAGCTGCAAGGCCAGCAGGGCGAGCACCATCCTTGCCCAGCCAGCCTCGAAGGCGGCAGTGTTATGCTTTTGGTGTAAAGGTGTTTTCATCTCTTTGTTTTTCTGTATGTTTGGAATCCTTTCCTTATTGGGGGGACGGGCAGTCGCCGCATTTTCTTTTCGGTCTTGGCAACTACCAGTTTTTCTGCAAACGGCGCGACCGAGGCTGCTGCATGGCTTTCTTCATGCGCTGCTGAGTGGCTTTCTCCTCCTGTATGGCAGCATTGAGCAACTGTTCGGCATTCTCCTTGCTCATCTGCTCCTTGGGGGGCGGCTGTTGCTGTTGCTTTTGCTGGCCTTGTTGCTGTTTTTTGTCTTTGTCTTGCTGATTCTGTTTCTTATCTTTATCTTGTTGGTTTTGTTTTTGGTCTTTGTTCTGCTGGTTTTTCTGCTGACGCTTGCAGAGGGCCAGATTGTAGCGCGTCTCGTCGTCCTTTGGATTGTTGCGCAGTGCTTCCTTGTAGGCCTCGATGGCCTCGCCAAACATTTGGTGCTGCTGACAAATAACGCCTATGTTGTGGTACGACATAGCCTTGCGCATCTTGACAGTCTCCATCTTGCCGGCATTCTGGAACTGCACAATGGCGGCAGAGTCTTTCTGCTGTGCCATGAGTGCGCATCCCAAATTGTAAACAGCCTGTGCGTTGCGCGGGTTCTTGGCCACAGCCTTGCGATACTCCACTTCGGACTTGGCAAACTCCTGGGTGCGAAAAAGGCGGTTGCCATGGCGCACCGATTGGCGATCGGCCTGGGCGGCAGCCCCTAAGCTCGTCATAAGAAACAGCAAAAGCAGCACTGCGTTGACCGAACGTCGTCGCTGCTTGAAAAGGCGTACGTTCTTGAGCATTGGGTTCTTGCTCTCGAACACGCAAATTTCGATGATGAGCAGCAACAAAGCCAGGATGCCAAAGGCTTGGAACTGCTCGTCGTACTCGCTGTAGAGCGTGGTGGTGATGTCGCCTTTCTGTAGTTTGATGAGCTCGTCGTTGAGTTTTTCCTGAGCTACGTTGGTGTTGTCAACATGGATATAGGCTCCCCCACCCGCCTGGGCTATCTGGCGACACATGTCCTCGTTCAGCGCTGACATGACGGTCTGACCTGTGTTGTCGGTCATATAGCTTCCGTCGCCTGTGGGTATAGGAGATCCCTTGGGGTCGCCTACGCCCAGGACGAACACGCGCATGCCTTTCTTCTTGGCAGCTTCGGCAGCCTCGACGGCCCCACCTTCATGATCCTCGCCGTCGGTAATGACAATGATGGCGCGCCCCACCTGCTCGTCTTGAGTGAAGCTGTTCATGCCCATCCTTAAGGCTTCGGCTATGTCAGTTCCCTGGGTGGCGATGAGCTGGGGTTCGATGTTCTGCATGAACATCTTGGCCGAAACATAGTCGCTGGTGATGGGGAGCTGTACAAAGGCATCGCCAGCAAAAACAATGAGTCCAATTTTGTCGTTGGTGAAATGGTCAACCATGTTCTCAACAAGCATTTTGCTCTTGCTTAGACGTGACGGCATTACGTCTTCAGCCAACATGGAGTTGCTGATGTCGAGTGCAATGATGGTTTCTATGCCATTGCGTTTCTCATGGCTGATGCGAGTGCCCATCTGTGGACGCGCCAGCATGACAATGAGCATTGCCAAAGCTGCAGCCATAAGCCAGAACTTCACTTCGGGGCGGAAGACTGACACTGTGGGCATCAGTTGCTTGAGCAAGTCGGTATCGCCAAACTTGCGAAGTTTCTTCCTGCGGCTACGTACTGCCACGAATCGCATGACACCCAACAGGGGAATCAGCAACAGGAAGTACAGATATATGGGGCTTTCAAATCTGAACATGTAGCACTCTTTCTTCTTACTTAACTAAATTTACTGGTTTATTACTTTTTTCTGGCAATTTGTTTACCATTTATTTCTTCCTTTCCACTTTATCGCTTTCCGCGAGCTATGGAATGCGCCGGAATACCGTCAGACGCAACAGAATCTCCAACAGCAAAACAAGAACTGCACCCAAGGCAAAGGGCTGATAGGCTTCGTATCGCTTGCTGAATTTCTTAACGTCCATCTTGGTTTTCTCCAGTTTGTCGATGTCACGATAGATATTCTTCAATTCGGCGGTGTTCGTGGCACGGTAGAAATTGCCATCAGTCTGAGCCGCAATCTGACTCAGTGTCTCGGTATCAACGTCGGCGCGCATGTTTACGTACTGGGTAGTACCGCCGACAATCATCGGATAAGGTGCCACGCCGTTGGTCCCCACGGCAATGGTATAAACTCTGATGCCCAGACTCTTTGCTATCTGTGCCGAGGTGAGTGGCGAAAGGTCACCGCTGTTGTTGCTGCCATCGGTGAGGAGGATGACCACCTTGCTTTTGGCTTTGCTGTCCTTCAGACGGCTCACAGCATTGGCCAATCCCATACCTATGGCGGTGCCGTCTTGGATAAGCCCGCGGGCGGCAATGTCGGTGCGCACATTGTGCAACAAATTGAGCAACGACTGGTGGTCGGTCGTCATGGGACACTGCGTAAAGGCCTCGCCTGCAAAGATGGTCAAACCAATGTTGTCGCTCGGGCGACCAGAAATAAACTCACCTGCCACGCTTTTGGCCGCCTCGATGCGGTTGGGTTTGAGGTCTTCGGCCAGCATACTCGTGGATACGTCCATGGAGAGCATAATGTCAATGCCCTCAACAGTCTTGCTGCCCCACGAGTTGTGGGTCTGTGGACGGGCCAAAGCCAGCACGACAAGTGTGAAGGCGATAGCGCGCAGCAGCATGGGCAGATGGATTAATCTTATTTTCCAACTCTTCGGCGCATACTGATAGGCATAAGTGTCGCTCATCCGCATGGTGGGTTCGGTTTTCTTTCTGTAGAGGAAATACCACATGACGTAGGGTATGAGCAACAGAAGCAAAAGCAGATATTCCTTATTGGCAAATTCCATATATGATTCTCGTTCTAAACAAATTCCTTACCCAAACAACAGAAAGAGCTGATAGGCAACGTAAACCATCAGGGCAATACACAGGGAGAAAATGATCCACAACATCCACTTTGTGGTGTTGCGCGAACGGATGCTCCGCTTGTCTTGCTCGGTGAGCTGCGGCTCGATGCGCTCTTCGGTAGGCTGGTTTTCCAACTTCGTGGTATTGATAAACTCTATGGCGTTGACAAGATTTGCGTCGTTCTCATTGATGAGCGTTGAATACTTGGCAAACTTCACCAGGTCAGCCGTAGTGAACAACTCGCGCAACTCGTCTATCATGCGCCGGTCGTCGGTTTGTTGCAGACGCTCGATGATTTCATCGGAGGTCATCTCCATGGCATTGAAGCCAAAGCGCTCCTCGATGTATTTTCGCAGCGTGTCGGTGAGTTTGGTGTAGTATTCTTTCTGGTTCTCGGAAGTAACCAGCCTATCGGCCTTGATCTGCTCAATCTGCTGCATGGCCTTTTGGTGTGGAGGCACACGCTTAATGATCTTTACGCTGGCAATGATGGGCTTGTTTTCACGCAAACGAATGCGCAGGTAAACAGCTATAACAAAAAGAATTAGAGCAATTACACTCAACCAAAAGATTCCGCTCCATTCACTCCAAAGAAATGGGTTGTCCTGTACGCCCTTAGGCGGAAAGAACTGGTTGGGATGAAGGGTATCTACAGGCACCGTGAGCACTTTGAGCGCGAGATTTTTTGACGCATAATCCTTGCCGTCAACCTTCACCTTAACGGGCGGTAGATAGTAGAGGTTCTCATCGAAAGAGGTCAGGGTGTACTGCTTTGACACGCGCACCATATTGTTGTCCAGCTCTGACGTGTCAGCCATTCCTTCGCTCAGCACCTCAACACCTGGAGTGATTTGCTCCGACGGTTTGAACACAGGCATAGACAGGCGCTGCCCGTGCTTTAGGGTGACACTCACGGTCAGGTGAACCTGCTCGCCAATGAAAATCTCCATGGAGTCGATGCTTGACTCGACGTTCACCTGCGCAGATGCCGCCAGAGCTGTCAGCAGAAACAAAATGTTAGCTATGATTCTTTTCAAAATTATACTCCTCGGTGAATGATTTGTTCTGTTCAAAATTTAACTCCTCGGTGGTTGTTTGTATTCCTTTTCTTCCAGCGCCACTCAAACGCCCCTCATGGCAAACAACTGGAGCAATGCCTTGACATAGTCCTCATTGGTGGCTATCGAAACATTATCGACATTGCTCTTGTTGAACGTCTGCCGCAGGTTTGCCTGTCGGTTCATCCAGAAAGCCGTGTGGGCACGTCGCACTTTCTTGCTGCCCGTGTCTATGTACATCTCATGGCCGGTCTCGGCATCTACCAGACGCATCAAGCCCACATCGGGCAGCTGTTTGGCCCGCAAATCGTAAACCTGAATGGCCACCACGTCGTGCTTGCGATTACAGATGGTCAGTGCGTTCTCAAAATCATTGCGCACGTAGAAGTCACTCAGTATGAAAGCTGTGCAACGACGCTTGATGACACTTGTCAGAAACTCAACGGCCATCTTCACATCGGTGCGTTGGCTCTCAGGATGGAAGTCGAGCATTTCGCGGATGATGTATAGGATGTGCTTACGCCCTTTCTTCGGCGGAATGTATTTCTCTATCTTGTCGGAGAAGAACACCACCCCTATCTTATCGTTGTTCTGTATGGCGCTGAAAGCCAGTGTTGCGGCAATCTCGGCCACCATGTCCTTTTTCATCTGGCGCTGAGTGCCGAAGTCGAGCGAGCCGCTGACGTCAATGAGCAGCATCACGGTTAGCTCGCGTTCTTCTTCGAACACTTTCACGTAGGGTTTGTGGAAACGGGCCGTCACGTTCCAGTCGATGTCGCGTACATCGTCGCCAAACTGATATTCGCGCACTTCACTGAAAGCCATGCCCCTCCCCTTGAAAGCCGAGTGGTACTGGCCTGCAAATATATTGGCGCTCAATCCACGGGTCTTGATTTCAATCTTCCTTACTTTCTTAAGCAACTCAGAAGTCTCGGTCATCAGTTATTTTTCTTGTTCTCTATTCAAAAAAAACTTGTATTAAACTCCTTTCCAGTACGAAGTCAACGAGCAGGATTTCTCAAGGACAACTTCGACCTTGCAGAGCATTCTTAGGGCACTTCGACCTTGTTGACAATCTTGCTGATGATATGCTCGCTGGAAACATTGCTGGCCTCAGCCTCGTAGGAGAGGCCAATGCGGTGACGGAGTACGTCGTGAACCACGGCGCGCACATCCTCGGGTTTCACATAGCCACGGCGCTTTATGAATGCATAGGCACGGGCAGCCTTGGCCAGATTGATGCTGGCACGGGGCGAGCCTCCGAATGTTATCATGTCGTTGAGTTCGTTCAGTCCGTAGCGGTCGGGGTAGCGGGTGGCAAAAACAATGTCTGCTATGTACTGCTCTATTTTCTCGTCAATATAGACTTCGCGCACCACTTCGCGAGCACTCAGGATGTCCTTTGCCGTAGTGACGGGCGAAACTTCAGGCAACCCGCCCTGAATGTTCTCACGGATAATCTTTTTCTCCTCGTCAATGGTGGGATAGTCTATCACCACCTTGAGCATGAATCGATCCACCTGTGCCTCGGGAAGCGGATAGGTTCCTTCCTGCTCGATGGGGTTCTGTGTAGCCATCACAAGGAACGGGCTGGGCAAGGGGAACGTCTCGCTGCCAATGGTCACCTGATGCTCCTGCATAGCTTCAAGCAGAGCACTCTGCACCTTTGCCGGAGCACGGTTGATTTCGTCGGCCAGCACGAAGTTGGCAAACACGGGGCCTTTCTTCACCTGGTAATTCTCGTCTTTCTGCGAATAGATCATCGTACCGATGACATCGGCGGGAAGCAGGTCGGGGGTGAACTGAATACGGCTGTAGTCGGAGTCAATCAGCTGTGCCAATGTCTTGATGGCCAATGTCTTGGCCAACCCTGGCACACCTTCCAAGAGTATGTGGCCATCGCTGAGCAAACCAATAAGCAGCGAATCAACAAGATGTTTCTGACCTACAATGACACGATCCATGCCACTGGTGAGTTTTGTTACGAATGCGCTTTGTTGTTCTATCAAGATGTTCAACTCGCGTATATCAATAGCTTCTGCCATAATTGTAATGATTTTTTATGATTTCTTCTAAGTGGTGCAAAAGTACAAATATATGGCCTTATAGCCGAAAAATAGTGACTAAATAATATTAAAAAAGTTTCTTAAAACCTACATTTTAAGAAACTTTTCATGTTTTCGTTTTTCTTGCCAGTGGAGAGTCGAGGCAGCGATTATTTGTTGCCCTTCTTTTTGAGTTCCAATTTGGGTATTTTAAGTTTCTGCCCTTCACTCACTTCCTTGATGCCGCCGTTCAACGCCTCAACATAACACTCCATGCCCGGTCCGAAATAAGCTTTCGAGATGGACTTCAGCGTCTGGCCTTTCCTGACGGTTATGGTTTGGTCAATTCCCACGATGCGATAGGCACCCAAACGCACGGCTGCACTCATCTGCTCGTATTTTGACGGAGAGACGGGAATCACCTTCCCTGCATTTGGCTGGCCCTTGGCTGATTGGGATGAAGGTTTAGCCGTTGCCGTCTTTGGAGCAGCAGCTTTCTGTGCCGCAGCTTTCTGTGCAGCAGCTTTCTGTGCCGCAGCTTTCTGTGCAGCAGCTTTCTGTGCCGCAGCTTCAGCTTCGGCGAGTTTCTTTGCTTCAGCTTCGGCTTTCAGTTTTTGCTCCCTGGCTTGTGCCTTAGCCTTGAGGTCGGCTTCGAACCTCTCTTTTTCTGCTCTTTCCTGTTCTGATTTGATTGTGGTTATTTCCTTTGCACGCTCACGGGCTGTCTCGTAGGCTGTATTGGTTTGGGTGGATTGCTGGCGGGCTTTCATCCTCAAATCAGTCTCTTCTCTGAGTTTCGCCAACCGCGCAGCCTTGGCTGACGAGTCGGCTTTGGCCTCCTGTTCCATCATGCTCGAAATGGAATCGGGCGACACATTATCCACAAGCATCGACTGATACTGCTCATCGAGTTTGTCCTTCATGATCTTGGAACCGGCATAATATCCTCCCACGCCAGCCGCCACGATCAGAAGGCAGGAAATCAGGGCAAACCACTTTCTGTAATTCTTTTGTCTATCGAGTTGGTATTCCAATTCCTCGCTGTAGTCACGATAGTGTTGCAGCAGGCTTGCCTTACGATCCTCAAAAATGTGGGTGTTCACCCGAGATTCCCCAACAGGCTCCACTTCCAGCAATTCTTCATCAGCCGTCTCTTTTTCGGCCGTTTCTCTAGTGGGCTCGGGGTCCTCTTCGGACTTGGGTTTCTCTTCGGGTTCGGTAACCGCAATGGACTCAGTTTCGGAAGCCTCTATAAGTCCAGATTTAGGGGACTCATCGGATTCGGACTTGGGTTCCTCTTGGGGCTCAGTTTCAGGAACTGCGATGGATTCAGTTTCGGAAACCTCTATGAGTTCGGATTCAGGGGACTCGTCGGATTCGGACTTGGGTTCCTCTTCTGGCTCGGGGTCGGGAACTGCAACGGGCTCGGGTTCGGGAACCGCAACGGGCTCGGGTTCGGGAACTGCAACGGGCTCGGGTTCAGTACCCGCAATGGGGGCGGTTTCGGGAGTCTCGATGAGTCCAGATTCCTCATCAGTCTCTTCAACAGGTTCGAGCTCATCGACGATTTCGGGTTTTGTGGTCAAGACGGACTCTGGTTCTTCAGATTGCACAACATCAGCGGCGAATAGCGCCTCGTAGGCTAGTGCATCGTCTTCCTTGCCGGTTGCGAAAACCTGTTCGATGTCCTCAAAGTTGACCCCGTCGTTGAGTTCTACGGTTTCAAACTGAGAGAAAGGCTTGTTGACCAGATCGCGCATAACAGCATCGGGCGTGAAAGTTATTTTCCCCCTACCCTCAATGACAATGGCCTCGCCAGTCTTGATGTTAACGCTCTTGCGATTCTTGGTGTCAATCACTTTGAAGGTTCCCAGACCTTTGATCTTGACCTGCTTCTCATATCGCAAGCCATTGTTTATGACATCAATAAATGCCGTGACGAACTTTTCGCTCTCACGGATGGTCATTTTGTGTTTCTTGGCAATGACCCTCGCTATTTCTGCTACAGAAATCCTACTCATTTGCCTGTCCTCCATTCTTTAGTTTTTCCTTAATGGCGGCCACGGGTTTGAATCCCAACACCAACTTGGGCGGTACAAGCATGCGCTTGCGAGTAGAAGGATTCACGACCACTCGTTCCATACGCTTTTTCACTTCGAAAGTGCCAAAGTTGGGCAGCAGCACGGTGTCACCGTTCTGCAGACTCTCGCTCATGGCGTCGATGGCCGTGCGCATCACTTTCTGGGTGTCGTCCTGGGTGAATCCCATACGCCTGGACAACTCTGCTATGAAATCCTTGTTGTTCATTGCACAATTCCGTATAAATCAAATTCTTCTGAATGTGTAATCTTCACTTGGTAGAATCTTCCCAAGTGCAGACGTTTCGTTTCGGCGGGAATCAGCACTTCGGGGTCAACCTCGGGCGAACAGAATTCAGTGCGTCCCACATAGTAATCACCCTCCTTACGGTCGATGATGACGCGCATGACTGTACCCACCTTCTCTGCCTCTATTTCCGCACTGATTTCTTGTTGCAGAGCCATGAGCCGGTCCAGCCGTTTTTGCTTCACCTCGGGCGGCACGTCGTCCTTATAGTTCATGCCACTGTAGGTGTCTTCCTCCTCCGAGTAGGCAAAGGCTCCCATGCGCTCAAAGCGAGCCCATCGTGTGAACTCCATCAGTTCCTCAAAATCGGCATCAGTTTCACCTGGGAACCCTACCATCAGCGTGGTGCGCAGATGAATGTCTGGCACCTCCTGGCGCAGACGGCTCACCAACTGGTAGGTCTCTGCTTTGGTTACATGTCGGTGCATGGCCGTGAGCATATTGTCCGAGATGTGTTGCAAGGCAATGTCGAGATACTTGCATACATTGGGTTTCTCGCGCATCACTCTGAGCAGGTCGTAGGGGAAATTAGCCGGATAAGCATAGTGCAGCCTTATCCATTTCACGCCGGGGATATCGGCCATCTGCTCTATCAATTGGGCGATGTGGGGCTTCCCGTCAATGTCGAGACCGTAGAAAGTTAGTTCCTGGGCTATGACCTGAAACTCTTTCACGCCCTGGCCTACAAGTCGGCGCACCTCATCGAGAATCTCGTCCATGGGACGGCTCACGTGCTTGCCTGTAATGATAGGAATTGCGCAATAAGCGCAGTGTCGGTCGCACCCTTCACTGATTTTCAGGTAGGCATAGTGGCGCGGGGTGGTAAGGTGGCGCACTCCATTGCAGGACTCGATCTCTGCTTTCCCTAGATCGGTGAGCAGCTGTTTATAGTCGAATTTGCCGTAGTATTTGTCCACCTCGGGTATTTCTTCCTCGAGCTTGTCTTTATAGCGTTGAGACAGACATCCCATTACGTAGAGTTTTCTGATGCGTCCCTGCTCCTTGGCTTGTGCAAACTCCAGAATGGTGCTTATGCTTTCCTCCTTGGCGTCGTTGATGAATCCACACGTGTTGATCACTACAATTTCGCCGCGAGGACGTTTGCTGTCGTGCGTACACGTATAGCCGTTGGCCTCGAACTGCTTCATCAGCAATTCGCTATCAACCAAGTTCTTCGAACACCCCATGGTGATGATGTCTATCTGATTCTTTACCACGCTTTCTGCTCTTTCCTCTATATATGTGTAAGTAAAAGTGTCTCGATATTCCGGTTTTAGTCGTTCTTGAAGAGCGAGTCAACGAACTGGCTCTTGTTGAACAGTTGCAAATCTTCCATACCTTCGCCCAGTCCGATGTACTTCACGGGCACCTTCAGTTGGTCGCTAATGCCTATCACCACACCTCCCTTGGCCGTTCCATCAAGTTTCGTGATGGCCAGACTTGTGATATTGGTGACGGCCGAGAATTGCTTGGCCTGTTCGAAGGCATTCTGGCCAGTTGATCCGTCGAGCACGAGCATCACCTCATCGGGGGCTTGTGGGAGCACTTTCTTCATCACGTCCTTAATTTTCTTCAGCTCGTTCATCAGTCCCACCTTGTTGTGCAAGCGGCCAGCGGTGTCAATCAACACCACGTCAACCCCATTGGCCTTGGCCGAGCAAAGAGTATCGTAGGCCACCGAGGCGGGGTCTGCTCCCATCTGTTGCTTCACCACGGGCACTCCCACTCGTTCACCCCAGATGCAGAGTTGCTCAACAGCTGCTGCACGGAAGGTGTCGGCAGCCCCAAGGCACACTTTCTTGCCCGCCTGCTTGAATTGGTAGGCCAGTTTGCCTATGGTTGTGGTCTTACCCACCCCATTCACGCCAACCACCAGTATGACATAGGGTTTGTGGTCGGCAGGCAAATCCCAATTTTCGTTGTCGTCGGTGTGGTTTTCGGCAAGCAACGATGCTATTTCTTCGCGCAGGATGCGGTTCAACTCCGAAGTGGAGACATACTTGTCGCGCGCCACCCTTTCTTCAATGCGCTGGATGATCTTCAACGTGGTGTCAACGCCCACGTCTGAGGTGATAAGCACCTCCTCCAAGTCGTCGAGCACTTCGTCGTCCACCTTTGACTTTCCAGCAACGGCACGTGCCAGTTTGCCAAACACACTCTGCTTGGTCTTTTCCAGACCTTTGTCAAGCGTTTCCTTCTTGTTTTTATTGAAAAATCCGAATAAACCCATGATAATTGTACAATTTGCCACAAAGGTAGCAAATTTTATTGATACATGAACAATTTTTCGGAATAAAAATGAAAAAGGTCGTCAACCTAAGTGTAGGTGACAACCTTTCTCAATAGTTCATTATCTTTATTCTTAAGGATTAATTCTTGAAGAAATCCTTCACGGCCTCGTTAGGAACCATCTGCTCGTCAAAGACATAAGCACCGGTCTTGGGGCTCTTCACCATTTTGATGACCTTTGTGTAAGCGCGACCATCCTTCGAACCTTCGTGGAGGGTTGCAACGGTTTTCTTTGCCATTTGTGCTAATTATTATTTAATCTCCTTGTGAAGAGTCATCTTCTTCAGGATAGGATTATACTTCATCAATTCCATTCTCTCAGGAGTGTTCTTGCGGTTCTTAGTCGTCACGTAACGGCTGGTGCCCGGAAGTCCACTGTTCTTCATTTCGGTGCATTCCAAAATGACCTGAACTCTGTTACCCTTTGCTTTCTTTGATGCCATGGTGCTTAGTCTCCTATTACTTTAATGTCCTTCCAGTCAACGTAGCCCTTCTGAACAGCCTGCTTCAAGGCTGCGTCAAGACCCAACTTATTAATAAGACGAAGACCAGCTGCACTGATCTTGAGTCTGATCCAGCAGTCTTCCTCCACATAGTAGAATTTCTTGCTGAACAAGTTTACGTCAAAGCTTCTCTTCGTACGGTGCTTTGAGTGAGACACATTGTTGCCAATCTGTGCCTTCTTGCCTGTAATCTGACAAATTTTCGACATTTCTATCTAAATTTTTTGTTTTCGTTTTTGATACCTATTCCAAACAGGGTGCAAAATTACAAACTTTTCTGGAAAAAACAAAATTATTCCTCGATTAATATTCCCATTTAAGGATTTTTTTCTCTTTTCCGGCTAATTCCGTGCTCTGTTGGCGTTTACATAAGGGGTCATTCGCTCTTTTTCTCCACATGTTCGCGCAAAAAATCAAGAAACATGTGCAACGCCTTACTCGATGCATTGGCCAAATTCTTGTCGCGCCCTTCGTCCTCCTCCATCTTGAACGTTGCCACCTCGTCAACCGAGCCGCAGGCCAACCAGATGGTGCCCACGGGAATCTCCTTCGTGCCTCCCCCAGGCCCCGCCACTCCTGTGGCAGCTATGGCGAAGTCTGTCTGCATGGTTCTGATGGCTCCGCGCACCATGCTTACTGCCACCTCCTCAGAGACGGCCGTCTTTTCGGCTATCAGCTGAGGGTCAACACCCAGCAGACGCTCCTTAATCTCGTTTGTGTAGCTGATAACCCCTCCTTTGAAATACTCCGACGAACCGGGCACCGCTATTATAGACTCGGCAATGTGACCTCCCGTGCAGCTCTCTGCCGTGGAGAGGGTCAGCCCTGCTTCATACATAATACGCTGAATCTCAGCACTCAAAATCTTGTTTTCAAATTCCATAATGCTGTTTTTTTTTATTAAAGAATCTCTTTCTGCTTTTCCTCTCCTTCCCTCCCTTTTGCTTTCTTATCACTCGAATGTCACCTTGCTGAACGCCGGCGCATCAATCGGACAGAACTCGCCGTCCAGATATTTGTAGTAGCCCGTGATTCCAATCATGGCTGCATTATCGGTGGTGTAGCTGAACTTGGGAATGTATATCTTCCACCCGTACTTTCGAGCATGCTCCCCGAAAGCGTTGCGCAGCCCCGTATTAGCCGACACTCCCCCCGCCACGGCGACATGCTTGATGCGCGTCTGCTTGGCAGCTAGGCGCAGCTTCTTCATCAGGATGTCAACAATGGTAAACTCCAAGCTCGCGGCCAAGTCCTCTTTGTGGTGCTCCACGAAATCGGGATCGTCCTTCACCCAGTCACGCAGATTATATAAAAACGATGTTTTCAACCCGCTGAAACTGTAGTCCAGCCCGGGGATGTTAGGCTCTGCAAATTTGTAGGCATGTGGATTGCCCTGCCGCGCCAACCGATCTATGATGGGTCCACCAGGATAACCCAGTCCCATCACCTTCGAGCACTTGTCGATAGCCTCGCCCGCAGCGTCGTCGATGGTCTGTCCGAGCACCTCCATGTTGTTGTAGGCATTTACCTTCACTATTTGAGAATTGCCACCACTCACCAACAGACAGAGGAAAGGCAGCGGTGGAGCCGACTGGTCGTCATCGCTCTCCTTGATGAAATGAGCCATGACGTGCCCCTGCAGATGGTTCACATCGATGAGCGGTATGCCCAAAGCACGTGCGAAGCCCTTGGCAAAGCTCACCCCAACCAACAGCGACCCCATCAGTCCAGGGCCACGTGTGAAGGCTACAGCCGAAAGCTGTTCCTTTGAGATACCCGCCTTCTTGAGAGCCTGGTCCACCACGGGCACCACATTCTGCTGGTGCGCACGCGAGGCCAACTCAGGCACCACACCGCCGTAAGCTTCGTGTACCGCTTGCGACGCCGTCACATTCGACAGCAGCACCCCATTCCTTAGCACAGCCGCCGAAGTGTCGTCGCAACTCGACTCTATACCTAATATATATATGTTTTTATCTGCCATTCCATTTCCTTTCTGCATATAACACGGCCACTCGTTCCATGTTTTCTGCCATGTTCATAAACCTCACCCAGACATCTCGTTTTGGGAGTGCAAAGGTAATCAAAGGAAATGAAATTCGCAAATAATCCCATCAGTTTTTGAGGAATCGACCATCCCCTCCTGCATTCAACCGTCTGACGGCTACCATCAAGGAGACGTACAATTACGAAGGCAAGGCCCCAAAACTCATTGTTCAACCAAAACCCAGACTCCTCCGCGCCTCTGCGTAAGATGATACATCCTTGCCATGAGGCTAATGATCACCTCGGCACCCCAAAAGTCAGTAAGTGAGCACCTCTACACCGTGGTCGGTCATCAGCAAGGTGTGTTCCCACTGTGCGCTGGGCTGTTCGTCCTCGGAAATCACTTCCCACCCATAGGGGTCATCCGCATCGATGAAAACACGCCATGTACCCATGTTGACCATGGGTTCGATAGTGAACACCATGCCAGGAACGAGGAGCATACCGGTCCCCTTCTTGCCGTAGTGGCACACTTCGGGATCTTCGTGGAACTTAAGCCCCACACCGTGGCCGCAGAGGTCGCGAACCACCCCGTAGTGGTAGCGTCGGCAATGCTTCTCGATGGCGTTTCCTATGTCGCCAACGAAGGAATAGGGCTTTGCAGCCTCCATGCCAATCTCCAGACACTCTTTTGCCACGCGCACCAGCTGTTCCTTCTCGGGTGTGGTTTTCCCGATGATGAACATGCGCGAGGCATCGGCATAGTAACCGTCTAGGATAGTGGTGAAATCCACGTTGATGATGTCGCCCTCGCAGAGCACATCCTCTTCCTTGGGAATGCCATGACACACCACTTCGTTGATGCTGGTACACACACTTTTGGGAAATCCCTCATAGCCCAAACAGGCTGGCGTAGCGCCATGGGCCTCGCAATAGTCCATGCAAATGCGATCTATCTCGAGCGTGTTCATGCCGACATGAATCTGCCGTGCCACTTCGTCGAGCACACCTGTGTTGACCACCCCTGCACGTCGGATGCCCTCTATCTGTTCAGGAGTTTTTATAAGGTCTCGCGTGGGCACGGTCTTACCCTTGTGTTCCCAGTACATCACCTGCTTGTCCAGTTCGGTGATTGGCTGTCCGGGCAGCAAGTGCCATCTTTTCTTTTTCTTGAAACTCATCATTTTGTTGTTAGTTTTTATGGGGCTTTCTGAATATTCGGAATAATCGGAGCCTTTGGAGTTTTCAGGGTCAGCCCCCTAGCCCTTCTCCAGGTACTTGTAAATCTCCTTAGTCCAGTCGGAACCGTTCTCGGGACAGAAGGTGCGGATGCCTATTTGGCTGGCAGCGGCCACGTTTCGGGGGCCGTCGTCAACGAAAAGCGTGTCCGAGGGGACTATTTGCTCGCTCATGAGCACCTGCCGGAAGAAACTTTCGTCGGGCTTGAGCACCTTCATCTCGTAACTCAGATACATGGCGTCAACGTAGTGAGCCAGCGAATGGCCCCGGCCGTCGAATCGGTCGCTCATCACCCACTCCATCATATAAGGGTTGGTGTTGGAGAGCAGAATGATGCGGTGGCCTTCGGAACGAAGCCTGACCAGTGCATCGAGGTTGCGCTGTGGCACCTCCTTGGCATAGCCCTGCCACGCATAGCAACAGTCGCTGTATGTGAGCTCACGTCCAGCCAGGCGAGAGAGCTCGCGGCGGAAGTCCTCGTCTGTAATGCTACCCTTTTCCAGATCGCCGAAGATGCCCGTTTGTGTGTAGGGGTCGAGCCGCTCGGCGGCGTCCTTGACACCCAGTTCCTGAAATCGTCGCACGGCCTGCGGTTGATCGAGGGTGATGATTACTCCACCCAAATCGAAAACAATGTTTTTTACCTTGTCCATACCTTTAATAGTTTTTTCTCTTCCCGTATTCGTGTTCATCGTTATGAGCCCGCAAACAGGTCGAGTTTATTTCGACGCGCCTCGTCGAGACTGAGCAGGCGTTGCTGCTCGTTGTGGAAGTCTTCGCGCAGGGCGGCATATTTGTCCTCCAGTTCGTGCTCCAGCCGCGGCTGCTCCTTCTTGTCCATCAGGCGGGCTGCCATGAGAGCGTTTTGCGACGCATCTTTCATCCACACCACAGGACCTCCATAGACGGGGGCAATCTTCAGAGCTACGTGCAGCTGGCTGGTGGTGGCTCCTCCTATCATGATGGGAATGTGAAGTCCGGCGCGCTCCATTCCATGCGCCACGTTGACCATTTCCTCCAGACTGGGGGTGATGAGTCCGCTCAGTCCTATCATGTCGGCCTTCAGTTCGACGGCTTTCTTCACGATTTGCTCGGCCGGCACCATCACGCCCAGGTCTATCACCTCGTAGTTGTTGCAGGCCATGACAACGGCCACAATGTTCTTGCCGATGTCGTGAACGTCGCCCTTCACCGTTGCCAACAGGATGCGGCCGGCATGGCCATGCGCTTCGCTCTTGCCACAGTCTTGTTCATCGCAACGGGCAGCATCTTTTCTTTGGGAATTGACAATCGCCGTCCGTTCACGCTCCTGTTCGATGAAGGGCTGCAGTATTTCCACCGCCTGTTTCATGGTGCGAGCCGTCTTGACCACCTGTGGCAGGAACATCTTGCCACTTCCGAACATCTCGCCCACCGTGTTCATGCCACCCATGAGAGGGCCTTCGATGATGTTCACCGCATGGGGATATTTCTGTAGAGCCTCCATAAGATCGGACTCCAGATAGTCGCCCATGCCTTTGATGAGCGCATGTTGCAGGCGGCTCTCCACGTCACCCAACCGCCACTCTTCAACGGGTGCGGCAGTCGCAGCTGGCCCCCTCCCCTCTGAGTCTTGCGCCTTGGCTGCTTCTTGTTGGAGTTTCAGCTGTTCGGCCAGACGGATAAGATCTTCGGCAGCCCCCTGCCTGCGATTGAGCACCACGTCCTCAATGATGCGCAGTTCTTGGTCAGGAATGTCAGAATAAAGCACCTTGGTGGCTGGGTTGACGATGCCAAAGTCCATGCCCTGTTGAATGGCATGGTAGAGGAACACGGCATGCATAGCCTCGCGGATGTAGTTGTTTCCGCGGAAAGAGAAACTCAGATTGCTCACACCACCACTCACATGGGCACCCGCCAAATGGCGGCGAATCCACCCAGTGGCACGGATGAAATCCACGGCGTAGTTGGCATGCTCATCCATGCCCGTGGCTATGGAGAGTATGTTGGGGTCGAAAATGATGTCAACCGGATTGAAACCCACCTGCTCAGTCAGCAGCCTGTAAGCGCGATTGGCTATCTCTATGCGCCGCTCGTAGCTGGTGGCCTGCCCCTGCTCGTCGAAACACATCACCACCACGGCGGCGCCATAGCGTTTCACATCACGCGCATGGCTGAGAAAAACCTCCTCGCCCTCTTTCAATGAAATGCTGTTGACAATGCACTTGCCCTGCACACACTTCAGAGCGGCACGTATGACGTTCCACTTCGACGAGTCAATCATCACCGGCACCCGGGCAATGTCGGGCTCAGCTGCTATCATGTTGAGGAAATTCACCATTTCAGCCTCAGCGTCCAGCAGCCCGTCATCCATGTTGATATCTATCACCAGTGCGCCGTCCTCCACCTGCCTGCGGGCAATGGAGAGAGCCTCGGCATAGTTTTTCTCCTTGATGAGCCGAAGGAACTTGCGCGACCCGGCTACATTGCAACGCTCGCCAACATTGACGAAAGGAATCTCGGGAGTGACGTTCAGCTGCTCCAAACCGCTCAGCCGCATGGTGTCGTAGGGGTATTGCCGGGCCGCTACCTTGCGTGGTTCCTTTCCTTCTGCCAGAGGCACATAGCGGGCGATGAATTGCTCTGTGGTGCCGCAACAACCGCCCACGATGTTCACCAGCCCCTCGTCAATGAACTCGGCAATTTGCGGAGCCATGCTCTCGGGCGTTTCGTCGTATTGACCCAGCGAGTTGGGCAAGCCAGCGTTGGGATAGGCCGAAACATAGTAAGGAGCCTTTTGGGCCAACTCGCGCAGATAGGGTTTCATCTGTGCAGCCCCAAACGAGCAGTTCAGGCCGATGGAGAAAATGGGATAGCTGCTCACGCTGGCCAAGAACGCGTCAATCGTCTGTCCGCTGAGTGTGCGGCCACCCAGGTCGCTCACCGTAACGGACAGCATGATGGGCAGCCAAAGGTCGCGCTTTCGCATTGTGGTAATCGCCGCATCGATGGCCGCCTTGGCATTGAGCGTGTCGAAGATGGTTTCTATCAGTAGTGCATCCACCCCACCCTCGACGAGTGCATCCATCTGCTCGCTATAGGCCACGAACAACTCGTCGTAGCTGAGTTCGCGCAGGGCGGGATTGCTGATGTCGGGACTCATCGAGCAAGTCTTGTTTGTGGGGCCCACCGACCCGGCCACAAAGCGCGGCTTCAGGGGTGTGGAAAACTCGTCGGCAGCCTGTCGGGCCAACCTTGCGCCGGCCAACGCCATCTCGTGGCAGTAGGATTCCAGATGGTAGTCAGCCTCCGATATGCGCTGGCTGCTGAAGGTGTTGGTCTCAATGATGTCGGCTCCAGCGGCCAGATACTTGCGGTGGATGTCGAGTATCACGTCGGGACGCGTCAGGTTGAGCATGTCGTTGTTGCCCTTCATCATGCCCTCGACATCCCTGAAACGCTCGCCGCGGAAGTCCTCCTCCGTCAGCCCATAGCGCTGGATCATGGTGCCCATGGCACCGTCGAGGATAAGGATTTTCTGCTGGATTAGTTTTTGTATGGTCATTCCTGAAATCTAGTAATGTTTAATGGCTCTGTCCATTTCGCGCCGGTCTTCCTTCTCTTTCATCGACTGACGCTTGTCGTACATCTTCTTGCCCCTGGCCAGAGCTATGTCCACCTTGGCACGACCATTCTGGTCGATGAAAATCAGCGTGGGCACAATGGTGAACCCCACCGCCTTGGTGGCCTCCTCCAGCTTGTGTATTTCGCGGCGCGTCAAGAGCAACTTGCGGTCGCGCTTGGCCTCATGATTGCTGTAAGAACCGTAGAAATAGGGAGAGATGTTCATACCGCGCACCCACACTTCGCCGCCCGTGATGTAACAATAGGTATCAACCAGCGAAGCCTTGCCGGCACGGATTGACTTTATTTCGGTTCCCGTGAGCACAATGCCCGCGGTGAACTCGTCCACAAAAAAGTATTCGAACGATGCATTCTTGTTCTTTATCTGTACGGGACTCTTTTTGCGGAGTTCCTGCTGTTCCTTGTTCATATTATCTTCGCAAAATTCTCAATGTTCTCATCTACATGGCGTGCCACCTGCTCCGTCCAGTCCTCCTCGTTCTCGATGAAGTCGTCATCGTAATCCTCAAACTCAGGGAAACGCTCGTACAAAGCCACGAACTCTTCGTCGCTACAGTCGCGCTCTATCTCCTCGTAGTACTGAGCATACAGTCGGCGCACCTCGTAAATCATCTTGCTCAGCTCTTTCAGCCCCCAGAGTTTCAGCACCTTGGCAAAGGGGTTGAGAAAGATGAAACTGCCCAGCCCGTTATGGATGAGCTGCACAAATCCACCTTCCATCACCTCCTCACGCAGCATGTGGTAGCCCAACAGCGTAATCTGGTCAACGTTCAGTTCGGCCATGGTTTCCGCCGTCAGTTCTCCACCTATGCTTTCCTTGATGGCATCGACGAAAACCTGCACGAAAGCATCCATGCCCTCGCCCGCAGCATGCTGCAGCGCAATGTCTTTCACTTTCACATCTTTCATATTGGTGTGCAAAATTATAGAATAATTTCAAGATAGGCAAAAAAAAGGCCATAAAAAAACAATCTCTCCAAAAGCTACAATTCTGCTCTATGCAATGTTCCATTCTCACAAAGGCATTTGGCCGTAAAGTCTGCACAACATCTTTAGTCCCTGATCACAATCTTCCCACCACCAGTGCCGAACACGAAATCACCTATCAGACGCACAGAACGCGGGATATGCAGCTTGACGAACTGACGGCACGAAGCAAAGGCCATCGAACAAATCGTCACTACACCTTCTGGCACATGGTACTCTTCCGCCTTGAATTCAGCACGAGCAAACAACAGCCGATGCCCATCCAGACTATAGCCGATACCATGTTCATCCACACGATACTCCCCCTCATCCTCAAACGCCCACGTCTCCTCATCACGATTCGCATAGTCCTTTGTCCAGAAAGATAGCCAATCAGGAACAATACGCCAATGCCTAATATGGCTCCTCCCACGGCCAGATACAACCCTGAATACGCTCATTGCCAAACACGGGGTATTCCTCCGAGGGCCATTCCTCCATCCTGCAGGTAGAGGGGAGGTGCAAGTCCTCGAACACACAATGATGAAAAGCCAGATGGTCTATCTTCTCCACCCCCTCGGGAATCCAATACTCCTTCACCTTGGGTGCAGCCTTCAAGAGCCGTTTGCGGTCCTGACTGTACACGAATCCATATTCATCAACATACCCCTCTGCAATCTCCTTCTCCAGTTGTTCACTTCTCGTGCTGTCATACGACCAGTTCCACAGATGCACCTTAAACTGATGGTCGCATTGTTTCAAGGCATTGTCTATTTCATAGTCATCCACCATATAAGGCACATCCAGTTCTTCCAACGCATTACAATCCTTGAAAGCATTGACAGCAATCCGATAGACATCCTCAGGAATCCGATAATACGCCACGTCAGGAGCCTTCACCAGCATCCGTCCGTTCTCTATCTTCGCCAGCACAGCCCCTGCCTCATCCGTCTCAATATCGTACGCAGACCGGCGCACTACCACATAATCCTCAACATACTTCCCGTCGATAATATCAGAGAGCCACATCCGCTCCACTTCCTCCCCTTCCTCTATGCCGATGTCATCGAAAACCACCGACATCCTGTTCTTGAGCATCTGCCCATAGTTCAGGCTATACTTCCTATCGCTGTTCATAGTTTCTATACACGATTTCCTTTCCGAATTTGACTGTCGATACTGGTTATTCTTTTAGGCAGCCAATTGGTACGACCATCACACCATCTTTTCTCATATACGCATATTGTCCGACAGCCGTTAATACCATCTTAAAAGATGGATTCTTCATCTTTGTCGTATCTATCTTTTTTTCCAATGCGTTAAGATTTGCTGCACCTTCTTCAATACGTGTATCACCACCGAGTTTAATCTCTATCAAGCCATAATTACCATTTCTCAGATGAACGACTGCATCACATTCCAGTCCGTTCTTATCCCTATAATGGAACACTTCACCGTCATTAGCCTCGGCATATACACGCAAGTCACGTACACAGAGAGTCTCAAAGAACAACCCCATTGTTTCCAAATCATTAAGCAGATCGTTAGGGCCAAGACCCAATGCGGCTATGGCTAAAGATGGATCTACGAAGTATCTTGTATCACTCGTCCTAATAGCCGTCTTAGAACGCAAATTTGGATTCCAGGCTTTCATGTCTTCAATAACAAAGATCTTTTTTAAAGCCTTTATATAGGATACTACTGTTTCATCGCTCATGCTTTCAGGCTCATTTGTCTTCATATCCTCAACTATGGTTGGAATACCTGCCATAGCCCCCTGCAACCTTGCATAGGAACGTAAAAGCCTTTTAGCCCTATATTCGTCTCTCTCTACGCCGTCAACCCTTGAAATATCAGAACGTGTTATAGCTTCGAAATACTCCGTCACTTGCCTCAATGCGGCTTTCTTAGTCTTTTTGTTCAATGACATTGGCCATCCCCCTCGGCAGATTGCAAATGCGACATCCTCCATCATTAGTGAACTTTCTCCATCTATCTTATCAGGATGAGAGAAAAGTTTACTGAGGCTGACATCTCCAGATGATTCCTCCGATTCCCAAAGGGTCATAGGGCGCATTGTGAGAAATGCAAATCGGCCAGCACCACTATGCTTTATCTTAGAGTCATCAGCAGGAACCGCAGACCCCGTCAACATAAATAGTCCATCACCCCTCCTATGGTCTGTCTCAAAACGGACTGCATCCCAAATTTGAGGAGCAATCTGCCATTCGTCAATAAGTCGAGGATTATCACCTTGCAACAGGCGCTTAATATTTGTTTCTGCCAATTGCAAGTTCTGCCGCATGTTAACTGGGTCATCCATATATAGAATGCTGTTGGCTTGTTGTTCTGCAGTAGTTGTTTTGCCACATGCTTTCGGCCCCTCAATCAGCACGGCTCCCATAGCATCCAGTTTATCTGCTAATAAGGCATCTGCAATTCTTTTCTTATATTCTGTATTGTCTGCCATATTATGATTTTTTGATTGATGGTGCAAAGATACAAAAATCCTTTGGAAAACAAAATATTTTCTAACCAAATTTGGTAATTTGGCCTAATTCCGTTTGGTTATTTGGCCTAATCCTGTTTGGTTGTTTGGCTAAATTATCCAACCACAATCTTTCATCCTCAATCATAACTCATAATACCTATACACTATTTCCATTCCTATATACTCCACCCGTTCCATCAGACTCACAAAACTGCCCATCTCCAATTGGCCTTTCAGAAAAACTTCATATTCATTGTCTGCCTCATCTGACCACGTCACAGGCATTTTCATGTAGCCGAAACGCTCGTAGAAGTTGTCCTGCCGCGGTGAGAAAGCAGTCCTCGTCGTCAGCAGGCAAGGCCTTTCGAACTCCTTCGCCATCACAATCAGCCGACAAGCCTCAGCCTCCCGATCCACCCTCTCAGGGAAATCCGTCAGCAAAAAGATCACTTCCGCGTCAAACTGATCCATCTGGTCGTTCTTCATCAAGTGCAGCGACACAGCGTATGGTCTAAGTACGTCATCCACCTCAATCAGCCTCACAAGTGGCATCTCCATGCCCTGCTCCCTGCAGAACGCCCTCAGCACGTCCAACATATCATTCACACCAAACACGTCTCCACATGCTATCGGCACGTCGTCCGTCATAATTTCCAGTAGTCGCATACTATAAGGTTTGTCCATACAAATAGAGGAGATAGCCAATCACGAACAAAATCCCAATACCTAATATAGCACCGACAAGCCTGCCAAGCAGAAACTTGAAATAATCTCCAAGCGAGTTGAACTCGAAAAAGAAACCATGAAACTCTTTGAAAAACCTCATACTCAAAACCATTGTGCCAACCAGTAAGAAATCGTCGGCGTGCCTTCTCTTCTTTTATATTGCGAGATGTCTAATGTCTTCGTGATATTCAAGCCATAAGTCTGATTCAGCCGCTTAGCCATTTTCTTAAACTCCCGCCCATGACTTATGCTTTTGTCTATTCCGAAGTATGCCAGATAGTAATGAATCATCTCATGCACCAGTATGTCTTCAAACTGTTTTGGAGTGAAGTCATAATAGTCCGTCATTGATATGCGGAAGTTATACAGCGTCCTGCTAAACCACCCTTGCTTATAGTCACAATTGAAGTAGCCGCACGTCCTAAAGGAGTGCAGCAGGTCAAACTGGGGGAAAGGCAACTTGCCCTCGAAGTATTTCATGTTGCATTCATCGAAAGCGAGCAACATACTATGCTGTTTGGCTACCATAGATTTCCCTTCTTTATAATCTCCACTTTACAGCAACTAAGCAGAAGCAATTAGGACAATTCACCAACACTGTCACACTTCCCATTACTACTCAAGAATGAAGTCCAACTATTTTTCTTGAAGGGACATTATCCCATTCCAAATCCAGACTGCTGCACTCTTTGCCCAATCAAACACAGGTAAGCCTGTCCACTTTTGAATAAAGTAAAGCGCAATAACAATCAATATGATAACACCAAGAGTGTTATACTTGCCATTTTGGCCATCTTGATAGCCTTTCTTAAAATCATTTATAAATCCCATATTTTTGCATTATTAATAAGTTCTATTTATCACTTAATATTCAACAAACCAATATCCCTGCTACCGTTTCTTATATCCGCCACTCGACCGCACATAGCGAATAATGGGAGTATTATTGTTCCCCCAACTATATGAGCCAGAAACGGTAGCAGAACAATTATAACAACACTCTACAAAACCACCACATATAGGCGGTTCCAAATTAAAAACGACTGGATTGCCACAATTAGGGCATGTTACTGATACTATCATAAAGGAAATACTTTTCTCGATTTATTTCATATTTCACCATCTAACTTCTACTTTTTCAAATCTGCAAGACATGCCATTCTTATTTTTTTTCTCTTCGTTGTAAGACATACAGATGACATTATCATTGAGTTTTTTTCTGAAGCCTTTTTGCTTTCCAAGGCTCTTGTTATTTCATTGAGTTCGCCTTTAAGCAAAAGAAACACAGCATGATCATAATTACGATAACTTCCAAATTTATCATCTTTCTCGACTGTTTCAAGAAAAGCAGACAGTTTTTCTAAATCGTCAAGGATAGCTTCTGGTTTTCCTTTAACCATACATTCACGCTTAATCTCTACAACAATTTATTATTACCAAAATCGTTTTGACCGCCATGAAGTATCAAGTCTGGATAGCTTGTTTCGTTATTCCATAGTTTGCCTATCTCCCCATTTAACACCAGATTATCATCCTTAAGCAGTGACCATTGGTGATATAACTCATAAGCAAACACACGTTCCAATTGATTAATTTGATCTTTTCTATCGCCAGCATTGGCATTTGTGTCCGCATATGAAAGATATTCTTTATCCACATGCAACACAGCTTGTATCAGCAATGAGAGGTCTTGGTTAATCAGAACACCCGCTACACTATTTGATTTGTTGTTTTCTTTACCCATAAGTTATTCTTGTGTTAAAAAAGTATTGTTTATCCATTGTTATTGCTTTTATCGATAATCGACAATGCTATTGGATAGAATTCTGGTCTTATCAAATAAGGAAGAAACTCTGCAAACAATTTACCTGTCGAGAGTTCACGTCCTTGGATTTTGAAATGGCAGAAGCCCTTTTCCAAATACATATCCAAATCTTGTGGGAATATATAATTGGTTCCAATGTATATGTCTCTTGTACTGTCACGAGGAGAAGAAGATGGAATCATAATCCTTTTAATTTTAGGGCACTCCTTATAGAATACTTCCGACTCACAATCTTCATCACTGTTGAATTCCAACTGTCGTTTTGCAGAAAACTCTTGGTGTAGGACTCTTGCACTACATCCTTTGGGACAAGTAGAGTTTATGAGTATTTCAACTTTATCTCTCTCGTGCATAGGAATGCTATTGAGAAAAACAAAATCATAATTGTAGTCATAATCAAGGCAAACATACTTATAACCATGATTAAATTCATTCAACTGTGCTTCACTAGAACGAAGACGTTTCGTTGTCGAACTGATAAAAGAGGCTGTAGGATATACAATTCTAAGATAATCCTCCAACAGCGGAGAATAAACAACCACTTCGGGAGACAACTCCTTAAAAACATCCATAATCAAGTTACAATATCTATCGTGCAAGTCATACTCATTTAAAAAGGGATTTGTAAATATAAACCTTACTTTGACGCCAAGGTTCGCATAAGTATCACGAATGTTTTGTAGCTGTTTCTTGTTGTAATAGACATTTGCCAATGCACGGCCACCATTCCAAACGCATGTGGGAGAGCCAAATACGCTTTCAATCACAACATTATCCTTCAACATACTCGGACATTGCTTCGCTATCTGCAAAAAGGCGCTTATAAACTTAAAAGACTCAAACGCTCCACAAAGGAAGAAGTGGGCCTCTCTCTTGTAACCATCGAAATTCCAATCTATTCGTTTTGCGGCCATATTGTAGTTGAATATATTTGGGGATTAACTATATGCTGTTATCAATAAGAAAATTTGAAACGTATTCTGTACGCATAAAATCACCTATAATCCTTATTACCGAATCAATATCTTCTTCTGAACACACTTCATGGGGAGTATGCATGTATCTACATGGAATTGAAACCACAGCCGTTTTAACACCTTCACCAGATAGTTGTAACACATTGGCATCCGTTCCTGTAGGATATGGACTTGCTTCTACTTGATACATTATGTTATGTTTGATTGCTGTTTCTTCCATCCCCTTGAATAAAGCAGGGTAAATATTTGGCCCTTTCGCTATAACACACCCTTTGCCTAACTTTATTTCTCCATCGATAATAACATTCGTTGTAGGATAGTCAGTGGCATGTGTAACATCTATGCAGATACAGACATCAGGATTTATCGAATGAGCAACAACAGAAGCACCTCTCATTCCAATTTCCTCATGATTTGATGCAACAAAAAAAACATCCCAAAGTATCTCTATTCCGTGAATTTGTTTTGCTAACTCTAATAGTACATTTAATCCGACTTGATTGTCAAGGTAAGAGCCAGTAACAAGATTATTTGGTAGTTCTACTATGTCAGAACAAAAGTAGGCATAATCGCCTTTAGTAACCATTTGTAGGGCTTCCAACTGATTTCTGGCACCTATATCGATCCATAGATTATCATAAGTTACCTTACCGTTCTGTTCTTCCCTAATAAGGTGGATAGGCTTCTTGCCTATGACACCTATAACTGTATTCCCCTCATGTCTTATAACAACTTTTCTAGCATAAAGAATCTGGGAATCAATGCTGCCGGCTGGCTTTACATAAAGGAAACCATTATCATCTATGTGAGAAACCATAAGTCGCACAACGTCATGGTGGGCAATCAGCATAATACGCTTCCCCACACCTTTTTTGTGGGCAATTATGTTACCAAGAGCATCTACACGAATATCATTCACAAATGGTTTGATAGCTTTAAAGACATCTTTTGCTGACCTGTATATAAAACTCATTTTTAGATTATAAAGTTATTGTCTGTTTGTGTAAGAGCATGGGGAAAAGCATACCATTCCCCATGCCATTAAAAAGTAGCCTTTAGCTCTGACGATACATAACACCGCATGAAGACTCATACAGCTTTGGGCAACCGTTTGCTGTCATTACCTTAGATGCTGCGCTAACATTCAAATCTACCTTCATAGTTGTAAATGTTTAGAGGTTATGTGTAATATTTCTTGGGGAACCACACTTACCCACCTACCTTTAATCTCGTATCGCTATAATCGTTTAGCGACATTTCCTTTCTTATCTTTGCCGACACGAAGTCTGATAACTCGTCCAACCGTTTTCGTAGCGTTTTTCCATTCAGTGGGTCATATCCTTGCATCATCTTTTGAGCGAGGTTATAACGTACTTTTGCCATAGAACAGTTTACTTCTGATGCCTTTAATGGCGTACCATGCTCTATAAAGTTGTTGCCAGGACAGAGGTTGCAATAAGCACAATAATCGTGTTGTCCACACTCTTCGTAGTCACTCAGTTTCAGTCCTCTCCAATATGCTAGTTCTTTACTGCCCTTAATGACATCCGAAATACTCTGCTGCTTAATATTTCCAAACAACGTATGGAAAGAACAGCAAGGAATCAGATTTCCCTCTGGAGTAATGCAAAAAGAATTGTCACCAGCACCGCATGGATTCTCATCCATCGGCTTCTGTTGTCCACCATAGTTAGGTGCTTCCTTGCCTACATACAAGGCTATATTATCATCACGCAGGACTATCTCGAGTTGCTCTGGAGTCATGCGCAGATACTTACTGACACATTTGTCACCCTCAATAGAATCTGTCAGACTGATTTCAAACTGAGGCACTGCACCATATTGTTTGGCAATATCAGCCACCATGTAATACGACTTCACGTTGGGCCGCATCACACAGCACTTCAGATTCATCGGGACACCAAATGCCGATAGCTGGCGTACTACTGACAAGGAACGCTCCCAAGAGCCTTTGATACGGGTGATATAGTCATGCACTTCAGAAATTCCACTATAAATAGATACGCCTACCAAGCGCGGATAATAATTTGCCAGCCTTTCAACATCATTGACTATCCGCTGGCCATTGGTGAATACGTCGAAGGCTATACCTTTATTATATAGGTAGTTTATCAACTCCCACGCAAACGATTTAGAAAATGGGTCGCCACCTGTCAGACAAACCTTGACAAGACCCTGCTCATACAGGTCATCTACCAAATGTTTATACTCGTCAAGCGTCAGTTCCTCTCTATCGCCACGAGTGCTGACTTCTTCATCATTTCTTGTGGCTCCTTCATTATAGCAATGGATGCACTTCTCGCTACAGCAATAAGTAAGTTCAAACATCACGCTTGTGATGCCGCCTACTTTCTCTGTGTATAGCCTTTCAGCATTAGATATTGCATAAGGAAGTTTTTCTTGAGTAGTTTTCTCTACTGTTTGTGCTTGTTGACAGTTGTATTCGCTAACTCGTCTGCGATAGTCTGCAATCATATTGTCAGTTGGCAACACTGATGAAACAATTCCCATCTGTTCCAGTTGATGAAAGAACGGGGCAAGGCTCTCCATCGCTATATTCAGTCGTTTAGCGATATCTTCAAGACTTATCTCGCCATTTCTATGCACAGAAAGTATCTCACCAATTACCATTGCCGAGTAACTCTCGAAGAAATAACTCATGCCAGCAATCAGATTGTAGTAGATTGCTGCCTGCGCTTTCTCATTGTATCTGCCACACGTCCATACTGGGCGGTAATATTTATTGTTGTCTGTCATTGGTTTTACCTTATATGTTATAAACAGGAAGGTGTGAGCCTTTCAGTCTATCCTACCGAAGGCTCTGGTAAAACCTGTACAAAGATAAAAGAAACAGCCCACACCCTTGGAGGATATATATGATGTCAGCCAATGACGGCTCGGCATGGTATATTCCAACCAAGGAGAGAACGTGTTCACATTCATCTGTTGTACGTTTCAAGTTTACCAGACTTTTCGGTACAGATGAAAGCTAAACGCTTCCTACTAAGTTTGTCGCCCTTTATTGAACGACACCGCAAATATAAGAAAAAATTAGCAAACGACGTTCTTTGTGAGCTGTTTTTTTGCGATGGTACTTAAAATTATTCAAAATCGGCACATTGATGGACTGGAAGAACAAATGCCCTGCAAGTCCCTAGAAAGGAATGGGAGTTACTTCAGATACTGAATCTGCACGGAGCCACCCTTAGACAAGAAGCGCATCTTGGGGCCATTGTAGTTTTTTGGATAGGCCACGCAGATGTCGCCTGTGCCCTCCCAAATCTCTACACCGCCATTGAGGCCTGTCTGTTTAAGGTCGCCATCATACCAAATCATCACTCCGCCGTGATTCAGGCAATGGGAGGGTTGAGAACCTTGGAAATAGGCTGTTCCGTATGTCCAGTCGGCCAAGGCCGTGAGCATCAGACCGCAGAACATGAATAGCATGACGATTCTTTTCATTGTCAATACAGTTTTTAAAGGGTTACACTTATGTTTACGACTGCGAAGATATAACGGAAAAATGAAAAATGGAAGAAACGGCGCGACCATTTCTTCCATTTCACAAAAAAACTATTATTTCTAATGAGATATCTGAACTATAAAGTCCTTTATCTTAATAATCGAAATATTAGGCCAAGGAGTGGTCTTCAAGACCTCAAAATGCTTATCGTTGGTTACTATGAATTCTGCACCTGCTGCAACAGCACAATCAACAAACTTATTGTCGTCTGGATCAGTCTCAATCAATCCGAAATGATAGTAAGCCTCTTGGTAATATGTTGTGTTCAATCTTGCTATTGCCTCAACAATATTGCGCGCAATATACTTGTTCGTCTTAATGGATATAATTTCTTCGTATTCATTCATAATTTCAGTATTGACGCACAATTGAATACGTCCATCAAGTATGTCTGTCCATATCTTATGGTATGGACTTTTCGTAGGGAGTGACTGCAAAAGGCAGTTTGTATCAAGAACGATTCTCCTCATATCGATAAGGGGTGCGCATGTGTTCCTCGCCCCATGCTTCAATGGTGTCCTCATTAATGACACCGTTGTCCCATAAGGTATCGATTGCTTTCTGTGCTTTTTGGGCAAAATAGCGTGCCAGCAAATCTCTGAACTCTTGTAGCTCTGATTCAGAGTTGATGCTATTAATGGCGTTCATGAGTTCCAACTGCGCTAACTGGTTATATGACATAGTAATTCCTTATTATTTGCTGCAAAGATAAAAAAAATTAAGCAAACAACATTCATTTGAGTCGTTTTTTTGTTATTACGGCAGTTGATTACTGTTGACAAAGGCACGATGCTCCAAGTCGGCTTTGTATTTCCGTGTATAGGAACTGATGGGATTCATAGGGCTGTTGTATAGCGGATGGAACCATTCGTCAGCCTTGATTCGCTGCAGGGTCTCATAGACAATATCTTGATAGCGTCGCAAATAGGCCTGGTGGGAAGGATATTTCCGGTAGTTGGATGAGTCGTTGAGAAAAGCATTTGCCTCACGATAATATTCGGCCAACCGTTGTTTGTAGCGTGAGAACTCTTCTGATGTGACAGTTCTCAGATGGGGCTGATCCAGAAACGCTTGTTCCTCTTCGGATAGTTCTTTCTTTATTGGAGGGAGCGCAGACGGAGTTATTTGTTGCTGCTCTTTTGTCGATTCATTCTTCTTTGCTGTAGCGGATGGCACACTTTGCACAGGCGGTAGGGGTTGCTCCTGTACGGTCTTGTTCTCCACTGGAGATTCCATTGGCTCTGAAAAATGACTATCATTTTTGGCAAACAGCAGATAGCCCAGGAAGAAGATGACAAGGAGAAGTGCCAACAATGCCCATCGCCAAGGCTTACGCTTAGGAAGGAGAGCCTTCTGCAAATCGGCAATGCTCTGATAGCGATTCTCAGGAAGCTGTGCCGTACATTTTCCTATCACCTTATTATATATATGGTGATGCGGCAAGAGTTCCATTATCTTGCCGATGGCGTAGATGTCTGTCCTAATTGACAATGGGCAATGGATAATGGACAATTGTTCTGGAGCAGCAAAACTTTCAGTAAAGCCGTGTGTATCGACAAACCCGTCGGTATAGCAGCAGCCGAGATCGATGAGTTTCACGTCATCGTTAATGCGCGTAAGCAGAATGTTGTCGGGCTTCAAGTCGAGATGAAGCACCTGATGGCTGTGCAGATAGCCAACGGCATTGAGCAACTGGCGAAGGAACTTCTCGGTATTTTTCTTGCTCTCAAAGTATTCGGGATGACTGGAGAGACGTTGACTGAGCGTTTCGCCATCCACATATTCCATCAAGATGCCATCGTCTGAAAAGGAGATATAGCGTACGATGTTGGGATGCTCCAGTCGGTAGCCTGTCTCGAACTCCTTGCGGATAGCTTCCTGATAGCGGATGTCAGCAGCATATAGCGGTTTCAACCGTTTCAGGAAATGCAGTTTTCCATAGATTTTCACTCGATAGGCATCACAGGAAAAGCCCCGGGATGCTATCTGCTCCATGCCGTCGAACAGAAGGGGGACATCTGAGAAACATGAAGAATCCATTTCGTGAATTGAGAATTAGTAATTGTGAATTGAGAATTGACAATCAGGATAAGACCTTGACAGAGGACAGACCGGAGACTCGCCCGGCCGTAAACGGCCCCAACGACTGGCAGCCGCGCCAAACGTTGACGGCCAGCAAGGGATGGTGAAGCACGAAGTTCTGCACTTCCAGTTCGTCGCCCACCAACAATTTGCTATTCTCACTCTCTACCACCCGATAACGACAGCCACCCAAGTAGTGCAACCGCACCCGGCGGTCGGGCAGATAGGTAAACAGCACCTCTGAGCCCGGCGACACATCGGCCGAACGCACTTCCTCGTCGGTTGTGCCAAAGTCCGAGTTGCCCTTGTCCTCCATCTTGGCCAGTTCGTCCCAATGCTTATAGCCCAGATAGCGGGCTATGGCGTCGAGCGTACTGGTGTGCGGTTGCCGTTCGTCGCTGGCAAAACCCAAGAGCCGTTTCAGGGTGGTGGCTCCAATGCGCACTCCCGTCTTGCTTTCGATGTCGAGCGACAGATATTCACAATCAGACGGTAAGCGCAAGCCGTTTCCCGACTTGCGCTTCAATTGTTCGATGATGTTAAATGGAATTTTCATAATGACCCATTATCAATCCTACATGGTCAATTATCAATGGTCCATCACTCCCACTCGATTGTTGCGGGTGGCTTCGACGAGATGTCGTAGCAGACGCGATTGACGCCTTTCACCTTATTGATAATCTCGTTGCTCACGCGGGCCATGAAGTCGTAGGGCAGATGAGCCCAGTCGGCAGTCATGGCGTCGGTGCTGGTGACGGCTCGCAGAGCTACGGGATGCTCGTAGGTGCGCTCATCGCCCATCACGCCAACACTGCGCACGGTGCTCAGAAGAATGGCTCCTGCCTGCCATATCTGATCGTAGAGCGAGACTTCTATTTCTCCATCTTGCATGGCTGCGGGTACACCGGCAGCCAGCACCTTACGAGCTTCTTCACCAGAGAGTTTCACCTTATAGTCGCGCAGGCCGCGGATATAGATGTCGTCGGCATCCTGCAAGATGCGCACTTTCTCAGGCGTAATGTCACCCAGGATGCGGACAGCCAGTCCGGGTCCGGGGAAGGGATGGCGCGTGATGAGATGCTCGGGCATGCCCATCTGGCGTCCCACACGTCGCACCTCATCCTTGAAGAGCCACTTCAAGGGTTCGCAGAGCTGCAGATTCATCTCTTTGGGCAGTCCGCCCACGTTGTGGTGACTCTTGATCACCTTGCCCGTGATGTTCAGGCTCTCAATGCGGTCGGGGTAGATGGTTCCCTGTGCCAGCCAACGGGCATCGGTTATCTTCTTTGCCTCGGCATTGAACACCTCCACGAAGTCGCGGCCGATGATCTTGCGCTTCTGCTCGGGGTCGGACACTCCAGCCAGGTCAGCAAAGAATTTTTCCGAGGCATCCACCCCTATCACGTTCAGACCCAGCACCTTGTAATCTTCCATCACCTGCTGGAACTCGTTCTTTCGCAGCATACCATGATCCACAAAAATACAAGTGAGGTTCTTTCCGATGGCTTTATTAAGCAAGACGGCAGCAACGGAAGAATCAACACCACCAGAAAGACCGAGGATCACGCGGTCCTGGCCCAACTGTTCCTTCAACTCAGCCACCGTCGTATCGACAAACGAAGCAGCACTCCAGTCTTGTTTCGAGCCACAGATATCGACCACAAAGTTCTTCAGCAGCAGAGATCCCTGCACCGTATGGAACACCTCGGGGTGGAACTGGACGGCAAAGACGGGAAGCCCCTCCCCTTCCCTCCCCCGTAGGGAGGGTGCCCAAAAGGCGGCGTTCTTTACGTCCTTGGTGCTGCCAATCACCTTGAAGCCCTCGGGAATGGCCGTGATGGTGTCACCATGACTCATCCACACCTGCGAGTGCTGTTCAAAGCCCTTGAACAGAGGGTTCGTGGTATCTACTGTCTCCAGATGGGCCCGTCCGTACTCACGCGAATCAGCCTTCTCCACTTTTCCTCCCAAAGAATGTGAAAGGAACTGAGCACCATAGCAAATGCCCAAGACAGGGATTTTTCCCATGAACTGACTCAGATCGACCTTGAATGCCTCTGGGTCGTGCACAGAATAGGGTGAGCCACTGAGAATCACGCCGATGATAGAGCCGGATTGCAAATCCGCCTCAACAGAGGGGAACTTGTTGTAGGGCAGAATCTCGCAAAAAGTGTCCAGCTCGCGCACTCGTCGGCCTATCAGCTGAGTGGTTTGCGAACCGAAGTCCAAGATAATGATTTTCTGTTTCATATCTTTTTTTATTGATAATTGAGAATTGGCAATTGAGAATTAGGTTTTGTTCATGAAGTTCTCAGCATCGGAGAGTGAGTCGAGTTTGCCCACGTCAAGCACCCGCAGGTCGTTTTTCTGCAAACCCACAATCCGAGACCTGTGGCAAACACTGAGATAGAAGTCAATGATGCCAAACCTGTCGGGAAAGCGGTCCATCAGCCTGAAGAGCCGCGGCGAAAACGAATGGATGCCCGAGAATGCAAAAGCATAGTATTGAGAACTGGGAGCCTGAGCATGCGAGTTTCCCTCACGCGCTTTCACCTGCAAATCGTCATCGATGGAGAAATCCCAATCGCGCAACCAAGGAAAAGGACTCTTCACCTGGCCAGTTTCGATGTTCTTCCATCCCACCAGTCGCATGGCCCCGTCGAAGAGCAGATAGCGCTTGGTCTTGCGTTTGCTTACGAGCAGCACCGCGTCCTCGTCGTCTTGGTGTTGGCGACGCATCCATTCGTAATCCACATTGTCCAGAATGTCAACGTTGTGGATGAGTATTGGCTCGTCGTCACGAAACAGCCGTTGGGCCTTCTTCAGTCCGCCGCCCGTTTCAAGCAGTTGCTCCGTCTCGTCGCTGAAATGCACCAATGGAGCATAGTCCTGCTTGCCGACATGGTCGATGATTTGCTGGGCAAAGTGGTGGACATTCACAACAAAGCGGTCGTATCCCTGTGCTCTCAGCCTGCGTATGTTGAGGTCGAGCAGGGGCACTCCTCCAACAGGCACCAGTGCCTTTGGCAGGGTGTTGGTGATTGGTTTCAGGCGGGTTCCCAGTCCAGCCGCCAAAATCATGCACTGTTTCATGGCTGCAAAGTTACGCATAAACGAGCGGAATGCAAAAGGAAAAAACATTTTTTTCCTTTCATTCCCGAGCGAAAGTAACTTCGACGAAGTCAAAGTTACGCATAAACGAGCGGAATGCAAAGGGAAAAAACATTTTTTCCTTTCATTGCCGAGCGTAAACACGCTACTACGGCCAAACGAGCACTTCCTGCAGCACGATGCCAGGATCCAACAACCATATTTTCAGTCGCTGGGAGGTGGCAACATCCTTTGCGGGAATAGCTATCTTGCGCGAAGCATATCCACGAAGCACATTCAAACGCCACTCGGCAGTGAAGTCGCCGGCATGAATGGAACAAACCACGGGCGGCAGGTCGCCCAGCTGAACAGCGTAGCGGGCTTCGCGTCCTTCATAGACATGGAGGGTGGGCAGAGTGCGAATCTCTATTGAACCGCTTCCGGCAGGCACGTCGATGTCGTAGGCCACCCACGGAGCTTCGTCCAGACGAGCTGCATCGTAAGAGGGCGTGTCGAACGGCTGCACCAGCAGTCCATCGGTGTAGCCCAGCTGGTCAACGCAACAGACGCTGCCCTCGCGACCGGGATGCGTCTCTGAACAGTTGGCTGCTGCGATGCGCACCATCGGTTCAGCACAGAATGGAGGCCAAAGACCCAAGAACATACGGTCTATGCGCGCGCCCGGCTTCAGATTGCCGACACAGAGGCGGTTCTTCCCTTTCTTGAGATGGACCACGCCCACTTGGCTCCACATGGGGCCAACCCACGTGGCATGCCAAACGTTGTTGATGGGGGTGGCAGAAGCATCGAAACCATCGGTGTCCATGCTGACATGGCAGAACACGTTGTCAGCCGCCTCCTTGGAGAAATTGCGTATAGGCGAAAGGGCCTCCATCCACAGAGGAACGTCGGTTTCGACCTTGCTTTCCACCACTGCTCCTTGCGGTGTCAGGGCATCTGCGACGGAGATGAAACATGCCTGCGGACGAATTTAACGATTAAAACGAATCTCATCAATGCATCGCGGATGCAACGAATGTTGACGAATGCAGCGATTCGAATGATTCGTTGGCCAATTGAGGCCATTCGCTGCCGCCATGGGTGTATTCGGGAAAATTCGCCATCTTCGTTGTTGTAGAGATGTCGTAGTATGGCATCTCTACACCCGAAACTTCAGTTTATTACAATTCGGTGATTTCCACATAGGGCTGCATGCCATGTGCATCCTGCAGTTTCCAGCTGATGGTCACTGTAGTGGTTTCACCGGGCATCAGCGTGATGTAGTTGTCACTGTAGGTGGCGGGCAGAATCTGCCGGTTGTCGGGCTGGATGCCGCCGGAAGCCATACAGCGCGGGGTGCCTTTCAGGTTCAGCCGCAAGAACACAGCCGGAACGTCGCTCGTGTTGCTGAGCATGACGGTGGCCGTCTGGGTGTCGCCTGCCGAATTGATGCTCACCTGCTGATGGACCTGAGCTTTCGTTCGGTTGTTCAACGCGCGATAGTCGCCCTCGTTGCGTCCCAGGATGTAAAGATTCTCAGAAATGACGCCCTTTTTGTCAGTCAGTTGCAGCCTGAGGAAATACACATCCGAAGGAGCTGCAGCCACCAGCCGCGACAGTTTTGTCCAAGGCTGAGTGGTGTCTTCAGGACTGTCCATGCGCTTCGTCAGACGTTTCACCTGTTTGCCGTCCATGTTGAAGATGGTGGCCGTGGCTGTGACGCCCTTGCGCTGACCGGCTGAGTGGTTCACCACCTCGATGCTGTCGGTGAGCGCATTGTACTGGATGTGCAGCGGTTCGCAGGCTTTCTTGGCACCGAAATAGGCTGCCGTGGGTTCAAAGTAATAATCGTAGGTCTGCCAGACCATGGAGGGCCAACAGGGATGGCTCATCCAGAGCAGCAGTCCGGCACGGCTACGGCTGGTCGATTCGAACATGCCACGGTAGCCGTTGTAGTTGATGAGCTGGGCGCGGCGGCTGAACTCCTCGGCGCTCTGCGAAGGACCGAAGCCCCGATCCATCAAGGCATTGAACTCGGAAGCCCGCTGGGCCCCCTGCAGGGTGAAGTCGTGCTGTCCCCACTGCAGACTCTGCGGCCAAAGCGACTCTTCGCTGAAGGTGCGGCGCAGACTCTCAATGTTCATCACGTTGGGCATGCCGCGCTCGGAATGAATCTTTCCGCTCTGTCGGCTGAAGTACTCCTTCATGGGCAAGGCGCGGTAGGGGCCACCGCCGCTTACGCCCTGCGACGAGGAATGGGAGATGTACTCAATGCCGGGCGACAACGTGTGTACATACTCGCGCAACTTGCGGTCAAGCGTTTCGGGCGGGAACCCCTCGTTGCGTCCACAATAAAGCCCTATGCTGGCATGGCTGCGGATGCGCCTTACGTAGTCCTCAGCATTGCTCAGGAACATGCGCTCGTCGTAAGGGTCGGGGCCGTCGGCGGGATTAGCAAGCCAAAAGTCCTGCCACACCATGATGCCGTGGCGGTCGCATGCCTCGTAGAAAGCCTCGTCGCCCACCTGGCCTACCCAGTTGCGTATCATGGTGAAGTTCATGTCGCGGTGGTAGCCCACGGCCACGTCGTACTCACGCGAGCGGTAGAGCAGGTTGTGCTCGTCGAAACCCCAGTTTCCGCCCAGCGGAATGAACCGCCGGCCGTTGACATAAATGCGCAGGCTGTCGGTGGCGGCCACATATTTCATTTCGCGCAAACCCGCCTTGTAGGTCAACGGTGATGGAGAAGAGGATCGGGGCGTCCGGGCGGTGGTGTTGGCCGACGCATTGCCATCGGGGTTGAACGAGAACCCGGCATCGTAGAGATAGGGTTCGCCATAGCCATTGGGCCACCACAGGCGGAAATGCTCGCCCGTCAGCTGCGGGAACTCATCGGGGCAGAACGACACCTGCTGTTCCGAACCGGCGGGAACAACGACGTTTTTTTCAAACTGCACATTGCCGATCCAGCCACGCAACACACCCTTGGCCGTTCGTACATCATTGTTACGCACAAACACCGACGGACTGACGCGCACCGTCTTTCCGTCGGCCTCGCAATGGGTTTCAACGTAGGGGTCGCTCAGGGTGACCAGCTCGGTGGCCGAAAGATACACTTCGTTCCAAATGCCTGCTTCGCGACCTCGCACCGTGGTAATCCAGTCCCACCCCACCGTGGCATGGAACGTAGGATTGTCGGCTCCCAGCAATCCTCCGTTGAACTGGGTAGTGTTGGTGTCTTTCTCCTTGATGGCGGCAAAATGGTCGTTGCAGACCACTTCGACAGCCAAGTAGTTGGTGCCTTCCCGAAGAAGCCCCGTCACATTGAACCGCCCACGCATGAAGGCTCCCTCGATGCGTCCCAGCAACTGACCATTGAGAAAGACATTGGCTTTCCAGTTGATGCCGTCGAAATGAAGCCACTGCTGCGGACGTTCCAGCAACTGCCGAGAGACTTCAAACTCGTTGCGATACCAAAAATTGGAACGGAAGAAGGATTCGGAAATCTGGTCAACGTCGTCGCCATAGTTAGGATTGGGAATGGCTCCGATGTTCAGATAGGAAGCCAACACCGTACCCGGCACCGTGGCGGGAATCCACCCCTGATGGCTGAACGACGAAGAGGCTATATCCTCGCCCTTGGCTTTCACCTCCGAGGCGCGCTGCAACACCCAGTTGCCACCGCTCAGCTGCTGGACGCCCAAAGCCGGCTGATGCACGGCGGGGGTTGGATGGGGCGTATATACAATGCGCTTTTTCGACATCACTTCCATCTCGCGCAGGGCATAGCAACCGGCACTGCCGGTTTGGTGCAGAAGCAAGCGCACGTAGCGGGCAGAGGTATGCAAAGCGAGCGTTTGCTGTACGTTGGGCGTTGTGTCAACGCTGGGCAAGTCAGCCATGGCTCGCCATTGGCGTCCATCGTCGGACACTTCCACCTGACCTTTTGCGGGGGGCAGATACCAGCTGAGCCTCAATTCCTCGAGGGGCAGCACGGTGCCGAGATCGGCGTAAATCCACTGTTCACCACCGCCGTTGCTCATCCACATGCTGGAGAACTGCCGCGAGGGCAACAGTTCGAGCGGTTGGCGGTTGCCGTCCAGCAACTGCAGTTCGTGGACATCCCAGTGGGCGGCGCCCTCCATCTCCATGCAGACGCGCAAACGGCTGGCGGCAGGAGCATTCTCCAGCTGAATTACTTCGTCGAGTCTGCGGGCTGGCAGATATTCTTGGGCTTCCTGCTTGTTGGGGTCGGAGTGCAACTTGTAGTGAAGGGGTTGGCCTGGCAACCCGTCGCCCTTCAGCCGGCCAATGGTCTGCCAGTTCGTGCCGTCGGCAGACTGTTGTATGCTGATAAGGTAGCCTTGTGTGGCTTTCTGGTCATCGTAAGCCACCATTCCCTGCAGCCTCACTTGGTTGGCCGTGCAAAGTGTGGCCGACAGGGCGCGGTCATCACCGCCCCATTCGAACTGTAGCCAAGTGCGGCTCCCCATAAGGATGTTCCGCGAGAAAGGCCCACCGTCGATGGCCCATTCAGACTCGCGACGGGCCAAGCGTCCGGCAGGGGTGCTGACGTTCAGGGTGACAGGTTGGCCGGCATCGCACAACCCGTCGGTGACAAGATGGGCCGTATGGTTGTAGTCGCAGGCCGACGAAGCGTAGGCTGCGCGATGGAGAGCCACGTTGCTGAGTTGTCCGCCATTGTCTGTCCAGCTGACGCTAGGGGCGAAATACTCACTCGGGGCGCCCGGATAGACTCCAATGCCTCGGGTAAACTCGGTGCTGTCAGCACCATGAAGTGCCATCAGCAGATGGGCAAATAGTAGAAGTTTCATTGTTAGTTGAGTTGGTTGAGTTGTTTAGTTTTGGTTAAGTATCTGAAGTTTCGGTTGTTTTCTACAACAACGAATTTAACAATAAAGCGAATCTTATCAATGCATCGAAGGATGCAACGAATGTTGACGAATGCAGCGATTCGAATGATTCGTTGGCCACTTGAGGCCATTCGCTGCCGCCATGGGCGTATTCGGAAAATTCGTTATATTCGTTGTTGTAGAGGTGTCGTAGCATGGCATCTCTACTCCCGATACTTCGGTTTAGTATCTATCAAAGCGCATGGTCTTTGTCTGTTCACACATCGGCGCCATCGTCGTAGCCAAGCTCAAGGCTGTAGGCACCGTCGGCAGAGAAGTCATGGATGAAGAACATGGACCCGTTGCTCGTTTTCAACACATAATCCTTTCCATCATGCCCATAGACAGCTTTGTCAAGCTGCCCCGCCAACTTCAGGCCTGCCGCACGGGCATCGCTCATGAACTGCTCGTACAAAGTGGTATCGTCGGTGATGATTTCCAGTTGTTTGAGCTTGCCTGTCTTGCGCGAGTCGTCGAAGAAGAAATTGAAGTGTACGCCGTAGTAGTTGGCTTCGGTGTTGGTCAGTTCCCAGTCCTTGAAAGCCACATGGTTGCCCCAAGTGTAGCTGATGGCAGGACTGTCACCCCCGAAGTCGGCATCCCAAATGTAACGCTCGGCAGCCACCTTGGGTTGGTCGATGGCGGCAAAAAGAGCCTCTACGGACTGTTCGTCGTACTTCTGGCCGGGCGTCACCATGGCCTTGGCCTGCTCAAACGTGAGGTGGGTGACAGCTGTTGGCGCTGACGCAGACTGCTGGTTGGCCGCTGCCGACTTGCTGGTGTCGGCAACCGCACCTTCGACAGGTGGCTCTTGCTTGCTCGGTTCGTTGCCACCTGACGGTGCGGGTTTGCAGCACGTGAGCACAGCCACCGCCAACAGACCAACCGTTGCACACAACTTGTTGCACTTTCTGCCACTACGGGCAAATCTAGGGAAAAGGAAATGATTGCTTTTTTTCATGGCTTCGTTGTTTAAACTAACGATTGCAAAGATACACATAAACATGGAAAAAGCCAACCAAAAGGGGGAAAACTTTTCTACATGTAACAAATAGTTACGAAAAAATTGCACAAAAAATAAATGTAACACACGGCTCTACTACTCACCCCCTTTTTTTTTATCTTTGCGTATCCTCATTCCAACGCCCCCCCCGAGGGGGGGGGAGGAAGATAGTGAGGACGCTTCACAGCAAAGACATTCCAAACCTATTATCAACCTAAACCAGCAAAAAAAAACAAAAAACATGAAGAAACTGTTATTAGCATTGCCGCTGCTGCTCCTACTGGGTTGCAAAGGCGAAGTGGCCAATCCCGTGCTTACCGTGGAAGGTGGCCAGATACAGGGTGTGCCGGCCGAGAACGCCGGTGTCTATGTCTTCAGGGGAATACCCTATGCAGCACCGCCCATCGGCGACTTGCGATGGCGCGAGCCACAGCCCGTGGTGGCATGGGAAGGTGTGCGCCTGTGCGACAAGTTTGGCCATCCGGGCTATCAGGCCGTCCACTACCCGGGCTTCTACGCTTCGGAGTGGGGCTACGGCGACGAGGCTCCCTACAGCGAGGACTGCCTCTATCTGAACGTGTGGACAAAAGCACCGGGCATGACCGACAAGAAACTGCCCGTGGCACTTTGGATTCACGGTGGAGGCTACCGCGAGGGCTGGGGCTCAGAGCCTGAGTTCGACGGACAGGAGTGGGCGTCGAAGGATGTGGTGCTCGTCACCATCAACTACCGCCTGGGCATCTTCGGATTCATGCCCTATCCCGAGCTGTCCGAGGAAAGCCCTCACAAGGTGTCGGGCAACTACGGCATTTTGGACCAGATACAGTCGTTGAAGTGGATCAAGCAGAACATCGCACAGTTTGGCGGCGACCCCAACAACGTCACCATTTTCGGACAGAGCGCCGGAGCAGGTAGTGTGCGCACTTTGTGCGAATCGCCACTGGCGCGCGGATTGTTCCACAAGGCTGTCATCATGAGTGGCGGCGGACTGAACGTGCCACCCAAAGAGGGCGAGGAGGCCAAACCAGCCACCCCGATGGTGAAGTTCTTCACCTACAACCCTACGCTGAAAGAGGCTGAGGCCGAAACAAAGAAGGTGATGGACTGGGCCGGATTGACCGACCTGAAGAAGATGCGCGCCGCCTCCACCGAGGTGCTCTACTCGCTGACCACCATCTACAACATGGCCAACAAGAGCGATGTCATCGTCATGGAGCGACCGATTGTCGATGGCTACGTCAGTCTGAAGAGTTTCGACGAAGCGGCCCGCGAAGGGAGCATTGCCGACGTGCCCTACATGATTGGCTACACACTGAACGACATGGGAGCAATGGGGCCTGGCATTGCCGAGTTCTGCAAAGTGCGCCAGGAGAAGGGCGGCAAGGCATGGGCCTACGAGTTTGCCCGCCCGTTGCCCGACGACGGCAAACATCCCGACATCACCAACCGCTTGCAGGGCGCCTTCCACTCAAGCGACCTGTGGTTTGTCTTCAAGTCGCTGAAACACTGCTGGCGACCCTGGACTCAAGGCGACTGGGACTTGGCCGAGAAGATGCTGACGGCATGGACCAACTTTGCCAAATACAGCAATCCCAACGGCGAGAAAGAAGATGGCGCATGGACACCCTGCACGGCAGAGAGCCCGAAGTTCATGCTCTTCAAACTCGACCAGAAAGACACAGAAAAGTCAGAAATGGGTGAGCCCATTCTGCCATAAAGCGCACTCCGGCGCTACCGGGCCTCAAGCACCTGCTCAATGTGCTGCTCGCGATGCACGATGCGCACCTCGACACCGAACTTATCGTGGATATGTTCGGCCAGGTGTTGGGCACTATAGACCGAACGGTGCTGGCCACCTGTGCAGCCAAACGAGAACATCAGCGAGGTGAACCCGCGCTGGATGTAGCGGGCCACATGGGCATCGGCCAGCCGATAGACACTTTGCAAGAAGGTGAGAATCTCGCCATCGTCCTCCAGAAAACGTATGACCGGCTCGTCAAGGCCGGTCAGTTTTTTGTAGGGCTCGTACCGGCCGGGGTTGTGGGTGGAACGGCAGTCGAACACATAGCCGCCGCCATTGCCGCTCTCGTCGTCGGGGATGCCCTTGCGATAGGAGAAACTGAACACCCGCACCACCAGGGGGCCCTTGCCGTCGTATTTCGAGAATGTGGCTGGCCCGTCCTGAGGATGCGCCTTGTAGGGATTGTTCTCAGTGGTTCGGTAGCCGTCGGCACGACTGAGTGCTGGTTGCTCTATTTGGGCAAACTGAGGCAGTTCGGTGAGCCGCTTGAGCATATCGACCATGTAAGGATACTGGTGCTGAAGATTCGATGTGAGGGCCGAGGGCTGGGCACCGCCGGCTCCTATCAGCTCGCGCAGATTCTGGATGGCGGGCGGAATGGAGTCGATGAAGTGTTTCTTGCGCTCAAAATAGCCACGAAAGCCGTAGGCTCCCAACACCTGCAGTGTGCGGAAAAGCACAAACAAACTCAGCCTGTCAACAAAATGATGCTTCGAAGGCACCTCGGTATAGAGTTTCAAGGCGTTGTAATACTCGTAGATGAGCTCGCGACGCAGTTTGTTGGAGTATTTGGCCGAGGCCTGCCAAAGAAACGAAGCCAAGTCATAGTAGAACGGACCTTTGCGACCGCCCTGATAGTCAATGAAATAAGGTGCTCCATCCACCAACATCACGTTGCGCGCCTGGAAGTCGCGATAGAGGAAACTGTCACTTTTCTCGGCGGTCAAATCCTTGGCAAAGAGCCGGAAATTGGCTTCCAACTTCAGCTCGTGGAAATCCAAATCGGTGGCCTTCAGAAAACAATACTTGAAGTAGTTCAGGTCGAAGAGCACACTGTCCTCGTCGAACTCGGGCTGCGGGTAGCAGTTTTGCCAGTCCAGCCCGCGGGCTCCACGCATCTGGATGTTGGGCAGCTCGCGGATGGTGCGGCGCAACAGTTGCTGCTCCTTCACGTTGTAGCGTCCACCCGACTCGCGCCCACCTTTGATGGCATCGAACAACGACAGGTTGCCAAGGTCGGTCTGCAGATAGCGCAACTCGTCGTCGCTGACAGCCAGGATGCGCGGTACGGGCAACTGGCGCTGAGTGAAATGGCGGGTTAGACAGACAAAGGCATGATTCTCGTCGCGGCTGGTGCCAATGACACCCACCACCGTGTCGCCCTTGGGACCCTCAAGACGGAAATACCGGCGGTTGCTGCCGGCTCCCGGCAACTGCACCACCTGAGCAGGCGCTGCCCCACTCCACTGCTGATAGAGACTGACGAGCTGTTTCATTCTTCTTCGTTGTTTTCTTTTTCCTGTTCGGCTTTCTTGCTGATGAAGTCATACACCACAAACAGCAACAACAGGATGCCGAACGACATCAGGTAGGACTCGGTGATGTAGATCAAACCGCCACAAATCACGATGAACATGATGACCTTCTTCCAGTCGATTTTTGTTTCCATGCTGCAAAATTAGACAAAAATCCCGACTTAAAGGCCTGGCAGGAAAAGAAAAATGACAAAAGGGCACAAAAAAAATCGGATGTCATCACGACAACCGATTTCCAAAAAAACAAACTACTTAAAAACTAATCTACTAAAACAAATCAAAAAAATATAATTGTCGGAATCACTCCGATACTTTTCGCTCTGCAAAGGTAAAAATAAAATTGTAAACAAAAAAATACTTACTCATGAAAAAATCTTAAAAAACGGAAAATACCTAAAAACGGGGATGACACCAAGCCGTCATCCCCGTTTTTGATATCTGAAGTTTGCAAAACTGCACTTCACCTTGTCAATATTACATCATGCCGCCCATGCCGGGAGCACCGCCCATAGGCATGGCTGGCTCCTTCTCGGGTTTGTCAACGATGAGGCACTCGGTGGTGAGGAACATGCCTGCTATGGAAGCGGCGTTCTCCAGGGCCACACGGGCCACCTTGGCCGGGTCGATGATACCTGCCTTGCGCAAATCCTCGTACTGCTCGGTGCGGGCATTGTAACCATAGTCGCCCTTGCCCTCGCGCACTTTCTGAACCACCACGGCACCTTCGTTACCGCCGTTGACGGCTATCTGGCGCAGCGGCTCCTCGATGGCACGGCATACGATGTTGATACCTGTCTGCTCGTCGGCATTGTCGCCCTTGACGTTGCAGAGAGCCTCCTGAGCACGGATGTAAGTGGTTCCGCCACCGGCCACAACACCCTCTTCGATGGCTGCACGGGTAGCACAAAGGGCATCGTCAACACGGTCTTTCTTCTCTTTCATCTCAACCTCGCTGTTGGCACCCACGTAGAGCACGGCAACGCCACCGGCCAGCTTGGCCAGACGCTCCTGCAGCTTCTCCTTGTCGTAAGAAGAGGTGGTGAGCTCGATTTCCTTCTTGATCTGGGCGATGCGGTCCTGAATGGCCTGCTTCTCGCCTGCACCGTTGACGATGGTGGTGTTGTCCTTCGAGATGGTCACCTTGTCGCACGTGCCCAGCATCTCGAGCGTGGCCTGATCCAGTTTCAAGCCTTTCTCCTCGCTGATGACAATGCCACCGGTCAGCACGGCGATGTCCTCGAGCATGGCCTTGCGGCGGTCGCCGAAGCCAGGAGCCTT
>DFFM01000018.1:0-9936 GCA_002369515.1 Prevotella sp. UBA3776 | reverse complement strand
AAGCCAGGAGCCTTCACGGCGCAAATCTTCAGACCACCGCGCAGACGGTTGACAACCAGCGTGGTGAGTGCCTCAGAGTCAACATCCTCGGCAATGACGAGCAAGGGGCGTCCGCTTTCTGCAGCAGGCTGCAGGATGGGCAGGAAGTCTTTGATGTTCGATATCTTCTTGTCGTAGATGAGGATGTAAGGATTCTCCATCACACACTCCATCTTCTCCGAATCGGTCACGAAGTAGCCCGAGAGATAGCCACGGTCGAACTGCATGCCCTCAACAACACCAATGTGGGTGTCGCGGCTCTTCGACTCCTCGATGGTGATGACACCGTCTTTCGAAACCTTGCGCATGGCATCGGCCAGCAGTTTGCCAATTTCCTCGTCGTTGTTGGCGCTGACGGTGGCCACCTGCTCAATCTTGTCGTAGTTGTCGTTCACCTTCTCGGCATTGTCCTCGATGAATTTCACCACAGCCTTGACGGCCTTGTCAACACCGCGTTTCAAATCCATGGGGTTGGCGCCGGCGGTGACGTTCTTCAGGCCCTCGTTGATGATGGACTGGGCCAGGATGGTGGCTGTCGTGGTGCCGTCACCGGCATCGTCGCCCGTCTTCGAGGCCACGCTCTTCACAAGCTGGGCACCTGTGTTCTCGAACTTGTCCTCCAGTTCAATCTCCTTGGCCACGGTCACACCGTCCTTGGTGATTTGGGGAGCACCGAATTTCTTCTCGATGACAACGTTGCGCCCCTTCGGGCCGAGCGTCACTTTCACTGCGTTTGCCAACTGGTCAACGCCCTGCTTCAACAGGTCGCGGGCGTCAATATTGAATTTAATGTCTTTTGCCATTGTTCTGTTTTTTTCGTTTTTATCGTTTTTTGTTTTTCGCTTTCACGTTTAATTACCCAAGTACTGCGAGCACATCGCTCTGACGCATGATGAGATATTTCTCGCCCTCGAACTCCAGCTCAGTGCCGGCATACTTGCCATAAAGCACGGTGTCGCCCTCTTTGAGAATCATTTCCTCGTCCTTGGTTCCATTGCCTGCGGCAACTACTTTTCCGCGAAGCGGTTTTTCCTTGGCAGTGTCAGGAATGATGATACCGCCGATTTTCTCTTCTGCCGGTGCCGGAAGAATCAGCACACGGTCTGCTAATGGTTTGATGTTCATAGTTGTTTTGTTTTTTATATTATTTGATGTTTGACTTTTATTTTTTCTTCTGCCCCCAAGAATGCGAAAACCGTGCCAAAAGTGTCAGTATGACAAAGTGGCAGAACGGAAAAAAGAAAAATCCCCTTCTGCCAAGTTGAGGCAGAAGGGGAAATACACAACTATTATTGGAATGCAATTATTGAGTTGAACCGTTTGCCGCTCCAACTATACAACAAGTATTTCTCTAGAAAAATTAGCCAGCTGATGTTGTTTTTCGATTTTTTTTCGTATTTTTGCGGCATAACAAGCATATATATAATTTAAGGTGAAAGATATGAAAAGAATATCATTTTGGGCGGTTGTTATCATGGTTTTGGCAGTCTTGGTGCCGGAAGCGACGGCGGCACAGACAAAAAAGGCGAAGGACGCGAAGCCGTTTGCCACGAAAACATACAAGAACATCACCTCTGTGGGTCGCCCCATGCCGTCTCCCGGATTTGAGGCCACGCTACGGCTCGTCCTGGCCGTGGTAGAGCAAGACTGGCAAGCCGTAAAAGGCGAGCTGGCCGACAAAACAGGACTTGTGCTGATGCTCGACAGGCATGAGCAATGCGAGGAAGAGGAGTTCGTGACCCACTGGATTGTTTACGGCCGCGACATCAAACTTGTTGAAGCACCCGACGGCGGCATGGACCCCGAGCCCACCAACGAGCATGCCTGTGAACTGCGCTTCGTGGCCGACACTTCGTCAAGTATCTCCCTGAAGTTCTGGAACAAGAACGACTATCAGAACTTTGTCGGCGAGGCTGAGGCTTACGGACTGCTGCGCGTGGCCGACGAAGAGGGGCACTCCGACTTCATTCCCGCAAAGCGCACGGGCCGCATCGTCAACACCACCTACGATGAGCTGCAAGACCAGAACCCCGTCGCAACTTTCCGCTCTGCCGGCGAAATGTACGACGACGGCTGCTACGTGGTGGAGATGGGGCTCGACTTCTGAGCGAAATGATAAACGAAAAAAATCCGTGTACAATTTGTTCAAAAAAACGCGCTCGAGTATTTGTGCACAATATGTGCACAGAAAAGTCATCTCATCACACATTGTTCATTCAGAACTATTCTTTGAAGGGTGATGAACTGCAAGTCTTTCTAAGAAAAACAGGGAAAAACTAGGAAAAACAGGAAAAAACAAAGATAATTATAATGGTTTTATTAGGTTTTTCTTTGTTTTTCCCTGTTTTTTCTAAGGACACCTTGTCCGTATCGGGCATTGCATTGCGCTTTTTTGAAAACAAAAAAATAACGCTCGGCATTGTGCTCAAATTCTCTAGAAAATTTGAACGCAACGTCGAGAGATAATTTCGCAATGCTGTGAAATAAAAAAATAACGTCGTGAGATATTTTCATAACTCACGACTTTATTCTAGCCTAGATTATTCACTGCGCTGAATTCGGCTCTTCATGGTAAATGGTATTTGTAAGTAAAACAGGGAAAAACAGGAAAAACAGGAAAAAAACTTTTGTTTTTCTCTGTTTTTGTTGGTTTTTCTCTGTTTTTTTTATTGAAACTATTCATAAAACAGGTTGTTAAATATACTATGAATAATGTAAGCTAGTAAAACAACGGTTTATTTCCACCGCGCACCGCTGCGAAGAGTGAACTTAACGCGTTTGCCTTTCACCTTGGCGGGTTTCGTCCAGGTGCCGTCGCCCACGAGGATGGTGGTTTTTCTACCCAAGGGGGCTGCATCGTAGGCTTCCTGGACGGTGAAGAAGTCGCCGCGCCCGTTGGCGTCCACCACCAGGTCGTAGTGGCGCAGATAACGTTTCAGGGCGGGCACCTGCTGGCAGAGCGCTTCGGCCAGAAGGCCCGATACACGGCGGGCGCCCTCAACACGGAAGTGGGTGTTGTCGCCGCGGCCGTCGGGGAGCGAGGGGTGCTCGCCAGGCTTGAAATTCATGTGCAGACGGCGCGAACCCTCCTTGCCCAGCGAGTTCTCCAAGTCGCGGGTGATGCGAGTGGCATCGACAAAGGGCACCCCCATCTCGCGAGCCACGCGCCGCGGTGCCTCGGCATAGGCGCCGTGGGTATCGACAATGGTGTCCACCTCCTCGCCAGTGTATTCCTTGTAGGCAGCGTCGCGCAGGGCCTCGTCCTCGCCAGCCGGCGGTTTGAGCTGGTAGTTGCGGCGCACCACGGCGTTCATCAGCACAGGCTGGGCTCCCCGCTCGCGGGCTTCGCGGACAAAGCGGCGCAGATTGTCATCGAAGGAGCCGCCTGCCACGGTGTGGCGCTTGGGGTCGGGTTTCTCGTCATTGTGGCCAAACTGAATGACTACATAGTCGCCGGGGCGGATGAGGTCGAGCACCTTCTGCCAACGGCCTTCGTCGATGAAGCTCTTGGTGGAGCGGCCGTTGACGGCATGGTTATCGACCCTTACCTGCTCGGTGAACCATCCCTGCAGCATCATGGCCCAGCCGCGTTCCTGGTTGTCGTTCTTGAGCGACTTGTCGGCCATGGTGGAATCGCCCACGGTGAAGACGGTTATCACGTCGTGCTTTTTGGCCGACAGCAACGCCAGCACCAACACACTTGCCGCGGCCACAGAGAGGAGCCGCGAAAATTTGCTTTTTCTCATTACTTATGTTTGTTTTAGTCCGATTTGTTCAAGTTTTGGGCAAAATTAATCAAAATTTTTTGATTATCATCAGAGAAATTGCTATATTTGCACAAAATATGCCTTATTGAACAGCAATTATTCACAAAACAGTTATAAGGAGACTAAAAATGAAAGATTTCTTCAAGTATGTGCTGGCCACCGTCGTTGGCCTCATTTTGTTCTTCGTGGTCATGGGCATCTTCGGCGTCATGAGCCTGGTGGGCATGGTAGCCTCGAGCGAATCGACCAAGAGCGTGAAGGACAACAGTGTGTTTGTGCTCAACCTGAACAAAGCGCTGGACGAGCGCTCGGAAAGCAACCTGATGAGCAAATTCACCAGTGGCGGCGAGGACGCCCTGGGGCTGGACCAAATACTCAGCGCCATTGAGAAAGCCAAGAAAAACGACAAGATCAAGGGCATCTACATCGAGGCTGGCGGTTTCTCGCCCGACTCGTACGCCTCGCTGCAGGCCATCCGCCGCGCTCTGATGGACTTCAAGAAGGCGGGAAAGTGGATTGTCAGCTACGGCGACACCTACACCCTGCCCGAATACTACCTGGCAAGCACCGCCGACAAGATACTCATCAACCCGCAGGGCATGATTGACATCCACGGCATGGCCGCACAGCCCATGTTCCTGAAAGACCTCATGGCCAAGGTGGGCGTGAAGATGCAGCTCTCGAAGGTGGGAACCTACAAGAGCGCTCCCGAAATGTTCACCGCCGACAAGATGAGCGACGCCAACCGCGAGCAGGTGTCGGTCTATGTCAACGGCATCTGGGACAACGTGGTCAACGACATCTGCCTGAGCCGCAAGATCAGCAAGGAACAGCTCAACCTCTATGCTGACAGTCTGACCATCTTCAAGACCACCGCCGAGTACCTGAAGATGAAACTGGCCGACAAGGTGGTCTATGCCGACGAGGTGAAGAACGAGGTGAAAACCCTGCTCAAGCTCGACAAGGACGACGACATCAACCAGCTGAACCTGGCCGACATGGGCAACGTGAAGAAAGACAAGAGCGAGGGCGAGGAGATTGCCGTCTATTATGCCTTCGGAAACATAGTAGATGAAGACTCCACCGACCCGATGAGCCCCGGCGAACACCTGATTGTGGGCAAGAAGGTGGTGAAGGACCTGCTCGAACTGGCCGACGACGACGACGTGAAGGCCGTGGTGCTGCGCGTCAATTCGGGCGGCGGCAGCGCCTACGCCTCCGAGCAAATATGGCACGCCATGAAACAGCTCAAGGCCAAGAAACCCGTCGTGGTGTCGATGGGCGGCATGGCCGCATCGGGCGGCTACTACATCAGCAGCATCGCCAACTACATCGTGGCCGAGCCCACCACACTGACGGGCAGCATCGGCATCTTCGGCATGTTCCCCGACGTGAGCGAGCTGCTCACTCAGAAACTGGGCGTCAAGTTTGACGAGGTGAAGACCAACGCGAACGCCACCTTCGGCACACGCGCCCGCCCGTTCAACGCCAACGAAATGGCCATGCTCAACACCTACATCGACCGGGGCTACAAGCTGTTCCGCTCGCGCGTGGCCGAGGGACGCAAAATGCCCGACGAAGCCGTGGAGAAGATTGCCCAGGGCCGCGTGTGGCTGGGACAGGACGCTCTGCGCATCAAACTCGTCGATGAGCTGGGCGGACTCGACCTGGCCGTGGCCAAAGCCGCCCAACTGGCCAAGCTCGACATATTCCACACCGAGCCTTATCCGGCCCCAGACGACTGGATGGACCAACTGCTGGATGAGAACAAGGGCGAAAACTACCTGAACACCAAACTCAAGGCCACGCTGGGTGAATTCTACGAGCCTTTCATGATGCTCAAGCGCATGAACTACCACAATGCCATTCAGGCGCGCATTCCTTTCGTCATCAGAGTGGAGTAACGCGCACCAGAACAGCAACACCATGGAAGGCGACCTCATCAAAATCAACGAATGGCTTTTGCCCCTAAGCTGGATCTACGGCTTGGGGGTGAAAGTGCGCAACCAACTCTTCGAGCTAGGGCTGCTGAAGAGCCGCAGCTTCAAGGTGCCCGTCATCGCGGTGGGCAACATCACCGTGGGCGGTTCGGGCAAGACTCCCCACGTGGAATATCTGGTGCGACTGCTCAAGAGCCAGTGCAAGGTGGCGGTGCTCAGCCGAGGCTACAAGCGCAAGAGCCGAGGATTCGTGCTGGCCGACAGCCAGACGCCCATGCGTGTCATCGGCGACGAACCCTTCCAGATGAAGAAGAAGTTTCCCGACGTTGACGTGGCCGTCGATCGCGACCGCTGCCACGGCATCGACCGGCTCACCAGCAACGAGGTGGTGAAGGACATCGACGTGGTGCTGCTCGACGACGCCTACCAGCACCGATACGTGAAACCAGGCGTGAACATCCTGCTCGTGGACTACCACCGCCTCATCATCTACGACAAGCTGCTGCCCGCAGGCCGACTGCGCGAACCCAAGGACGGCAAGAGCCGAGCCGACATCGTCATCATAACCAAATGTCCGCCCGAGCTGAAGCCCATCGAGTACCGCGTCATCACCAAGGCCATGGACCTGTTCCCCTACCAGGAACTCTACTTCACCACCCTGGCCTACGAAGACATGCAGCCCCTCTACGGCGGAGCAACGCGAACACTCGCGAGCATCACAGCCAACGAGCAGATACTGCTGCTCACAGGAATCGCTTCGCCCAAGCAGCTGATGAACGACTTGACGGCCTACACCCACAACATCACACCCATGACGTTTGCCGACCACCACCAGTTCACACAGCGCGACATACGACGCATCAACAAGCGATTCGCCTCCATGCCCTCGCCCAAGACCATCATCACCACCGAGAAGGACGCCGTCAGGCTGCTCGCCATGGAGGGACTGAGCGACGAGGCCAAAGCCAACATCTACCAGCTGCCCATAAGAATCAAGTTCATGCTCGAACAAGAAGAAGACTTCAACAAAAAAATAACTGGCTATGTACAAAAAAATTCAAGAAACAGCATCCTGGTTAAAGCAAAGAATGACCACAAGCCCAACAACAGCCATCGTGCTGGGAACGGGCCTCGGACAATTAGCTTCAGAAATAACTGACACCTACGAGTTCCCATACACAGAAATCCCCAACTTCCCCGTATCCACCGTCGAAGGCCATGCCGGCAAACTCATCTTCGGCAAGCTCGGAGGCGTGGACATACTGGCCATGCAGGGACGGTTCCACTTCTACGAGGGATACGACATGAAGCAGGTGACCTTTCCCGTGCGCGTGATGTACGAACTGGGCATCAAGACACTCTTCGTCTCGAACGCCGCAGGCGGCATGAACCCCGAATTCAAGATTGGCGACCTGATGATCATCACCGACCACATCAACCTCTTCCCCGAACATCCCCTCCGCGGAAAGAACTTCCCCACCGGACCGCGATTCCCCGACATGCACGAAACCTACGACCACCAGCTCATTGCCGAGGCCGACCGCATAGCCAACGAACGCGGCATACGCGTCGTCCACGGCGTCTATGTGGGTGTGCAGGGCCCCACCTTCGAGACACCCGCCGAATACCGCATGTACCGCATCATGGGAGGCGACGCCATCGGCATGAGCACCGTGCCCGAAGTCATCGTGGCCCACCACTGCGGCATCAAGACCTTCGGCGTGAGCGTCATCACCGACCTGGGCGGATTCGACGTGCCCGTCGAGGTGAGCCACGAGGAAGTGCAGGAGGCCGCCAACAAGGCGCAGCCGCTGATGACCGAAATCATGCGTGAAATGATAAAAAGAGCTTAAATGACAGACATTGCAAAACTGGGCGAGTTTGGCCTCATCGACCACCTCACCAACAACCTTGAGAGCAAGAACCAAAGTACGAAGTACGGCGTAGGCGACGACTGCGCCGTTCTTCATTATCCCGACAGCCGCGTACTCATCACCACCGACATGCTCATGGAGGGCATACACTTCGACCTCACCTACATCGACCTTCAGCATCTGGGCTACAAGTCGGCCATGGTGAACATCAGCGACATCTTCGCCATGAACGGTACACCGCGCCAGATGACCGTCAGCATCGCCTTGAGCAAACGCTTCACCGTGGAAGACATGGACGCCTTCTACAGCGGGCTGCGCATGGCATGCGACAAGTGGGGCATCGACATCGTCGGCGGCGACACCACCTCGTCGCTCACCGGCCTGGCCATCAGCATCACCTGCATCGGCGAGGCCGCCGAGAGCGACATCGTCTATCGCAACGGCGCCAAGGAAACCGACCTCATCTGCGTCAGCGGCGACCTGGGGGCAGCCTACATGGGCCTCCAGCTGCTCGAACGCGAAAAGACCGTTTATTACCAAATGCTCCGCGAGCATCAGCAAAAGCAAAAAGCCACTTCCGCCGAAGGAGGCGTAGCGGCCCCCATGCCCGAGTTCCAACCCGACTTTGCTGGCAAGGAGTATCTGCTCCAGCGACAGCTCAAACCCGAAGCCCGCGGCGACATCATCGCTCGCCTGCACGAAGCCAACATACGCCCCACCGCCATGATGGACATCAGCGACGGACTCTCCAGCGAGCTGCTCCACATCTGCCAGCAGAGCCACTGCGGATGCCGCGTGTTCGAGAAGAACATCCCCATCGACTATCAGACCGCCGTCATGGCCGAAGAACTCAACATGAACGTCACCACCTGCGCCATGAACGGAGGCGAGGACTACGAGCTGCTCTTCACCGTGCCCATAGGCGACTATGAGAAGATACAGGACCTTGACGACATCCACCTCATCGGCCACATCACCCGCCCCGAACTGGGCTCCATGCTCGTCACCCGCGACGACAACGAGTTCGAAATACGCGCCCAAGGCTGGAACCCTCTCAAGAAATGAATTTGATAGGGAAATGGCAGAAATCTCACTTTTCAGACCTTTTTTAACACACAAAGACAAAAAAAACGAGAAAATATTTTGCAGATTGAAAAAAACTCCTTACCTTTGCATCCGCTTAGATAAAAGCATGGTGCCTTAGCTCAGTTGGTAGAGCATCGGACTGAAAATCCGTGTGTCCCCGGTTCGATTCCTGGAGGTACCACTCCTCCTTTCATTAGCCCGGTTTTCCCTCGTGGAGCCGGGCTTCCTTCATTTTCAGGGGCCATGCTGACGAACGAACCGCCCAGTAGCGTTGACATAGAAAGCCACTCAAAGTCCAAATGTATCATTTACAAGGCGTAAATGGCACACTTACGGATGCCGTTTCCATGTAGAATAAAGGATATGAAGGATAGAATAGCAACTTTCGTATATAGAAAAACAATTAGGCGGGGGGTAATAATTACCTATAGAGAAAGTTGCTATTTTCTCTATCACATCTGTCACAGCGGAGTGAGCAGGTTCCTACAGTCAAACTGGTCGTGAACAAAATCAACCTTTAGAAATAGACGGTGCCGCAAAGCGAGGAGAATGCCTTATAGTAGAAATTGACGCGGATTACCGAACAAAGCAAGGCCAAAACACCGAATAAAAATAGTCCAAATTACCGAAAAATATTCAGCCAAATTACCGAATTCAAACAAATAGTATTATATTTGCAGCGGATTTCTATAAAAAAGGACGTTACAATGTACAAGAAAAGGATTCTCGACAAGTTGCTTGAACGTAAGCTCAAAGGATGTGGTGCAGTTCTTTTGGAAGGGCCTTCATTCCTCATGGTGCTTACGGCTACCGGCGATTTTGCCTACCAACGAAAGGAAGATGGTGTGTTCGTTGTACCTATCGGTTGCCTGAGAAATTAAAACAATAGTGCTGTGTGCTCAAAAAAAAGCTTGTGTTCAAATAAATCGGTGGAATTATCTGAATACAGGCTTTTTCAGTGTTCAGAAGCATCCTTTCCACCCATTGGAAACAACCTTTCCAATGGGTGAAAGCTTTTTAGATTCGTGCCACTCAGTTTAGGCAATGGGCCACCAATACAAACTTCAGGTAGTGTAACGGCAGAAGAAGCAAAGGAACACGCTGAGACAGAATTTGAGAAATACCGCATTATACAAGACAGACTTTTCCAGATTGACTTTGACAGATTCTTGGGTGAACTGCCAATTTTAGACGAATAAAGTGACTAATTTAAGTTTCGGGAGTTCCTAA
>DFFM01000008.1:27399-47598 GCA_002369515.1 Prevotella sp. UBA3776 | reverse complement strand
GCAGATGGAGATGCAGTTCTTCGTCAAGCCCGGCACCGAGCTGGAGTGGTTCCCCCGCTGGAAGGAAACCCGCATGAAGTGGCACCTGGCACTGGGATTCGGTGCCGAGAACTACCGTTTCCACGACCACGAAAAACTGGCCCACTACGCCAACGCCGCCACCGACATCGAGTTCAAGATGCCGTTCGGATTCAAGGAGGTGGAGGGCATCCACAGCCGCACCAACTTCGACCTGTCGCAGCACGAGAAATATTCGGGCAAGAACATCAAATACTTCGACCCGCAGGAAAACCAGAACTACACGCCCTACGTCATCGAAACCTCCATCGGCGTGGACCGCATGTTCCTCAGCATCATGTGCCACAGCTACACCGAAGAGCAGCTCGAAGGCGGCGAAACGCGCGTGGTGCTCCGGCTGCCCGCAGCCCTCGCTCCCGTCAAGCTGGCCGTCATGCCGTTGGTCAAGAAAGACGGACTGCCCGAGAAAGCGCGCGAAATCATCAACGACCTGCGCTTCCACTTCAATTGCCAGTACGACGAGAAAGACTCCATCGGCAAGCGCTACCGCCGTCAGGACGCCATCGGTACGCCCTACTGCGTAACCGTCGATCACGACACCCTCACCGACGACAAGGTGACGCTCCGCTTCCGCGACACCATGCAGCAGGAGCGTGTCAACATCAGCGACCTGGCCTCCATCATCGAGGACAAGGTGAGCATCGTCAGCCTGCTGAAGAAACTGTAAGACCGGGAGACGCCATGAACGCGATGAAACATTTCCCCCTAGCAGCCCTGTTGCTCATCTTCGCCGCCCTGGCCGCCGCGTGCAGCGAGAAGGACGACGGCAGCGAGGTGTACGAATACACTGACTGGCAGCAGAAAAACGACACCTACTGGAACACGCTCTACAGCAACGCCCAGCAGCGCATCGCCGCTGGCGACAACTCGTGGCGCATCATCACCACGTGGTCGAAAAACGAGTCGGTAGCCACCAAGAGCACCGACCACATCGTGGTGCATGTGCTCAGCGAGGGCGATGGCAGCGAACAGCCGTTCTACACCGACACCGTGCGTGTACACTACACCGGGCGGCTCATTCCCTCGCCCAGCCATCCGCAGGGCTTCCAGTTTGACACGTCGATGAGCGGCTCCTACGACTCCAGCATCCCCTACAAGGCTGCGGCGAGCAGTTTCGTGGATGGGTTCACCACTGCCGTCACCAACATGCACGTTGGCGACCGCTGGGAAATCTACATCCCCTACCAGTTGGGCTATGGCACCAGCGACCGCTCCGACATTCCCGGCTACAGCACCCTCATCTTCGATGTCACGCTAGCCGCCTTCTTCCATCCGGGCTCGCTCGTGCCCGAATGGCGCGCGCCCTACGCCGCCATCACCGGCGAGTGGTAGGCATTGTTTCACACAGACTGCACGGATTCCGCAGATGCTTTTGTCTGCGCCATCCGTGCAGTCTGTGTGTTTTTTTTCCTGTTTCCCCATTGAAAAACAACCCCACACGGTTCGTCATTCTTGATTTATGTCAAGAAAAGCGCGTTTTTGCAGCAAAAAAACGCCGTAATCCATTGCTGTGTGCGAAAACAGCCGTATATTTGCATTGTCAAAAGGTAAAAGAAAAGTTAGTTTTCAATAGGAAAGTTAGTAAAGAAGATTTTTTAGGGTAAACGAAAAAGATTGTCAGGCATAAAACTTCAATAGGATTGGCAATAATAATAAGGTAAGAAGAAAAGGTTGTTTCCAAGGATAACATGATGCCCGCGAGGGGCGGAAAACCATACAACCGATAAAGTAGGATTAATAGTTAATATAATAATTAAGGTAAAAAAGATGAGTACAGGAATGGTATTAGCCCTGTTTGCAGCATTGACCGCAGCAGGAATGATGTTCGACAAGTCGGCTCGTCAGGGAAAATAAGATTTCTCCGCAGCCTTTGGAACGGATAAAAAGAGAAAGTTTCAGAAATAACGTGAATAGACCAAAGACGGTTGCCAGCGATTGGCGACCGTCTTTTTTTGTGATATTGTTCTGTTTTCCACTATTTTTGGAACAGGGCGGATGACAAATCGGCACCGGCCAACCGGATGGCGACGGACTGCACCAGCCCGCCATCTTCAACCTCAACGGACGGCGGCTCACGTCGCCCCCCGAGCGTGGCGTGTTCATCCTGAATGGCCGCAAGGTTCTCGGGGCTCCCGCCGGGAGATAGAAACGCCGTGTCGGCAAAGCCAAAAACAACGCCGTGAGATACGTACAAATTCTCTAGAAAATTTCATCGCATCGTCGGGAGATAATTTTCCGTCGTTTTGCGTTGCCAAAACAACGTCGCGGGTCAGCAAGACTTCGCGGCGTTTTTTTGTGCCCTTTCCGCCCGTTGGTCGATAAAAAAAGGCAGGAAACGACTTTTTTGTGGTTCACCAAAACAAAAAAAGAAAGAAAAACTTGCATATTTGGTGAATAATATTTATTTTTGTGCCCAGTATTAAAACCATTTCTTAAGGAATAAAACTTTTTTTTACCTGTTTAATGAAAAAACTTTACGTGACCATTATGCTGTCTTTCATGGCCGCAGTGGTTTTTGCCGTACCCGCACTGCGCGGACAGTGGAAAGTCATCACACTTACTGATGGAACCCAAGTAAAAGCACAACTTGTTGGAGACGAACACGGACACTTCTGGGTGGACGAAAATGGACGTGCTTTCATGCCTGCCGGGCAAAAGGGACTCTACAAGACTGCTGACAAGAGCGCACTGCAGCGTCAGGCTCAGCAAAAACGCGTAAAGGCCAATGCCCGCAGAACGCAGCGCAGAGTGCCCATTGGCGTACCTCATGAGCCCATTGTGGGCAACAAGAAGGCTCTTGTCATTCTTGTGCAGTTCAAGGGCGAGAACTTTACCTACTCCAAACCGCAAGCTTTGTATCGGGACATGCTCAACAAAAAAGGGTACAACGGAACGAGCGACTATGTGAATGCCATTGCCAGTTTCAATGAAACCACCTATATGACTCAGTCGGTGAACGACTATTTCAAGAAGGTGAGCGACAATAAGCTCGACATCCAGTTTGACGTAGTGGGACCCATCCAACTGCCAAAAGAAATGAAATACTATGGCGAGGACTACTATGATGATTATGGCATGATTTTGGACTACAACATCGGCGAAATGGTGAAGTATGCCTGCGAAAATGCTGACGAGACGGTCAACTTTGCCGATTACGACTGGGATGGCGACGGCGAAGTCGATCAGGTGGTGGTGCTTTACAATGGACTAGGACAGGCTGCTGGCGGTGACGAAGACACCGTGTGGCCGCAAGAGTTCTGGATGAACTCCACTGCATCAACCAACTATGGAAAGAAACCTTTGGTTCTCGACGGTGTGATGATAGAGACCTTTGCCTGTACTCCCGAATTGATTGGCTATAATGAACAACAAAATGGGCAGGCGTATTATGTGCAGGTGCTTTCGGGGCTTGGTACCTTCTGCCATGAGTTCAGCCACTGCATGGGGCTGCCCGACATGTACGACACGGGCGACCAGACCAACTACGGTCTCTATGAATACAGCATCATGGACAATGGCAACTACAATGGCAGCCCCAAAGGATATACACCTGCTGAATATACTGCCTATGAGCGCATGTTTGCGGGCTGGCGGCAGCCCGTTGAACTCACCGACGACATGGAAGTGAACGGCATGAAGCCCATTGCAAAGGGAGGAGAAACATACATCTTCTATAATGACGGCAACCCCAACGAGTTCTTCATGCTCGAAAATCGTCAGCATGGATGGGGACTGGTCGAAACAGGAAAAATCAAAAGCTATGAACAGCTTTACGAAACGGTGGGCTATTTTGATTGCGGACTCTTTGGCGACGGACTGCTCATCACTCATGTGGATTTCGACCAGGAAATGTGGGAAAACAACTTGGTCAACACCACCAGCGACGTAGGCATTGGCATCATCAACGACCACCAGCGTTGCCACGTGGTGGCAGCTGACGGCTCGTATATGTACTCGGAATCCAATATCGACGGCGACTGCTTCCCGTATGTTAACAATGTAGGGAAGTTGATCAACAACGAATTCTCTGACAAATCCACCAAGGGTGCCGAGTGGTACAACGACAACAGCCAGGGCGACCGCAAGCTGCATGCCGCCATTACCGACATCACCCAGAACGACGACCTGAGCATCAGCTTCAAGTTCACCAAGGAAAAGGTGGAGGACGGCATCAAGGATGTGCAAACCGCCGCAGCCGACCAGCAGCGCAGCTCCAAACTCTACGACCTCGGTGGCCGCGAAATGAAGGGCTCACAGGCCGTAGGCAAGGGCATCTACATCCGCGGTGGAAAGAAGTTCGTGGTGAAGTAGTTTCCCAATGGCGCAGGAGGCCTATGATTCCCCTCAAAGTCTCATTTGCCCCATAAGTCTCATAAGCCCCATAAGCCCCATAATTCCCATAAGAAAAAATAATAATCAATAACAATAAAAAAAGCGAAATCATTATGAAAAAACAATTACTGACTTTGGGCCTTGCTGCCCTTTTCTGCCTCCCGATGAGCGCACAGGACGTGAAGCTGATGGGTGTGGCACAGAGCATGCGTACCAACGACAACACTCAGTTGGAAGAATCTGAAGGCTATCTCGGATGGTGCCAGGAGTTGAATGGTGGTGTTGGTGCAGCTGTTTTCCTCGTGCGTAACGGCATTTACAGCATGACTTGGGACGGCTCAACCCTTTCCACACCAGTTCACGAGCCTAACCTGAAGAAATCGGATGTCGTCAGCGGTGGAGTCTGGAACCTTGAGAATGCTCAGGCTGTCTTTGATTGGAATCAGCTCTACGGCAACTCTGGCTCGGTATATGTTGACGGCAAACTGGTGACCATCTTCTCGCGCGACGAGTCTTCGACTACTGACGAAGAACTTTTCAACCTTCGCTGGTGGGATGCCAAGACTGGCAAGAAACTCTATGGCACAACTGCCCCCAAGTCGCTCAACGCTGAGAATGCCGGACTCTCCTACAACATGCAGGACGGAAAGGTCTATGGCTTGTTCTATCTCACCGAGGCCCAGCTGCCCGAAGACATTACCAGCGACCCTGAATACTTCGAGAGCGAAGCCGATCCTTATCAGGAGTCTAGCGGCACCGATGCTGGCTATTGCCTCTGCGAGGTCGATCTGAAGACCATGACCATTACTCCCATCACACCGGGACTCTACTATCAGAACTTTGTGGCCTTCGCCATCAACTCTGAGGGTCGTGCCTTCGGCATCACCAGTGGTGGTGCTGCCGGTTATGTTGCTGACGATGGCAAGCAGTACAACATGGACAACCAGCTTTCTGGCGCACAGGTTTATGAATTCGACCTGGCCACAGGTATGTATTATGCCAATGCAACCCATTATACTGACGAAAGCGGCGAGGATGCCATCGACTATACTCCGTGCTTCCAGGATGGTACCCCCATTCCCGGTACTGGATACAGTTCGCAGTATCGCACTCAGAGCGCCTGCTTCGCCAAGAGCAATCCTAACATGCTCTATTGGAACGGCTACTACAACAGCGGCAAGGGCTATAACGACTGGGGTTCTTGGGGCAGTCTTTCGGACAAGGAGTGGAAGACCAACCACAAATTTGACACCTGCCTCTATGGCATCGACATCACCACAGGCGAATGCACACGTCTGGCCTCCATCCCCAACCGCTTCACCTTCTCGTGCCTTTGGGTTGACGGCGACGACTGCAGCGACGGCAGCGGTCTCGACATCGTTCCCGATGAGGCTGGCATTTCCGACGGCATCACCAGCGTGAACGCCAAGGCTGCCACTGCAAACGAGATCTTCAACATCAGCGGTCAGCGCGTCAACGCCCCGCAGCGTGGCATCAACATCGTGAAGAACGGCAACAGCGCCGTGAAGGTGATTACAAAGTAAATCGTTGAAATCATAGCAACCAACAGAATGTAACCCCATGAAGATGGAGTTTACTTGACAAAGACCCAAAAGGCCTTGCTGACGGATGAAACGTCTGTCAGCAAGGTCTTTTTCGCTCTGTCTGTAGCCGAAGTTCTGTAGTTGCGAAGCCACCATTGCATGGCAAAATGTGGCTGTCACACCCCCCTTTTCCTGACAAAAACGAGTTTTTTGTGGCAGAAAAGTTGCAATTCTCATCCTTTTTGAGTATTTTTGCCCCGTTTTCTGTCAACTGCAAAACCATCGGGCGCCAACCCCGTACGGTTTAGCTGCAAAAACCTGATTTCTGTCGGAAAAACAAAACAACTATAATATCAAACAATTAAAAAATAGAAAAAACATGAGAAAGATTAACTTAATCTTTGCGCTGTTGCTCTCGCTCATGGGAGTGACACAAGTGAAGGCAGGTACTTTCACAGAAACTTTTGATGACGTGACAGTATCAAGCCGCTATCTTCTTTCAAATGGCTGGGTGATGATTCACAGCAACGGTAATTACCAAGGTTTTGGTGGAAGTTATGATTATCAGATAAAGTCTGGTAATTATGATGGTGGAACTGGTTACAGCTTGTACTGTAGCTATTCTGACGTTAATGAATATGTAGTTATTCCAACGAAACTTACTGGTACTTTTTCTTATTATGCAAGGAGAGCAGAATCTTCTAATGGTACTATTACTTTCTTTGAGGCAACCAAGAATGGCGATACATTTACCATTGGTTCACAACTTGCTACAACTTCTACATCCAGCTCATGGGGCGATAAAAAATCATTTGACTTAGGAACAAGTGGAAAGTATGTTGCTATTCAGTTGATTAAATCTCGAATTGACCAAATAACAGCTTCAACAATCGATGAAGTTTCAGGTCCCGCTTTGATGGTAACAGGTGATGATAATGGTACTCTTAACTTCGGTATGGTCAATCCTAGCGAAACAAAAGAATTGACTTTGATGAATCCTGGAACAGAATCAATCACTGTAACCATCTCTACTACAGGAGGATTTACATGTGCAGCTTCTAAAACGATTGCCGCTGGAGGTGAAGAAACGCTTGAAATTGCTGCTCCTTCTGAAACAGCTACAGGAACAGTGACCATCACTCCGAATCCTGCTGTTGACGGCATCAACCCGGTAACCATCACCTTAAGTGCCGTCGTTAAAGATCCGTATAAGATGTTTGAAGACTTTTCAGGCAAGGCCCTTCCTGCTGAATGGACTTCTACAGGTTCATGGACATTTACCGATGGCTATGCCAAAACTGGCAACAACACAAATCTTCAGTTGACCACTCCAATGATGGTATTCGAAGATGGTGAGACCTTTGCTTTTGATGCTGCAGGATGCAGTAGTTGGGCTTCTTATGGGGCAGCTTATCAAGGCAAGGTGATTGTTCAGACTTCAACAGACGGAACAAACTTCTCTGATTTGCAAACATTCTCTGGCATGGGCTTGAATGAATGGCAGAGTTGCAGCGTGACAATACCTGCAGGAACCAAGTATGTGCGCTTTGTAGCTTCCTATGCAAGCATTGATAATGTATATGGTGGTCAATTAGACCAAACTCCACGTCCGAAACTTGAGGTTGAAGGTATTGCTAATGGCGGTTCTCTGAGTTGGGGCTATAGTGATGTACCTGCTGTCAGCACCAAGACTATTACACTGAAGAACGATGGAACTGCCGATCTCGACGTAACGATAGCAGCTACCGATGACTATACCGTTGATCCTGCTTCTGCAACGATTGAAGCTGGTGGTAGTGTTGTAGTTACCATCGGTACTCCTGCCCATGATGGTAGTGGCGTACTGACGATTACTCCTTCAGAAGAAAGTGGTCTCAGCCCCTACACCATCAACCTGACTTCTTATTACAAGGAGCCGAAACCTGTGATGAGTATCGACAAGACGAGCATAGCCTTCGGTAAAGTGAATGAGGTGAAGAGCGAAACCATCACCGTTAGCAACACTGGTGATGCCGATTTGGTGGTCACAATTACCAACGACAACACCGAAAACTTTACGGTAGAGCCTGCTCAGAGCCTGACAGTTGCTCCTGGAGAAACAGGAACCATTACCGTTACCTATAACTATGCTGAGGGTATATGGGGAACATTTAATGCGAATGTGAAGCTAACTCCTAACTATGGCAGCACGTACGATGTGAAGACCATTACCGTTTCAGCTACTTCAAAAGACCCGAACGTTTGGGAGGAGGACTTCGAGAGTGGAAGCATTCCTTCAGAGTGGACAAACAACGGATGGACATGCTCAAATAGTGGCTATGGTAATAATGGTACCTATATGGCTTCTGCAGGGAATAGTAATGATAACACTTTGGTTACTCCTCGCTTGAAAGCCGAGGAAGGCCAGCAACTGACCTTTGACATTAGTGGTCCTGACTCTACCGATCCTTTGACAATTCAATATTCTTCTGATGGTGAGAATTGGATTGATATGGATGGTTCTCCATTCACTGCTGCTGGTACGACGACCTTTACAGCCCCGTCTTCTGGTACTTATTATCTGAAGTTCAATGGTAAGTACTCAAGTGTTGATAACTTCTCTGGTTTCCAGCTCGACCTGCTTGCTGCCGACTTCATGATTACGGCCAGCAATCTGCCGACAACAGGTAAGCAGTATGCTACTTACGAGGCATCGGTCACTGTTAAGAATACAGGCACAGAGGCTCAGACAGCTGTTGCCAAACTGTATTTCGGAACTGAGGAAGTTGATGTGCAGGAGGCCGAGCTTGCTGTTGGTGGTGAGGCTGTTATAACGCTGACTTATCTGCCTAACGAACCAAATACATTCGATAATGTGTCTATTGAAGTCACACTGAAGGATGTTGCCGAAGTTGAGGCAAAGACCGTGAGCGCTCAGAATGTTGAAATCGTCGCTATTCCCCAGTTGAGTGAGGACGGTTGGACATACGAAGAAGGCACAGACTATTCTACTTCTGGCCTCCAATACAGTGCTAAGGCCGGTTGGAACACTATTGCTCTGCCGTTTGCTTTTACTACTGACCATCTGAACAAGATCTTCGGCGAGAATTATAAGGTTTATTATTGCTCAGGTTACAGTGATGGTGAACTGAGTTTCAGAACTACCACAAACTATCGCGCCGGCGTTCCTTTCATTGTCTATGCTGAAAGCATTGAACGTGATGTTGACAACCTTGTTGTTCTTGAAAACATTAGTATCACAGCAACTGAGCCTTCAACAGACGATGCCCCGTTCTTCGGAACATATTCTCCCATCAAAGCTCCTGACATGCAAGGCAAGTATGGTGTTGTTCCTTCAACAGGAAAGATTATGAAGGGTGGTTCTAGTGCCTCGCTGAAGGGCTTCCGTGGCTACTTCGAGTTGCCTGCAGACGCTCAGGGCGTGAAGATTAACTTCTATGATGAAAATGACAACCTGGTTGATGCTATCGATGCCGTTGAGTTGAACAATGCCATCAATGGCAACCTCTACGACCTGAGCGGTCGCAAGGTGGAAGGCAAGGCTAAGACCGGTGTCTATATCCAGAACGGCAAGAAGGTAATTGTGAAGTAATTGACAATTGATAACTGACAATTGAAAATTAAAAGCAAGAAAACGATGAAAATGAAAAAAGAATATATTGAGCCTAGCATAAAGATGCTTGTGGCTGGCTACGAGAGCCTTCTGGCTTCAGCTTCGAAACTTGACGAAACGAAGGACGACCAGAAAGTGACACCCTCGGAAGAGGAATACAATGATGAGTTCGGTGCCAAGCCTTACAGCGTTTGGGACGACCCTGAAGAATAGTTCTTAAGAATTGTAGCATTCTCTATAACCGAAAAAGAGCAGACCCACCAACGGGGCTGCTCTTTTTTTCGTGACAAACGTGGCGACTGTGCGTAAAATTTCGTACTTTTGCAGCGTTCAAGCAGGAGGTGACGTGTCTCACGTCACAAATTCACGGATTGTGACGTGGGACACGTCACCTCCTACTGCAAAACAGACGAACAGCTATTTAGTTATATAGAAGCCGATAACGATGGAAGCCGCAAAGAAACAACGAAAGAGCGACCAGCTGTTGCTGCTGATTCGCGGGGGAAAGCCGATGACGGGCAGTCAGAAGCTCCAGCTGATTGTGCAGTTGAGCATTCCCTCCATCTTGGCACAGATCACGAGCGTGATGATGTTCTTCATCGATCAGGCCATGGTGGGTCGCATCGGCGTTGAGGCCGCCGCCGCCTGCGGGTTGGTGGAGTCATCGACATGGCTGTGCGGCAGTCTGACGAGTGCCATTTCGATGGGCTTCTCGGTTCAGGTGGCCCATTTCATTGGTGCGAACGATTTTCAGAAGGCGCGCGACGTTTTTCGCCACGCGCTGCTCTTTGCCTTGTTGTTCAGCGCGGTGATAGGTGTGGTGGGTCTGTTCATCAGCGGTCGGTTGCCCTATTGGCTGGGTGGCGGTGCCGACATAGCCCGCGACGCCACCATCTATTTCAGCGTGTTCATGCTTGTGATGCCGTTTTTCCAGCTCTCGGGCCTTTCGGGCAGCATGCTGAAGTGCAGCGGCAACATGCGCATACCGAGCATCATGAGCATCCTGATGTGTGTGATGGACGTGGTGTTCAACTTCATTTTCATTTTCGTTTTCCACTTGGGTGTGCTGGGCGTTGCCATCGGCACGGGCTTGGCCGTGGTGATCGGTGCGCTGGTGCAGGCTTACTATGCCATGTTCCGCAGCGAGATGTTGGCTCTGTTTAGAGGAAGGTTCAGCGGAGAGAGGAAAGAGGTGAGTGGGGAGAGAATGGCTTTGGAAATGGACAAGCAGGCTAGGAGAGCAAGAGGCACACTCTCTCCATTAAACTTTCGAGTTAACTGGGACTACGTGCGCAATGCGTTGAAGATAAGTGCGCCCATGGCCGCGCAGAGCATTCTGATGAGTGGTGCGCAGATTGTGAGCACCATGATTGTTGCTCCGCTGGGCAACATCTCGATTGCCGCCAACACGTTCGCCATCACCGCCGAGAGCCTGTGCTACATGCCCGGTTACGGCATAGGTGAGGCCGCCACGACGCTCATCGGGCAGAGCATGGGGGCTGCGCGGCGCGACCTTTGCCGCTCGTTCGCCCGCATGACAGTGTTTTTGGGCATGGCCGTAATGGCCGTAATGGGCGTTGTGATGTATCTCGCAGCCACTGAGCTGATGGCCCTGATGACCCCCGTGAGCGAAATCATCGAGCTGGGAGCTGCTGTGCTGCGCATCGAGGCCTTTGCCGAGCCTATGTTTGCCGCTTCCATCGTGTGCTACAGTGTGTTTGTGGGTGCGGGCGACACGATGCGTCCCGCTCTGATGAACCTGTGCTCCATGTGGCTGGTGCGCCTTTCGCTGGCCGCCCTGCTGGCCCAGGACTATGGTTTGCGAGGCGTGTGGACGGCCATGGCCATCGAGCTGACTTTCCGTGGGCTGATGTTCCTCTGGCGGCTGTTCCGGGGTAAATGGGAGGCGAGAATCGTTGCGGGCTAGTCACGCGAGTTTTTTTCTCACGCAGATTGGTTTTTCTCACGCAGATATTTTTCTCACGCAGAGGCGCAGAGGATTCTTGAGTTTAAGAGAAATGTTTTAAAGAGGGAAAGGAGAAAACAGAGAGAGCGACCGACGGTCGCTCTTTGTCGTATTCTCAAAAGTCCTCCGCTTCTCAAAGTTTCTCCGCTTCTCAAAAGTTCTCCGCTTCTCAAAAGTCCTCCGCTTCTCAAAAAACTCCGCTTCTCAAAAATCCTCAGTTTCTCAAAAAATCCTCTATTCCCTCAAAGAATCCTCCGCGCCTCTGCGTGAGAAAAGAATAATCTGCGTGAGACAAAACCAATCTGCGTGAGAAAAAATTCCTCGCCTGAAACGAGATTTCTCTGCGTGAGGCACACGCTCTAGAGCCTCGTGGCGGCATCGGTGGCCTCGAAAAGGCGGCGGTAGATGTCGGCTTGATGTAGCCACTCCTGATGGAATGTCGAGAAGTTCTTGGGCACGGATGTTCCGTTGTGCAGCTCCTTGAAGTCGTTGCTGTCCAGCGGCGCTTTTTTTATGATGCAGCGGAAGAGTTTGCCTTGCGAGAAATACAGGCGGAAGTCATGCACCGTGGAAGAGTCTTCGTCGGCATCGGGCGTACGGACGTAGATGAAGGCAATCTTGCCGTCGGCGTCGTAGAGATATTCCTCGTAGAACTCGCGGGCGGCAAAGTTGTACTTGGCCGTGATGAACGTCACATAGTGCGAGGGATACACTTCGTCGTCGTCGCGTTCGTCGTAGTACATCTTCACGTCCTCGTTGTGGAAGCCCGTCCCCGGCAGGTTCTGTTTCACCTGCAGGTGGTAGTACACAGGCGGGAAACCGTCTTCCTTCATCATTTCGGCAATGTCGCTCTTAATGTTGGCATAGCGCTCTCGTATGCTCTGAAGGGTGTTCTGTGCGCTTGCCGCCGAGCAACATACTGCGATCAGCAGGCAGAAGACAAATGCTTTTTTCATGGGCTTAATGGTGGGTGAATGGTTGTGTGAAAAGGTTGAAGTACAGTTTGCCATCGGCAAAGATAAACATTTTTTCTGTAACACGTATGTTTTTTGATGTTACATTTCGGCCAGCGAGCCACATTTGGGCAATTCTTTGTTTGGAGATGTGGGCGGAAAAACGTAATTTTGCTGTCTAAATCTTGGAAACGAAACCAACCCTGAAAACATGAAAAAGATTTTTCTGACCCTTTTGTGCGCCCTGCTGGCCGTGGTGCCCGCCCTGGCGCAAAAGAACAAACAGCACACTAGAAAAAACAAACAGGCAACGGCCCGTTTCGATGCCTACGAGTGGGATTTCGGCACGGTGAACGCCCGTCTGGGGGCGCGCTGCCACACCTTCGTGCTCGAGAACAAGTCGAAGGCCGCCCTGCGCATAGCCAAGGTCGTTCCCAGCTGCGAGTGCATCAGTGCGCGCTACGACGCCCAGCCCGTTGAGCCCGGGCAGAAAACGCCCGTGCTGGTGGTGTTCAACCCCGCCGACTCGCGCGGCAAGACCTTCCGCAGCGTCGAACTGATTGATCAGGACGGACGCACCCTGGGAGCCCTGTCGGTGCGCGCCATGGTGGAGGACAGCACCCCCGCAGCCACCGCCACCGTTCCGCTCACCGACAAGCAAGTGCCTGCCTACCCGTTCCTCGACCCGGCGCTGAGCTTCGCCGAGCGCGTGGAGAACCTGCTCTCGCTGCTCACGGCCGAAGAGAAAGTGGGCCTGATGATGAACAAGTCGGTGTCGGTGGACCGTTTGGGCATTCCCTCGTACAACTGGTGGAGCGAGGCCTGCCACGGTGTGCGGCAGAGCGACTACACGGTCTATCCGCAGCCCATCGGCATGGCCGCCGCCTTCAATCCGCAGCAGGTCTATGACGTGTTCAGCACCGTCAGCGACGAGGCGCGCGCCAACTGGAACCGCTCGGACCACAATGTGTTCAACATTCCCATGGGCACCATCTACTATCCCGGCAACCCCGAGCTGACCTTCTGGTGCCCCAACGTGAACATTTTCCGCGACCCGCGCTGGGGACGCGGCCAGGAGACCTATGGCGAAGACCCCTACATGAATGCCGTGCTCGGCGTTCAGAACGTGCTCGGCATGCAAGGCAACGACCCGCACTACATGAAGACCCACGCCTGTGCCAAGCACTACGCCGTACACAGTGGACCCGAACCGCTGCGCCACACCTACAACGCCACCGTGTCCATGCGCGACCTGTGGGAAACTTATCTGCCGGCCTTCAAGGCTCTGGTGACCAAAGGCAACGTGCGCGAGGTGATGTGCGCCTATAACCGCTACGAGGGCACTCCCTGCTGTACGAGCGACCGCCTGCTGGTGGACATCCTGCGCCGCAAGTGGGGCTACGACGGACTGGTGGTGACCGACTGCGACGCCATCAACAACTTCTACACCCCGGGACAGCACGAAACCCACAAAGATGCGCTCTCGGCATCGGTCGATGCCGTGCTCAACGGCACCGACCTGGAGTGCGGCAAGGTGTTCATGGTGCTGACCGAAGCCCTGCAGAAAGGGCTCATCAGGGAACAGACGCTCGACGACCACCTGCGCCGCACACTCTACGGCCGCTTCGAGCTGGGCATGTTCGACCCCGCCGACCGGCTGCCCTGGGCCAAGCTGTCAGAGAGCGTCATCAGCAGCGAGCAGAACGACGCGCTGGCCACCCAGGTGGCCCGCGAGTCGATGGTGCTGCTGAAAAACGCCGCTTCCGCCCAGCAGTCAACGCCCGTGCTGCCACTCTCCAAGAACCTCAAGACCATCGCTGTGGTGGGTCCCAACGCAGCCGACGCAGCCATGCTCAACGGCAACTATGGCGGCACCCCCACCAAGGAGCACACCCACTCGCTGCTCGACGGCATCAAGGCTGCTGTGCCCGGAGCGAATGTGATTTACCAAAAGGCGTGTGAGCTGAACGACGACTACGCCACCGTGCCCCACCTGCAGGAGTTCAACGAGGGGAAAGGCATGCTGGTGGAATTTTTCAACAACAAGGAGTTGAGCGGCCAGCCGGCCGTCACCGGATATTACAGCCAGCTGAACTTCAGCACGTTCGGAGCGTGGGGATTTGCCCAGGGCGTTGACCGCGACCAGCTCTCCGTGCGCGTCAGCGGCCAGTGGAAGTCCACGTTCACGGGCGACATGAAATACTACTTCTTCACCGACAACGGCTACACGCTGCGCGTGAACGGCCAGGTGGTGGACGAAGGCCAGCCGGGCAACATGCGCGGCGGCTATCTGCACCGCACACCCACCTACAAGTCGTTCGGCGTGGAGAAGGGCAAGACCTACGACGTGAGCATTGAATATCGCCATGGCGACGGACAGTTCGCCCTCTTGCGAGGCGACCTCTGCGAGCGCAACCTCATCGACTTCACCCCGCTGGCCAACGAAGTGAAAGAGGCCGACGCCATCGTCGTCATCGGCGGCATCTCGGCGCAGATGGAAGGCGAAGGAGGCGACAAGCAGACCATCGAGCTGCCCAACGTGCAGCAGCGACTGGTGCGCGCCATGCACCAGACGGGTCGCCCCGTGGTGTTTGTCAACTGTTCGGGTTCGGCCATCGCCTTCGGAAGCGTGGAAGACCAGATTGACGCCCTCGTGCAGGCGTGGTATGCCGGACAGGGTGGCGCCCGCGCGCTGGCCGACGTGCTCTTCGGCGACTATTGCCCCAGCGGCAAGCTGCCCGTCACGTTCTACCGCTCGAACGACGACCTGCCCGACTTCCTGGACTACAGCATGGAGAACCGCACCTACCGCTACTTCCGCGGACAGCCGCTCTACGCCTTCGGCTACGGTCTCAGCTACACCACGTTCGCCTACGGCAAGGGCAAACTCTCAAGCAGCTCCATGAAGGAGGACGGCAAGGTGACCGTCAGTGTGCCCGTGACTAACACCGGCAAATGCAGCGGCGACGAGACGGTGCAGGTGTATGTGCGCGCCCTCGACTACAAGGATGCCCCCATCAAGTCGCTGCGCGGATTCCAGAAACTGCACCTCGACCCCGGCCAGACGGCCACCGCCACCATCACCCTCGACGGCGAATCCTTCGAATACTATGACCCCAGCATCGACGAGCTGTCAACGCGTCCGGGCCGCTACCAGATTCTCTACGGCTCGTCGTCGCTCGACAAGGACTTGCAGTCGCTCGATTTCGAAGTGAAATAGGATTCCGAAGTGCAGTGGGCGCAAGCCCCCGCAGGCCCTCGCATCCCACTGCTTTCGGGGCCTAGGACACCGCTTGGCCATCACAGCGTCGGGAGATATTTTCGTAAAGCACGGAGTTACGAAAATAACTCCCGACGCTGTTTTCAAATTCTCTAGAAAATTTGCGGCTGTCGTCGTGAACTATTTTCGCAGCCCTTTGGCATGCTGAAACAGCTCGCGGTGCGGACATGCCGCGCTGGCGTCATATTTCAATACATTTAACGGTCGTTTCGCTCCGAAATACTTTTTTTGTTGTATCTTTGCACCGTTGAGCGGTTGGTCCGTACAACGAGAAACCAGAAAAACAGTCAGAATAAAAAAGCAACAGTATATCCTATTTTTTAGGACAACGTCCACACATTCATAACAATAACCACACATTCAGAACAATAACCACACAAATCTATGGAACAGAAACGTTACGGTCATTTCGATGACGAGCACCGCGAGTACGTGATTACCGACCCGCGCACACCGTGGCCCTGGATCAACTATCTGGGCAACGAAGACTTCTTCTCACTCATTTCAAACACAGCCGGAGGCTATTCGTTCTACAAAGACGCCAAGTTCCGCCGCATCACCCGCTACCGCTACAACAATGTCCCGATGGACAACGGCGGCCGCTACTTCTACGTCAACGATGGCGGCACGGTGTGGTCGCCAGGGTGGAAACCCACGAAGACACCGCTCGACTTCTACGAGTGCCGCCACGGAATGGGCTACACCCGCATTACGGGGTGCAAGAACGGGGTGCAGGCCTCGGTGCTCTTCTTCGTGCCGCTGAAGAAATGGTGCGAGGTGCAGAAACTGACCCTTACGAACACCACCAACGAAGTGAAACAACTCAAACTCTTCTCGTTCGAGGAGTGGTGCCTGTGGAATGCTGCCACCGACATGGAGAATTTCCAGCGCAACTTCTCCACCGGCGAAGTGGAGATTGAAACCACCGCTTCTGCCGCCACCATCTACCACAAGACCGAATACCGCGAGCGCCGCAACCACTACGCCTTCTATCACGTCAACACCGAGATACAAGGCTACGACACCGACCGCGAAACCTTCGTGGGACTCTACAACGAGTTTGCCAACCCCGACGCCGTGATGGAAGGCCGGCCGCGCAACAGCCATGCCCACGGATGGAGCCCCATCGCCTCGCACTACATCGAGGTGACGCTGCAGCCGGGCGAGTCGAAAGACTACATCTTCCTGCTGGGCTACGTGGAGAACGAGCAGAACCAGAAATTCTCCGCTCCGCAGGTCATCAACAAGGACAAGGCCCACGCACTCATCGACCAGCTCGACACCGCCGCGAAGGTGGACGCCGCCTTCGACCAGCTGCGCCTCTATTGGGACCGTCTGCTCAGCATCTACAGCGTCAGCACGGGCAACGACAAACTGGACCGCATGGTGAACATCTGGAACCAGTATCAGTGCATGGTGACGTTCAACTTCTCGCGCTCCGCCTCGTTCTTCGAGAGCGGCGTAGGCCGTGGCATGGGCTTCCGCGACTCTAACCAGGACCTCGTGGGATTTGTCCATCAGATACCGCCCCGCGCCCGCCAGCGCATCATCGACATCGCCTCCACGCAGTTCCCCGACGGCGGTTGCTACCACCAGTACCAGCCGCTCACCAAACGCGGCAACAACGACATCGGCGGCGGATTCAACGACGACCCCTGCTGGCTCATCTTCGGCACTGTGGCCTACATCAAGGAAACGGGCGACTTCTCCATCCTCGACGAGATGGTGCCCTTCGACAACCAGCCCGGCAGCGAGGTGACGCTCTTTGAGCACCTGAAGGTCTCCATGAACCACGTCATCAACAACCTGGGCCCCCACTGCCTGCCGCTCATCGGACGCGCCGACTGGAACGACTGCCTCAACCTGAACTGCTTCTCGTGGGATCCCAACGAGTCGTTCCAAACCACCGAGAACAAGAGCGAAGGCTCGAAGGCCGAGAGCCTCATGATTGCCGGCCTCTTTGTCGTCACGGGCAAGGAGTACGTCGCCCTCTGCAAGAAACTGGCCCAAACCCCCGAATACTCCGAAAACCCCGAATACTCAGCAGAAGCCAAGCGCATGCAGCAGGCCGTCGATGCCATGGTTGCCGCCGTGAAGAAAGACGGATGGGACGGCGAGTGGTATCTGCGCGCCTACGACTACTTCGGGCGCAAGATTGGCAGCAACGAGTGCGAGGAAGGCAAAATCTTCATCGAGTCGCAGGGATGGTGTACCATGGCCGAAATCGGAGCCGACGAGGGGATGGTGGCCAAGAGCCTCGACTCCTGCAAAAAATACCTGGAGTGCGAGCATGGCATGGTGCTCAACAATCCCGCCTTCACCAAGTACATCTATGAATACGGCGAAATTTCCAGCTACCCCGAGGGCTACAAGGAGAATGCGGGCATCTTCTGCCACAACAACCCCTGGGTCATCATCGGCGAAACGCTGGCCGGACGTGGCAACGACGCCTGGGCCCACTACGCCAAGATTCTGCCTTCCTACGTCGAGGAGAAATACCAGACGCTGCACAAGGTGGAGCCCTACGTCAACTGCCAGATGGTGGCCGGCAAGGATGCTTTCCGTCCCGGCGAGGGCAAGAACTCGTGGCTCACGGGCACGGCTGCATGGATGTGGCTCACCGTCAGCCAGTACATTCTCGGCATCAAGCCCCAGTACGACGGTTTGCAGATTGACCCCTGTCTGCCCGAAACGGCCCGCGACTACACCGTTCGGCGCCGCTTCCGCGATGCACAGTACACCATCACCATCCGTCCCAACGGCAGCCAGAAAGGCGTCAAGCAGGTCGTACTCGACGGCCAGCCTGTTGATGGCAACACCATTCCCTACACCCCCGGCGAGCACGTCGTCGATGTGGTGATGTAAGTTGCTGCGATCGTATTGTTCACAAAAAGCGCCCGAGGCTCCATCGAAAGAGCCTCGGGCATTTTTTTACGATTATCCGCAATCGTACCACCAAGACGCTGAAGCGTCCTGCTGGTTGTATCTTTGCGGATAATCATTTTTTTTTGAGCGGTCTCTGGTTCGTCAGGTAGTCTTGAGCATGTCGCTAATGGCCTCGCTATTACATATCTTCCCCTTTGTTTTGTGGGAGAGGAGAAAAGTCAGAGCAATGCGTGTGCGACAAAACGGCAGGCCGGGCTGTCGTTTTGTCGTTTTCTGCGCCTTGGGCACAGAGTTTGAGCGAATGAAGGCAGAAAGAGTGAAAGAAAAAAAGACTAACATCATTGGCAAAAACAATAAATAGAATAAGGAGGAACAACAAATGACATTAGACAAATTTACCATCAAGGCGCAGGAGTCGGTTCAGGCTGCCGTGAACACGGCTCAGCTGAACGGCCAACAGGTGGTGGAGCCTGTTCACCTGCTGAAAGGACTCATGGAGAAAGCCCGCGACGTAGTGGGCTACATGATGCAGAAACTGGGTGTGAACGCCGGGCAGATAGAAATGCTGCTGGGCGAAGAACTGCGCCACCTGCCGCGTGTGCAGGGAGCCGGGCAACCCTACTTGAGTGCCGATGCCAACAGCGTGTTGGTGCGCGCACAGGAAACCGCCCAAAAGTTGGGCGACGAGTTTGTGAGCGTGGAGGCCCTGATGCTGGCACTGCTGAGCGTCAACTCTACGGCCAGCCGTATTCTGAAGGATGCGGGATGTACCGAGCGCGACATGGCTGAGGCCATACGCAACCTTCGACAGGGGCAGCGTGTGCAAAGCCAGAACGCCGACGACAACTACCAGAGTCTGGAGAAATATGCCAAGAACCTGGTGGAACTGGCGCGGCAGGGCAAACTCGACCCCGTTATCGGACGCGACGACGAAATCAGGCGGCTGTTGCAGATCCTGAGCCGCCGAACGAAAAACAACCCTATCCTGATAGGTGAGCCGGGAACGGGCAAAACCGCCATCGTGGAGGGGCTGGCACAGCGTATTGTGCGCGGCGACGTGCCCGAAAACCTGAAAGACAAACAACTCTACTCGCTCGACATGGGCGCGCTGGTGGCCGGTGCGAAGTACAAGGGCGAATTTGAGGAGCGGCTCAAGAGCGTCATCAACGAGGTGACGCGCAGTGAGGGGCGCATCATCATGTTCATCGACGAGATTCACACCCTGGTGGGAGCCGGAGGAGGCGAGGGCGCCATGGACGCGGCCAACATACTGAAACCGGCACTGGCGCGCGGCGAACTGAGGGCCATCGGTGCCACCACGCTGAACGAATACCAAAAATACTTCGAGAAAGACAAGGCCCTGGAGCGCCGTTTCCAGACGGTGATGGTGGATGAGCCCGACGAGCTGAGTGCCATCAGCATTTTGCGTGGGCTGAAAGAACGCTACGAAAACCACCACAAGGTGCGTATTCAGGACGATGCCTGTATTGCCGCCGTGAGACTGTCGGAACGCTACATCAGTGAGCGCTTCCTGCCCGACAAGGCCA
>DFFM01000008.1:15457-27349 GCA_002369515.1 Prevotella sp. UBA3776 | reverse complement strand
CCCGACAAGGCCATCGACCTGATGGACGAGGCCGCCGCAAAACTGCGCATGGAGCGCGACTCGGTGCCCGAGGAACTGGACGAAATCACCCGTAAGCTGGCTCAGCTGGAAATTGAGCGCGAAGCCATACGCCGCGAAGGCGACCAACCGAAGATAGCCCAGTTGGACAAGGAAATTGCCGACCTGCGCGAGCAGGAAACCCAGTTCCGCGCCAAGTGGGAGGGCGAGCGGCAGCTGGTGAACAAAATTCAGCAGGACAAACAGGAAATGGAAAACCTGCGCTACGAGGCCGAGCGCGCTGAGCGCGAGGGCAACTATCAGCGTGTGGCCGAAATACGCTACGGCAAGCTGAAGGAACTTGAAGAAGACATCCGCGCCGTGCAGGATAGGCTCAACAGCGAGGCCGACAGCCAGCGGCTGGTGCGCGAGGAAGTCACCGCCGACGACATTGCCGAGGTGGTGAGCCGCTGGACGGGCATTCCCGTGGCCCGAATGATGCAGAGCGAGCGCGAGAAACTGCTCCATCTGGAGGAGGAGCTGCACCACCGTGTCATTGGGCAGGACGAGGCCATCACGGCCGTCTCTGACGCCGTGCGACGCAGCCGCGCCGGACTGCAAGACCCCAAGCGCCCCATTGCCTCGTTCATCTTCCTTGGCACTACTGGCGTGGGCAAGACCGAACTGGCCAAGGCGCTGGCCGAATATCTGTTCAACGACGAGCAGATGATGACGCGCATCGACATGAGCGAATATCAGGAAAAGTTCAGCGTTTCGAGGCTGATTGGTGCGCCTCCGGGCTACGTGGGCTACGACGAGGGCGGACAGCTGACCGAGGCTGTCAGGCGCAAGCCTTATCAGGTGTTGCTCTTCGACGAGATTGAGAAGGCCCACCCCGACGTGTTCAACATTCTGCTGCAGGTGCTCGACGACGGGCGGCTGACAGACAACAAGGGGCGCACGGCCAACTTCAAGAACACCATCATCATCATGACCAGCAATGCCACCCGCGAACAGTTGAGAGCCAACATGCGGCCCGAGTTCCTCAACCGTATCGACGAAATCATCACCTTCCAGCAGCTCAGCCGCGAGCAGATTGCCGATGTGGTGCGCCTGCAGATGAAACGCGTCGCCGACATGCTGGCACCGCAGGGCATCGAACTGCGAGCCACCGACCAGGCCATCCTCTATCTGGCCGATGCGGGCTACGATCCCGACTTTGGTGCGCGCCCCGTGAAGCGGGCCATCCAGACACTGGTGCTCAACGACCTGTCGAAGAAACTCTTGGCCGACGAGGTGGACCGCACAAAGCCCATCATCATCGACGAGTTCGGCGAAGGACTGGTGTTCCGCAACTAATTGTGATGCTGCGTTTTCAGTACGCTAATCAACCGTTATCATGCAACAAAAAAAAGATGTGTCACTGTTGTGGCACATCTTTTTTTGCTGTCCGATAACCGCTGGGCGGCGGACCGTAGAGAAGTTTTTTCGGTTCGGGCGCTATGGGACTTTTGTACTTAGCGGGCGGCGGACCGTAGAGCACCCTAATGGTTCGGTTGGGGTTGTCGTTGTTCTTCTTTGAAATCGACTTTTGGTTGCCGCCGTCCTGGCCGTTGGCGGTAGTTTTGCACGAGGTAAAGCCCAGCATCACCAGCAGGCTTGCCAGAAAAGCGTTGATAGCATAGCGTAGATTCATTCTTTGCCCTCCAGTTTTCTTAGGTTACACATCATTAGTTGTCCATTGTCGTCGCGCAGGTGCATGCCGTTGCCTCGGCAGTAACGAAACATGTTGCAGTCGGCGCAGGCGCCTTGGCGCATCCACTCGCGGTTGCGATAGGGTTCAAAGCGGTTTTCCCAAACGTCCATGAAATCGTCTTTGTAAATGTTGCCCTGATGGAAGTTGGAGCGTATGCTGGTGCAGGCCGAGATGCTGCCGTCGATGAGCACCGAGGCAACCGTCACACCCGCGCTGCAATGGTAGAAATAGTCGCGCACGTCGTGCTCCAGACTGCCCAGAAACCCCTCGCAACCATAGCTGGCCACAATGCGTCCGTCGGCGCGGGTCTTGCGTATAAAGTCCATCACGCCGCGCATGCGGTCGGTGGTGAGTCGCATGGCTGGATCGTTGGCGGCTCGCCCGGCAGGAAACACCGTGACGACGCGCCACGCCTTCACACCTTTCTTTATCAGAAACTCACGCAGAGCGGGCAACTCGTTGTAGTTGCGCTCGTTGACGCAGGTCACCACGTCATAGACCAGCCGTGGTTCGGCTGCCATCAGGTCGAGCGCATCCGACACGCGGGCGAAACTGTCCTTGTGGCCGCGCATCCAGTTGTGGTTCTGCTCCAGTCCGTCGAGACTCACGGTCATGGAGTGCAGGCCAGCATCCATGAGCGCGCCAAACCGCTTTGTCGTGAGATAAAGGCCGTTGGTGACCATGCCCCAGGGAAAGCCGCGCTCGTAAATCTGCCGTCCGCAGACCTCGAGGTCGTCGCGCATGAGAGGTTCGCCGCCCGAAACCACCACAAACACCTTGTGCGGGTCGTAGTGGCGGCTCACACTGTCGAGCACCCGCAGAAAATCCTCTGCAGGCATGTCGCTTTGACTGGCTTCGCGACGGCAGTCGCTGCCGCAATGGCGGCAATGCAGGTTGCAGCGCAGCGTACACTCCCAAAACAACTGTTGCAAAGGGTGCTCCTTCACCAAGTTGTTTTGCATTAGGCGAAATATTTCCAGCCCCAGCCGCTTGCGCAGTCCCAGTCGCCGGTAGTTGTTGGAATTGTTTGTCATTGCCTATTGTTGTCGGCTTGGGCAGGTTGGGTGTTGACGCTGTTTTCCGTGTCGTCATCTTCGGCCACCGAGTCGGTTTCGGCAGGGGTGACGGCCTGGACAGAGTCCTCGAATTCGGGTGGCGGGCCGTACAGGCAGGGCGGCGAGCCGTAGAGCTTAGGCTGGAAGATGCACGCCGAGAACCCCAGCAATACCAAAGTGGCAGCGCACACTTTCTGAAACAGTTTCTTCATGCTTTTGCAATTTGTTTGTTTTCCAACATGTTGTCGCCGCAAAAATAGGTAAAAAGAACGAAACTTCCAAGCGTTTTCCTCAAAAAAAGCACCCCATTCTGCAGGTTGCAAAAAGGGGTGCACAGTTTGATTTTTCAATTCGTTGAATCGCCGGTTGGTTCTTGCCCGTTCTGTTGGGTGCTGTCGCCAGGCTCAGGTTGGTCGTACACTACGGGCGGGCCGTAGAGGTCTTCGTGTGGGTTGTCGCACGCCGAGTATCCCAAAGCGACGAGCAGTGTGGCGAGGCTTTTCAGAATCAGTTTGCTCATATTGCCAAATGATTGAAACCTATAGTAATGTTGTCTGAATGGAAGCTATTTCACCACTTTCTTTCCGTCGATGATGTAGATGCCGTGCGGCAGGGCTTCGAAGTCGAGCCCCATGTAGCGTCCGTCGATGGAGTAGATGCGGCCTCCCACGGTGCGCACACGCGGAATGGCGTTGTTGATGCCTGTGGTGTCGTCCTCCTTGGGAATGTTGATGAGCACGTCGTCGATGAACAGTCGCTTGGCAGGGTCGAAGATAATGTAGCTTTCTCCCTCGCCTGTCACGTTCAGGGTGATTTCGTTCCACTCATTGGGAGTCAGTGCGCCGCTGTAGAGTTCCACCAGTTCTTCTTCGCTTTCAGCATCGGCAGGTGCGTACCAGATGTTGAGGTCGTTTTCTTTGCCGTTGCCCCATGGAGCCACCTTCACGGTGAGCGTGGCTTCGCCATTGAGCGAGAAGTTGGGGCTCATCACCATTCCTACGTATTGGCTTGTTCCGAACTTGGCGCACTTGTTGCAGCCATAGGACACGTTGTAGTCGAACTCTTGCTCGATATAGGTGGTCCAGCCGTCGTTGTCGGGGAGGAACTTGTCTGTGGAGCCCAGGTTGTTGGTCCACTTGCCGTCGTTGCCGCCCGTGCCGTCGCACTGGTCGAAGGTTTCATGGAACACTACTCCTTCGATGGGCTGTTCGGGCTGTTCGGGTTGGTCGGGGTCATCGGGTGTGCCGCCCTGCGCATTGTAGGGATTGGCCTTGAAGTTGAAACTGATGGTTCCGTCGGCGTTCTGCTTGATGCTGTAGATGCCCTTGTCGAGTGTCTTGTTGCCGTTGCTGTTGGCTGTGTAGAGCGTAGCCTTGGGCGTGGAGAAGTTGGTCAGACTGTCGCGCTTGTTGTAGGGGAATGGGTCGCGGCTCTCTGACAAGAGTTTGGCATCGTTGTCGGCCGGCACGATGGTCAGTCGCATGTGGTCGTTGAGCGGGCCGCCACCCTGAGTGCCGTATCGGTAGCCGTAGTAGCTATAGTAATTGTCCTTGGTGATTTTGGTGTTCACCACGTTCCATTCCCAAATTTCCGGGTCGTAGTCGGCATGGAGCACCAGCAGTCCTTTGCCGGGCAGCTCAGCATCCCAATTGACATTCTGACGGTTTTCCAGCAGGTAGAACTCGTCGGGGTTCTTGTCGTTGTAGATGACGTAGGCATCGCCTCCCTGGCTCAGCGGCTTCAGGTCGGTCACTTCCACGTCTTCGTCTTTCAGCTCGATGGGTTCCAGCCATCCGGCGCACCACTTCTCGTAGCTGGAGTATCCGGCGGGCACAAAGCCGCAGCCGTCGCCGTTGTAGCTGCCCCGATCCATCAGGTCCCAATCGCCCATGCCGAAGTTTTTTTGGGTGTAGTCGTACATGTCGGGGAATCCCAGGCAGTGGGAAAATTCATGGCAGATGGTGCCGATGCCGTCGATAACGTTGTTGTTATAGTAGTCAATAGTCAACTCGCTGCTGCAGGCGTAGGTGTCAATTGTCACACCGTCCAAGTTGAGCGTGTAGTCAACCAATTTCCCGTTTTCGTCAAAATCGTTGTATCCCGAGAGGGCGTACTCGTGGGGCCAGACGGTATTGTTTTCACCTCCGGCGGCTTCGCCCAGACCGGCGTAGAGCACGAACACTTGGTCAACCTCGCCGTCGCCGTCCCAGTCGTAGTCCTTGAAGTTCACTTGGTCGTCAACGCCCAGGCAGGCTTCTCTCACCATTTCGTGGGGGCGCAGGTCGTCGCCATTGCTGTCGTTCTTGCCGTAGTAGGAGTAGTCCTGGGTCATCTCAACTGGGCCGAGCACGTCGAAGTCGAGGTCGAACACACCGCCGCTCTGGGCCAGGAAGTAGTCGTGAACACTGCCCTTGAACCCGTCGCTGTTGGTGAATCCCACCTCGTTGACAATGCGGTTGTAGAGTGCTTGGTCGTGGCCTTCTTCGAACTTCTTTTTTGTGAAGTTCACCAAGATGATGAGTCCTTTTTTCTGGCCGGTGTAGTCGTTGCCCGTGGCGCCGCCCACGCGTTTGGGCGCTCCTTTCTTACTGACCTTGCTCAGCCGTTTGTGCTGGGCCTTGGCGGCTTTCATGCGGCGGGCAGCCCCCCGTTTGCTGAGGGTTTCGTCGCTGGCCTGCACAAAGCAGTCGCCGCTAGCGATGTAACGTTTGCCGTTGGCGTCCTGCCAATAGTGGTTGAACTCGTCGCCGCACAGCTGTGCGCGCACTTCGGTTCCGTTGGCAAGTTTTATGGTTTTCCATAGTCCTGGTTTTGCAGGGATGGCCGTAGCGGCCAAGGTCATCACAAGCAGTGATAAAGTCAACAATACTTTTCTCATGTCTTTTCTTTTATGTCTGTATTATTACTTAAATAATGTTGTTTGTCTTTTTTTTTTTTTCTTGATTTCCGTTTGAATGGGATGAGAACGCTCCCTTGGGGATAAAAAGGGAATATGATTATCCGCAATCGTTCCACCAAGACGCTGAAAGCGTCTCCTCTCAATAACCGCGGGTGCGCTTTCTGCGTCCTGCTGGTGGCATCTTTGCGGATACTCAAAAAAGGAATGGGGCACAAAGTTACGAATAAAAATGCAACTTTGCGCCCCTTTTACATATTTTTTCGCTTTTGATTCGATGAAAAGCGTTTTTTTTCGTTTCTTTTTACAATGCCGGGTTCATCTCAGAATGATTCCCCCCATGGGCTGCAGGGTGAGCTTGGCTTTGCCGTCGCGGCTTATCTTGATTTGCTTCATGACCGATTTGGGCACCGTTTCGCCTTTGCGGCGGGGCTGGTCAGTGTAGAGGCTCACGGTCTGTCCGGCCAGCATGGGCAGGCTGAGCGTGAGCGTCATGGCGCGGTCGGTGCCGTTGAGTCCGGCCACAAACCACTGTTGGCCGTGGCGGCGCGCCAGCACCACGTAGCGCGAGGGATAGCCGTCGATGAAGCGCGTCTCGTCCCACTGTGTGGGCAGTTGGCGGATGAAGTCGCGTTCAAACTGCTCGATGCCTCCGTCGGCCTTGCCGTTGTAGGGCAGCAGGTTGTTGGGCTGCATGGCGATGCATTGTACGAAGGTTTGGTTGGTGATGCCTGTGGCCATTTCGAACACGTCGCTCGTGTAGCGCGGGTGGCGGCTCTGGTTGTCCTTGCTCATGTGGCGGTTCATGATCACTCCGCCCCAGTCGAAGGCGCCCATGGCATTGCGGCAGAAGGGGTGCATGGTCAGTTCGAACCCTTCGGCGCGGGCATGGCGCTCGTCGAACATCACGTTCTCCGAGGCCAGTGCGGCCTCGCTGCTGACGTAGTTGGGATACATGCGCTCCCAGCCGCGCGGAATGGTGCATCCGTGGAACACCACCTGCAGGCCGTAGCGGTTGGCGTCGCTGAGGATGTCCTCGTAGAGGCGCATGGTCTCCTGCTTGTCCGAGCCGAAGAAATCGACTTTGATGCCCACCACGCCAATGCTTTTGAGCCAGCGCATTTCGCGCTCGCGGGCGATGGCGGTGTTCATGCAGTCGCGCGGCCCTTGGGGCGCGTCGTTGGAGTAGCCGTTGGAGTTGTACCAGAGCATCAGCCTTACGCCCTTGCTCTGGGCGTAGCGGCTCAGTTCGGCCACGCGCTCGCGGCCTATCTGCGTGTCCCACCAGTTGTCAACCAGACAATATTCAATGCCCATTTCGGCGGCCAGGTCGATGAAACGCACCTGGTCGTCGTAGTTGATGCTCTCGTCCTGCCAGATGAGCCAGCTCCACGTGTAGCGTCCGCCCTCATACTTCTTGGACGGCTCGTACATCGGGCGCACCACGTCGTAGGCCACGGTGGTTTCGACGATGGGCGCCAGCGTCTGGCCCACGGTGATGGTGCGCCAGGGGGTCTGCGCCGGCAGCGAGACGGCGGCAAAGGCGCTGCCCACACCGTTGTTCTCGCCCTCCATGGGGTAGGCCACGGTGTAGCCCTCGGTGGGGTTGTAGTCGCTCAGGTGCGACGCGCAGTAGCCGCTCGAGACACCCGTCTCGCTGACGAGAATCCAGAGAGCCCCCTCCGTCTCCCCCCGGAGGGAGAGATTGGCTGCGCGTTGGGTCGTCCCCTCTGGGGGGGATGAGAGGGGGGCTTTGAACAGGCACGGGAAGGTGTATCCCTCGCCGAACTTCGAAGCCTTCTGCATGGGCTGGTCCACCTCATAGTCCTCTTCGTAGCTGGGCTTGGTGCGCTCCCATCCGGTCATGGGGTTGATTTGCGGCGAGAGGAACGTTGTGGTGCCGTCGGGCAGACGGAAGGCCGACGCCTCGCTGTAGATGTTGGCGCACTTGGGATTGTTTTTCTCGGGGCGCGGCAGCTGGTAGCAGAAGGCCACGTTGTTGTTGGACACCTGAAACACCACCGTCATGCACAGCCCCTGGGCGTTCTGAAATTCAACGTCCAGCCGGTTGGCTTCGTAGTTGATGTGCGAAGCCTTCACACGGTCCATCTCGTAACAGTCGGCCACCTGGCTCGTGTGGTGGCCGGTCATGGTGAGCCCTTCGGTCAGGTCGCCGATGTTGGTTTTCAGTCCGAGCCCCGACCGCAGCACTGCGGGCTGTCCGTCGAAACTCACTTCGTACCAGGCGCACTGGTTGTCGTTGCTTACCGTCACCACCAGTTTTCCGTCGGGCGACTTCACAGAAACGGGTTGGGCCACGATTGCCGTGGCCCAACATGTCAAAAGTATGGCGATGGTTTGAAGTCTTCTCATCTTGAAACTCTTAACTCCTAACTCTTAACTCCTAACTCCTAACTAAATCAAGTTTTCCTTCTCGATGTCCTTGAAGTATTTGTAGGTGGCCACTTTCAGTTCGTCGGCGGCAGGCTCGTCGCAAACGATGATGCCGTGCTGGTGCATCTGCAGGGCACTGATGGTCCACTCGTGGGTGACGGCGCCTTCGACGGCAGCCTTCAGGGCGCGGGCCTTGTGGTGGCCGTTGACCAGAATCATCACCTCGCGGGCGTCCATCACGGTGCCTACGCCCACGGTGAGGGCCAGCTTGGGCACCTTGTTCACGTCGCCCTCGAAGAAGCGCGAGTTGGCGATGATGGTGTCGGTGGTGAGCGTCTTCACGCGTGTGCGGCTGCTCAGGCTCGAGTAAGGCTCGTTGAAAGCGATGTGGCCGTCGGGGCCGATGCCTCCCAGGAAGAGGTCGATGCCGCCAGCCTCACAAATCATTTGCTCGTAGTGGGCGCACTCGGCAGTCAGGTCGGGGGCGTTGCCGTTGAGTATGTGGATGTTCTCGGGCTTGATGTCGATGTGGTCGAACAGGTTGCGCGCCATGAACGAATGGTAGCTTTCGGGATGGTCTTCGGCCAGTCCCACATATTCGTCCATGTTGAAGGTGATGACGTTCTTGAACGACACGCGGCCTTCTTTGTTGGCTTTCACCAGGCAAGCATACATGCCCTCCGGCGAGCTGCCGGTGGGAAGTCCCAGTACAAAAGGCTTCTCAGCCGTTGGGTTGGCCTCGTTGATACGCTTGATGACATGTTCTGCAGCCCACTGCGACATGCGCTGATAATCGCTTTCGATAATGAGTCTCATAATGATATTTTTTTGGTTGTGTTTGTTGATAGATGGCGCGCTGGGGTGCGGCCATTGGAAAAATATGGTGCAAAAATACAACATGAACGCGAAAAATACAAATCATTTTGTCGTTTTTTTTGCCGTTGCACTTATTTTTTTGTTATCTTTGTGCCGTTTTTACATTTCATTGTCCACCAAACGCAGGCTCAAGCCTGCTGCTGGCGCTTTTACTTTTTTTATATTCATCCTTAAAACATTCTGTACAGTCAACATGAGAAAAACAATCTTCACACTCCTGGCCGCGCTGCTGAGCCTCACCTCCGTGGCGTCCACCACGCTTCCGCTGAAGGGACAGGTGGTGAAACCCTCCGACCCGCGAATCGTCTATACGGGGCGCATCTGTTTCGACAATCCCGACGCACCCACGTTCACCTACCCCGGTACGCAAATCATGGCCACGTTCTGCGGCACGTCGCTCAAAATGGTGGCAAAGCCCATGAGCGGCTACTTCATGGCCCAGATAGACCGTGCGGAACCGTTCAAGGTGAGCTTCAACGCACCACGCGACTCGGTGGTCACGCTGGCAACGGCGCTGCCTGACGGAAGGCACACCGTGAGGCTGATGTACTGTGTCGAGGGCTACGACCTGAAGCCCGTCTTCCGCGGATTCGTGCTCGACCCGGGCTGCCAGCTGGCCGAAGCCCCGCGGCTGCCCGAGCGCAAGATTGAGTTCATCGGCAACAGCATCACCTGCGGTTACGGCAACGAGAGCATCAACCGCGACGACCCCTTCGAGTATGAAACCGAGAACCACTACTTCACCTACGCTGCCGAAACCTCGCGTCAGCTCGACGCACAGCACTGGGTGGTGGCGCGAAGCGGCATTGGCGTCTATCGCAACTACGACGGCCCCAAGACGGGCAGCAAAGACCCCATGCCCGCCCAGTACGAATACACGCTCTTCAACGATTTCAAGCAGCGGTGGGATTTCTCGCGTTATCAGCCCGACGTGGTGTGCATCAATCTGGGCACCAACGACCTTTCCACCAACAACTACGACATCCGGCGCTTTGCCGAAGCCTACCGCAAGTTCCTCGCAACCGTGCGCGGCCATTATCCCAAGGCCAAAATAGTGCTCCTCTGCGGCTCGATGCTCAACGGAAAGGAGCTGGAGCTGGCCCGCAAGACGCTCGACCAGATTCAGGCCGAAGCCAAACAGAAAGGCGACAACGAGGTCTATCGCTTCAACTTCACCCCGCAAACGGGCGACCTGTTCTACGGTGCCAGCTGGCATCCCAGCCTGTGGCAACACCAGAAGATGGCCGCAGAACTCACGGCCTACCTGCGTGTGCTGATGCAATGGTTCTAGCAGGCCGGCATCTTCTTTGCGGCAATGCGAAACCATCTTTCATAGCATTTGTACCTAAAATGAACATTATCAACAAACCCTAAACAAAACAACAATGGACTTATCAATCGTCATTCTCATCGTAGCAGCCATCATCGTGCTGGTGCTCTTCGTACTCATTTCCTACGTCAAGGCACCGCCATCGTATGCATTCATCATCAGCGGCTTGAGCAAGGAGCCGCGTGTGCTCATCGGCTCGGGAGGCTTCCGTGTGCCTTTCTTCGAGCGGTTGGACAAGGTCTATCTCGGACAAATCACCGTTGACATCAAGACCGAGGAGAGTGTGCCCACCAACGACTTCATCAACGTCGATGTGGATGCCGTGGCCAAAATTCGCGTCACACCCAATCCTGAAGGCACCCGCCTGGCCGCCAAGAACTTTCTCAACATGACTCCACCGCAGATTGCCGACCAGCTGCAAGACTCGCTGCAGGGCAACATGCGCGAGATTATCGGCACGCTCGACCTGCGATCGCTCAACACCGACCGCGACGGATTCTCCGACCAGGTGATGCAGAAGGCGCAGCCCGACATGGCCAAACTGGGCATCGAAATCATTTCGTGCAACATCCAGAACGTTACGGACAAGGAAGGGCTCATTCACGACCTGGGTGCCGACAACACGGCCAAGATAAAGAAGGACGCCAGCATCAACCGTGCCAACGCCGAGCGCGATGTCAAGATTCAGGTGGCACACGCCGACAAGGAGGCTAACGACGCCCGCGTGGATGCCGACACGGCCATCGCCGTGAAAAACAACGACTTGGCCCTGAAGCGCGCTTCGCTCAAACAGCAGGCCGACACAGCTCAGGCCGATGCCGACGCGGCTTACGCCATCCAGCAGCAGGAACAGCAGAAAACCATCAACATCAAGACCGTTGAGGCCCAGATTGAGAAGACGCGCCGCGAGCAGGTGCTCTCGAAAGAGCAGATCGACATCAAGCGAAACCAGCTGGTGGCCGAAATCGAAAAGAAGGCCGATGCCGACAAATACAAGGTGGAGATTGACGCTGCCGCCGACCTGGAGCAGCGCAAACGCGTGGCCGAGGCCCAGAAGTATGAGGCCGAGCAGAGGGCACTGGCCCAAAATGCCGAATCGGATGCCGCCCGCTACCGGCTGGAGCAGGAGGCGCAGGGCATCAAGGCCAAAGGCGAGGCCGAGGCTTACGCCATTCTGAAGAAGGGTGAGGCCGAGGCCATGGCCATGGACAAGAAGGCCGAAGCCTACAAGAAGTACAACTCGGCCGCCGTGGCGCAGATGATGATCGAGGTGTTGCCGCAGATCGTGGAGAATGTGGCCAAGCCCATCTCGGCCATCAAAGACGTGAAAATCTACAGTGCCGGAGGCGAGGGGCAGAGCGGCATCGCCACCCTGTCTGGCAACGTGCCCGTGGCCATCAAGCAGGCCTTCGACGTGCTGAAGTCGGCCACTGGCGTGGACATGGCCGACATCATGAAGGCTGGCACCATCGAGGCCAAGACCACCCGCAACATCAACCTCAACGAGGAGGCCAAGGAAACCCTCGACGGCATGGCGGGGAAAAAGAGTTAGAAGATTATAGTTACAAGATACGAGTTCAGAGTTATG
>DFFM01000008.1:0-15371 GCA_002369515.1 Prevotella sp. UBA3776 | reverse complement strand
CATAACTCTGAACTCGTATCTTGTAGCTTGCAAATAAAACTATTGCTTCGTGAGTTCCTCTATCTGTTCGATAATCTCGTCGTTGGTGCGCTGCATCTTGAAGAAGATGGTGAAACCAATGATCAGCCCTATCACGCCGCCAACGCCCATGCCACCTATATAGGCCCAGGAAATCGCTACCATGTCACTGTCGCCCGGAACACGGTGGCCGGCCATATAGACTTCATAAAACATCCATCCCAACCAAAAGATCAGCACGATGAAGCCGATGAGCGTCTGGCGACTGCGTATTTTCTTCATTTGCACCAACCGCTCGGCCGTTTCCATCAGGTTGCCACGCATGAAGTCTTGGGCGGACATGCGGTTGATGTACCAGTCGAGAATGGCATCTACTGCAACAAAGAGCACCGTGAACCCGTAGAGCCACCACGAAAGGCTCAGCTGGAACGTGACGGGCAGGAAGCACAGGGCCACCACGGGAATGGCGAGCAGCGCCAGCCAACGATACTTGTTGATCCACGACATCTTCTGGCGCATAGACTGTCGCATGAGTCTTTCGTTCACGATTTGCTGACTGTCGAGTTTCTGCTTGAGCAGATTCAGTTGCGAGCGCATTTGCTCCAAATCCTCGATGTTGACATTGTTGTTAGTGTTATTCGTCGTTTCCATAATTTTCTGCATTTTTTTGTTGTTTGTTTTTTAATCTTTAATCTTCTTCAGCTGCTCCTTGATGCGGAACAGGCGAACAGAGACGTTCTTTGTCGAGATGCCCACCACCTGGCCAATCTCCTCGTAGCTCATGTCCTCGAGCCAAAGCAGAATGATGGCGCGGTCGAAAGGCCCCAGTTTGTTGATGCGGCGCCGAAGCATGGCCACTTGCTTCGTGTCCTCGTCCTGGTCGGCAAAGAGGTTGATGTTCATGGAGAGCGGAACGGTGTTTTGTTTCCGCTTCTTCCGGTCCTGCGTGATGCAAGTGTTCAGGCTGACGCGATAGACCCACGTGCGCACGTCGCTGCGCCCCTCGAAGCTGCCGAAACCCTTCCACAGATTGACTAGTATTTCCTGAAAGAGGTCGTTCACTTCGTCCTGGTCGTTCGAGAACATGTAGCACACCGTGTAGATGGTGCTTTTCTGCTCGTTCACCAGCCTTGAGAAATCAGTTTCTTGTTGGTTCATTGTGTGGTTGTTTTTGAAATCTTACACTTGTTAGACGCAATGGCTTGCAGAAAACTACAGGAAAAGATGAAAAAAATGATCCTTTTTCCTTGGAAACGGCTTCAAAGGTATGGATTCCCATCCAAACAACCAAAAGAAAACGCACGAAAAAAACTCAAACCTGCACCATTCTCTTTATTTGGATAGGCTTCTTACAAGTTTGTCCATCGTATTTTTCTACCAATATTGCCACTTCTATAATCCAGTCCGACCCTCTTTGTGCTCAATTGATTAGACGAAGAGAAAATTCTCCAAATCGGTATTCGGTCATGTTTTAATCTCGATTTTTACCACCATCTCGCAAAAAACGCACTTAATTCGCAAAATAAATGTTTTTTTCGCTTGATTCCTGTTGTGTCGTATGGATGTTCCCGTGCTCGGCTTTGCTGCTTTGCCAAGCAAAGAACGTTCTTTGCTTCCTTCATGAATGGGGATTGCACCCAAGCTATGTAACAGATAATGGTGGTAAAAATGGCGGTAATGTTGGCGGTAAAAATGGCGGTGATGTACCCAGGTTTGTCCCTAGCTTGTCCCCAGCTTTGTCCCCAGCTTTGTCACAAGTCTTGTCACAAGTCTTGTCACAAGACGAAGAAAAGGATGCAAGTATTGATACAAAAGATGCAACCTCCAGTTCAAAGGTTGCAACCTTGGATGAAAAGGTTGCAAGTTTGGAGCCAAAGGATGCAAAAGTGAAGAAAAAGGCATAAAAGTGATTGTATTTTGCAGAAAAGATGATTTTCCTTCGTTATTTCGTGGGAAATTAGCTAATTTTGTACGCGTATTTAATTATAATAAGGTACAACCTCATCAAAATAGGAAGTATATTAAAGAATCGGCATTATGTTATACTCAAAGATTAAGGAAATTAAGACCCGTCTCTGGGGCAAGTACGATGTGAGTATTATCGCCAACGAAGATGTAAATATCATCGTTGGTATCAATGGCAGTGGGAAAACCACCTTGCTGAATGAGATTTATAAGCTTGCACTGGAAAATCTCGAAGATAAAAATCAAGTTATATATGTGCCGTCTATCGATAATATAGCCATGCGTGACAAGCGTAAAACATCCAATGCTCTGACGCAGGATTTAGAGTTCTATATGTTCGATATGAAAACAGGGCCATCAATGATGTACTATCGTATGTCAATGATAGATGCTTCCGCTGAGAAACAGGCTGAGATGAAAGCACGAATTGAGGATTTCCGCTCTGTCATCAATGGGCTGTTTCAAGAGACAGAAAAACACATTGAAATTGAAGGGAACAAATTCAATATTGTTTCCAAGGGTCAGATATTACCTATTGACGCTCTGTCTTCTGGCGAAAAGCAGATATTGCTGATTATGCTTCGTGTGTTTCTTCTGGAAGGCAAGGAGTCTTATGTATTACTTGATGAGCCCGAAAACTCCCTCGACATCAGTTGGCAGTATAAACTGATTGATACGCTCACGAAACTCAATCCCAATGCCCAGTTCTTTATCACTACACATTCCCCAAGTATTTTTGGTGCTGGATGGGGTGACAAGATTATATATATGGAAGATGTTACAACCCCAGTCAAGTAATGGATATGAATAGAATCGAAGAACAGGCACGATACTATCAAAATCTTCCGTTACGAGACAGGGGTGTAAAGGCAGTTGTACACCTGGAAGATGCCGAAGACGAAGTGTTTTGGAACCATCAACTCCAGAAAGCGTCTCCAGCCACCTATCATTTTCTGGCATACTCAAAGAATGATAAAGGTAATGAAGCCCACGGTTGTGAGCAGTGCTTACGCTACAAGTCTTTTCTCACCAGTCGTTTCTTCATTTGCATAGATAGCGACTTGCGACAATTGAGAGGAGAAAAAGGATTGTCGGCAGACAACTTTATAGCTCAGACTTATGCATATTCTTGGGAGAATCATTTCTGCGAATCCGGACATCTTCAAGAACGACTTGTCAGGGTGTTGCCGAATGTAGAATTTGATTTTATCATTTTCCTACAAGGTCTTTCCAAAGTTGTCTATCAACCTCTTCTCTATCTTGTGCATTATGGCAAGAGTTCCGAGTTGAATAAGCAATGGAATATTACCAAGTTCAACGCTTGTCTGCCACTGCAACCCAAACGTGAAGAACTTGCAAATAATGGTAGTGTTTATTTGGAAAAAGTTACAAAATTGTTTAGTGAGGCCATTGCTAACCTCCAACAAGAAGTGCCACTGGAATATGAACATCTTGATGAGACTAATGCTTATCTTCATATTCAAGGCCACCAACTTTACAAACTTGTACTCCACATTGGCACACTATTTTGTCATGGTACGAATGTTGCCTTTAAAACAGACATTCTTGACAAAGCACTTCATACCGAAGGATATGCCGAAATTGATAATGTACAATCAGATCTCGTTAAAATAACCTCAGCACAATAAGAATGGAAAATAGAATCAAAGTGGTTCTCGCGGATAAGAAGAGAACAAACAAGTGGTTATCCGAGCAGTTGGAATGTGCACCGACTACCGTGAGTAAATGGTGTACCAATGCCAGCCAGCCACCTATGGAGACATTCGTCAAGATTGCAGAACTCCTCGAAGTCGATATAAACGAACTGTTGAGGATAGAGAAAAGCAAGTAATCGTATTAAAGGGTAGATGGTATATACCTTTAGGTGGTAAAACTGTAAGAAAAGCAAGCATGGATAAAATAGAATCAAAACCAATGCCACATTTCAAGAAAGGCGATGCTTTTGTAGAAAGCACTCCGCACCCTCTCGTTTTCATGGAGGTTAACGAGGTGGAAGTGGGACCTGGCGATAAAGACTTCTGCATTGTAACATGGTACTCGCTTGACGAAAGTGGTCTCAATGCTCAGCGTCGATTCCCTATGGTTGCTGTTGATGGAGGGTTCTGCAACTTCGAACCAATCTCTCGGAAACTTCTCAAAGAGGTCAAAAGCCTGATGCGCCAATTTGATGTGGAAGTAAAACAGCTGACACATAAGAAAAAAGCGAAATTACTGTTCAAGGAATATAATCGTAAATTAATAGAGCTACTTCCCGATGCAGAAAAAAGACTTGCGATAGCAGAGCAAGAAGCAAAGAAGATAGTGACATACAAATGGCTCGACTGCACCGATGACAATTACTGGGTGGAAGAAGATCCTGACCTCAATGACATGTACGTTACACTTGTCTGTTACTCTTCCGAATCACACGATGATGAGAATAACGAAAACATTACCGTACAATTTCTCTATCTGCATGATGACTGCCCGTATGGCTGGGATACGCTTGCAAAATGTGGGGCCAAGTATATGGTGATAGAGAGACCGAAGAAGTAAATCATATTGATGTGATTATAGTTGGTGGAGAAATAGAAGAACAACAAGTAGATATGGCAAAGAAATCAACAAAGAAAGAAGAAACACTGAGCCTTGACAACATATTGTTCAAGTGTCGAGATATATTAAGGCAAGCAAAGAACTCCGGCTCGTTCTTTGAAAAGCGTGATATGATGCTGACTCTCGTGTTCCTCCGCTTTATGGGCGAGAAATACGAGGATGGAGTGGCTTCACTTCGTCAACGACTCATTGAGGAAGGGTTAGATCCAGACAACGAGGAGATTATCAAGGCTTTCTTTGATGATGCCACTTTTGCAGATGGTACTTTCGACTTGCCAGTAGAGGCTCGTTGGTCAACTATCATCAATACGGCTGCACCTCAACTGAATGTGGCACTTGATACCGCTTTGCGCAGTATTGGTGAAACAAATCCTACACTGAAGGGCTGTTTCGTGGAAGGTACGTTCACCCAGCGCAATCTTGGAGCCAACGACATGAAGAAGATTGTGGATGAGGTCAACAAGATTAGCCACAAGACTTTTGGTGAGGAGAAGGACCTGATAGGCCGCGTATATGAGTATTTCCTGAAGGAGTTTGCTGTTAATGCCACTAAGGAAGAGGGCGAGTTCTATACACCACATGATGTTGTTCAGCTCATCGCTACTGTTATCGAACCGTTTGACGGCACATTATACGACCCGTGTTGTGGCTCCGGCGGTATGTTCATTCAGAGCACCGACCTGGTGAAAGCCAAACAAGGCGACATCAGTCGTATCAATGTATATGGCCAGGAGAAGGAAGCAGCCACCTACCGTTTGGCAAAGATGAACCTCGCTCTGCGCGGCATCAGTCATAATCTGGGTTCGGAGAGCGATTCCACTTTCACCAACGACCTGCATAAAGGTCTTTACTTCGACTATATCATGGCAAATCCTCCTTTCAACTTGAAAGGTTGGTATAATGACAACTTGAAGAACGACCCTCGTTGGACAGACTACACTACTCCTCCGGAGAGTAATGCCAACTATGCCTGGATACTTCACATGCTTTCTCACCTGAAGCCACTTTCGGGTGTGGCAGGATTCCTTTTGGCCAATGGTGCTTTGGGCGACACCGACGCTCTCGAAATCCGTAAGGAACTGATAAAGAACGACAAGGTAGAAGCCATTATCATCTTGCCCAGGGAGTTGTTCATAACGACAGACATCAGTGTCACCTTCTGGATTCTCAATCAGAACAAGAAGGGGGGCAAGTATCATGGTCGTCAACTCCGCAACAGAGAACATGAAATACTCTTTATGGACTTGCGCCAATGGACTGAGAACCCTGTCAAGGGCGAACAGAAGAAAAAGGTACGTCTCATTACGGAGCAGATTCAACGCGTGGCAGACATCTATCATCAGTGGCAGTCTGAGGGAACAGACGGTAATAACTTTGCTGTGCCAGAACTATATCGCAGCGTGGGCATTGACGAAATAGAACAGAACAATTGGACGCTTGTGCCAAGCAAGTACATTGAGTTCATTGACCACGATTTGGATATAGATTATCCCAAAGAGATGGCTCGCATTCAGCAAGAAATGAAAGAACTAATGCAGCGTGAGAAAGAATCACAAAAGATGCTTGAAGAGGCATTTAAAGGTATAGGCTATGGGATTGAGTAAGTATAAATTGGGTGAACTCATATCTTTATGTGATGAACGGAATTCTGACAATATATATACATTGTCAGATGTGAAAGGTATATCCATCAAGAAAGAGTTTATTGAAACGAAGGCAGATATGGCTGGAGTTTCATTATCACCATATATTCTTGTGCGTCCCGATAGTTTTGCTTATGTAACTGTGACATCAAGAAATGGTGAAAAGATAACTCTTGCGCATAACACATCGGAAGATACTTACATTGTATCTTCTTCATATATAGTGTTTAAAGTTAATAGGCCAGAAGTCATATCGTCCGATTATCTTTTCATTTTCTTCAATCGTCCAGAGTTTGACCGCTATGCACGTTTCAATTCGTGGGGAAGCGCTCGTGAGACATTCTCATGGGAGGATTTCTGTGATTTAGACATCACTCTCCCATCCATTGAACAGCAACGCAAATACGTTGATGTATATTTGGCTCTCCAAAATAATCTTGCTGCCTATCAAAGCAAAGTGGAAGAATTGAAACTCGTTTGTGATGGGTACTTGGATAAATTGAAATCTGAAAATGAAAAATTGAAAATTGGGGAGTTCATAGAAATGTGCGACGAGAGAAATAGCGAGGGAATATATACCTTGAAGAATCTTCGTGGAGTTTCTATAGAAAAGAAGTTCATTGACACAAAGGCAGATATGGCAGGCGTTTCTTTGGCACCTTACATAGTGGTAAAACCAGACTTCTTTGTATTTGTTCCTGTTACATCGAGAAATGGAGAGAAAATAACTCTTGCCATTAATGATTCTAAAGATACTTACATTGTATCATCGGCATATACTGTCTTTAAAGTACAAGATACAAATAAATTACTTCCAGAGTATCTTTTCATGTTTTTCAATCGTCCTGAGTTTGACCGCTATGCGCGTTTCAACTCTTGGGGTAGTGCAAGAGAGGTGTTCACGATGGATGATATGAATAACGTGGCTATCCCAATCCCAGACATCTCTGTTCAACGTGAGATAGTCAACATCCATAAGAGTTATATCGAGCGCCAACGCATAGCAGAGGCACTTAAAGAACAACTCAAAAATATATGTCCTGTGTTGATACGGGGAAGTTTAAATAATTAAAAATGATAGAATATGATAAGTAATGAAGAAAAACAGAAAATTGTTTTAGAATTAAACAATAGGATTAATTTTGGAGACATCAAATGTCCCATGTGTGGGAATAAACATTTCATCATTGCAGATGGCTATTTTAATTCAATAATGCAAGATAGTTTAAATGGTATTGTATTAGGAGGTCCTTCAATTCCATCTATAGCTATAGTTTGCAATAAATGTGGCTTTATAAGTTCACATGCATTAGGTGTTTTAGGTTTGCTACCCAAACAAAATGAAGACAGCCAGAAAGGAGGGGAAAATGGCTAATAATAAAAACAATATTGACCTCAATGCATCATGTGTAAATTATAACAATGTAAGTCAGGGAGTTATTCATATAACTGAAGACAAATTACATGTGATCTTACTAGAATAAAAGAAAGAAATAAAAAATTCTATTCTTGGACAACGCCTTTTGGAATTTTCCTTTCATGTCTAGTTGCCACAGTCACTTCTGATTTTGGAAATGCGATATGGTTTTCTCCAGACACATGGAAAGCTATTTTTGTTATATGTACAGGAATCTCGGGTCTTTGGCTTCTTTGTTCTGCGTATGATGCATTTAACAACAGAAAAAATAGAGGAATAAAGCATTTGATTGAAAAGATAAAAAATCCTGAAATAAATTAGCAGATTCATTTTTTACAAACTCTTAGGCTATGGCAAAATTAAAGAACATCAACGGTCACTTCGTGGAGAGCGATTACGAAAATGCTCTCATTGCTTTCCTTGAACGAGAAGGATGGCAATACCTTTTTGGTGACTCTATTGCAAGAGCCAACAGGAAGGAAGTGCTTTATATGGACGACCTGCTTCAGTTCTTGAAAGATAATTACAAGAATGTGAAGGACGAGGAACTGCAAAGAATAGCAGATAACGTCAGATTGGTAGGTGCCGATTCTGATTTTGCCACATTGCATAAGGTCTATAAGTGGATGGTGAATGGTGTGCCAGCTGTTGATAAAGACGGAAGGCCAACGACTGTCAATTTGATAGACTTTACGTGCTTTGATAATCCGCAGAAAGAGAACACAAATATCTTCCGAGTAGTCAATCAGTTCACAGTGGAATACATGAACAACGGTGAAATAAAGAACCGCCGCCCCGATGTACTGCTCTATGTGAACGGGATCCCCGTATGCGTAATAGAACTGAAGAATCCTGCTGATGCTAATGCCACAATCGAGGATGCCTGGGAACAAATCAACATCCGCTATTGGCGAGATATTCCAGGCCTATTACACTATTGTCCACTGGCTTGTATCAGCGATGGAGTAAAGACACGATTAGGTACAGTACGTACACCTTACGAACATTTCTATGCTTGGCGGCGCGTAGAGAATGGCGATAAAGTAAGCACCATGCCTTTCGACGAGTTGGAGACAATGGTGAGAGGTGTCTATCGTCCTGATAGGTTTTTGGAGATATTCAGAGACTATGTGTATTTCCAAGATGAGAACTTTGACAGCGATGAAAAAGAAATAGTGTGCCGCTATCCACAGTTCTTTGCCACACGACTTCTTAGGGAGAGTGTCATCAAATCGGTGAAGACAAAAAGCGGCAAGGGCGGCACATACTTTGGTGCCACTGGGTGCGGAAAGACCTATACAATGGCATTCCTTGCCCGTCAGCTCTCATTGCGTTGTGCTGCAGAGATAGGCTCGCCAACTATCTTGATGATTGTTGACCGTGAAGACCTTCAAAAGCAAGGAGCAAAACTCTTTACCAAGAGTACTGAGTTTTTGGGCTTGGGCGAGGTCTCTGTTGTGCCAAGTCGTAAAAAGCTTCGTGAAGAACTTAGTCTGAGAGACAGCGGAGGTTTCTTCATCTGCACTATCCAGAAGTTCTGCGACAGGAAGGATGACCCCATCGGACTTGTCAATGAACGAAGCAACATCATTTGCTTCAGCGATGAAGCACATCGCACACAGATTGAAGGCTCAAAGCGTATCCAGTTTAGCGAGGATGCTGACGAGAATATGCGGGCCATGATATCGAAGCCATACGCTAAGGTGCTGCGCGAAGCCTTGCCAAATGCAACATTTGTAGGCTTTACTGGAACACCTATTGCCGAGACTTACCAGACCTTCGGAGACGAGATAGACCGCTACACGATGGATCAGGCTGTAGCGGACAAGATAACAGTGCCTATCAAGTATCATCCACGTATAGCCAAAGTGTTGCTGAATCAGGAGAAAGCCAAAGAGATTGAGGCTTATTACGCCAAGTGCGCAGACGAAGGTTCGACCAAAGAAGACATTGCAAAGAGCAAGAAGGCCATGAGCTCGTTAGAGATGATTCTTGGCGAGCCTGACCGTCTGGAAAAACTTGCCGTTGACATACATGACCACTACGTATCTTCCGTAGCCAACGACCCGGACAGAGTGCAGAAAGCCATGATTGTCTGCTCAAACAGAAAGATTGCTTACGACTTGCTGTTGAAATTCAAGACTCATTATCCTGAGTGGTTTGATGAGAGAAAAACGCCAGAAGGTGTCAATGTTTCGCCAGAAGAGCTCAAAGAGCTGAAGGAAATGCCTACTATCGCCATGGTAGCCAGTGTAGGAAGCAACGATGCTGCAGACATGTACAATTATCTTGGAGGCGTGAAGAACGACCAACGTTCGGAAGACTTGGATGCAGCTTTCAAACAAGAACGTTCCAATTTCCGCATTGTCATTGTTGTGGATATGTGGATAACGGGTTTCGATGTGGAATGTCTTACCTACATGTATAACGATAAGCCGTTGCAGAAACATTCGTTGATACAGACCATCAGCCGAGCTAACCGAAAATACCCTGGCAAGGAGTATGGTCTGATTGTTGACTATATCGGCATTCGTGACCAGATGCTGGAAGCCAGGAAGATGTATGGTGGCGACAATTCCGTAGCATTAACCGAAGATGATATAGAACAGGCTACTCTCATTTTCCGTGAGTACATGGAGATTCTGAAGGCTTTGTTTAGAAATTATGATCTGACTCCATTCCTGAATCCGGAGACCGACCCGGCAACAAGATACACTCTGTTGGCAAAGGCTGCGGAGTTCGTTTTCTCGTCAAACGAGAACTTTAACTCTGTCAGCAAGGATGGAAAGAAAACAAAGAAAGTTACTTTCAAGACCTATTTCCTGCAAAATGTGAAGAGGATGCGAAAGGCTTACGACCTTTGTCAGCCTTCTGGAGAGCTCAGCGAGGAGGAATCGGCATTGGCACAATGCTTTATGGCTATTGCCGGTATGGTCTATAAAATGAATGGAACCGATGCTCCAGACACTGACACCATGAATCGCCGTGTGGCAAAGATGGTGGAAGAGGCCTTGAAGTATAACAATGTGGAGAGCATTCTTGAAGAGGGTGAGGAAATGGACATCTTTGGACCTGAATTCACAGAAAGGCTTGAAGACATCAAGATGCCAGCCTCAAAACTTGAAACGCTGATAAAACTTCTTCGTAAACAAATCACAGAATATGGTAAGACCAATCAAGTAGCATCGAAGAAATTTCAGGAAATGTTGGAGGCTACCATTCAGGAGTACCACGACAGACGTAAATTCCTGTCGGAACAGGAAGCAGGTGCAACCCAGGAAGCCACTGCGGAAAGTATCATCAAAAATGCCACTGAGCAGGCTTTGAACATTCTCAAAGGTATGCAAGCCGACCGTGAGAGTTTTCGTAAGTTGGGGCTTACCTTTGAAGAGAAGGCATTTTATGATATTCTGATTCACCTAAGAGATAAGAATAATTTCGAATACGGAGAAGACAAGGAGATGGATGGTATTGTTGTCAATGATAAGTGTAAAAGTCTTGCATGTAAGATTCGAGAGATTATTGATGCAAAATCGTCATTTGCCGATTGGCTCAACAATCAGCGAGTTCGTGACCAGTTGAAACAAGATATCAAGATATGCCTTGTCAAGAATGGCTATCCGCCACAGTACACTCCAGAAGTGTTCCGTGAGGTGATGGAACAGGTGGAGAATTTCAAGGAAAACGAGGATGTGGATTATAATGAGGTAAAGGCTACTCCTGCGCCAACGATTTATATGTATCCTCCAATTGAAGAGGAAGGCGAGATGATGGTTGCAGCAGAAGATATCTTCATTTATGGTAGCATTCCCGTTGATCTGCCCAACACGAAACGAGAAGAGTTGACCAATGGCAAATTGGACTTAGTCCTGATGTACGCCATTGGTAGTGGTGCTCGTCAGAAGACAGAAACTGCTGGTAAAATTGCATTGGGTCTAAAAGAAGGTATGCTGAAAGATGAACAGATGGCGGCATACAAGAGCATCAAATACTTAATGTTTCATTATTGGAGCAATCCAAAGGCTTATATGCTGACCAATATACCTGCCTTTGTTGATAAGAATGATGTGCCGACAGACTATCTGATTCGAATGGAAAAAGATGCGGCAAAGTTCTTGTTGTTGGAATACAATCCACAACAATCTGCAGATTTGGGTGCCATCAATATTTTGAAGACTCAGCGAAGAGGTGAAATTCGTTATCTTCCATTTGTAACCACATTAGACAGTATTGTAGATGAATAGAATCGTTCTCATAGGAAATGGCTTCGACTTGGCTCACGATCTAAAAACCAGTTATAAAAACTTTATTGACTGGTATTGGACTGACTGGGGAGAGAAGCTTTTTGCAGCCTCTTACTTAGATTCTTCCATTAATAGGAGCTAGCTAAAAATAGTACAGATATGAATAAAGATAATATACAAGAAAACAAATACAAAGTTCAGGATCTTGACGAATACATACGCCAAGGCGAACCACGGAAGCGTGAGCGTAGCGAAGCTTGGAAGGTTGCTATAGGGCTTCAAAAGGTTGATAGGCTCCAGACTTCTGAATATTTGCTTGATACTGCCAAACGACATATCGAGGGGGACATCAGTATCATTGAGGCAAAGCAACTTATTGACTCATACTACAAGTCTGCATCTGGACGAAAGGTTATAGAGAATGACCGAACAGAAGAGGCGGACAAGGTGGCAGCACGTATAACGGAATTGATAGAGGAAAAATCCTTTTCGTTTACTCCTGCTCAGTTGATTTCTATACATCGTCGCTTGTTTGACGGCATCTATAAGTTAGCTGGTCGCATTCGTGACTATAATATTACGAAGAACGAGTGGGTACTTGGCGGCAAGACTGTGTATTATGCCAGTGCAGATACTATCAGCGATACATTGAATTACGATATGGGGCAGGAACGCGAGTTCAGTTATGCAAACATGAATATTGATGAAGCCATTCGTCATCTAACCCGTTTCTGTGCTAATCTATGGCAAGTTCATGCGTTTTGCGAAGGTAACACACGAACGATTGCCGTATTTATGATAAAGTATTTACGCACATTGGGATTCAATGTGGTCAATGATGTCTTTGCTGAGAACTCATGGTTTTTCCGAAATGCGCTCGTTCGTGCCAACTATAGTGATTTGACAAATGGCATCACAGAAACGACAGAATACTTGGAGAGATTCTTTCGCAGTATGTTGCTTGGAGAGGAACATGACCTTAGGAACAGGATTATGCACGTTGATTGGAACAAAGTTGAGGACGAAACTATATCCCAAAGTGCAAATCACGAAGTTCAAAGTGCAAAAGCTGGCGAAGAATTACCCCCAAAGTGCAAAAATTGCACTTTGGAAGAAGTCGCTCTACTTCGCATAGTGCAAAAGAATCCATCTGCTACCCAAAAAGAGATTGCTGCTGAAATTGGAAAATCTGAGCGGACTGTCAAATCAATTACCATAGCATTGCAAGAGAAGAACATTCTACGCAGAGTGAATGGCAAAAGAAATGGCTATTGGGAATTTGTAGAGGATTCTATTCAACAAGGAAGCAATATAGACAAAAAATGAGTAATATACAAGATATAAACAACATCCCAGAACTTCAATCTCCTTTCGAGCAGTTGCGAGAGGTTGATGCTGATGGCAAGGAATGGTGGAACTCTCGCAAGTTGGCGCGAGTGATGGGCTATGGCAAGTACTGGAACTTTGAACGAGTCATAGCCAAGGCACAGGCATGGACATCGCAAAAGGGCTATCATCTTGGTGAGCATTTTGTGGAGATAACGGAGATGGCAGAACTAGGCAGTGGCGCTGTCAGAGAGGTGACGAGCATCCGCCTGTCTCGTGCTGCTTGTATGGCTGTGGCTATGAATGCCGATCAAAAGAAAGAGATGGTGAAGGCAGCACAGCAGTATTTCAGTGCGACCATGACACCGGATGTCGCTGTGAGAAGCATGGAGTCCTCCATTTTGATGTATAAAGGCGGACGTGGGAAAGTACAAGTGCAGGTAGTCTTTGATACCAATACTTTCTGGCTTTCACAGCAGAGAATGGCTGAGTTGTTTGGGGTCACAGTTCCTACAATTAACTACCACCTTGACCAAATAGAACAAAGTGGTGAAATACATTTGTCCGATACTATTAGAAAAATTCGAATACCTTCGGACAAATGGTCTGGCGAGGTGATGATGTATAACCTTGATGTGGTCATTGCCGTAGGTTATCGCGTAAATAGCTACGAGGCTACTCAGTTCCGTATATGGGCAACACAAGTTCTAAAAGAATATCTTACCAAAGGCTTTGTGTTGGATGATGAGCGCCTGAAGGGAAAGAACGTATTTGGGGCAGACTACTTCGATGATTTGCTTGACCGCATTCGGGAGATACGTATCAGCGAACGACGTTATTATCAGAAGATTACGGACATATATAGCGAATGTAGTTCTGACTACGATAAAGATTCAGAAGAAACGCAATTGTTCTTCAAGACTGTGCAGAACATCATGCATTATGCCGTAACCAAACAGACCGCTGCCGAGATTATCTATGACCGTGCAGATGCGGAACGCCCTCACATGGGATTGACAACATGGAAAAATGCGCCAGACGGAAGAGTTGTAAAATCAGATGTCACGGTGGCTAAAAACTATCTTAGCGAAAAGGAGGTGGATTCGTTGAACAGGTTGAGCAATGCTTTCATTGACATTGCTGAACAACGGGCCGAAGATCATATTCTGATGACAATGGCAGACTGGTCTGCTCTCTTACAGCGCTATATGGACTTGAACAACCGTCCATTACTCCCAGATGCAGGACGTGTGACCCACGAACAAGCGGTAGGAAAGGCACTCACAGAATACGACAAGTTCCGAGTTGTTCAAGACCAAGAAATCATGAGCGACTTTGACAAACAGTTGAAGTTGCTATTTGGAGATAAGAAACATAATAAAAAGAATTGATATGTCAAAAGCAACAGTAAAGAAGATGCTCATGTCCATGCCAAAGGAAGAAATCATTGGCATGGTATTGGAGATGTATGATGCTCGCAAAGAAGCGAAAGAGTATCTGGAGTTCTATGCAAATCCAGACGAGGATGGTAAGCTGGAAGAGTATAAGAAGATTATCACAGAAGAATTCTATCCAGCAAAAAGCACAAGAGAGCCAAAGACCCGATTCTCGGTCTGTCGGAAGGCGGTTTCGGATTATAAGAAGTTGAAGCCATCGGCAGATAAGTTGGCAGATTTGATGCTTTGTTATGTTGAGAACGCCTGTCAGTTTACATACGACTATGGAGATATGTGGGAGCAGTATTACTCATCTGTGGAGAACAACTACGACAAGACAATGTCATTCATTGCCAAGAATAATTTGTTGGAGCACTTCAAGCCTCGTTTGAGACAATGTATGGAGTGGGCGTCCCCATGCGGATGGGGATTTGCTGATACAATTGCAGGTATTTATTATGAGCATTTCCCAGAAGATGATTGATATGTTAAACAAATGAGGCCGAAAGGCAGAATAAGCACATAGAAAACATGAGCCCATAAAAAGCAAATGGCGTGTAACTCACCAGAGCTACACGCCATTTGATAGTGTTTTGTTATGTCTTTCCTTATGCGTCTCATTTGACCTCCTCGAAGTCGGCGTCTTGGATGTCGGGGCCTTGCTGGTTGTTGCCGCCAGTGTTGCCGCCAGTGTTGCCGGTGAAGC
>DFFM01000013.1:20765-49213 GCA_002369515.1 Prevotella sp. UBA3776 | reverse complement strand
GCCCCATTGGCGACTGATGTTGGATTAGACCAGGCAGGATTGGCATTATAACCAGCATTATTCATCATATCGTTGCTTAGAGCTGCATATTGACCTGCATTCAGCATCTCTGGTACGTTAGTGGTGTTCTGGACTGAGAAATTGGTTGCAAAAGAGAGTTTGCCAGCACCGTCCTTTCCCTTCTTGGTGGTAATCATCACAACGCCGTTGGCTCCACGTGAACCATATATAGCTGTAGCAGATGCGTCTTTCAAAACGTCAAGACGTTCTACATCAGCCATATTCAAATTGTTAAGTCCAAGATCTGTAGGCACTCCATCAATGACTACAAGCGGGTCGCAGTTGTTTATGGATCCGAGACCGCGAATCTTGATGGATACATTGTCACCAGGCTTGCCTGCATCTACCACTTGTAGGCCTGCTACCTTACCCTGCATGGCCTGACCGATGTTAGTTACAGGAGCATCCATGTCTTTTGATGACAAGGATCCGACACTACCTGTCAAATCACTTTTCCGCATTGTACCATATCCAACGACAACAACCTCACTAAGAGCGTGGCTCTCGTCTTTCATCACAATAGTAAAGTCTGTCTTGCCAGCAACAGGAATCTCCTGCGTGGTAAAACCAATGTAAGAAATGGCCAATGTAGCATTGGTAGGAACTGTCAGTGAGAAGTTGCCGTCGAAATCAGTAACAGTTCCGTTACTAGTTCCTTTTTGCATCACCGTGGCGCCGATGACGGCCTCCCCCGTCTGGTCTTTCACAACACCTTGCACCTTAATATCTTGTGCAAGCACATTTAGAGACATCAGTAGGATTAGCATACTGACTGCCAAACGTTTTGTTAATAGTTGTTTTGATTCTTTCATACATTTTTTTGTTATTAAATGAAACCTGCTGCAAAGTTAGGCGTTATTACCTAGCATTAATCTTTAAAGTAAACCAATAGTAAATGGATGAGATTATGTTGGCGTTTTAATTGTTTGCAAATCAGCGTATTATAAATATTATTAAAAATACGATGGTAAATATTGTCAATTGGGAAAGAATGTCTATCTTTGCTTCAAATAATAACTTATAGCCATGTTAAGACTGCTTTTCCTAGCCTTTTTCCCCATCTTTTCGGCTGTTACCCAAGCTGACAATGCTGCTCTGTTGGCTCAACTTGACAGTGCCATCTTACAAAGAAATCATTTTACCAACCAGAAGAAAGACAGGATAGCCTTCCTCAAAAATAAGATGAAAGGAGAGAATGATAGTACTTCTATCCTCAAACTTACAGATGATTTATATAAGGAATTCTACGTTTTTCAGTTTGATTCTGCCAAGGCTTATGCAGATAAAGGATTAGCTTTGGCTTTACGACAACGTAATGATTATTATAGGGAGTTGTTTACTATTCACCATGCTGAGATTTTGTCCATTGGTGGACTCTATAATGAAGCTATTGAAAGTATTAAAAGTCTGAATCCTTCAACTATGAGACAAGAGTTGCTTTTTAAATACTACCTTACAGGTTTTTCAGTTTACTCCTATTATAGCAACTATTGTAATGATAAAACTTATGCACCCCGTTATAGCGCCCAAGCTCATCAGTACTTGCAACAAGCTGTGGCATATGCTGATAAGGCGGATCCCCTATATGAATATTATATGGGTGAGTATTATGTCTATGTAGAGCCAGATTACCTGAAAGCACGTAAACATTACATGCAGTTGCTGACAAAGGTTGAAGAAGGTTCACGTGCTTACGCCATGGCTTGTTTCGCTCTGGCAGGCAACTATTTAAACGAAGACAACTGGGACAAGTACGAAGAATATCTTATACGTGCAGCTATCACCGACTTGAAAAGTTGCACGATGGAGAACATGGCTCTGCAGGCGTTAGCTATTAGGTTGTTTGACAAGGGGGATGACCAATTAGTTTCAGCTGAGCAATACATTAACCTTTCCATGGAAGATGCAAAGTTCTATAACAACCGCTTACGCATTCTTGAAATCTCCCGCATTTTGCCACAGATAATGAATGCTTATCAAACGAAGGTGGAAAAGCAGAACCGCAATCTTCGTCATTCTGTTATCTTCATTTCCCTGTTGGTTCTTGCCTTATTGTGTACGGCTTACTTTATACATAGGCAGAACGGTAAATTGACAGCAAGGAGACATGAACTGGCAGAGAACAATCAGCAATTGAAAAACTTGAACCAACAATTAGCCGACAGCAATCATCATCAATCAGTGTTAAACGATCAGTTACACCAACTGAATCAAAAATTGGTGGATACCAATAAACGTCGCGAGAGTCTGGCATCAATTTATATTGATCTCTGTGCCAAATACATTGAGAAATTGGGTAAATATCAAACACTAGTCAAGCGAAAGATAAAAGCCAATCAGGCGCAGGAACTGCTGCAGGCTATCTCCTCGACCCGCATATCTGAGGAGGATGCTGCTACGTTCCTGAACCGCTTCGACAAGGCTTTCCTAGAGCTCTACCCAACCTTCGTCGAGGAGTTCAACGCCCTGCTCACAGAGGATGGGCGCATCGCGCAGAAATCACCCCACACACTAACCACCGAACTGCGCACCTTCGCCCTCATCCGCCTCGGCGTGAAGAATACTGCCGACATAGCGGGCCTGCTCTTTCTCTCCAACCAAACTATCTACAACTGCCGTTCGGTGACGAGGAGCATGGCTGTCAACAAGGAGACCTTCGATGAGGACGTGAAAATGCTCTGTATGGTGATTTGATTCAAGGTTTCGCAGGTCAAAGTAAACATGGTGTTGCATGGAGTTGCAAGGAGTTGCAAGGCATCAGTCTTTGCTCTGAAATCTTTCGCTGGCGGTGTAAACAACTCGACAATCTCCTCGAACTCCTAGAACTCCAAGGGTTGAGCGACTGCGAAACTTTTTAGCGATTTGACCAAACAGCAAGCCCCCTCGACTGCGAAAAGCAAACGGGGGGGCTTGCTGTTTGTTATCCTCTGCGAGGGATTATCGACGCAGACCGAGTGCCTTCACGATGGCGCGATAGCGCTCGATGTCGCGGTCCTTCAGATAGGTGAGGAGCTTGCGGCGCTTACCAACGAGCATGGTCAGCGAACGGGCTGTCACATGGTCCTTGTGGTTTTTCTTCAGGTGCTGGGTGAGGTGAGAAATGCGATAGGTGAACAGGGCTATCTGGCTTTCTGCCGAACCGGTGTCGGCAACGCCATTGCGTCCGTGCTGCTCGAAAATCTCTGCTTTTTTTGCTTTGTCCAAATACATGATGTTTGTTGTGATTAAAAAAGGTGAATAATATTACATCCTTCTGACGCCGTCCGCGCTCATTGCCCTTATTTTGTGTGTGGACAATCGTAATCACGCGCACGGATTACGTCGTCGAATGCATTGTTTTTTTTGACTTCTTTGACGAAATCGGCTGCAAAGGTACTGCTTTTTCTCCTTTTACCCAAATCTTTTTCTTTGTTTTTTCGGCGAACGGGGTTTGTTTGGCGTTTTTTTATGGAGTAAGCCCCCTCCGACTCCCCCTGGGGGGAGAGACTTGCCCCCACCAAAGCCATTCCCGAGCAAGCTCGCCTACCCGTAGCCTTTCCCCCCGTAGGGGAGGCTTCCTGTGCGTTGGGTCTATTGCTTTTCCCCATTGCTTTTCCCCATTGCTTTTCCCCATTCCCGCTGTCGCGCCTACCCGTAGCCTTTCGGCCAGCGACCGTTGGTTCCCGCTGTGGCGCCTACCCGTAGCCCTTCCCCCAGCGACCGTTGGTTCCCGAGCAAGCTCGCCTCTTCTGTTAACCATAAACCGTAAACTGTAAACCATCTTCCCCCCCAGGGGGGATGAGAGGGGGGCTCCTGCTAACGCCCTGACAGCTGTTGCGCCCTCCAATCGATGCCCAGGGGATTGTTGCGCATTTCGAGAACCACGGGCATCTGGTCGTCTTTGAGAATCCACATTTCAGTGCGGTCGATGTCGGCCTGCACGTGCCAGGCTGTGTTGGTCTCGTCGATGAGCCGCCACGTAATGGTGTCATAGACGAACTGTCCCGACCGCCGCAAGGAGCGAAGGGCCTTTTGCGAAACAAAACCGAAGGTGCCTTCAACATTCCTGTAATCGGCGCCGTCAGCCGGAATGAGCCAACAGAAACGGTCGGCATGCTCGTATGCATCGCGCGACATGCGGTAGTGCGAAGTGTTGCAAAGGACGTGCAGCGTGTCGCCCTCCCACTCCATGGCTACGGGCCAGGAACGGAACTGACGGTTGAGCGTGAAATGGAAAATATAGGCCCCCTCCAACTCCCCCTGGGGAGAGAGGCCCCCACCAAACCTCCCCCCGTAGGGGAGGCTTCCTGTGCGTTGGGACTTCCTCCCCAGGGGGGATGAGAGGGGAGCCTTGGCGTTGTTTTTTTCGCTGACGTTTTCATGCATCTCGAACACCAACGCGCCACCCTTCATCAACTGCTCGTGCTCAAGGCGAAAGTCGGTGAGCGCCTCGCCATTGAGCAACACACGCCTGACGGCTGTGCCTTTGCCCACCTTGCTCACCTGCAATGTGCGGCCATTGGAGAGCTGCAGCGTGTAGCCTGTCACCATTGGGGCCAACAGCAAATAGTAAGACTGGCCGGCATTGGGATAGAACCCCATCATGTGGAAAGCCAACCACGACGACATGGCTCCGGAGTCGTCGTTGCCGGGCAGGCCGTCGGGAGCATCGCTGTAGGATTGTTCCACAATTTGGCGCACACGGCTGACGCTGAGGTCGGGGCGTCCAATCCAGTGGTAGAGACAGGGCGTGAGAAACGACGGTTCGTTCTGTACGTTGTAGTGACCTTCGTCGAAGAAGGTGTCCAACCGCGAGCGGAAGGCTTCCTCGCCGCCGCAACGCTCTATCAAAGCGGGTACGTCATGAGGAACACTCAACGAGTATTCGGCCGAGAGGGCCTCGTAGAAGAAGGTTGACCACCAGGGCTTATGCCAGGGCGCCACTTTCGTGACGGGCGTATAGGGTATGGTGGGATGAAACACTTTCGACTTGCCCCAAGGCACGTCGTCGAGCCACCGGCCGTCGGCGGCACGTGGCATGATGAAGCCTCGCATGCCGGCCCACTCGTAGTCGGCGCGCCAAAGATTCTTCCAATTTTCCGAACGGCGCATGTAGCGCTCATAGATGTCATCATGCCCCAATCCTCGGGCCACCTGGGCTATGCAGTAGTCGTCGTAGGCGTACTCTACGGTGCGGTTTCCGGCTCGGTCGATGCCATAGGGGATGTAGCCCAAACTGACGTATTCACTCAGTCCTCCACGCCCATGCTTTTCGTGGTCGGCGCCAGGGTCGGCCTCGCCGTCTTTCAGCATGGCCTCAAGCGCCAGTCGATAGTCGATGCCCTCAATGCCCTTGCAAAAGGCATCGGCCACCACCACATCGGCATTCGAACCACCCTGAGTGCGTCCGTTGCAATCGCCGCTGCGGGCGTCGGGCATGTAGCCCTCGCGCTTGTAGATGTTCAGCAGCGAGTTCACGATGGCGGCCTCGCGCTGTGGGTCGATGAGCGTGATGAGCGGAGTGCTGGTGCGATAGGTGTCCCAAATGGCGTAGTAGTCGTCGTAGTAGGGGCTGTCCGTCCATTTGGGGTTCTCGCCGGTCTTGTCCACCGGCATGAGCATGGTGTGATAGAGTGCCGTGTAGAACATGCGCTTCTGCCTTTCGGTGCCTTTGATGTCGATGCGCGACAACAGCGTCTCCCATGCCTGACGCAGAAGGGCCAACTGCTCATCGAAGCTGCATTCGGGAATGTTGCGCCGCGCCTGTTGGCAGCTCACATAGGAGATGCCCACCTTGACGTTGACCAGCGAATCGGAGAACTGCAGACAGGCGGTGGCATTGGAGACAGGCGAAGCGCTGAAAGGCTTGTCGGCAAGCAGAGCGAAATAGACCGTATAGGCATCGCCATTGTTCCACCCTCCTCGAATGCGCGAGAAGCCTCTCACCTCGTTGGCGTTCACCACCTCCACTTCGGCTCCCACGAACTGCTGGCGCTCGCGCAGGTCGGGCACGGAGTCCTTGCCCAGAAAGTGGGTGGCATCGACCAGCAAACGGCGATGGGCGGTGCCCTGTGCCAGCGTCTCATGGGGATAGGCGAACCTGTAGAAAGCGCACCGCTCGGCGGTGGTCATCTCGGTGCGAATGCCGTTTGCAAACGTCGTGGTGTAGTAACCCAGCGAGAAATCTTCCGACAGTCTTTTTTGCTCGCCTGCATCGCTGACGAAAGGCATCAACAGAATGTTGCCATACTTCTGGCCTCCACCGGTGCCGCTGACATGCGTCTGCGAAAAGCCGGTCACCACTTCGGGCATGGGAGCCCACCCGGCATTGGGCAACACCGTACAGTCGGGGCCGGGCTTGACCATCCCGAAAGGCATGCTCGGCCCGGGGAAGATGCGCCCCACCCCTTGGCTGCCTATGCGGGGGTCAACATACTGCCAGTGCTGGGCCATGAGCACTAAAGGCAAACAGAAAAGAAAAGAGATGACGGCTGATGGGCGCTTGTTCATGGTGGTATAACTCCTGACATGTGAAAATTGAGTTCAGTTTATTTGAGCAAAGGTTGGAATAGTTCTGGACGGTCGAGGTTCACCATGTCGGCTTTCTTCTCGATGACAAGCCGAAATTGCGAAGTGTCGTCTTCCTGACAGGCTGCCATCACCTTCATGCCATGGCGATGGCAATAGTTGCGGAAACGGCGGGTGATGTACTGCGGGGCTATCTCTACATAAGAAGGCGAGCAGATGCTCTGCCAGTATTTCAATCGGTCGATGTCGCGGGCGTTCACCTTGATTTTCATTTCTGGCGCCAGGCGGACAAACTCGCGGAGCATCTGCTCGTCGGCAAACCAGAAGAAGCTGTTCTCTGCATAGTTTTTCTGGCGCACCAGTGCCACCAACGCAGGAATGGGAGTGCCGCGCTTGACATCGAAGAACACGTTTGCCTTGCCCTGCAACGAGTCGAGCATCTCGCTGATGCGCGGCAGGCGCGTTCCGGCAAATTGTGGCGCAAACCAGCCGCCCGCGTCCAGACGGTCAACCTCGTGCGAGGGCATGTCGGCCAAGAGCCCTTTGCCGTTGGTGGTACGGTCGAGCGTAGCGTCGTGCAGATTGTAGAGCACACCGTCTTTCGACGGGCGTACGTCCACCTCCACCCATGTGGCTCCATGCTCGAGTGCGGCGTAGGCCGATGCCACCGTGTTCTCGGGTGCCAGCGCGTTGGCTCCACGATGCACCACGACTTCAATGTTCTGGGCAGCCACAGATGTGACTGCCCAGAAAAACATTGTGCATAGAAGAATTCTCAAATCAATAGCCATTGTTCTGCTTCCACTTCGGATTCAGGTCGAGCATGCTCTTGTTGATGGGGAACACACGGCGGGTCTTTTCGAAGTTGGCGGTGGGGAAGTCCTTGTAGTGCGGGAAGTACTCGTCCTCGAAATGGCCGAAACGAATCATGTCGGCACGACGCATGTTCTCGTCGAAGAACTCACGTCCGCGCTCTTCGTAGATTTCCTGCAGCGTCGGGTTGTGGTCGAGCTGTTCTGCATTGACGTAAGCACGAATCTGGTTGACCAGGTTGCGGGCTTCGGCACTGCTTCCCTGTCGGGTGAGGGCCTCGGCCTTCATCAGCAGCACGTCGGCATAGCGCAGCAGTGGAATGTCGTTCGACTGGTTTCGTCCATTGGCATAGTCGTTGCGGGTGACATGCCACTTCAGGTTGCGGCATCCCTGGCGCCAGCCCGTGAGGTTGTCGCCCACGTTGATGGTGAAGTCTTTCTCCACGAGATTGATGTTGCGGCTGAGTTTGAGCGGGTTGCCCTCTTTGTCGTTGCAAACCTGCGTGGTGGGGAGCAACGTGGTGGGGTCGTACACGTAAACGGTGTTCTCGTCGCCGCCAGTGGCATAGCGATAGTCGTCCAGATTCTCCGACAAGCCAAGAATCAGCTTGTTTCGCTCGTCGCCCTTAAGATTGAACAGCTTGACAAATTCCGGAGTCATGGTCATGTAGCCACCGCCCGAGTTGGTCAGGTCTTCTCCGTAGTAGCTGGGCTTCAGGTTCTTCACGTCCTTGTAAGAGTGCGAACGTCCATACTGCATGCCGGTGGCACCCGTGGTGTGGTAAGGCATGGCATAGATGAAGTCCTTGATGGTGCCAGCCTCAACGCGCTCGGAGTTGTCAGATGCGAACTTGAAGCGATAGGGGTCGGGGCCCAGTTCGAACTTGCCCGAATTGATGATTTCGTCGCAGACGGCGATGCAGTCGGCCAGCTTCTCGGTGGAATACGAGTTGGCGTCGTAGTTCTCGACAGCCGATGCTGTGTAAACCGGCCAGTTGATGTAGAGTTTGGCGAGCAGAGCCTGAGCCATGTACTTGTTGGGCTTTCCGTAGTTCTCGCCGGTGGTCTCGGTGGTGAGCTGCGGAATGATGGCTTTCAGCTCGCTCTCAATCCAGCGGGCCACGTCGGCGCGCGGCTGGCGTTCTTCCAGGTCAATCTGTCCGGCCAGTGTGGCGTCGTTGATGGCCACGTCGCCCCAGCAGTCCATCATGATGAAGGTGAAGAAGGCGCGCATGGCGCGAGCCGGAGCCTTGTATTTGTCGTCAGCGTCGCTGTTGATGACCTCGTTGGCCTTCACCACGCCCGAAGCCAGAACAGGCATCCAGTCGATGGATGCGTCCTCGTAGTTGAAGTTGTGCAGACTGGGGTGGGCGTATGCGCCGTTGTCATACCAGTTGCCTCCATAGGACACTGCAGAGTATTCGTCGCTCGAGAGGGCGAGTCCCTCCATGTATCGGCGGCCGAAACAATCACGCATCTGGAAATAAATGCCCGAAAGCTGTGCCTCGAGTGCAGCCTCGCTGCTAGGATAGGAGGTGTATTGAGACTTGACGGGAACATCCAGATCGGTACAACCCACTGCCAACGTAGCGGCAGCGGCTGCAAATAATACCTTTATATTTGTTTTCATATTGCTATTCCGTTTTAAAGATTTAGAAATTAACTCTCAGGCCAGCCATGATGGTGCGGGTGTGGGGGTAGTTGCTCCAGCGGTAGTCAACACCCGGCGAGATGCCACCCATGTTGACTTCGGGGTCGAGCCCCTTGTAACCCGTAATGGTGAACACGTTGTTGCAGGTGGCATAGATCTGCAAGCTCTGCAGCCAGTCGCCGAGTTTGTTGAAGGTATAGCCAATGGAGAGGGTCTGCAGGCGCAGATAGTCGCCCTTCTCGATGAACCTGTCAGAGGGGATGTTGCTCAGGTTGTCTGCGGCGGGACGCTCGTTGATAAACTCTCTCAGCACGTTCTTGCCTCCAGCGAAGAAGTCGGGAGCCGTGTAGTGAGCGCGCGAGCCGTTGTAGATTTTGTTGCCGATGACACCCGTGAAGAAGAGCGTCATGTTCCAGTTCTTGTAAGAGAACGTGTTGTTCCATCCGAAGTTGAGCTTGGGCTGGGCGTTGCCGGCAATGTAGCGGTCCTTGTACTCGGGCGAGCTGGTGGTTTCGCCAGTCTTGTTGCCGTTGTCGTCGCGCACGTAGTAGGTGGCCTTTCCGTCATCGCCATATCCTGCAAATTCATACACGAAGAAGGTGCCGAGGGGTTCGCCTTCCATGACGCGCTGAGTGTAGCCGTTGGCCGACACGCCAGCCACCATGGGGTCGCCCTGGGCGAAGGTGGAGGTCTCGTACTTGTCGTTCGAGAGTTTGTTCACCTTGTTGGAGTTGTGCGACAGGTTGAGCGTAGTCATCCAGTTGAAGGTTTCGGTGCGAATGGCGTCGATGTTCATGGTGAACTCAATACCATTGTTGGTAATCTCACCCACGTTGGCAGCAATGTTGTCGAACGGATAGATGACGGTTGAGACGGGATAGTTCCAGATGAGGTCCTTGGTCTTCTTGTTGTAGAACTCGATGCTACCGTTGATGCGGTTGTTCCAGAATGCGTAGTCGATACCCACGTTGAACATGCCGGTTGACTCCCACTTCAGGTCGGGGTTGGCCAGTTTGGTGGCACCCAGGATGGCCCAGCTGTTGCCTCCATAGACGAAGGTTGAGCCGGTGGCACCATAGGTGGCGACGGCCGAATAGGCGCCGAATCCGAGGGCGTTACCGCTGACACCGTATCCGAGGCGGAGCTTCAAGTTGTCGAACACCTTCTGGTTGGCCATGAAGGGCTCCTCGGTGATGTTCCATGCTGCCGAGATCGAGGGGAACGTACCCCAACGGTGGTCTTTTCCGAACACCGACGAACCGTCGCGACGGAGAGTGGCCTGGAGCATGTAGCGGCTGTTGTACGAGTAGCTGGCACGTCCGTAGAACGAAATGTTGCGCACCGTCTCCTTGGTACCGCTCTGCACGGCGGGCATGCCGTCGATGGTTCCGGCGTAGGTCAGCTGGTTCCACTTCAGGTAGTCGTCGAAGAAATTGTGTACTTCAAGTCCGAAACCGTCGTTCGAGTTGCGCTCCTCCCACGAGTATCCAGCCATGAGGGCCAGCTTGTGTACCTTGGCGAAGGTCTGGTCGAAGTTGATGTAGGTCTCGAAGGTGTGGTCGTCGCCGAAATAGGTATTGCGGTTGGCCGTGCCGTTATAGGCGTTGTAGGGCACCAGCTGCGTGTTGTGCGAATGGTACGAGCTGTAGGTGCTTTGGCGGTGGTTGTACGAGTAGTTGGTGTTCCAGTTCAAGCCCTCTACGATGTGGACGGTGGCCTTGGCCACAATCTGGTTGCGCTTCCACATGGTTTCCGATGTGTCCTCGTTGATCATCGAGATGGGGTTGTAGTTGGCCGAGCCTTCACCGAAGACCCACGTTCCGTCAGCATTCTGCACGGGGTTGGTGGGGTTGAAGTAGTTCATGGCGTCGAGCACCGATGCTCCAGTGTCGCCCATGGGCACACCCACGTGCTTGCCGTACATGGCGTTGAGTCCCACCGACAGCTCAAGATGGTCTTTCAGCACCTTGGTGGACATGAGCGAGCGTACGTTCAGTCGGTTCATGTGCGATTTGTCGATGACACCCTGGCGGTTCATGAAGTTGATGCTGGCCATGTACTTGGTCTTGGCCGAGCCGCCGTTGATCGAGAGGTTGTGGTTGTGGCTGATGCCCGTGCGGAGCACTTCCTTCTGCCAGTCGGTGTCGCTGCCCTTGTCGTAGGCATACAACAGGTCGTTCTTCGATACGTAGCTGCGTATGTCGCTGGCCGATGCCATGTCGAGCGTCTTGGCAATCTTGTCGAAAGCCACGTAGCCGTTGTAGCTCACGTTGGTGCGCTCGCTCTTGCCGCCGCTCTTGGTGGTGATGATGATCACACCGTTGGCGGCCTTCGAACCGTAGATGGCCGTAGCCGTGGCGTCGCGGAGCACATCGATGGACTCGATGTCGTCGGGGGCCACCATCGAAATGTCCACACCAGGAATGCCGTCGATGACATAGTAAGGCTGCATGGCAGCACCTTCACGCAGCGACGAGGCGCCACGCAGGGTGATGGAGGGAGTGCCGTTGGGGTCGCCCGAAGAAGTGACCACCAGACCGGCCACCTTGCCCTGAAGCATCGAGGCGGGGTCGGCAAACACACCCTTGTTCAGGTCCTTGGCCTGCACAGTGGTGATGGAGCTGGTCACGTCCTTGCGGCGCATGGTGCCGTAGCCCACCACCACCACCTCGTTCAGAGTCTTGTTGTCTTCCTCGAGAGTGACGTTGAGCTGACTGCCATTCACACGCAGGGTCTGCGAAGTGTAGCCCACATAGCTGAACTGCAGGCTCTTGCCTTGTGCAACATTGATGGAGTAACGTCCGTCCATGTCGGTAACGGCTCCGTTTTGCGTTCCAACTTCCATGACCGTCACGCCGATGAGAGGCTCGCCGTTGCTGTCGTTGACGACGCCGGATACCTTGCTCTGCGCAAAAGCCACAGTACTGCACAACAGACAGAACACGAAGAACACTGTCTTCATCATTCCGTGTTTTAAGTTTTGTACGTTTTGCATTTTTTGTTCTTTTGGTTGATGGATAAATTTATTGTTTTCTGATATGTTTTTTCCTTGTTTTTTCGGAGGTTCCGGATAATCCGGACTTTCCGGAGATTCCGGTTTTTTCCGGAGGGGGCGGCTTTCCCGGGAATCCCTGCCCTACTGCGCAACCTCCACGCCGTTCTCGCTGACGCCGCTCAGCAGCAGGCGGTCAGTGTGCTGGCTCTCCACCACGCGCTCTCCGCGCTTGGGAAAATTCGTTGTCGCCCAGTCGGCCTTCAGCCCGTCCACATAGATGTGGCTGGCCGTGTCGATGAAGAGCGGATAGACCTTTCCCTCGACGAAACACTCGCCGCGACAGGGGCGCTTGTCATACTGCCCCCCCTCGAACGGAGTGTTCTTCTGCATGCAGAGGTTCACGTTGTTCAGGTAGATGTGATGCACCTTGTCGGGCGTATCGCCGCCTATGAAGCAGCCGTTCTCGCTGGTGGCCGTGATGTTGTTGAAGCTGATGCGGCTCACTTCGCCACAACGGCCTACCGTTTCGCCCTTGGGGAAACGCCAGTTGGCATCCTTGTGGTTGCCGTTGGCCCGCGGATAGCTCGTCACGTAGATGGGCTCGGCCTTGCCCCACCACACGTCGCTCCACAGGCGACACTGCAGAGTGATGTTCGAGAAGGTGACGTCGGTGACCGTTCCTTCGTCGCGGTTCTGGATGCCGATGCCCCTGTTCGAGCCGTAGATGGTGCAGTTGTCTATCAGCACACGGCTGATGCTGTCCATGTTCTCGCTACCAATTTTAATGGCGCACGAGCGCGAGGCCATGGTGCAATTGGTCACGGTGATGTCGTGCGTGGGGCCATACTGTTCCCACTCGCGTCGGTTTTTCAGACAGATGCAGTCGTCGCCGCTCGTGATGTGGCAGTTGCTGATGCGCACGTGGCGCGAGTGGTCAATGTCTATGCCGTCGCCGTTGCGAATCTTCAGATTGTTCAACAGCGAGATGCCTTCAATGGCAGCGTCGTCGCACCCCACCAGGTGAACCGTCCAGTAGGCACCGTTGCGGATGGTCACGTCGCGCATGCGCAACTTCTTCACGCCCACCAAGGTCAACACGTGCGGGCGCGGGTCGAATGCAGGGTCAGCCAGCGGCTTCAGCTCATAACTGTCGCTCAGCTCGGCTCCCATGAACCGGATGCCGTTGCCGTCGATGGTGCCCATCCCCGAAAAACTCAAGTTCTCCACGTCGCGGCACCAAATCCACATCATGCCCTCGCCGCGGTTCTGCCCGAAGGCGCTCAGCCTGTAGATGCTCTCGTCGGGATTGGCCAACCATGTGGCCGTGGCCTCCAAGTGTACTTCAACGTTGGACTTCAGCTCCACAGGACCGCTCAGATAGGTATGCCCGGCGCGAAACAACACCAGCCCGCCACCGGCCTCCGAGCAGGCATCGACCGCCCGCTGGATGGCAGCAGCATCGTCGGTGGTGCCGTCGCCGAGGGCACCATAATCGAGCACATCATGAATCTTAGCCTGCGCAAAGCAACATGCAGTTAACAAAAATGCTAAAAAGGCAAATACTTGTCTTTTCATGTTTTTCGTAATATCAAATTTCTTGTTTTTACTACTTCATATTAGGTTTACGGGCGCAAAAATATAAAATTTTTCGCTTCAGACAAAACGAAACGCCAACTATTTTACAAAAACTGTTAAGAAAAGCTAAGCAGCGCTCTCGGACTATGCTGCCTCCCTGAAACCTTCGACCAGTAGCAGCGCCCAAAGCATTTGTCAAGTAATTTTCGATTTTATGTGGGGCTAGAAGGGGCATGAAAGCGACAAAGAACTTTTTTTCGGGCAAATGGGCGAGTTTTTGCGGATTGCGCAAAACGCATGTTTTCAAGCAATTACAAAACAACGTCAAAGAATGGAAAATTATCGTCGGGAGATATTTTTTTATCTCCCGACGATATTTATTTTTCTCCCACTCACGGGGAGAAAAATTTGAGCTTTGAAAGCAAAAAAACATGCACAAATCGGCCGATTTGTGCATAAATTTGAAACGCATCCAATCTTTTTTGCACAAATGAGCCACTTTGTGCAGACCAAGAAAGGAGAGAAATCTGAAGAAAAGACATTTTTCGAGCCAAAACGAATCAAAACTCTGAAAGAAATTTGTAAAAGAAATTCACTTCTTTTCGCGTAGCAGTTTCACCATGATGGCGGCGGCATTTTCGGGGGCGCGCAAATCGCCCAGGGCGCCACGTACCTTGTCGTAGCCGCTGAGCATGGCGGCGCGCTCCTTGCCACCGGGCAGGATGGCGGCCAAATGGTCGTGGATGTTGCCTACGCTGAAACGGTCGGCCATCAGCTCGGGCACCACCTCGCGGTCGGCAATGAGATTGACCAGCGAGATGTAGCGGCACTTGATGACGTGGTCGAAGGCAAAACGGGCCAGGCGGGGCAACGGCGTCTTGTAGCACACCACCTGCGGAACGCCGAAGAGGGCGGTCTCGAGTGTGGCGGTGCCACTGGTGACGAGTGCCGCCGTGGCTTGGCCGAGCAGCCGGAACGTCTGGTTGTTCAGCAAGCGCACGTTGTAGCCCCGCAGAAACGGTTCGTAGAACGACGGCTCAACGGAGGGGGCTCCAGCCACCACCAGCTCGTAGTCCTTGAAGGCAGATGCCGCCTGGAGCATGGCGGGCAGATTGTCCTTGATTTCCTGCTTGCGGCTGCCGGCGAGAAGGGCAATGATGTTGGGACTTTGAACTTTGAACTTTGAACTTTGAACTTTAAATTCGCGCACCTCGTCGGCAGTGGGATTGCCCACATAGTGGATGGGGAAATGGTGTTTCTGCTCGAAGAAAGGCACCTCGAAGGGCAGAATGGAGAAGAGTTCATCGACATCGCGTTTGATGCGCTTGATGCGATACTCCTTCCATGCCCAAATCTTGGGCGATATGTAGTAGTACACGGGAATCTGCGTGTGAGCATGCACATGCTTGGCAATGTTGAGATTGAAGCCCGGGTAGTCCACCAGTATCACCACGTCGGGCCGCCACTGCAGGATGTCGCGCTTGCAGTGGCGCATGTTGCGGAAGATGGTGGGCAGATGCAGCAGCACCGGCACGAACCCCATGTAGGCCAAGTCACGATAGTGGCGCACCAGGGTGCCCCCCTCGGCGGCCATGAGGTCACCCCCGAAGAAGCGGAACTCGGCCTCCGGGTCTTCACTCTTCAGCGACCGCATCAGATGGGAGGCATGCAGGTCGCCGCTGGCTTCGCCAACAATCAGGTAGTATTTCATCCTTCTTCCCAGTCTTTCATCCGTTGCAACAGGTCGTAGTCGGTGACGTCCATCTTGGTGGGGGTGATGGCCACGTAGCGGTGGTTGAGCGCCCACTGGTCGGAGTCCTCGGCGTTGGGCTCGTCGTTGTGGTATTCGCCCAACATCCAGTAGTAGTCGTAGCCGCGCCCGTGATGGCGGCGGTCCACTTCGTTGATCCAGCGGCCAAAGGTCATTCGGCACACGCGAACGCCCTGGAAGTCACTGCCTGCAGGGAAATTCACGTTCAGGCAGACGCCCTTGGGCAGTCCTTCGGCGAGCACACGCCTGACGATGCGCTGCACGTAGGGGGTGAGCGGCGTGAGATCGGCCTGTTCGTTGTAGTCGCAACTGGAGAATGCCACCGAGGGGATGTACTTCATGCACCCCTCCATGGCCACGCCCATGGTGCCGCTGTAGTGGTTGTTCACGGTGGAGTTGTCGCCGTGGTTGATGCCACCAATCACCATGTCGGGCATGCGCCCGCAGAGCACCTGGTCGATGGCCAGCTTGACACAATCCACCGGCGTACCGCTGCACCACCACACCTCGAGCCCCTCTTCGCGGCTGACGCACTCCAGACGCAACGGCGTGGCCGCCGAAAAGGCACACGAGAAGCCACTGCGCGGCCCGTCGGGGGCGCACACCAGCAAGTCAACGCCCAGCGGACGCAGCATGTCTGCCAGACGGCGGATGCCGGGGGCCTTGTAGCCGTCGTCGTTGGAAATCAGAATCAAAGGTTTGCTCATATTCGCGATTTTGGGCGCAAAAATACGAAAAAAAACTCACCCAAAAGGCATGAAAAGCGTGAAAAAAACCACAGAGGTGTTATTTATTGGGCTATTCTGTTAAAATATGGTGCTTTTTTGCCTCATAAACCGAAAAAAAGTAGTAAATTTGCAGCCTAATTTAGTTTATAAGGTATTAAGAAATGGCAAAAATCATTGCATTAGCAAACCAAAAAGGCGGTGTAGGAAAAACGACGACAACCATCAATCTTGCCGCCTCGCTGGCCACGCTGGAGAAAAACGTACTGGTGGTAGATGCCGACCCGCAGGCCAACGCTTCGAGCGGACTGGGCGTTGACATCAAAGAGGTGGACTGCTCGCTCTACGAGTGCATCATCAACCATGCCGACGTGCGCGACGCTATCTATACCACCGACATCGACGGACTCGACATCATACCCAGCCACATCGACCTGGTGGGCGCAGAAATAGAAATGCTCAATCTGGACAACCGCGAAAAAGTAATCAAGAACCTGCTCGCCCCCATCAGCGGCGAGTACGACTACATACTCATCGACTGTTCGCCTTCGCTGGGCCTCATCACGGTGAACTCGCTCACGGCGGCCGACTCGGTCATCATCCCCGTGCAGTGCGAATATTTCGCACTCGAGGGCATCAGCAAGCTGCTCAACACCATCAAGATCATCAAGAGCAAACTCAACCCGAGGCTCGAAATAGAGGGATTCCTGCTCACCATGTACGACTCGCGCCTCCGACTGGCCAACCAAATCTACGACGAGGTGAAGCGACACTTCCAGGAACTGGTGTTCAAGACGGTCATCCAGCGCAACGTGAAACTCTCTGAGAGCCCCTCGCACGGGCTGCCCGTGATTCTCTACGACGCAGACTCCACGGGTGCAAAGAACCACCTGTCGCTGGCCAAAGAGATCATCAACAAGAACAAGTGAGACGGGAGAGGAAGTCTAAAGTTTGGAGTTAAGAGTTAGGAGAAATTGAATTTATGGCTGTAAAGAAGAAATTCAGCAAGACTGCACTAGGACGCGGACTCGACGAGATTGGCGAGGGACGCGGACTCGACGCATTGATAGACACATCGAACGTAAGGACACAGGGCAGCTCGACCATCAACGAGATTCCCATCGACCAGATAGAGGCCAACCCCAACCAGCCGCGGCGCGAGTTCGACCCCGCCGCCATGCAGGAGCTGGCCAACAGCATCAGCCAGCTGGGCATCGTCCAGCCCATCACGCTGAGGCAAGTGGCCGACAACCATTACCAAATCATCGCCGGCGAACGACGGTGGAGGGCTTCGCAACTGGCGGGCCTCACCACCATTCCGGCCTACATCAAGACCATCGACGACGAAAACGTCATGGAGATGGCGCTGGTGGAGAACATACAGCGCGAAGACCTCAACTCCATTGAGATAGCGCTGGCCTACCAGCAGCTCATGGAAAAGAGCGGCATGACGCAGGACAAGGTGTCGGAACGCGTGGGCAAAAGCCGCTCGGCGGTGACCAACTACCTGAGGCTGCTCAAACTGCCCGCACAGGTGCAGATGGCGCTGCAGAAGAAGGAAATCGACATGGGGCATGCGCGCGCCCTGTTGGCGTTGGATAGCCCATCGCTGCAAATCAAGCTGTTCAAGGAAATCCAGAAAAACGACTATTCGGTGCGCAAAGTGGAGGAAATGGTGCAGCTGCTCAAGAATGGCGAGGACGTGGAGGCCGGCAAGAAGAAGATCGCCGCCAAGAGCCAATTGCCCGAGGAGTTCGCCGCACTGAGAAACCATCTCTCGGACTTCTTCCAGACCAAAGTGCAGATGAACTGCACCGCCAAGGGCAAGGGAAAGATAACCATCCCCTTCGCCAACGAGGAAGAACTGGAGCGAATCATGAACATATTCGACAGACTGAAGTGAAAACCCATCGACCCAACATATCGAGATACTTGCTCACCTTGTGCGCAGGCTTGCTTATGGGCGTTTGTGCGCATGCGTCCGCTCCGTCGTGGCGGTGCGAGCCGTGCAGCACCGGACTGCAGGCAGCAACAATGCCTGAAAGCGGGGAATGGCAGGCCAAGTCCGACACGGCCAAGCTAGCCACGCCTTTCGACGAAAGCGAGTCGTTCAGAAGCAGCCAGTTCAGCGACATCGACAGCCTCGACTTCGAGACCGTCGAGGCTCCAAAGGCCCAAAAGCGCAAACGCGACAAGAAAGCGGAAAAAAAGCTGACCAACACGCCCGACTCGCTCAAGCCAAAAAAACTGAAAAGGGGCATGGAAGGATGGAAACCCGACCCTAAGCGAGCCATGTGGCTGGCAATGGTCATACCGGGAGCAGGACAGATTTACAACGGGAAATACTGGAAACTGCCCATCATCTACGGAGGATTCCTGGGGTGCGCCTATGCCATGCGATGGAACAACCAGCAGTACCACGACTACTCGCAGGCCTACCTCGACATCATGGACGACGACCCCAACACGCAGAGCTACAACCAGTTCCTGCACCTCAACAACCGCATCAACGAAAACACCAAGCCTCAGTGGATAAAGATATTCAAACGCCGCAAGGACTATTATCGCCGCTACCGCGACATGAGCTTCTTCATCATGGTGGGCGTCTATGCCATATCCATCATCGATGCCTATGTAGATGCGTCGCTGGCCCAGTTCGACATCTCAGATGACCTGAGCCTCAAAGTGGAGCCCACCGTCATCGGTGGCGCTCAGCCAGCCAACACGCGCTCGATGGCCCTGCAAAACCTGAAGTCGGCAGGCTTGGGGCTGCAGTGTTCCATCAATTTCTGAGCATCGCCCCCCCGTCGGCGGCAGCCCATAACAATCACACTCACCCAACAAAAAAAAAGAATCTACACAATTGTATATGAAGAAATTTTATTGTTTATTAGCCACCATGCTTCTGGGCGGCCTCGGTTTGGCCAACGCCCAAATCACCAACGAGAACGACATCATTGTGACCGACCAGGAGGGTAACCAGGAAGTCATCCAGCTGCCCGAAGGAATGACCATGCCTTTCGACAGCCTGCTGATTCAATATAACAACAAGACATATCTCACACCCGACCCAGACTGCAACTTCAAGGACATTAACCCGAGCTTCCCCAAAGAGGTCTATATAGAACGCCTGCAACGGTTGCCCAACATCATCGAGATGCCCTACAACGACGAGGTGCAGAAGGTGATCGACCGCTACTCGGGACGTTTCCGCCAAAGCGTGAGCACCATTCTGGGGGCTTCCAACTTCTACATGCCCATTTTCGAGCAGGCGCTCGAAGAGTACGGACTGCCGCTTGAGCTGAAGTACCTTCCCGTCATCGAGTCGGCTCTCAACCCGAAAGCCGTATCAAGGGCTGGAGCCACCGGACTCTGGCAGTTCATGCTCAACACCGGCAAACAGTATGGGCTGGAGGTCAACTCGCTGGTGGATGAGCGCTGCGACCCCATCAAGGCTTCTTATGCAGCCGCGCAGTACCTGAAAGACCTCTACCGCATCTACAACGACTGGAACCTGGTGATTGCAGCCTACAACTGCGGCCCTGACAACATCAGCAAAGCCATACACCGCTCGAACGGAGAAACTGACTACTGGCGCATCTACCCCTATCTGCCCAAGGAGACACGCGGATACGTGCCCGCCTTCATTGCCGCCAACTACATCATGAACTACTACTGCGAGCACAACATCTGCCCCATGCGCACACGACTGCCTGCCAAAACCGACACGGTGATGGTCAGCAAGAACGTCCATTTGGAGCAGGTGGCTGCCATCTGCCACGTCGATCTTGATGTGCTCCGCGCACTCAATCCGCAATATCGCCGCAACATCGTCAACGGCGCCACCAAACTCTCGGTGCTCCGACTGCCTACACAGGCCGTCAACACCTTCATCGACAACGAAGATTCCATCTATCACTACAACGCCGACAAACTGTTGAGAAACCGCGTCGAGGTGGCCATCGAAGCCGAGGAAGTGCCCTACGTGGCACCCGACCACGGAAGCCGATATTCGTCGAGGTCGTCAAAAATTGTTGTGCGCGACAAGGGACGCAAAGGACGCAAGGGACGCCACGAGCGGGCCGAAAGGCGAAGCAAGCGTAGAGGCGGCGGCAGCCAAAGCGTAACGGTGAAGTCGGGACAAACACTCTCGGAGATTGCCCGCCGCAACCACACGACCGTTGCCAAGCTGAAGAAGCTGAACAAGATAAAAGGTTCAACCATACAGACTGGCAAGAAGCTGAAAGTGAAATAAAAAAAACATCCGTTCCGAGGGAAACAGCCTCTGAAACGGAAAGCTACATACGGAGTGGCCGAAAGGCCGCTCCACCTTAATTATATACACATCGCCAGGCAAAACCGGCTTTAAGGAGAAACACTATGGAGGACCCAAAACTGAACACCAAGGAGAATGAACGCGAAATGATTGAGGAGAAGATGGTGGACGACGCTTTCCAGCACCTTCTCGACACCTATCTGGCATCGCGCCACCGCAAAAAGGTGGATATCATCACCAAAGCTTTCAACTTTGCCCGCCAAGCCCACAAAGGAGTGCGGCGACTCTCGGGCGAGCCCTACATTATGCACCCCATTGCCGTGGCCCAGATTGCCAGCGAGGAAATGGGACTGGGATCCACCAGCATCTGCTCGGCACTGCTCCACGACGTGGTGGAAGACACCGACTACACCGTGGAGGACATCGCCAACATTTTCGGCAACAAGATTGCACAGATAGTCGATGGGCTGACAAAAATCTCGGGCGGCATCTTTGGCGACCAGGCTTCGGCGCAGGCAGAAAATTTCAAGAAACTGCTGCTCACCATGAGCGACGACATACGCGTCATCCTGATAAAAATCTGCGACCGACTGCACAACATGCGCACACTGGAGAGCCAGCCCGCCAACAAGCAGTACAAGATTGCCGGCGAAACGCTCTACATCTACGCACCGTTGGCCAACCGACTGGGACTCAACAAAATAAAGACCGAGTTGGAAAACCTGAGTTTCCGATTCGAACACCCCGAAGAATACGCCAGCATACAAGCCAAGCTGGCCTCCACCCAAGTGTCACGCGACGAACTCTTCGACCAGTTCACCAGCCCCATACGTGCGGCCCTGGATCGCATGGGCGTGAAGTACGAGCTCAAAATGCGCGTCAAAAGCCCCTACTCCATCTGGAACAAGATGCAGAACAAGCATGTGACCTTCGAGGAAATCTACGACATCCTGGCTGTACGCATCATCTTCACACCCAAGGAGCGCGAGGACGAAATCAACGAGTGCTTCAACATCTACGTAGCCATCAGCAAAATCTACAAAAGCCATCCCGACCGCCTGCGCGACTGGCTCAACCACCCCAAGGCCAATGGCTACCAGGCTCTGCACGTGACGCTCATGTCGAAGCAGGGACGATGGATTGAGGTGCAGATACGTTCGGACAAGATGGACGAAATAGCCGAACAGGGGTTTGCCGCCCACTGGAAATACAAGGAAGGCGACGACGGCGAAAGCGAAATTGCCGAGGACGACCTCGAGTTGAACGAGTGGTTGGCCACCATCAAGGAGATTCTCGACGACCCGCAACCCGACGCCATGGACTTTCTCGATGCCATCAAGCTCAACCTCTTCGCCAGCGAAATATTCGTGTTCACGCCCAAAGGCGAAATCAAAACCATGCCCGCAGGCTGCACAGCGCTCGACTTTGCCTTCCAAATCCACACTTTCCTGGGCAGCCACTGCATCGGAGCCAAGGTGAACCACAAGCTGGTGCCGCTGAGCCACCGGCTGGAAAGCGGCGACCAGGTGGAAATCCTCACATCCAAGTCGCAACACGTGCAGCCCTCGTGGATAAACTTTGTTTCCACGGCCAAGGCAAAATCGAAGATACAGTCCATACTGCGCCGCAACGGACGTATTGTGCAGAAGCGAGGCGAAGAGATACTCAACGAGTTCCTTCAGCGCAACAACATGGAGCTCACCACTTCGGTGCTCGACAAGCTCTGCGAATACCATGAGGTGCCCAAGCACGAGAACCTTTTCCTGGCCTTGGGCGAAAAGAAGATCATTCTGGGCGACAAAGACCTTGACGAACTACACGGAAAGAAGAAAAACACGGGCAACAGCGGCTGGCGCCGACTGGTACCTTTCCTCGGAAAGGAAAAGAAAAAGGAGAAGAACGCCTCCAGCCTCATGTCTGAAGGGCTGTTCACCGTGGGCGAAGGGTTCAACAAGAAGAAACCCATCATCATCAACGAACTCAACATCCACCAGTACATCTTCAAGAGTTGCTGCCACCCCATTCCTGGCGACGACGCACTGGGATTCATCGACGGGAAAAACCACATTGAAATACACAAGCGCGACTGCCCCGTGGCCTCGAAGCTCAAATCCAGCTACGGCAACCGCATTCTCGACGCCAAGTGGGACATGCACCACCAGCTCTTCTTCGACGCCACCATCGAAATTAGGGGCATCGACCGCATGGGCATGCTCAGAGACGTGGCTGAGGTGCTTTCCGACCAACTCAACCTCAACATACGCCGCATCACCATCAACTCGGACGAGGGCATCTTCGACGGCAGCATCGAATTGCGCGTCTATGACCGCGACAACGTGAAGCTCATTGTCGAAAAGCTGAAAAACATTGACGGAATGAAAGAAATACAGCAAATAATGTAATCCCACAAACAACAAAAACAAACATGAACAGACTACTTGCAACACTACTCATCGGGCTGTTTTCACTAGCCCCAGCCTTGGCAGCCAACAAATACGACAACCCCGACACGCTCGTGGTGGCCCGCGATGGCACAGGCCAGTTCCGCACCGTGGCCGAAGCCGTCGAAGTGTGCCGTGCCTTCATGGAGTATCACAAGGTGATATTCGTCAAGCAGGGCGTTTACAAGGAGAAGCTCGAGATTCCTTCGTGGCTCACCCACATCGAGATTCTGGGCGAAGACGCCAAGACAACCATCATCACCTGGGACGACCACGCCAACATCCTCATTCCGAAGGTTGGAGGCGAGCCCAACGCGCTGAACACCAACCAGCCCACACTCACCACCCAGCCCATGGGCACCTTCCGCACCTACACCGTCAAGGTGCAGGGCAGCTACATCACTTTCCGCAACATCACCATCGAGAACAATGCCGCAAAACTGGGACAAGCCGTAGCACTGCACACAGAAGGCGACCATCTGCAATTTGTCAACTGCCGACTGCTGGGCAACCAGGACACCGTCTATACAGGGGTGGCCAACACGAGGGTGCTGTTTCTCAACTGCTACATTGAAGGCACCACCGACTTCATTTTCGGCCCCTCTACAGCATGGTTCGAACAGTGTACCATCCATAGCAAGGCCAACTCATACGTCACGGCCGCCTCGACACCTGCCAACGTGACCTACGGCTACGTGTTCGACCGCTGCACATTGACTGCCGCCGAAGGCATCGACAAAGTTTTTCTGGGCCGTCCATGGCGCCCATACGCCTACACGCTGTTCATGAACTGCCAACTGGGCAACCACATCCTGGCCGACGGATGGGAAAACTGGAAAAAGCCTGAAAACGAGAAGACCGCCCGCTATTCTGAATACAACAACAGCGGCGCAGGTGCCAACGCCAAGTCACGGGTGAAGTGGAGTCGTCAACTCAGCAAAAAAGAAGCCACGGCCATCACCCCCGCGACCGTTTTCGGCGGCGACAACGACTGGCACGACAAGTGGTAGGAAAAGATGGGCTTATGAGCCCACATGAGCCTTATTGCTACTCTGATTACTCACCAACATGCATCCGCACGCCAAACTCTATGGAGGGGGCGAGCGGATGTTTTTTGTAATAATGCTCCAGCGAACTGCCGTCGTCGAAATAGTAGCCCAACGAGGGTTCCAGATAAACGCCTATCAGCCGCGACAGAATGTATTCGGCACCCACGCCCGCATTCACCGACAGCTGCCAAGGGCTCTTGCTGAGATTCTTCTCGGCCAGCACGTTGCCAGAGACATAAAGGCGGTAGCGGTGGCCGTCGCCCAGCACTTGATAGCCCAAACCCAGGGGAATGCCCAAATAGTTCAGCCACTGCTCAGTGGTTTTGCGGTTGCCAGACCATGTTCCGGGCTGGAATTCCATACGTGAATACAAGCAGGTGTAGCTGATGCCGCTGAGCAACGACAAGCGGGGCGTCAACTGGTAGCCCACGCTAAGGCCTGCGCGAATAGGAACAGAGTGTTTCCAAACGTATTTCTCCACCACCTGCACAGAACTCCACGACTTATCATAACTCTCCTGGGCAGAGTTTTGGCCAATGGGGTCATAATACGTATAGTCGTATCTGGTATTGCCCGAGCTGTTGGCCGCCAACAGTCCTCCCGAAGCATTCAGCCCAACGGACCATTTGCTCTCATTCTTCATCTTGTGCCGTGGCTGCTCCTTGCCCAACAGGGGCACATCGTGGTAAACTGGCACAACGGGGGTGGACTCGGCAGATGCAGGAGATTCTGTATCAGCCGTGTCCGAAGCTTCAGAGGTTTTCTGTTCGGCAAGTTCTACTTGGTTGGCCGCTTCAAGTTCAAACGGACTAGACGAGGTTGGTTCTGTAGGTACGGATGCTACCGATGCGGAGGGAGCAGATGGGGCCGATTCAGACAGTTCCCCCGAATTGACAGCTACACTGACATTTTTCACGGGCCGGTTGGCCAAGCCTTTCCCGATGGTTCCTCCGCTTTCTACGGAAACACGCTCTGCAAGCTGATTCCGCTCGACTACAGCATTTCTTTCAACATCAGAATTCTTTTCAACGACTGAATCCTTTTCAACGACAGCGTTTCTTTCAACGACAGGCATTTTCCCCACTGCAGTTTTCGATTCTTCCACGCTACTGCCCAGCCGATAGAAAGCAAAGAATCCCACTAGAGCCAGCAACACGGCAGCCGCTGTCCACAAGCCGATGGAACGAACCCGCTTCTTGCCGAGCCCCTCAGACTCCTTGGCAGCATCCGCCAGCTTACGGTCAACACCAACCAACTCAGCATCAACACCAACCAACTCAGCGTCGAAGCCCATCTGCTCGCAGATGTCTTCCCACAGCCCTTCGGGAGCACTTTTCTGGTGCCCCTCCAGCTTGTGTTTCATTTTGTTTGCCCAGTCTTCTTTCATGAGTTTTCGCTGATTAGTTGTTTTATTTTGTTTGCCAACAAATGCTTCGCGTATCGCAGCTGCGTGGCCGATGTGGTTGGCCTGATGCCCATCAGTTCGGCAATCTGCTTGTGCGAGTAGCCTTCGAACACGTAGAGGTTGAGCACCGTTCGGCAGCCGTCGGGCAACTCGCTGATGAGCCTGTGCAGTTGGTCAGCCGAAATGGGGTCGGTGTCGGGCGCTTCGTCGTCGGCGAGTTGCGTTTCCACAGCCCTCAGGTCGGTCAGTAGCAACCGCTTTCGCACTCTCAGGAAGTCGAGCGACTCGTTGACCACCACCCTCACCATCCAGCCCACAAACTGCTCGTCGGTGCGGTAGGTGAAGGTGGGAATGGCCGAGAAGATGTTGACAAAACTGTTCTGCAAGACATCCTTCACGTCATCTTCCGACGGCACATAGCGGTAGCACACCGACGAGAGCAACCCTACATACCGTTGGTAGAGTTCGCCCATCGCCCGTTGGTCATGACTTCGTATGCGCTCAACGAGTTGTCTGCTCATTTTCCGTTGTTTCTTTTTTCTACCTATTATAAGAAAGAAAAGCCCACAATCTTGTAAAAGCCGCCTGCGTTTTTTGCTTTTTTAACGCTTCGCCCTACAAGATTTGCCGAAAACACAGTTATAAGGGCAAAGAAACGAGACAAAAAACAAAATTACGTTGAACAAACAAGAACAATAGGATCATGAAAACAAGACAACATCTTAAATGGCTGGCCGCCATGGCATGGTGCGCCGCCCTGACAGCCTGCTCATCGTCTTCGGGCATCGACGAAGACACCCCCTTGGACGAACCGCATGCCACCGTCAGCATGCTGCCCACGCAGGAGCCCATTCAGCTCACCAACGAGCAGCGCATGTTTGCCAACAACAACAACCTCTTTACGCTGCGGTTTCTCAACAAGGTCAATCAGACCGACCGAAGCGGCAAGAGTTTTGTCTATTCGCCGCTAAGCATCACCTACGTGCTGGGCATGGTCAACGACGCCGCCGAGGGCACCACCCGCGAACAGCTGGAGAACGTGCTGGGCTTCACCAGTGGCGGCATTGAGGCCGTGAACAACTATTGCAAGAAACTCATCGAGGGTCTGCCGAAGGTTGACAACACCGTGCAGCTGGACATTGCCAACGCCATATTCGTGAACAAGGAATACACGCTGATGCCACAATTCCAGCAGCACATGCACGACTACTACGCAGCCAAAGCCGAATCCTACGACTTCGCCTCGCCCGCCACGCTCGGCATCATCAACGACTGGTGCAACGAGAAGAGCCACGGCATGATCCCCACCATTCTGGACGACATCAATCCCAACATGATGTCCTATCTGCTCAACGCCATCTACTTCAAGGCCAACTGGGCTTCGAAGTTCGATGAAAAATACACCCGCAACGAGACTTTCACCACCCCCGACGGCGAAACCCAGTTGCCCATGATGCACCAGAAAGTGCTGATTCTCTATGCCCAGAACGACATCTACTCGGCGGTGCAGATTCCCTACGGCAACGGCAACTGGACCATGACCATCCTGCTGCCCCATGAGGAAAAAACCATCGGCGACGTGGTTTCCAGCCTGTTGGCCGAAAAGAACAGCAGCACAACACAATCCATCCCCGCCTTTGCCATGCCTCGCACCTACGAAGTGGACCTGAAACTGCCACGCTTCGAAACCAAATCTGACACCGACGCCCTGCCAGGCAAACTCGACGGTGTGCTGAAGCAGATGGGCATCACAGAGGCTTTCGACCCAGACTTTGCGAACATCCCCAACATGTGCGACCGCAGTGTATATATCAACATGATTCGCCAGAAGGCAGCCATCAAAGTGAACGAGGAAGGCTCGGAAGCCGCCGCCGTGACCGTTGTCGGAATGATGACAACTTCCATGTCCGCCCCAGTCGTGCCACCCAAGGCCACGTTCCATGCCAACCGTCCGTTCGTCTATACCATCAGCGAAAGTTCGTCGGGCGTTCTCCTCTTCGTGGGCAGATTCACCGGCAAAGAATAGTTTGAAACGGAGAAGGCCTGCATCATTTCACCGCCGCTTTGGCCCTTGGCAGAAAAAAAAGGAACATTTTTGCCATCGGCGCTTCGTTCGATATTATAAAGTTTAAGGACAACAGTCTTTACGTTGACCTTCGCTATCACCTCGGCCTGAGCAAGGTGAACACAGAGGGCTCTGAGAACATTTGCAACCGTGGTTTCTTCCTCTCAGTTGGCTATTTTTACAGTCTGGGCAACTAAAAGAAATCGGTAATCCACACAACGCACCACGCCCGTGGCAATGTTTTGCCACGGGCGTGGTGCGTTGTGTACTCGGGCTAGGAACACCTCCAGCCTGGCGAGTCGTCTCCCCCCTACTCCACTGCCGCGCTGTGGGCTTTTCCGAATGGGCGCAGCCTTCTCGCAGGGCGGGCGTTGGATGGATGCTAAACCAAGCCGTCGAGCTGCTTCTTCAACGTCTTCAGCTCGTCGCGCACATTGATGAGCGAGCTGAGCACCTCGGCACTCTTGTCGGCACCGCGCTTGTTCTCGCTGAGCATCTTTCGGGCGGCGGCCAGCTTGAAACCGCGCACCTTCACCAAATTGTAAATGACGCGAATCTGCTCAATGTCCTTGTCGGTGTACTGGCGCACCTTGTTGCTCAGCGTCTTAGGCTTGATTTGCGGGAACTCGGTTTCCCAATAGCGCAGCAGACTCTCGCTGACGTCGAAAATTTGGGCTACTTCCTTGATGGAATAGTAGAGCTTCAGGTTTTTATTGGTATTGAGTGCCATATTTCTGATTATTTTTTTGCAAAAATAGCGAAAACTGAGTATCTTTGCAAAACTTTTCTGAAAAATTTATCGATAAATTGAAAATATAATGATGACAGCCAACGAAATCCGCAATTCGTTCAAGAAATTCTTCGAATCAAAACAACATGCCATCGTGCCCTCGGCACCCATGGTAGTGAAAGACGACCCCACACTGATGTTCACCAATGCCGGCATGAACCAGTGGAAAGACATCATTCTGGGCACACGCGACCCCGAACCGCGCCGCCGTGCCGACACGCAGAAGTGCCTTCGCGTGAGCGGCAAGCACAACGACCTGGAGGAGGTGGGCCACGACACCTACCACCACACCATGTTCGAAATGCTGGGCAACTGGTCGTTTGGCG
>DFFM01000013.1:1107-20711 GCA_002369515.1 Prevotella sp. UBA3776 | reverse complement strand
CGTTTGGCGACTACTTCAAGGAGGGGGCCATCGACATGGCTTGGGAGTATCTCGTCGATGTGCTCCACCTGAACCCCGAAGACCTCTACGTCACCGTGTTCGAGGGATCGCCCGAAGAGAACATCCCGCGCGACGACGAGGCTGCCCGCTACTGGGCCAAGCACGTGCCCGAGGACCACATCATCAACGGCAACAAGCACGACAACTTCTGGGAAATGGGTGACACAGGCCCCTGCGGCCCCTGCTCGGAGATACACGTTGACTCGCGCACACCCGAACAGCGCAAGGCCAGCGGCATTTGCGGCCGCGACCTGGTGAACAAGGACGACCCGCAGGTCATCGAAATATGGAACCTCGTGTTCATGCAGTTCAACCGCAAGGCCGACGGCTCACTGGAGAAACTCTCGATGAACGTCATCGACACCGGCATGGGCTTCGAGCGACTGGTGCGCATGCTGCAGGGCAAGCACTCCAACTACGACACCGACATCTTCCAGCCCATCATCCGCGCCGAACAACAGATAACGGGCCTGAAATACACCACCTTCGAGGAAGAGACTCAGGACAATCAGAACATTCAGGACAATCAGGAGCAAATCAACGTGGCCATGCGCGTGTGCGCCGACCACCTGCGCGCCGTCAGCTTCTCCATTGCCGACGGCCAGCTGCCCTCCAACGCCAAGGCCGGCTACGTCATCCGCCGCATTCTGCGCCGCGCCGTGCGTTACGCTTACACCTTCCTGGGACAGAAAGAGGCTTTCCTCTACAAATTGCTGCCCACGCTGGTCGAGGAAATGGGCGACGCATTCCCCGAACTGAAGGCCCAGCAGCAGCTCATCAGCCGCGTCATGAAAGAAGAGGAGGATGCTTTCCTGCGCACCCTCGACAAGGGCATCACGCTGCTCGACAAAGCCATGGAGCAGTTGCGGCAGGAGCAGAAGACCGAGCTCGACGGTGTGCAGGCCTTCCGTCTGTTCGACACCTACGGATTCCCCCTCGACCTCACCGAGCTCATCTGCCGCGAAAACGGCTTCAGCGTCAACGAGGAGCAGTTCAACGTGGAAATGCAGAAGCAGAAGGAGCGCGCCCGCAACGCCGCCGCTGTTGAAAACGGCGACTGGTGTACCGTGGGCGGCGACACGACAGCCGCCACCGAGCAGCAGTTCGTGGGCTACGACTACAGCGAGTACGAGTGCCACATTGTGCGCTACCGCAAGGTGAAGCAGAAGAAAAACGAATTCTACGAGCTGGTGCTCGACGCCACCCCGTTCTACGGCGAGATGGGAGGTCAGGTGGGCGACTGCGGTGTGCTCGTCAGCGAAGACGAAACCATCGACATCATCGACACCAAGCGCGAAAACAACCAGAGCGTCCACATCGTGAAGCAGCTGCCAAAGAATCTCGAGTCCGACTTCATGGCCTGCGTTGATACCGACAAGCGCCAGGCCAGCGCCGCCAACCACACGGCCACCCACTTGCTCGACTACGCACTGAAGCAGGTGCTCGGCGACCATGTGGAGCAGAAGGGTTCGTACGTCAGCCCCGACACGCTGCGATTCGACTTCAGCCACTTCCAGAAAGTCACCGACGAGGAACTGCGCCAGGTGGAGCGATTGGTGAACGACATGATCCGCCAGGACATCCCCCTCGACGAGCACCGCGACATGCCCTTCGACGAGGCCAAGCAACTGGGAGCCATCGCCCTGTTCGGCGAGAAGTATGGCGACCGTGTGCGCGTGGTGCGCTTCGGTCCGTCGTGCGAGTTCTGCGGAGGCATCCACGCCCGCAGCACCGGCCGCATCGGGTTCTTCAAGATCATCTCCGAGAGCAGCGTGGCAGCAGGCATCCGCCGTATCGAGGCCATCACCGGAAAGAACTGCGAAGAGGCCATCTACGCGCTCGAGGACACCATGCGCGCGCTGAAAGGCCTGTTCAACAATGCCAAGGACCTGCAGGGCGTCATCCTGAAGTACATGGAAGAGCACGACTCGATGAAGAAAGAGATAGAGCAATTCCAGGCCCAGGCCATAGAGCGCACCAAGAACATGCTCATCGAGCGTGCCGAGTGCCGCGGTGGAGTGAAGCTGGTGAAGGCCGTGCTCCCCATCGAGCCGGGCGCCGCCAAGGACCTGGTGTTCAAGATTCGCCAGGCCATTCCCGAAAACCTGCTCTGCGTCATCGGCAGTGTGCATCAGGACAAGCCCATGCTCAGCGTCATGATGAGCGACGACATGGTGAAGGATCACGGCCTGAACGCAGGCCAGATGGTGCGCGAGGCAGCCAAGCTGATGCAGGGCGGCGGCGGCGGACAGCCCCACTTCGCCCAGGCCGGCGGCAAGAACAAGGACGGACTCACCGCCGCCGTGGAGAAGGTGGTCGAACTGGCCGCACTCTAATCGTCACCCGTCGCCAGGCGAACAGCCCCACAAGCGCGAACCGCGCAGAACACACGAATGGAAGAATCATGACAAAAACAAATTCGTGGCTTCTGCGCGGTTCGCGCTATTTTTTTGCCCGATAATTTGCAGTTTACAAGAAAAAACGCTATATTTGTAGCCAAAAAATTGAACAATTGTTTAACTAAACCTTAACGAATTATGGCATACAAAATTATCGACATCGAAGGTGTAGGCGAGGTCTATGCCGAGAAACTCCAAGCTGCTGGCATCAACACCGTAGATGAACTGCTCGACCGCTGCGCTGCCGCCAAGGGCCGCAAAGAGCTCGAAGAGGCCACCGGCATCAGCAGCAAGCTGATTCTGCGCTGGACCAACCACGCCGACCTGTTCCGCATCAAGGGCGTTGGCCCACAGTTTGCCGAGCTGCTCGAAGCCGCCGGCGTTGACACCGTCAAGGAGTTCCGCCACCGTGTGGCCGAAAACCTGCAGCCCAAGCTCGAGGAAGTGAACGCCGAGAAGAACCTCTGCAACCGCGTTCCTTCCACCAAGGAAGTGCAGAAGATGATCGACCAGGCCAAAGAGTTGGAGCCGCGCGTCAGCTATTGATTCCATCCCGGCTGTCCTCCGACGAGGCCCAACCTTCGGAAACAAAAAAAGCCCGCCATTCGTGCAACATGCCGAATGGCGGGCTTGTTTTGTTTCTTCTCTGCTCGCCCTGCTGCCTCACTTCCCCAACTTCTTGATGAGGAAGTCCGACACCAAGCGGGTGGCGCGGTAAATGTTCTGCGAGAAACCGTGGTCCTGACCGTCCAGGATGACCACCTCGGCGCCGGGCCACACCGTCTTGTAACGCTCGCCGTAGGTGTAGGGCACCACGCGGTCGGCCGTGCCGTGGACAATGAGCGAAGGGCCTTGGTACTTGGCCGCCGTCTCGTAGATGGGAAGCCAGAATGCCGTCTTGATGTAGTTGCCGCCCAGGCGCTTGCCACCCCACAGCTCCACGTATTCGGGCGGGTCGAGCGGGTTGTACTGAGCGCCCATGGTGTTGCCGCGGATGGCATCGTCGCGCAGCACAGCGGCCGGTGCCATGAGTGCAACGGCGGCAATGTCGCCATCCTCCAGTTTTCCGGCAGCCATCGAGGCCACCACGCCGCCCTGCGAGTGGCCCACAAGCGAGACACTGCTCACGTAGCGCAGGTCGCGCACATACTCAATCACCTTCAGCGCGTCTTCAATCTCGTTGGGCACGGTCATGTCCACAAACTCGCCCTCGCTCTCTCCGTGGCCGTTGAAGTCGAAGCGCACACTGGCAATGCCGTGCGCCTGCAGCGAGTCGGCAATCAGTTCGAACAGGGGGCCTTCCTTCGAGCCGCCAAAACCGTGGCAGAACACTACCATGGGGCAACGCTGGCCCTGCTCGAGCACGGGCTTCTGCAGAATGGCGGCCAAGCGGCCCTTGCCACCGTCGAGCGTCAAACGCTCGGTGGTGCCGGCGATTTCGCGTTTCTCGGCCAGCCGCTCGGTGAGCGTCTTCTCCAGCTTGTCGCTCAGCACGGTGCTGAGCACCACCTTGCCCTGCGGGTCGATGAGCATCATCGACGGAATCCACTTCACACCGAAGGCCTTGGCCACCTCAGAGTCGCGCATCTTCTTCAGGTCGCTCACTTGCGCGTACCTTATATTATATTTGTCGATGGCACTGCGCCAGTTGGCCACCTCGGTGTCGAACGAAACGCCCACAAACTCGACACCGCGCGGAGCAAAATCGTCGTACATGCGCTGCACGTTGGGAATGTCCTTGCGGCAGTCGGGGCACCACGAGGCCCAGAAGTCGAGCACCGCCCAACGGCCTTTGACCAGCTTGCTCAGTTTTACGGTCTTGCCCTCGGGAGTCTTCAGTTTGAAGTCGGGCATGGATTGCCCTGGCTTCAGCAGTTCAGTGGCATACTTAGCGTCTTCGTCGGGCATTGGAAATTGCGCCCATGCCTGCATGGCCGACATCACGGTCAGCAGAACGCCAAAAAGGAAAGTCTTTTTCATTTCAAACTATTTAATGGGTTATTTTTTTGCAAAGATAGCACATTTTTTGTACTTTCGCAATGTGAACGAGCGAAAAATCATCCACATCGACATGGACGCCTTCTTTGCAAGCGTTGAGCAGCGCGACTTCCCCGAGTTGCGCGGCCGTCCCATCGCCGTGGGCTACGATGGGCCGAGGGGTGTGGTTGCCACCGCCAGCTACGAGGCGCGCCCCTTCGGTGTGCGCTCGGCCATGGCCATGGCGCGCGCCAAACGGCTCTGCCCCACGCTCACTGTGGTGCCGGGACGCTACGGTGTCTATAAGGAAGTGTCTGCCCAGATTCACGAGATATTCCACGAATACACCGACCTGGTGGAGCCTCTCTCGCTCGACGAGGCTTTCCTCGACGTGACAGAGAACAAGAAAGGCATCCTGATGGCGGTGGACATCGCCCGCGAAATCAAGCAACGCATCCGTCAAACCACCCAACTCACGGCCTCAGCCGGCGTTTCCTACAACAAGTTTCTGGCCAAGATAGCCTCCGACTATCGCAAACCCGACGGGCTGTGTACCATCCACCCCGACCGCGCACTCGACTTCATTGCCCGCCTGCGCATCGAGCGGTTCTGGGGCGTGGGGCCCAAGACGGCCGACGTGATGCACCGCATGGGAATCTTCACCGGCGCCGACCTGCGCGAGGTGTCGCTGGCCCATCTGCAGGAAGTGTTCGGCAAGGCCGGCCCCGTCTATTACCAGTTTGCCCGCGGCATCGACACACGCCCCGTCATCACCGACCGCGAACGAAAGTCGGTGGGCTGCGAGCACACGTTCCTCGAGGACATCAGTCTGCCCTCGGCGGTCACCATACAACTTTACAACACCGTGCTCGAACTCGTTGGACGCATTGAGCGCAGCAACTTTGCGGGGCACACGCTCACGCTGAAAGTGAAATACGCCGACTTCCACCAAATCACCCGCAGCCAAACCGCCAACCATACGCTGACCACGAAAGACGACATCCTGCCACTGGCAAAAGCCTTGCTGCGGCAGACCGACTATTCGGCCGCCAACCCCATACGACTCATTGGGCTCTCGGTGTCAAACCAGAGCGTTCTCCAGCCCAACGACAGCAACGCTCCCGACACGCCGCCATCGGCCAACCCCATCTACAGGGAACTGGAACTGGAATTTGAGGATTGGCCCGACTGACGCCGGCTCTGCTGACCACCGTTTTCAACGCTGCAAACCCACCATTCAGACGCTCGCAAAATTTTCTAGAAAATCTGACCGTATCGTCGTGAAATAAAAAATTATCTCCCGACGATATTTTTTTATCTCCCGACAATATTTTTTCAGGCCACGAGAACGTGTCTAGATTTCCCCCGGGAACGCTGCTGATTTTCCGAAGAACAGATATTAACATTCCGAAAACTTGTCTAAATATACGGAGCCTATTCCTTGATTTGCCGACACTTTTTTCATCATCTCCCGACACTTCTTTCTTCATCCCCCGAGGCCGTTGATCATGTGGCGGCACCAGGATGGATTTGCACGACACAATGGTGAAAAGACACGAAAAAGGAACCGTTTTGTCAACAAAAACGAAAACAATACCGCAAAACAAAATCAGGAAATCAAAAAACGAACCATATATCATTAGATTTCAATATTTTACAGCCTTATACAAAAGTTTTTAAAGAATAAAACAAATTGTTTTGATGGAAAAGTCAGATTATTTTAGTAAATATTAGCATTTGAAAATTGGAAAGAAAAGCGAAAATTCGTAAATTTGCAACCAACGAACAAAAACCTGACAAATGGCAGTCTATTACACGCTGAAACGAAACAACATCCGCTCGAGAAATTCGTGCGGGAAGTTCTACGCCCACACCGTTAGAATCAAGGAGGTGACGGGCGAAGAGCTGGAGGAGATTATTCAGCGCAACTGCTCGGCGCGCAAGAGCGACGTGCGCCAAGTGCTCACCGAACTAGTGGAGGTGATGAAAGACATGCTACAGCGAGGCTACGTGGTCAGCCTCAAGGAATTCGGGCGTTTCAGCCTGTCGGTGATGAGCACCGGGGCGGACACCGAGGACGGGTTCTCGCGCCGCAACATCAAGGGGCTGCGATGCAACTTCACACCCGCCGGACGGCGGCGAGGCAACGGCGACCACAGCATTCAGCGCGACTTCTTTGAGGGATGTGAAATCAAAGAGTGGAAAGAAAACGATTAATATATACACATAACGAAAGCACACATACAAATAAGGACGAGGTTCTTTTATCGAAAAGAACGAAGAAATCCCTGGCACGTGACGTGTCGGGGATTTTTTATTGCACCAGCACGAGAGACTTGGCGGGTGGAAAAAAGAGTTGCGAAAAAAAACGGTTCGGACGAGGAAAAACGAACGTCTGAACCGTTATATATATAAAAGGACCACAGAAATCGAAGCAGAAAACACCGTGATGAAAACAAGACCCACCACTTCAGACGCTTGCCTCAGCGCAGGCGCAAGGGCAAGCCCACCACCAGTTCGGTGAAGTCGGCCTTGGTGAGATGAGCGTTCAGGCTGGCCCCCACATAGAGCCCGTTGAGCACGGGCAGTGTGTAGCGCAGCCCTATGCGCTCGTAGTAGGGCTTCTCTATTTCCTTGGCACTGGTGCCCATGTGGCGGTACAGATAGTATCCGACGGACATGGCCAGCGCAAACCGTTGGTAGTAGGCCGTGTGTTTCAGGGCGATGCCCACCGACCAGGGCGAAACACGCTTGGCCTCGTCGGGACGGCCGGCAGCGGTCTCCAAATGGCGGATGCGATTGTAGTAGGTGCCGTAGAACAGGTCGGCACCTATTCCGGTGGCCCAACGCCGGGCATAGCGCCGCATGAAGGCCGTCTGCAGTGAGAAGGCTGGATGAAAGTCGAAGTGCTCCTTGCGGTAGTCGGGGTCGCCGGGGTCGGTGTGGAACTGGGTGAGCTGCCAGTCCTCGAGCAATGTCTTGCCGCCAAGGCCGAACGTCACGTCGAAGAACCAATATTTCGAGAATGCAGCGCGGCTTCGCCCGGTCGCCGATGCAGAGGAAGCCGAACTACGGTCGGAGGGAGCGCTCTCCTTGCCGTCGAGAATGTCGCGATAAGCAGGTGAAAAGACAACTCCGATGGCAGGGCCGACCGTATTCTCTCCCTTGTTGGGTCGGGCCAGCGCGCCGTTGCTGTGGTGGCGAAACTCCAGTCCGGCCGTTACGGCCCACTCGGGCGAGAAGTGCCAGCTGGCGGTGAGCGCCGCCCCGAAATAGATGCTGGCAAACGAACCGATAAGTTCGTTGTCGATGGCATCGGTGCGGTTGTAGTAGTGGTTGTAGAAACCCAGTCCCAGCCTGAGCACATAGGACGCTTCGAAGCGGCGCAAACGCACGAAAGGCCGCGCGAAAGAGAAGTAAGCCGTGAACGCGTTGCCCATCCGAGTGTGGTAGTCCACCTCCTGGGCCTTGCCCCATGAGGGCGAGGGATAGCGATGGAGCGTAGTGCCGTGGTTGAAGTCGTAGGCCAGCCCCAACCCCAGCGTGGGATAGCCGTAGTCGGCGGCATAGTCGTCGCCATCGGCCGGTACGGCGGTGTGCGTCAGCTCGGCAGAGAGCGTGTAAGTCTCTTTCCCCTGTATCCACTGCCGCGAATAGCGGTCCATGGCCAGCTGACGGCCGGGCATCAGCCGCAGGGCGCCACCCCATCGTCCACCGCTGAACAGACGGTGTGCGGAATCGACAGAAACGGTTGCACTGTCGGGCTCGGCGGCATGCACGTGCAAACAGCCGAGAAAGAGCAAGGATGAGACAACAAGGTGTAGTTTGCGCATAGCAAAAAGTAAAAAACACCGCGAAATTAGTTAATATTTTGGTAAATACAAAAAAAATCAAATAATATTTCTTATCTTTGTACCCTGATTTTTAGGAATGTAGAACATCAACCAGGGCTGAACAACCGAAACAGCCACGACAAAACCACCAACATCACAGAGATCCTAACAAAACCTACGGAAAAAACATTTAGCAGTCATGACAAGAAAACAAATAAGAATCATCTTTGCAGCACTTGTGCTGATGCTTGCCCCAACCACCGTCCGGGCACAATACGACGTGGAAACCACAGTGCGTGCCGACCTGGTGAGCAAATACATGTGGCGCGGACTTGAAAAAGGAGGCATCAGCCTGCAGCCGAGTGCCAAGGTGTCGTGGATGGGAGCCTACTTCAGCTTCTTCGGAAACACCGGCTTCGAACGCGACGACCCTGAGGAACTCGACCTCACGCTGGGCTACAAGGCTCCCTTCGGCCTGAACGTCGGCGTGACCGACTATTGGGAAACGGGCATCACCCAGTACGACCTCTACTTCCAGTACAAGAAGGAGGAAACGGCCCACCGTCTGGAGGCCAACCTGGGCTATTCGTGCAAATACTTCAGTCTGCAAGGCTACTGCATCTTCTGGGGCAACGACCGCAAGCGAAACGACAACAAACAGGCCTACTCCACCTACATCGAGCTGACCGTTCCGTTCGAACTGGGCGGTTTGGACTGGCAGATACAGGGCGGTTTCACGCCCATGGAAAGCGGCGCCCACCAGAAAGTTTTCGACGAGAAGAGCGAAGACTACGGCATGTGGTACTACACCTACGCCAACGGAGCCGCCTGTGTAAACGCCTCGCTCAAGGCCAGCAAGGAACTGAGTTTCCGCAAGTTTTCGGTGCCCATCTACGCGGTCATCAGCAGCAACCCCTACATGAAGACCGCCCAGATTTTGGCGGGCGTAGCCTTCAAGTTCGACAATTTCTAAACAAGAGAACATATTCTAAACAAGAGAACAAAATAATAGGAAAGAATTTGGAAGCTCCAATTTCTTTCCTATTGTTTTTTCAATTTTTCTTCCCTTCTTCCTTTTCACCCAGCGTTTTTCGCGGCCCATCGGCCTCGTCCGATATTTCGGGAATGGGGCGGACAGGATTCTGCTTGGCACCCAGTTTTTTCAGTTCGTTGGCTGGCACCAGAATGCTCTGTCGCCCGTCTAGCTTCTTGCGCGCGTTGTCGTACGACTGTTGCACACGGGCAATCCTCTCGCCCACCTCGTCGAACCGCTGAACGAAGTCGCCCACACGGTCGAGCATTTCGTTGGCCAACCCGAACACACGCTCCTGGTTTTCGGTTTGTCGCTGCTGCGTCCAGGCTATCTGCAACATGCGCAGCACGGCAAACAAGTTCTGTTCGCCCGTGATGAACACTTTCTTGTCGAACGCCTGGCTCCATAGGTCGGTGTCGCTGGTGAGCGCCAGCAGCAGGGCCGCCTCCTGGGGCACAAACATGATGACATAGTCGAGCGTGACGCGCCGTCGGTCGATGTAGCGGCTGTAGTCCTTGCGCGAGAGTTCATCCACGTGCCTGCGGATGCTGCCGATGTGCTCGGCCAGAGCCCGTCGGCGGTCGTCGTCGGTCTCGGCGTTGACATAGTTGACGAATGCCGTGAGCGACACCTTCGAGTCGATGATGACATCCTTGTGGTCCGGGTAGTGCAGAATCACGTCGGGCACCATCCGCTCGTTCGAATCCTCGTTGCGCACGGCATTGCCGCGTTCGTCGCGAATCATCTGCTGCAAGTCATACTCCTCGCCACGGGTGAACCCGAAGCGTTCGAGCAACAAGTCGAGTTTCATTTCGCCGAAATTGCCCTGCACCTTCGGACCACTCTGCAATGCGCGCGCCAACCGGTCGGCTTCGGCACCAATGTGCTGCGTAGCCTCGTGCATCAGGCGCAACTGCTCGGTGAGCGAGGCCGTGTTGCGGTTGTACGAGTCACGGTTGTCGTCCATGGCCTTTCGCATCTCGCTGATGGTCTGGCGCAGCGGGTTGATGAGCGCCCCCATTTGGCTTTGGTTTGTCTCGTCCAGTTCACGCGAGCGTTGGCGCAGCAGCTGTTCGGTGGCAGTCTTGAGCTGTTCGTGTGCCAGTGCCAGGCTCTCGCGCAGCTGCCGGTCGAAACGTTGTGCCGCCTCAGCCTTCTCGCGCTCGTATCGACTTTCCGTTTCCGCTTTTTCGCGCTCGTAGCGGCGCGTCGTCCTGTCCAATTCATCCTTGCGGCGAGCATCAAACTCGGCCAACCGTGTTTCGAACTGTGCGTTCATGCCGTCCACCTGCTTATTGTGCGCCTCGCGCTCAGAGAGCAGTTGGCGCTCGTGGAGCTGCCGCTCACTGACCATCTGGCCAGTGAGTGTTTCCACCTGATTGTTTTTCACGGCCAAACGGCTGGCGAGCGCGGCATTGTTTTCGGCCAACGCATTGTTGCGCCGTTGCTGCACGAAAAACGCCACGGCCGCCCCGACAAGTATTCCCAAGAGTGCTAAGAGAAATTCTATCATGACTGGTTTCCTTCCATCTGTGTTTTAGGCCAATTGACCAAAAAAAGTTTTTCGCTGGCGCGCGTGAAGGCGGTGTAGAGCCAGTGGATATAGTCAGGGGTGAGCATTTCATCGGTCATGTAGCCCTGGTCGAGATAGACGTGAGCCCACTGGCCTCCCTGCGCCTTGTGGCAGGTGACGGCGTAGGCATACTTCACCTGCAGGGCGTTGAAATGGCGGTCGGCGCGCAGCTTCTTCATTCGGTCGGCCTTGCGGGGAATATCCTCATAGTCGGCCATGACGGCATTGAACAGCGCGTCGCTTTGCTCGCGGGTAAGCGAAGGCGCGGGAGACGAGAGCGAGTCGCAGAGCACCGTGGCCTGCAGCTCATAATTGTCGTAGTCGGGAAATTGGAGCCAGGCATCTGCGAAGTGGAATCCGTAGAGCTCGCGGCTGTTCCTCACGCGCACCACACGCATGCGGTCGCCGTTGGCGATGAAGGTGAGGTTTCCGACAGACTCTCTTGGCGGCAAGGTCTCCGCGCGAGAATCATCCCCACCAGAGGGAGCAAGGGGAGGAGTCCAAAAATAGTTGTTTTTCACCACCATGAGCATGTCGCCCGTAGTGAGAGTCTCCTCTCGGCCGAGAATGGTGTTGCGAATGCCCTGGTTGTAGATGTTGGCGCGGTTGTTGCTGCGGGTGACCACCATGGTTTCGTCGATGCCCACCATACTGTAGCTGGTGTTGAGCGACTCGATGAGTTCGTCACCGGGCACACGCTGTATGTCGGCAAAACCTGAGAATCGGATGAGCGGCAACTGGGTGAGGCTGTCGTGGGTAATCAGTTGGCGTATGACGGTGGCGTTGAAAAGGATGCCCGACTGCTGACTCTGGCGCAGCACCTGGTTGAGGTCGCACTCAAAGACGGTGAGCCCGTAGCCGCGCAGGCAAGCACTGGTCAGGGCTGGCGACTCCTCCTCGCCCACAGGCGGCAACTGTGCCTTGTCGCCGACAAGCACCATGCGGCAGTTTCGGCCGCTATAGACATACTCCACCAAGTCGTCGAGCAGGCGCCCACTGCCAAACATCGAGTCGTAGCCCTGGTTGGCCACCATCGAAGCTTCATCGACCATGAACAGGGTGTCCTGATGCAGGTTGTCGTTAAGATGGAACGCATCTGCCATGGCGCTTTTTTGCCTGTAGATTTTGCGGTGGATGGTGAGTGCAGGCAGCCCCGCATTGAGTGCGAACACCTTGGCGGCGCGGCCTGTGGGAGCCAAGAGCACCACTTTCTGCCCAATGCGCTTCAACATGCGCACCATGGCACCGGCCAACGAGGTCTTGCCCGTACCCGCCGAACCGCGCATCACCATGACGGACATGGGGTGACGGTCGGTCAGAAACGAGGCAAACACTTGCATGGCCACGCGCTGCTCGTGGGTAGGCTCGTAGCCAAACTCTTGGCCTATGCGGAAAACCAGCTCGTCTGTAATCATCTGAAAATGGAGAAATTCACGCTGCCATAACTGCGATGCTCCACAAAATGGGGATGATCGGCGAAATTGTGGTCTTTGCCATGTTCGAAAACAAAAATGCCCTCGGGTTTCAGCAGCCCGCGCTCGAAAACGAGCGATGGTATGGAGGGCAGTTCCTTCAACGCGTAGGGCGGATCGGCAAAAACGAGGTCGAACTGCTGGTGGCAGCTTTTCAAGAAGCGGAACACATCGCCTCTGACGGCGATGCAGCGGTCGTCATTCAGTTTCTGCAGACACTGCCTTATGAAGGCGTAATGGTCGCGGTCGGCCTCGACGCTGACCACCTGCTGGCATCCTCTTGAAAGCAGTTCGAGCGAGATGCTCCCCGTGCCCGAAAACAAATCGAGTGCCACGGCACCGTCGAAATCCATGTAGCCGTTGAGCACATTGAAGATGTTCTCTTTGGCAAAATCGGTGGTGGGCCGCGCCTTGAACGAACGCGGAATGTCGAAATGACGTCCTTTATAGATACCTGTTATGATGCGCATGAAAGATTCAGATCCAAATTCTATGTTCAAAAAAAACTATGTTCAAAGTGCAAACTTCAAAGCACAAAGTTCAAAGGCCAGAGGCCACTACCTGCCTTTCACGTAGTAGGCCATCACGTCGCTTGGCAATCCCTTGATTTGAGTGATGGGAGCACGGTTGAAGTCGGCCGTGGGATTGATGATGTGGGCATACTGCAAAAACTTCTTCACTTCGGCCAGCAGCTCGGTTGGCTCGGGAATGTCGCCCAGCAGATGGAGTTCGTCGCGCCGTTCGTCCATGCCCAACTGTTTCCACACATAGAGCAGGAAATAAACGGCATCCATGTAGCGGTCGGTGTCGAAACTGTTGCAGAACTTGAACCGATTCTTGTCGAAACCGAAAATGTTGAGGCTCTTGTCGTGGAAATATCCGTACAGTTTGCGACGGCTGCCGGTGAAGCTGCGCTGGTAGAGATAGTTCCACACCGGCACACAGAGCGGACAGAACTTCACGTCGAGGAAATGGTCGTCGATGACCAACTTCAGGTCTTTGTTCACGCCAAAGACTGCCACCACATTCTGCGTGGGCAACACGTAGCTCAACACCACATCGTTCTCGTGGTCGCTGATGGCGTGGTGGTAGATGACATCCTTCATCTCGTCGGCATACTCCTCGATGGGAACGAGCAGCACAGGCACATCCGCCAGCACCAGTGCGCGCTTGTAGCCCCGGCTGAGCAGCTGGGCTGTACGGAAAGCCGCGCGCAGGTTGGCCGCCATGGAAATGCCGCTCTTCACGGTGTAGGGCTCGTAGAATATCTGCTTCTCTGCCGCCGCATCGGCCACGGCAAACGACAGCGACTTGCGACTGACGCGCAGTGTCAGCCGCTGTTGTCGGGATGTAGGAATGGGGGTGTCGGTTTCAAGCATGACGATGTATTTTTATTATTCTGAATGGTTCTGAGTATTCTGATGGTTCTGAAAAAATGGGCAAAGCGCCAATCGAGTGCAAAATTAATGCAAATCGAGCTCAATGCAAAACATTGGGCTCGATTTTTTCGTTAAAGCAGCGGCGAAAGCAACCTGACGAGCGACTCCCACAGCCTCTGCACAAACGAACGATGGCTCAGATTGGTCACGTCGTCGAGCAGCACACTCTCCTCCTGATCTTTCAGGAACACTTCCTTCATGCGGCAGGCCATGGCCTCGTCGTAGAAGAAGACGTTGGCCTCAAAATTGTTTTCGAAACTGCGGAAATCAATGTTGGTGGAGCCGCAGGTGCAGAGCGAATCGTCGCAAACCAGCAGCTTGCTGTGGTTGAAGCACCGCTCGTAGAGATACACCTTCACGCCCGCCTCGACGGTCTCCATCACATACGAACGGCTGGCCCACTCTACGAAACGGGCGTCGGTGTGGCGTGGAATCATCAGCCTGACATCCACTCCGGCCAGCGCCGCCGTGCGCAGGGCGAAGAGCACCGGCTCGGTGGGCAGGAAGTAGGGGGTTTCCATATAGACGTATTTGCGGGCGGCCAACAGAATGCGCACGTAGCCCTGCATGATGTCGGGCCAGGGAGTGACGGGGCTGCTTGTAACCACTTGCGCCAGGCAGTTGTTGCCCTCTGTCGAAACAGGGACGGGATAGTACTTACGGCTGGAAATGAGTGTGCGGTCAACGAAATACCAATCGACGAGAAAGGCGCGCTGTATGCCATACACCGCACCGCCGCGTATGCGCAGATGGGTGTCGCGCCACCCCCGGTTGTTGCGCCCCTTGATGTAGCGCATGGCTATGTTCATGCCGCCCACGAATCCCACACGCCCATCCACCACGCACAGCTTGCGGTGGTTGCGGTAGTTCACCTTGCTGGTGAACACGGGAAACTTCACGGGCATGAAACCATGCACCTCGATGCCGGCTTCGCGCATGCGCTCCCAGAAAGCGTTCTTCACGCTCCAGCAGCCCACGTCGTCGTAGATCACTCTCACCTCGACGCCCTGCTGCGCCTTGTCGATGAGCGCGTCGGCCACCAGATAGCCCAGCGCGTCGTCCTCCATGATGTAGGTGTCCAGGTGGATGTGATGCTGGGCGCTCCCTATCTCCTGCAGCAGTGCCAGAAAGAAGTCGTAGCCGTTGGTGAAGATGTCGGTCTCGTTGTCCTTGAAGGGCAATGCCCAACTTTGGTTGGCAAACAGCCTTATGAGCGTCTTGTGGTTTTCGGGCAGCACCAGGTTCTTCTGCTCCACAAACTCCAGCATAGAGCGTTTGGTGAGCTGGTCGAGGCTCTGCTGGCTGATGAAGCGCTCCTTGCGGGTGTTCTGTCCGAAGAAGAAGTAGAGCACCACCCCCAGCAGCGGCAGGAACGTCAGCACCAGGAGCCATGCCATGGTTTTTGCCGGCTGACGGTTGTCCATCAGCACGGCAATCATGGTTGCTACCACGAGCAGCCCGTAAATGAGCAATATGAACCAGTGAATGTATATCAAAGCCTATAGATTGTCAATGTTCTGCGCCTATGGTCACACAACGATGCTTGTTCCCAGTTTCCTTGCCAGGGTGTTGCGTATGTTCTGCACGTCCTTGTATTGTTCCATGAGCTGGAGCATGCGCTCCTGGTCGCCGATGGCCAGCGAGATTTCTGCTTTCAGCTGTTTGAGCCGTTGGTCGGTTACGTCGAGCCTGAAGTCCATGAGCAGACGCGATGCCTGTTCGCGCAGGTATTCCGTGGTGGGCTCTTTCTGCTGGCTTTTTCGCAGCTGGAAGTGGTCGAAGGCCATGTTGGTGGCCAGTTGCACGATTTCGTAGTTCTGATGGTGGGCAAAATACTGCTCGGCGTTGAAGTAGGGGTCGGCCTCGCTCTGCGCCGCCGCCTCGCTGAGCATCTGGTCGTAGAGCGCGTTGCCCAGCGAGAGGTTGTCAGCGTTGAGCGAGTAATAAACGTACTGGGCCACGGTGAGCCGCCCAATGGTCTGGCCGTCGTCGGTTTCCACATTGCTGAAAATCACCTCGCCGCCATGCCTCACCAGCATCTCCACAATCATCGTGGCCACGTTGTTCGGCACGCCCTTTGCCGCGGGAGCCTGGCGCACACCACCCTCTTCTGCAACCGCCGTGGCTCCGCTGCCAACGGGCACTGCATCGCTGCCGCCCGCCGCATTGAGGCCATTGTCCGCCGAGCCGGGGCTTCCGCCGGGTTCGCCACCGGCCACCGCAGCGCCATTGCCAGCCTGGGCCAGCCTTGCCGCCCGTTCCTCCTCGCGCCGCGCATCCTTGTAGCGCTGCTCTATGTCGCTGCGTATGTACTTGTTCATCTGGGCTATGAGTGTGGCCTCGTTGACGCCCAGCCGATGGGAGCAGTCGCTGACGTACGTGTCGCGCACAATTGGGTCGGTGATGACCGATATGCTGCGCACGATGCTGTTGATGGCCTCCGAGCGCTTGATGGGGTCGGTGACTCCGCGCAGCAGCATGTCGCTCTTGAACTGTATGAAGTCCGTCTGGTGCTCGTCAATGTACTTGCGGAAGTCGGCAGCGGTGTGCTTGCGGGCGAAAGAGTCGGGGTCGTCGCCGTCGGGCAGTATGAGCACCTTGATGTTCATGCCCTCGGCCAGCAGCATGTCCGTACCGCGCATGGCGGCGTGTATGCCCGCCTCGTCGCCGTCGTAGAGCAGCACGATGTTGTTGGTGAACCGGTGGAGCAGTTTTATTTGGTAGGTAGAAAGAGCCGTGCCGCTGTTGGCCACCACATTCTCCAGTCCGCACTGGTGCATGGCTATCACGTCGGTGTAGCCTTCCACCATGAACACGCGGTCTTCCTTGGCTATCTGCCGTTTGGCCTGAAAAATGCCGTAGAGCTGCTGCTCCTTGTGGTAGATGTCCGAGTCGGGCGAGTTGACATACTTCTGCTGCACACCCTTGGTGCGGCTGTCGAGCAGCCGTCCGCCGAAGGCCACCACCTTGCCGCTGGTGCTCACCCAGGGAAAGATGACACGGCCCGCATAGCGGTCCACCAACTGTCCGTCGCTCTCGCGCTTGTAGCACAGGCCGGTCTTCAGCAGATACTCCTCCTTGTAGCCCGCCTTGCGGGCGGCTTCGGACAGGGCCGTTCGCTGTGGCAGGGCATAGCCCAGCTGGAACTTCTCTATGATGTCGTCGCGGATGCCTCGGCTGCGGAAATACTGCATGCCGATGGCGCGCCCATCGACATCGTTCTTCAGCGTTTCCTGGAAATACTTCGCTGCCCACTCGTTCACGATGAACATCGACTCGCGGTCGTTCTCCTGCTGCCGCTCCTCGCTGGTCAGCTCGCGCTCCTTGATTTCTATATTATATTTGCGCGCCAGCCAGCGCAGAGCCTCGGGATAGGTCATTTGCTCGTGTTCCATGATGAATCCCACGGGCGTACCCCCCTTTCCGCAGGCAAAGCAGTGGCAGATGTTCTTCGACGGACTCACCATGAACGAAGGGGTCTTGTCGTCATGAAACGGGCACAGGCCCTTGTAGTTAACCCCCGCCTTGCGCAGATTAACAAATTCGGACACCACATCCACAATGTTCGCGGCATCCAGTATGCGGTCAACAGTTGCTCTGTCTATCATTCGTGCTTAACATGAAGAATCAGCAGCGACAAACGCTGAAGGCTCGGTTTCGCCCCATCCGTTCACGATGCTATTCGTATGCAAAAATACGAAAAAAAAGCATTGCAACAAACGGTTTTCAAATTTTCTAGAGAATTTTTGTGCAACGTCGTGAAATAATTTCGTAAACCACGGCATTATTTTCCTAGGCTTCGACAACAATTTCCCCAAGCGCGGCAACCTTTCTGCCACACACCATATTTATATATATAAACACCACACGCACACAGCCCAAAAGCCCAACAGCGAGTTTTTTCCCGGATATTTTGCACAAAACAGCCCGTTTGCGCACAAAACAACCGATTTTGTGCAAAAAATTTTGTCAAATGGCCAAAATACTGTACCTTTGCACCCGCTTTTTAAAAAGAAGATAACACATTTCGATTTTTATTTTTATAATTTTTTATGGCTTTAAAGATTGTTGTGCTGGCCAAGCAAGTGCCAGACACCCGAAACGTGGGTAAGGATGCCATGACGGCCGAAGGAACCGTCAACCGCTCTGCCTTGCCTGCCATCTTCAATCCTGAAGATTTGAACGCCCTGGAGCAGGCACTCCGACTGAAGGAGCAGCATCCGGGCTCTACAGTAGGAATCCTCACGATGGGTCCTCCACGTGCAGGTGAGATTATCCGTCAGGGACTCTATCGTGGTGCCGACACGGGGTGGCTCTTGACCGACCGTCTCTTTGCCGGTGCCGACACACTGGCTACGAGTTACGCCTTGGCCACAGCCATCAAGAAGATTGGCGACGTTGACATCGTCATCGGCGGTCGTCAGGCCATCGACGGCGACACCGCCCAGGTGGGTCCCCAGGTGGCTCAGAAACTGGGATTGAACCAAGTGACGTACGCCGAGGAAGTGCTCTCTGTAGAGGATGGCAAGGCCACCATCAAGCGCGTCATCGACGGCGGTGTGGAAACTGTTGAGGCTCCGCTGCCCGTGGTGATAACCGTCAACGGAAGCGCTGCCCCCTGTCGCCCGCAGAACGCCAAGCTCGTGATGAAGTACAAGCGCGCCACATGTCCGATGGAACGTCCGGCAGAAGGAACTCCATACGACAGTCTGTACGACGAGCGCCCCTATCTGACGCTCAACCAGTGGAGCGTGGCCGATGTGGATGGCGATGCCTGCCAGTGCGGCCTGAGCGGTTCGCCCACCAAGGTGAAAGCCATCAAGAACATCGTGTTCCAAGCAAAGGAGTCGAAGACTTTGACGGCTTCTGATGCTGATGTCGAGGGAATGATCAAAGAATTGTTGGACGAGAAGATTATTGGTTAATTGAGATATGAACAACGTATTTGTATATTGCGAAATAGAAGGTACCCTGGTACAGGAAGTATCTCAAGAGCTGCTGACCAAGGGTCGCAAGCTCGCCAATGAACTGGGAGTGGAACTCCACGCCGTCGTTGCCGGTACTGGCATCAAGGGCAAGGTGGAAGATCAGATTCTGCCCTACGGCGTTGACAAGCTGTTTGTCTTCGACGGCGAGGGACTGTTCCCCTATACGTCGGCTCCCCACACCGATATCCTGGTGAACCTCTTCAAAGAGGAGCAGCCGCAAATCTGCCTGATGGGTGCCACCGTCATCGGCCGTGATCTCGGTCCCCGTGTAAGTTCGTCGCTGACCAGCGGTCTGACTGCCGACTGCACAGAGCTGGAGATTGGTCCGTACGAGGACAAGAAGAACAATAAGGTATATGAGAATCTGCTCTATCAGATTCGTCCTGCCTTCGGTGGTAACATTGTGGCCACCATCGTGAACCCCGACCACCGTCCGCAGATGGCCACCGTCCGCTCGGGCGTCATGCAGAAAGCGCTCTACGATGGCGAGTGCCGCAAGGAGGTGGTTTATCCCGAGGTAAGTAAGTACGTCAGCCCTGAGGCTTTCGTTGTGAAGGTGCTCGACCACCATGTGGAGGCCGCCAAGCACAACCTGAAGGGTGCTCCCATCGTAGTAGCCGGTGGTTACGGCATGGGCTCGAAGGAGAACTTCGACATGCTGTTCCAGCTGGCTAAGGTGCTGCATGGCGAGGTGGGCGGAAGCCGCGCTGCTGTGGATGCAGGCTGGTTGGATCACGACCGTCAGATTGGTCAGACGGGTATCACCGTTCATCCGAAGGTTTACATCGCCTGTGGTATCTCTGGTCAGATTCAGCACATCGCCGGTATGC
>DFFM01000013.1:722-1032 GCA_002369515.1 Prevotella sp. UBA3776 | reverse complement strand
TCATCATCTCTGTGAACAGCGATCCTGATGCGCCTATTAACAAGATTGCCGACTATGTGATTGTTGGTACTGTGGAAGAGGTTGTACCGAAACTGATCAAGTATTACAAGCAGAACTCGAAGTAAGATGAAAGCATTAGATTATCTCCTCCTTTTAGGGGCTGTGGCATTTCTTGTTGCCGGTTATTTCGTTAATTCGGCAGGCAATATAGAATTAGCCTCTCTCATGTCACTTTGTGCAACAATATGTGGCTGCATCTTCGGAGGAAGATTAGGAGTTAGAATGCATAAGAAGAATCAAGAAAACAAAT
>DFFM01000013.1:0-529 GCA_002369515.1 Prevotella sp. UBA3776 | reverse complement strand
GACTACGCTCCCGTTGACCTGGGCGATGCCATCGAGAACTACAAGCAGATTCTCGACATCACCGGCGACGTGGCTGCCAACATCATCGCTCCGAACTCGGAGGACGTGGACCTGGAAGGGCCGCACCTCGAGAACGGCCGTATGATCTATGCCTCTAAGACTTACGAGAATCTCGATGCCACCCGCAAGGCTGGCCTGTGGGGTGTCTCGATGCCCCGTCGCTACGGCGGTCTGAACCTGCCCAACGCAGTGTTCTCCATGCTTTCTGAAGTCATCTCGGCTGCCGATGCCGGTTTCCAGAACATCTGGTCGTTGCAGTCGTGCATCGACACGCTCTATGAGTTCGGCTCTGAGGAGCAGCGTCAGAAGTACATCCCCCGCGTCTGCGCCGGAGAGGGCATGTCGATGGACTTGACCGAGCCCGATGCCGGTTCCGACCCGCAGCGCGTGATGCTGAAGGCTACCTTCGACGAGAAAGAAAACTGCTGGCGCCTGAACGGTGTGAAGCGTTTCCTCACCAATGGTGACA
>DFFM01000037.1:70521-78842 GCA_002369515.1 Prevotella sp. UBA3776 | reverse complement strand
GAGCACCTTGGCACAATAGTCCACCATCGTGTCCTTCGCAAGCTTGGCCAGCGCTTCGTCAGGTATCATGCGCAGGACGGAAGGCGCACTCACTTTCAGTTTGTCTAACTGCATAACTTTGACATTTGGTTCGTAAAACTGATGCAAAGATAGGCCGTCGGCGGCAAACACGCAATTGCTGTTAGCATAGTTTAACCCGACCTCCAAAAATGACAAAAATGCAACAATCGCGTCAAGGCGTTTCGAGGAACCTGGCGTACTCCGATATAGCCCCAAGGTCTTTAGGTCGAACAGCGGGCGGCAGACAAAGCTACACACTGTGCCGCTAATTGAGGCGCAAAATGCAGATGGACATCCTGCCACTTGCCCAAAACGGCAGATTTGAATGCATGTTTTTTTGTGTTTTGATTATTTAACAATCTGGTAATGAGGATAATGCAATCTTTCTACCGCCCATGATTGCAAATCCACCGAACACCCAGCGCAACGGGAAACCGTCCCGTGACCGCAATGAATCACTCCGTGAAGTCATCCCAACCAGTTGGTGAAGATAAGTATGCATTCGTGCACCGTCTCAAAGAATTTCTCTATTCTTTCTTTCACACCCTTCCAATAAATTCCATTCATAAACCTCTAATTAGTATTAAGATTGAATTTTCATCAAAAGTACTGATTTTATCTCTATTTATTGTCGAAATGTTTGATTTTTAATAAAAGATAAACATTATTATAAAAAAGATACTCTTTAAAGAACTTGTGAACGGTGCTCTGTTTCGTGCAGTGTTCGGCGGATTTCCGAATCCGCCGCATGGGTACTACTCTTTTCGGATTGCAAATCCTAATACTCATTATGCGGTGGATTGCAAATCCACCGAACACCCGGCGCAACGGGTTTTTGGCTCACACAGAGGAACAGAGGAAACAGAGAATTAAAAAAGACAAATACAATCTTTCTCTCTGTTTCCACTGTTCCTCTGTGTGAAAACTGTAACTCCATGTGCTCAACATTTCTCCGCGCCTCCGCGTGAATAAGGAATACGGCTGTGAGAGCACGAAGGGCAGCTAGGCGGGAATGAGGAAATTGATGACCTCCTGCTCCACTTCAACGCGGAACTCGCCCACGGGAGTGTTCATCAGACGGCCATCGATGCTGACCATGGCGCGCTGGGCCTCGATGACCTCCACTTCCTGTGTGCGGTAGGGATGGACACTCTTGTGGTTGAGGAATTTGCCGGTGAACAGCAGGTAGAAGCCTTCGATGAGCTGCGTCACCTCGGGATGATAGACCACCGACACGTCGAGCATGCCGTTGTAGGGCACGGCGTTGGGCGTCTGTCCGTAGCCCGGGCCGCTGCCTATGCATACGGTCATCACCTTGCGTTTCACCTCGTCGGTGTTGATGCGCAGGTGCATCTTGTATTCCAGCCGTTGGAAGATGAGCAACAGCGAGGAGAGCACAAACGACAATGTGCGCGAACCGAAAAGTCGGCGCGTCTGCCGCCGCAGATTCATGATGGCCGCCGTCAGCCCTATGTTGACGCAGTTGAGGAAGTAGCGGTGGCAGTGGTCGCCCTGCTTGTTGACGTAGCGTATGTGGCCGGCGTCGATTTTTCGCACACGCCGTTGGCTGAGCCACTCCACGGCCTGCTCGCAGTCGCTCTCGCGGAAGCCCCAGTAGCGGGCAAAGTCGTTGACCAGCCCGTTGGGGATTACGCCCAGGGCTATCTGCTCGCGCACTTGGCGGTCGGCTTGCATCAGACAGTTCACGGCATCGTTGAGCGCCGAGTCGCCTCCTACGATGATGAGCGTTTTGTAGCCATTGTTGATCATCATCTTGACCAGGCGCTCAACGCTGCCCTGGTTTTCGCTCTGCACAAAGTCGAAGTCGATGCCTCGGTCCTGCAGGCATTTCTCAATTTTCTTCCATCGTTTCTGCGGGCTTGTCAGTCCGTGCTTGGGGCAGTAGAGAATGCCCCATTTATTCTGTTCGTTGTTCATAGTCAGTGATTTGTTAATTCCATGATGCAATCCACCTTTTCGTCCATGGGCAGCGCACCGTCAATCCAGTGGATGGTGAACCCGCGGCGCTCCATGCCGCGGAACCATGTCATCTGGCGCTTGGCAAACTGGTGGATGGCAATCTCGAGCCGCCGGAACATTTCGTCGTAGCCAACGCGTCCGATAACATACTCGGTGACAAACTTGTACTCCAACCCGTAGTAAATCAGGTCGTCAGCCGGAATGCCGCTGTCGAGCAGGGCGCGCACCTCGTCGATCATGCCTTCGTCGAGTCGCGCCCGCAGCCGTTGGCTGATGCGCTCGCGGCGCAGCTCGCGGTCGATGCTCACTCCAACGATTACGTAGGGTATCTGCGGAAACTGCCGTTCGCTGGTGGGAGTGTGCAGATTGTACTCCTCGATCTCTATGGCGCGGATGGCTCGCTGTGCCGTGTCCACATCGGTGCGATTGTGCATCGCAGAGCCATTGCGGGCTTTCAGTTCGGCGAGCATCAGGGTCAGTTCGTCGAGGCTCTTGCCTTCGAGCCGCGCGCGAAGCTCAGCGTTCTGCGGCACTGGCGACAGGGCGTAGCCCTTGAGCACCGACTCGATGTAGAGTCCCGTCCCGCCGCAGAGTATGGGCTGTGCGCCGCGCCGGCAAATGTCCTCGTAGGCACTGAGGAAGTCCTGCTGATACTGAAACAGGTTGTACTTGGTGCCCGGTTCGCAGATGTCTATCAGATGGTAGCGAACATGTAGTACAGACTCCGAAGGAGCGTTTTCTGTTACAACATTTTTTTTCACCTTCACCGCATAGTCGGCCAGGTCCTTGCCAGTGCCGATGTCCATGCGCCGATACACCTGCCGAGAGTCGGCGGAGATGATTTCACCCGGGGCAGAAGGATTGTCCTGCCCCAAGCGCACCGCCAACGCTGCAGCCAGCGCCGTCTTTCCGCATGCCGTTGGCCCAAGTATGGTAATCAACTTCTGATGCACTTTTCTAAAGATTGTTCATAATGTAGGGTTGTCACTTGGCATACGCTTTCATGTCGGCTTTCCAGCCCGTGTCGCCATGAGTCCGGTCGGTCAGTTCGTCAATCTTCCACTCGTCGTGTTCAAAGACAAGGCTCACCATGACTTTGGTCACATTGCCACAGTTGTGCCAGTCGAGCGTGGCGGTGGCCTTGCCTTCATCGGGCGAGAGGCTCACCACCTTGATGTTTTCGGCCTTCAAGTCTTGGAAGTCCTGCCCCATCACCCAATAGTCGGCTTCGAAGAACCCTATTTCGCCGTCCAGGCCCTCGTCTTTCTCCATGACGGCGTGGAGGGCAGCCAGCCAGTCGTCAGAGCAAAAGCGCTCGTCGAGGCGGGCCTTGCTGAGGTCGGCGCCAGTAGCATCGGGCGTGTAGGTCTCGATGACGGCATCGTAGATTTCTCTGACGCGGGCCGCAACGTCCTCGGCCAGTTGTTCCTTGGTCTTGACGGCCACGGTTTGGGTGGAGGCATTTGCCGCCGTATCGGCAGCCGCTTGCAGCGTGTCGCCAGCAGAAACCGGTTTGCCTGTGTCGGCGCCCGACGGTTTTCCGCCGTTGCAGCCCATGAGCAAGAAGGCCATGGAAAGGGACAAGATGCAGAGCCTTTTCATATTCGTTCTTTTCTTCATCGTTTTTCGATAACTACTTCACCATCACTTTCTTGCCATTGCGCAGATAGATGCCCTTGCGGGTGGGGACACCGTTGAGTTTCTGTCCTTCGAGCGTGTACCACTGGGCAGGACTCAACTGGCTTTCCTGAGCTTCGGGAGTGTCGATGGCTGTGATGCCTTCAGCTTCGCGCGAACCGTCGTAGCTGAAGCTGACGGTCGAAGCCGGGGAGTAGCCGCGCTTGGAAATCATGAAGAACGAGGTGAAGGGCAACACCTCTACCGACGATTTCAGAGAGAATGCCGTACCTTCGTCGTTGAGCACATAGACATTTTTGACCGTGGTTTTGCCCATGACTCCCTGCGACTTGTAGTTGTTCAGCGTAGAGATGCCGTGGGTTTGCTTGGGGAACGTCACGTTGCTGCCCGAAAGCGTCTGGGCACCTTCTTTCTTGCTTCTGATGAAACAGGTCTGGTAGGCAGCAAAGCCCTTGGCCATGTTGGTGTAGATATGGCTTTCGTCCTCGTTGGTGACGGCGGCCAGCTCCACCTGGTTGTTACTGATGCTCGAGCTGAAGGGCAGGCACAGTGTGGTCCACTTGTCTTTCTTCAGTTGTTTGGTGAAGCTTGCCGTCCGGGCGGTGAACTGCTTGGGCACAGCTATGCCGTAGGCACCGTCGATGACAATCTTTTCAGCCTGTTCACCCAAGACGACGTTACGGCCCGAAAGGCCCTCGGGCAAGGCATCGCCTTGGTTTAGATAATAGATGGTGTTGGGATTGCTGTTGGGAACTACTTTCTTGACCTTCTTTGCCACGGTGGTCAAGTCAACGGCAGCAGCCGACTCGGGGATGGTGAGTGTGGCATCAGGCTTGAGAACCGTTTTCACGCCACTGGGTGTATAGAGCTCTGCCGCTTGTTGCACAAGGTAGCTGTCGGAATAATAATTAGGAGTCCAACTTCCCGTATAGAGCACAAAACGAACGTTGTATTCAGGCTTCGAGTCCCTGATGGTGAACTGGAAATGGCGCGATTTGCCGGGAGCTATCTGGTAATACTCGGGAAAAGTTCCGGGTCCCTCTTCGCCCATTCGGTTGCCTTGGAAATAGTAATGGAGACGCATGGTCAACCATCCGTCGAAATAGTCGGTCTTGCTGGGATTGGTCACGTCGAAGTCAACAGTCACGTCGTTGCCCAAAATGACGCCATTCTGAAGATTGGCCACCTTGACATTCGAAATGGTCACAGGCACACTGCCGTCTGCCTTGAAGGTCATCTTGTCGCCTACAGACACTTTGGCCTGTCCCACAACGTTCTCGCCAGCTGGGTCGGTTGTAATCCACACGGTGTAGTCGCCAGCCCGCTCGGGGGTGAAATAGAACTCCACCGGGGCGGTGCCTCCTGCATTGACAGTGGCATGCGACCAAAGCAGATAGTGGCCGGCGTCAATGCCCTTGTTGGCTGGGTTGTCGTTCCAGAAGAAGTAGAGTTTGTCAAAAAAGTCTTCCTCGCCTGTGTTCTTGAAGTTGCAAAACACGTAGAGTTCCTGCCCCGCGTAGGGATAGCCGCTGAAGGTGATGTCAGTGGCAGACAGTTTGGCCAGCCGTTTGTGCTCGGACAGAGAAACCTTGCCGCTGGCAGAAACCGTGGCAAGCTGATAGTCGAGCTCGTTGCAAACAAACTGCCAATCGCTCTTTCCTCCACTCAGCCGAGCAACGGGCAACAACCGATGGGTGCCCTGTGGGAGCTTGAGACCCGAGGCGAGAAAAGTTTGTGAATTCGCCGAGACTGCCTCAATGGAAACGCGCTCAACAGCTTTTGCCACCTGAATGTTGCCTTTGTCGTCGCGATAGCCAATGCCGAGGTCGAAGGTGTAGGGTTCGTCCTCATTATTAAAATAGGTGCAATTGACGGACTCTGGATCCGAATTGTAATAGCTTTCGGAAGTGAGCGACACATGGTAGATGCCTTTGCTGAGCCCTGCCTTCTGCACGTTGATGACAGCACTTTGATGATAGACGTATCCGTCGGGGCTGTCGTAAGCATCAGGATTGTTGGCCGAGGAATCATGAGCCACGCTGCTCAAAATGGCATAGACGGAGGTGCGGCTTGTTGCTGCATCCCACCCCAGATTGAAGTGGAACATCTCGTTGCCGTCGTAGCCATCGACGATGAATGAGTGGCCGCCATAGTTGCTCTGGCCATTGTAGAGGATGGGACGACCGGCGCGCAACTCGTTGTAGAGCAGGTTGCACCAGTCATAATAGGTGTAATTGCCACGTTCGGCATAATACATGGTGGGATCGTAGTCGAAATAGGTCTTCAGGGCATACATGGCACTGAGATTGTGCGACGAAGAGGTAAACTCACTATAGTACATCCTCACGGCCGTGCCGCAATACAACATCAGGTTGGAAACGGCCTCGACCGCTTCAGGTTCTTTGTATCCCGTGATTTGCTTTTTGTTCATGTGCTCCCAATCGATGATTGTTCCTGCGGGAACATCCTTCATCACCACCTCTGTGGCATTATCGCCTAACAGCTGGCCGTGGTTGTAGCCGGGAATCTTCTTCTTGATGGTCTTGGGCCACTGGTGATAATTCATGATTTGCGCCATGGCCGTAGCCACACATCCCGTGGGAGTCTTGTATGTTTGGCCTCCAAACTCGAATTCTGTCAGTTTGTCATTATAAGGATTATGCTGATTCCAAAGAGTCTTGATGAGCGGCTCGATGGGACTTTTGCTGATGGCGGCCACCTTGCTGGGAGCTTTTGCCGAAGTCTGTCTGGCGTGGGCCATTTCGGCCTCGTACTGCTCGAAAAGCCAGCCCAACGACTGCTGCATGGTGGCTTCGTCCCACTGCCCTTCGGTGCTGTAGCAGAGCACAGGGCGGGCCAGACTGCTGGCCGAAGCTACAACAAAGCCCTCGGACTTGCCCACATTAAATATATACATGTAGGAACGCTCGGCACACAAGGTGAGGTCGGTAGGTTTCATCGGCGCCTTGCGCATCGAATGATGGCCAACAGCCTGCATCCCGTTGAGAAACTCCAGAGCGTTTTGGCTGGCCGTGCTCACATTGATGTGGTCGGCGAGATTGGCCGGCTGCTGATTGTCTGCATGCAAACTGATGCTTGCAAACACACCCATAAGAGTCAGCAAAAAGGTTATGACATATTTCTTTTTCATAATTGCTTTGTTTTTTATGGTTTTCAATTCTCATTATCAAGATTCACTGTTTGTCTTTGTTGAACACCAGCCTTCTCCATTGGGGCTGAAAGCCGACGGGGCTGTCGAGCGAGCGGATGAGCTGTTCGGCCTGCTCCGCGGTCATGACGGTTCGGCCCTGCTGCTCGTTAGCATCGTCGATGGTCACCTTGGGGCGCCCGCCTGTGCCCAGTGTTGGATAGACAGTAATCATCTGCTCAACAATGCCCTCGTTCATCACGGCATAACTGGTATAGTCGTTCGACTTGGCCTCGGTTTTCACTACTCCTTTGTAGAAAGTCACCTCATGGTCGCTGACAGGGTCGTGAAGCCCGGCAATCTCCAAATTGCCAGCCCGCCATGCCAACACCAGGAAGCCGGCATCGTCGTCCGTGCCGTCGGCGAGCATCAGTTCACCATCACCGTCGCCGTCAACATCGGTGTAGGAGATGTACTGCAAATCGCCCATGTACTGCATTTCCTTGGGGCTGAACCATCGCTTGCCGATTTCCAGATTGCCGATGGTAAGGTGGGAAAAGTGGAAATTCATACCGTCCCACTTGAAGACATGGTGAAAAAGGTCTTCGCAATCGCCCGTATATTCAGTTATTTCGATGTCGGTGCCCTTGCGGGGCAGCAAGTAGAGGTGGAACTTTTCGTGGTCTTTGAGCGGCCTAAACTCGCTGAGCACGTTTTTCTCCGGGGTCATGATTTGCGTCGTCGGATTGTAGTCGTAGAAGCAAACCAGCACTATTTCGGGGTCAACGGGCTGGCTCATCACCACGGCAAACAGACGGTGGCCGTTGGTGCGCCGCCAAACACAGGCCGACATTGAACCAGAGTCGGTGCCGCCGGCATCGTCGCACACATAGCCGTTCTTGCGGTCAACAATAATCTCGTTGTCGTACTCCTCGTCCTTAAAATAAGTGAATTTAGGGTCCTTCGACAGATTGATCACACCTTGGTTCACATATACAGGCCACACCTTGTTGAAGGCACGGAGCAACTGAACAACATCAGGCTTCTCTCCCCCACCACTCACTTTGATGGTGCGTGTTTGCCATTTGGGCACCATTTCTTCAATAGTAAGCATGTCTTGCGCTTGCAACGACATGCAGGCAAACAGAATCAGCAGCAATGCACTTTTTCTCATAGGCAAAACGATTGGATTATCGTTGCAAATATAATAAAAAAATGCCATCCAGCAACGCTGAACGGCATTTTTTTGTTTTTTAGTCCTTGTGGCTGTATTATTTCAGCTCGGCGAGGTACTTAATGGTGCGAACCATCTGTGAAGTGTAAGAGTTCTCATTGTCGTACCAAGCAACAACCTGAACCAGAGAGTTGCCGTCGCCAATCTTGCTGACCATGGTCTGGTTGGCATCGAACAGCGAACCGAACTTCATGCCGATGATGTCGCTAGAAACGAGCTTCTCCTCAGTGTAACCAAACGACTCGTTGGCAGCAGCCTTCA
>DFFM01000037.1:70271-70467 GCA_002369515.1 Prevotella sp. UBA3776 | reverse complement strand
GCAGCCTTCATGGCAGCGTTGATGTCCTCAACAGTCACTTCGCCCTTCACAACAGCGTGCAGGATGGTGGTAGAACCTGTGGGAGTGGGAACGCGCTGGGCAGCACCGATGAGCTTGCCGTTCAGCTCGGGAATCACCAGACCGATGGCCTTGGCGGCACCAGTAGAGTTGGGAACGATGTTCTGGGCACCGGCAC
>DFFM01000037.1:0-70173 GCA_002369515.1 Prevotella sp. UBA3776 | reverse complement strand
CCGTCGAGAATCATCTGGTCGCCCGTGTAAGCGTGAACAGTGGTCATGATACCGCTCTGGATGGCAGCGAAGTCGTTCAGAGCCTTGGTCATGGGAGCCAAGCAGTTAGTGGTGCAAGAAGCAGCACTGATTACGGTGTCGGCGGGAGTCAGTGTCTTGTGGTTCACATTGTAAACGATGGTGGGCAGGTCGTTGCCGGCAGGAGCAGAAATCACAACCTTCTTGGCACCAGCCTTGATGTGGGCAGAAGCCTTCTCCTTAGAGGTGTAGAAACCTGTGCACTCGAGAACAACGTCAACGTCGAGTTCGCCCCAAGGCAGTTCAGCTGCGTTGGGAACAGCATAGATGGTAATCTCCTTGCCATCAACGATGATGGAGTTGTCAGTGCAGTCAACAGTGTGCTTGTTCTCACCAATCTTGCCGCAGAAACCACCCTGAGCGGTGTCATACTTGAGCAGGTGAGCCAGCATCTTGGGGCTGGTCAAGTCGTTGATTGCTACTACTTCATAACCTTCTGCCTCGAACATCTGACGGAATGCGAGACGACCGATACGGCCAAAGCCGTTAATTGCTACTTTTGTCATTTTTTCTGTAATATTTTAAAAGGTTTATACCAAAAATTCGATTTTTTTTACCTTTTCAACACATTTTTTTGCTTTTCGTGTGCAAAGTTACGAAAAAATATCTATATTTGCATGTAGTTTCTGTCTTAATTAAGATTAAAGAATCAGGAATGAACATTTAAAATGAGATAAATCAAGGCCTCAAACCTTGGATTGCAAAACGCAGATAGCAATTTTCTAACATTTATAAGTCAAACAATTTTAAAAGTGTAACATTATGGGATTTTTTAAAGAATTCAAAGAGTTTGCCATGAAAGGCAACGTAATGGACATGGCCGTTGGTGTAATCATCGGCGGTGCTTTTGGAAAGATCATTTCTTCGTTGGTTGACGACGTGCTCATGCCGCTCATCGGCCTCTGCACAGGTGGTGTTGACTTCAGTGGACTCTCTGCCAAAGTGGGCGACGCTGAGCTCAAATATGGCGTGTTCATCCAGAACGTCATCGACTTCCTCATCGTGGCACTGTGTATCTTCCTCATGATCAAGGCCATGAACAAACTCAACAGAAAGAAGGAAGAGGAGCCCGCTCCTGCTCCAGAGCCTCCCGCAGAAGAGAAGCTGCTCACCGAAATCCGTGACTTGCTGAAGAACAAATAAAAGCTCTTTGCAATTCAATGAAAAAAATCACGGCGTGGTTTCAACAAACCGCGTCGTGATTTCTTTTTTGTCTTTTCCAATCGCTGTCAGGAAGTCACTGACATCGTAACTCGCAACTCCCAACACACAACCCCCAACTCAGTGCAACATGGAGTGCAGAATGCCCTCGATGATGCCCACTACTTCATTCTTGAACCCCTTCAGTTTGTCAAAGAAGCCGTTTTTCACACCTTTGGCCATATAGCCGGCACACTCGCCTTCAAGTTCACCGATACGAGCTTTCTCTTCGGGCGAATAGTCCATTTCGTGCTTGGCCACGTTCTTGCGGATTTTGATGAACCTGTCGGCAGCATCCTTCCAGTCGTTCACGCTGTAGTATTTGCTCTTGTATTGCAACTCATACGAAAAATCTTCCAACTGGTTGATGGCGTGCTGTTTGGTAGAGCACGACGTGAGCGACATGCCTACCACTGCCAGACACACACTCAACAAAAACACTTTCATTCTTTTCATTACCATATCTTTTTGTTTTGTCTTTTTCTATTATATTCTGTCATGGATATTGCACAGCATTCTGCATGCAATAAAAAAACATGAACGATGCCTCCCAAGAACGATGCATCATGCCTTGTCCACTATTTCCCTTCCGAAGGGCGTCAGCGCCAAATGAGCCATTTTGAAATGCTGTTTGCCGAAGGGTATGCCAATGATTGTGATGTAGAGTGCCACCCCGAACCCTATGTGGGTCAGCGCAATCCAAACGCCTCCCACAAAAAACCAGACGACATTCATCACAGTGCTCAGACACCCTGGCTGGTCTTGCTTTTTCACCACCCGTGCGCCAAAAGGCCACAGGCACAACGATGCCAACTTGATGCTCTGCAAGCCAAACGGGATGCCAATGATTGTCACCATCATCGCTATGCTCGACACCACATATTCCAAGGCTGTTGCCAGTCCACCGAACAAAAGCCAAACTATATTGCCTAATATCTTCATTTTTCTTTCAGTCTGTTTGTCTTACTCTCTGTTTGTCAAATTCTATAAATGTTATTGTTTTCCAAGAGACGCTTTTTTTCCACGCATTGTGACAAAAATCATCAAAAAAACAACATCTTCCACAAAAAATGTGTATATTTGTAATCTCTATAAACCCATCTGTCACCTACTAAAAAACAATTGAGCATGAAAAAGAGCATTATCCTCATCGCCTTGCTGGCTATCATCGGATGCGCATTCTGGTGGTTTGCCCAAGGAAAAGCCACTGAAGGCACCCATGAAACGGCCATCGAAGGCACCCCATGGTATGAAGACCAAGAGTCACTCATGGCCGACCTCAAGGCCGCCATCGAAGATGCCAAGCAACTCGACACCACCAAGATTTCCCGTCACCTGATGCCCATCAAACGAGGCACACCCGGACAGGAATGGGCCACCTTCGACGGACGCGACATGGTGCTGGTTGTTACACTCGTCGATTCCAGCCGCTACGAGCGGTTCTTCGGGCGCAAGGATGTCTATCGCATCGACCGCGAAATGGGCACATGGGTCTCTCTGCCCGCCGACTGGGCCAACCGCCACGCAGCTTTCGAAGGGCTCGACAGCGTGGCTGCCCACATGCGCCTCATCCAGATGTATGGACTGAGCCCCGACTGCAACTACGATCTCATGGTGCAGTTCTATGCCGACCCGGCGGGCATGTTCCGCCCCGCCCACGACCCCGACATCACCACTTCCTCGGCTGGCCTGGAATTTCCAGCCTACGCCAACGAGGACTATAAAGTGGGGGAAACCAATTTCCGCGAGTGGTACCGCTACAGTTTAGCAGCGGCCTTCGAGGACGACAGCCCCCTACCCTGGACCCAGTTGGGCTACACCTACGATTGGCACCACGGAGCACCCCGTGAGGGAGTTGCCGAATACATTGTCGGCCACCACACCCTCGTTAAGGTTAAGTCTTGCCAAACCGCCTGGGAGTTCGTGAAAAGCCTCAAGCCTTAGTACGAAACCGGAGTGGGCACTCAGCTGCTGGCTCCGTTAGAATTCAAATCCCAGATTCAAAAACACATAAGGCTTCTTGGTGCGGTCGCTGTATCCGATTGTGGCTCCTACGGGGCCGAACATCGTATTGTAACAGTAGGCCGCCTGAATGCCCAGCAGAGTGCGGTGGTCAAACAGTTCTTTCAACTTGCCCGCTTGCTGAGCTCCAGCCACCCGAAGCAAAATGTAGTTGTTGGTGCCGATGCGCTGTTGGGCCTGCAATTGTGCGGCCACAAACTGATGGCCAACATACTCAATGTTACCTATGCCGGCGAAGGGCATCTGCTGCTCAACGTAGTGGCTGAACCAAAGGCCGCCGATGGCGTTGCTGAATACGGGCGGCACGATGGTGCCGAAGAGCAGCCGTCCATAGAACATGGGCTGCAGGGTGAAACGGGTGCCAAAGGTGAACGAGGTGCGCCAGTGGGCGCTCACGTCGCTCATTCCCACCCTCGTGTCAAGCTTGCTGCCGTCTTCAGCGCGCAGTGTGAGCTTGGCGAAGTTATTGGTAACATAGGCATATTCGGCCTTGAATCTGGAACCGCGCGTGGGAAAATACCAGTTGTCCTCGCTGTTGTATTGCAACATGGCTCGATAGCTGATGAAGTGTTCGTTCGTGAGCATAACCTGGGGCGAGTCGTCGGCTCCCAGTTTGTTGCGGTAGTGCATGAAGTCCCAGCGTAGGCCAAACTGCAGGTTGAAATGCTTCAGGTCGAAGTTGAGAGGAGTGAATTCGCCCTGCAACTGATTATAGAGTATGTTGAACGAGCGTTCGCCGTCCATGTAGATATCTACGTCGTTGCGGTTAAAGGCCACGCTGATTGTGGGGCGTGTGAAATTGCGGGGATGTATGGTGAGGTCGGCTCGCGCCACCAGTCGTTTGCCAAGACGCAGCATGATGTCGGTGTTCACGGGCAGAGTGGTCTTGAAGGGAATGTCGAGCCCCAACTGAACGGCAGCGTACTCCTCGTTGTCGTAACGGAAGCCAGCATGCAGCTGCACCGACTTGCGGTTGCCTGCAGAAAGAACAACGCGCACACCATTGCCCGTTGGCCGCTGTCCGTTGGCCGCAGCCCATTGCGCTTCGGGCACCAACCTGCATTCGGCAGTCTGATAGAACAAATCCAAACGCATGGACGTAGTGAGTTCATGCTCCAGTTTTGCGTCGATGCTATCGCAACGGCCATTGGTCGATGTAGCATGGTCAATGTCCCTCAGGTGGAACTTCTGCCGCAGGAAACGCTCGTCCTGAGCTGTCATGTTTTCGAACACGTAGCCTGTCACGCACTGTTTCTCCGTCAGCACCTGAGGATGCAACGGATGGTATATGGCAGGACGGAATGTCTCGTCAATGCCGATGCGTTTCTTCAGGGCAATGATGTCGTCCCAGTGGCTCATGGCCAGTTCCTCGCCTCGGCGAATGAGTGTATCGATGGCTGAATGCGAGAAACTGGCCGCATTGTATCCACGGGTATCGACGGGCAGGTGCAGGTCGGTCTGTTCGAGGTTCTCGTCATACTTGTTTTTGCAGTTCACGTCTATAATTTGGCTCAGGATGCTCATGGTGCCCCCCATCTCCTCGGCCGCCTTCGGCGGGCCCTGAACGGTGACGCCAACAACAATGTCGGCCCCCATCTGGCGAGCTATGTCAACTGGGTAATTGTTTTTCAAACCGCCATCCACAAGCACCTTGTCGCCTATTCTCACGGGCGAGAAGGCTGCCGGAATGGCCATCGAGGCGCGCATGGCCTGGGGAAGTCTTCCGCTGTGGAAATCCACTTCACTGTTGTCGATGATGTTGGTGGCCACACAGGCGAAGGGGATGCGCAGGTCGCGGGTGAAATCGAGCGAGTCGGTGTAGCCTGTGCAGAGTTGCTGGAACAGCTCGGCCAAATTCTTGCCTTTGATGATTCCTCCGGCTTGCATGTCCTTCTTGCCGAGGGTCAGTCCCGTAGTGAAGGCATAGGTGTTCTGTTTTCTACGGTCGCTGAGGCTTTGGCGGCGCATTGTCTCCTTGTCGGTGATGACGTACCCCCAGTCCTGCACCCTCACCATCGAGTCGAGCGAACTGGCATTGTAGCCAATGGCATAGAGACCACCAATGATGCTGCCCATCGATGTGCCGGTGATGATGTCTATGGGAATGCCCGCCCGTTCCAACACTTTCAGCACACCGATGTGAGCCATGCCTTTTGCACCGCCGCCACTGAGGACGACGGCTACTTTCTTTCTCTTCGTGGTCGTGGTGTCTGTCTGTGCATTCACGGTACACATTGCCAGAACAGCAGCCAATATCAACACTATCTTCTTCATATACCTTTTATTTATTCTTTATTTCATCAGCCCTTTCCTCGCGTCATTCTTCTTCCTTAAGGAGCACGAAACGGGCGGGCATGCCAGAGAGTTCTATCTCGTAAGCACGCTCCTCGTCGGTGTTGATTTTGATATACCAGGTGCGTGGCAGAGGTTTGAACACGGGCAAGGAATCCCCTTCAACGTCTTCCGGCGAGAGGGTGTGGGTGTGCGCTGATTGCGTGAGAGAGTCTTCCCTCCCCTGGGAAACAAGAGGGGGTTTTGAGTACTCCTGTGTAAATAGCGTGAGCGTGGATTCCATGTTTGAGAATCCTCCCCCGGTGAGACTGTCGAATCGAGCTTCCTCTTTTTCGCGCACATTTTCTGTGGCCCGGAAGAAGAACTTGTAGCGCACGTCGCGCGGGTGCCAGCAGCTGTCGGTTGGGGCGTAGCTGACAGCGTAGTCAACGTCCCATGCAGTGATGTTGTAGCCCGACATCATGCGCGAGAGAGCGAGCATGGTGGCCGAGACGCGTGCCTGTCGGTTGGCCTTTAGCCCCATGGTGCGCCTTGCTTCGCGCACGATGAGCCGTGCGGTATCGATGACGAATCGTCCGCGGTCGTCACCCCCGCGCTTGGAACGGAAGATGAGTTCCACCTCGTCGTCGGACAGGTCGTTCTCGCGGTCGCTCTCAGCGAAGCGATGGGTACGTATGAATCCATTGTCCATCTCGCCGACGAAATCCTCGTAGAGCATGCGCCGCAGATTGGTGAGGTCGGTCAGCCGTGTACTGTCAACGCTGGTGATGATGCCCTCGCGCTGACAGATGGCATAGGGGGGCTGTTCCTCGCGGTACATTCTGAGCAGTCCGTTGGAGTTGTAGCGATAGTAGCTGCGCCCTTCTATGCTCCGCGTGTCGTAACGATAGGCCAGCGTGAGTGGTTTGCAGCCGTAGCGCAGTTTCTTCTGCTTGACGAAACGTCTGAGCAGAGGGCGAATCCAAGCCGGTTCGCTGCTGACCACCACCTCGGCTGCCAGATGGTATTTGGGGGTGAGCCTGATGGTGTCGGCCAGTCTCCGCAAGCGCAGAGGCTCGTAGTTGAGGTGGCTCACGGTGATGCGACGGAAGGGGAAACTCACCGTGGCTCGACCGTGGGCATCGGTGATGACCGAGTGGAAAGCCCCGTTCTCGCGGGCATAGATGCTCACGTGGGAAACAGGCAACAGGGTTTCGCCGTCGATGACCACACAACGCCCTCCCCCACCCGACGGGCGAGGCTGTGCGCTCGTCTGTTGGCCAATGCCAAGCAGCATTGCGAGCACATAGAGGCGGACGGTGCGGGTGATGGGGCTTATAGGGCTTATTAGACTTATGGGTCGTATGGGACTTATAGGACCAATGAGACTTAAGGGATTACCACCGAGCCTTCTTTCTGTTCGAGAGTTCCCAGCTTGAGCAACCTACCGAGGGCGGTGTCCACCATGGCATCGGTTTTGGGTGTACGGCGGGCAAAGCCAAAGAGCTGGGCTATCTGTCGCTTCAGGTCGTCAGTGGGCACAGACACCTGCTGACCGATGGCAAACATGATGGCATTCATCACTTCGACGACGGGGATGTCGGCAGCATCACGCCCCGACTCGGTGCGGAACTGCTTGTAGGCGTCAGCCTTCGCGCGATCCATCCAGTAGCAGGGGTTGTCGCCAGCCTGGTTGGAATCGAAGAAAGCCACCGACATGGCCAGTTGAGCCACCTTGTCCTTGAGCTTCACCCCCTTGGACACCTCCCAAACGTTGGCGATATGCTTGACGAGAAGGCTCAACGAGATGGGCTGCTCGGTGCTGATGATGCGTTCTACGTGCTTCTTCACCTGCGCGTCGTGGCTGAGCAGGTAGTTGAGGTCGCCCGAATGGGCGGGCACGTTGAGCGTGGTGAACTGATACTCCACTGCGATGCCTTCTGCTGGGTTCTCTACGGGCTGGTCGGCCACGTTGAAGAATTTCACGGGCTGCATCTTGAGCGGGGCGGGATTCTTGTCCTCGGGCTTGGCTTTCTCCAGTTCGCGCAGTCGGGTCATGATGCGGTCGGTTACCTTCTGTCGGTTTTCAAACCAGTCAACCGACCACAGGCGCATGATGTTCCAGTTGAGCATGTTGAGCACCGAGGGTTGAGTGATTTCGCGGTCGCGGGCGGTCTTCGTCTCGTAGTAGCTGGGGCCATCGCAAAGGATGCCCAGCAAGTAGCGTCCCTCGTCGGTGGGGTCGAGCACGGCCAGGTCCACCTTGAAGTGCGACCGTCCCACGTTCATGTCAACGGTGTAGCCGTTGCGGCGGAGGATGTCGGCCAGCTGGGTGGTCACGGTATGCAGGTCGGCAGTTTTAGCCGACGGATTGTTGCCTGCAGCCTCCTTGGTGTTGGCAATGATGGGCAACCGCCCGTTCTGTGCAAACTCGAGGAAACGCTTCAGCCCTTCCACTCCGCGGGCCTTGGAGCGGTTGAGGTCAATCTGCTCGGGGCGCAGCGTGGAGAAAATCATCATCTCGTAGCGGGCGCGGCTCACGGCCACATTCAGGCGTCGTTCTCCGCCACTGTTGTTCAGCGGGCCGAAGTTCATGCTCACGTTGCCGTTCTTGTCGGGACCATAGCCCACGCTGAAAAGGATGACGTCGCGCTCGTCGCCCTGCACATTCTCCAAGTTCTTGATGAAGATGGGCTCGGCCGAGTGGAAGGCGCGCTCCTCCAGCTTGGGTTGCTTGGCCAGTGTTTCAATGAGGATGTCTTCGATGAGGTTTTGCTGCACCAGACTGAACGACACCACGCCAATGCTTCGCTCGCAGAGTTTGTCGTCGCTCAGGCGGCGCACTATCTCGCCGACGATGGCCTCGGCCTCAGCGCGGTTGCAACGCGAGTGGCTCTTGTCATAAACGCCATCGACGTGAACGAGCTGCACCTTCGACACGCGGTCGTCCACGGAGGGGAAGGTGGTCAGACGGCTGTCATAGTACTGGGCATTGCTGAAAGCGATGAGGCTCTCGTGCTTGCTGCGGTAGTGCCACGACAGGTAGCGCGAGGGGATGGACAGCGTGATGCAGTCGTCCAGAATGCTCTCCATGTCCTCAATGTCGGCATCTTCCTCGTCGGTGGCCGATGTCTTGAAGAAGCTGGTGGGGGGCATCTGCATGGGGTCGCCCACGACGACGAGAGCCTTGCCTCGGGCAATGGCGCCGATGCTCTCGCTGGTGGGCATCTGCGACGCTTCGTCGAAGATGACCAGGTCGAACTTGTCGTTGTTCAGGTCGATGTACTGTGCCACCGAGATGGGGCTCATCAGCATGCAGGGGCAGAGTTTGGGCAGCAGCGTGGGTATTTGGTCGATGATTTGGCGTATGCTCGTGGCGCGTCCGTTGTTCTTGATGTTTCGTTTGAGTATTCCCACCTCCGAGGTGTTGGCCGCCTCGATGGTCATGTTGGGAATGGCAGATGCCAAACGGCAATAGAGCTCCTGTTTGGTGAGTTCCTGGAACTGTGCGGCCAGCTGTCGGTATTTGTCAATCATGTCCTCGAAGATGAGTCCGTTGAACATCTGCAGTGTGGGGTCGGCATCGATGTTTTTCAGTGCCAGCTGGTGATAGACCCCTTTGCGGAGCGCGTCGGAAGCCTCGCTGCCCGTCTTGCCCTGATTCTCGATGGCATCCACCACGGGCTGCAACTGCTGTTCTTCGAGTTTGAGTTTGCGCACACTCCACTGCGACCACAGCCTTGCTTCGTCCAGATGGGCAATCCACGTGGGCAGTTGTTCGTTCACGCGGGTCATGTTGGACGTGTCGAAACGGCACACGGGTTTCAGCCCTTCAATCATGTCGCTCAACGTCTTGGCCGTCTGGGCAGCCTCTTCGCGGTCGGCTCCCAAGGGGTCGAGCAGAGCCTTGCACTGGTCGAGCAGGCCATTGCGTTGCTCCAGCCGCCCGATGAGCGGGTCGATTTCGTCGGCCGACATGTCCTTTCTGAATACACGCAGCGCTTTCATGAGTCCCCGCTTGGCAAAGAAACGCGGCAGGAACCACTTGTCCTGCACTTCGGCCCAGCGCGTCTTCAGTGCGACGACATCCTCGCCAAGCACACTCTTGTCGTACTGTCCGGTGACTTCTTTCTCTACGGCTTCCACCTGTTTCAGCACAGCGGCTTTCTCGAGCCATTCCTTGCGGTCGAAGAACGACGGCCAGCGGGCGGCCTTGCCCACCACCGACACCATCTGGCGCAACTGCTTGTCGGCCTTTTCCATGGCGGCAAGCGAGGCATCGCGAATGTCGAGCCCCTTGAGCGGATGCTGCGAGGGTTGGCCCGTCACCTGAAACACGGTGTCGAGCGAAGCTATCTCTTCGCCCTGCTGTTCGAGCGTCTGCCCGTTCACGCGGCTGAGCTGCTCGAGGGGCAGTCGCAGCTCGTCGCCCTCAATGGCCAGGTAGTGGGTGATGCAGTCGTAGAGCGAAAGCCCCGACGAGTGTTTGCGGTGGAGGGCTTCCATGTAGCCAATGAGCTGTTTGCGCTGTTCGAAGAGTTGTCGCGAAGTTTCGGCATACTGTTCCGACGACTTGAAGTGGGCCACGTTGAGAGCCATGTCGAGTTGGTGGAGGAAGTGGGTCTTGGTGGCCTTGTTGGAGTGCATCTCCAGACAGAAAGGCTCCAGGCCAATCTTGGTCAGTCGTTTCTGCACCACCGAGAGGGCGGCCATCTTCTCGGCCACGAAGAGCACACGCTTGCCGTGGTAGAGAGCGTTGGCAATCATGTTGGTGATGGTTTGCGACTTGCCCGTTCCGGGAGGTCCGTGAAGAATGAAGCTTTTGCCTTCGCCCGACTCCACCACAGCTTCCAGCTGTGAGGAATCCACATCGAGCGGGGCGGCGAAGGTGGCGGGTTCGTTGGTGCGGTCAACCGTACGGGCATCCACACCTTCGCCATCTTCCTTCCATGCCACGCGCTGGTCGAGCAGCGAGGCCACAATCTTGTTGTCGCGCAGTCGGGAGGCATTGTTGTGGATGTCGTTCCACATGACGAACTTGTTGAACGAGAAGATGCCCAGCATGGCTTCCTCTATCACGTCCCACCGCGCCTGCTCCATGATGTGGGTGCGCACGATGGTGAGTATCTTCTTCACATCTACACCACTGTCGTCGGTGGGCAGTGGGTCAAGGCTGGAGAGGTTTATCTTGAACTGCTGCTTGAGCATCTCGAGCATGGTGACGTTCATGATGATGTCCTCGTCGCGGCTGCGCACGATGTAGTTCTCGCCCGACTTGCGGATGATGTCCACCGGCATGAGCAGAATGGGGGCATAACGCGGGCGTACGCTCTTGGGCGTTTCATACCACTTGAGTATGCCCAACGTGAGGAACAGCGAGTTGGCACCGTTCTCCTCGAGCACCGTCCGCGACGTTCGGTAGAGGAACTTCAGGGCTTGCTTCAGCTCGGCCTCGGTGTAGTAAGAGTAGAGCTGATTGTGCTTGGTGCCCTCCACCACCAGATTCTCGTACTGGTTTTTGTAGTTCGACGAGTCGTAAATGCCCCATTCGTTGGGTTCCACCTTCACGGCGTCGGGTTTGGGCAGTATGCTGTAGTCCTCGTGGGCCTGTATCTGGTCCTCTAGCTTCTCAATGGCGAACGAAATGAAGGGCAGTACGCGCTTGCCTATGCGCAGGTTGGTAAGGTTGTTGCGCAGTGATATGTCGAGCAGTTTGCGCTCCCAAAGCTGCTGCTTGGTGAGTTTGGCGCCCTGCTCCATGTTTACCTCGATGTGTTCTTTCTCGGCCAGTTTCTCGTCGGCCACACGGTGCTCCACCCCGTCGTTCTTCACCTGCCAGTGGCCGTTGGCCTGGATGCGCTGGGGCAAGGGGCGGATGCCGTCCATGCGGCTTCGTGCCACGTCGATGAAGAACAGGAAGTCGTCTTCGCCCTTGCGCAGGGTGCTCTCGGCCTGGTTGGCGGCCTGCTCGAAGGTGGCGTTTTGGGTGACGAAGGTGGTTTCCACCAGCACTATCTCATTGATTCCGTCGGCCGAGCCTTTCAGCAGCAGGGCACTGTCGTCAGAGAGCGCGTTGGCCGAAATGCGGTCCACCAACCATGCGCCCACCATGATGTGGCCCTTCATCATCACCAGCAGCGGATGCACCCCCATGGCTTCCATGCACGAAGCCATGAGCAGCGTGGTGTCCATGCAGGTGGCCAGCTTGTCGGCGACCACTTTCTCGGGCAGTCTGACGCGCTGGCCCTCACTCTGGAAACTGGCAGGCGGTGCCGAATAGACAATGCCACGGCTCTGCACGGCCTTATAGACAGCCGCCACCATGGCGCGCACACGGTTGGAGTCGCGCGTCTGGTATTCGTCGAGGGCACTGCTGCCCGTCATCTTCTCCAGCCACCCCGCTGCCTCGGTGAGCAGCCCCGGAACGGCAGTGTCGTTGGGTGTGACAAACGCCGAGAGCACCGTCGGCAGGATGCCTGTGCCCGGCCACTCGTCGAAAGCCAGCAACGCAATGGGGTAGCTCGACTCGAAGAGCACCTCCTGCCCACAGGCCACCTTCAGCGTGAACGTAGTGCTCACAGCCTCGGTCAGCTGAAGCAGCGAGTCGATGTCGGGCACCAACTGCAGGTTTCCAACGTGTACCGTCTGGTCGCGCGGAATCAGTTCGACAGCCGTTTCGCTGCCTTTCAGCATGGGGCCTTCCACACTGACGACGACTCCACGCAAGTCTTCGCCGCAGACATTCTCTATGTCGCAATAGTTCATCACGCGCACCCCATTGTGCAGCAGCGCATAGTTCACCCGTGGCAGATAGTCTGCCACTACTTTCAATTTTTCATTGCCTGCAGGAGAAACCTTTCCCGCTCCGTTTGTCTCTGCCATATTCGATAAAAAAACAGAATTGATGATTCGTTGTCCAAACCCAGGGTGAGAGTCGGCGCAAGCCACTTTCACCTAATTTATAAATAAGACATGGCAAAGATAGTAAAAAAAACAAAGAGTGGCAACACGTTGCTACAGTTTTTTTGCAATGGAGCGGAAAAAGATTGCGGAGCGTCGTTCACAGAGCGCCAACAACGGTTTTCGCCATAACATGAGTATGGGAAATAAAGCCGAGGATTGGAATTGCAACGCCACGAGTCAAGACTGCAACGCCACGAGTGGTTTTCATATAGATTTGAGTGGTTTTCATAAAGTCATGAGTTGTCATCAAATTCTCTAGAAAATTTGAACGTATCGCCGTGAAATAAAAAAACGGCGTCGGGAGATAAAAAAATATCTCCCGACGCCGCTATCTAAAACTCAGCATTGGATTTCCCAAAAACTCAGCAAGATGCTTCCATTGCCCTAAGAGTCGTCACGCAGACGGTCAATCTGCTGGTTGATGAGCGTTTGGAAACGCACCGGAGCCTGGATGTAGCGATACTCGTTTTCGGCCTCGCCTGTAGTCGAGACGGTCACTGTACCATAGTCGAGGATGCGCCCCATGATGCTCTGGCTGAGCTGAACACCTTCGCACTTGCGCAGCAGAATCTCGCGCGACTCGCGGCGGACAATGCCAACTTTCTCGATGAGTCGGCGGTTGGTGAGAATGTACTTCCTGTTGCCGTGAATCACGAAGATGCTGATGCCGGAAATGACCAGCAGGATGGCGGCCAAATAGCCCTGGTAGGTATAGACCTCGGGCGATATTTGGAACACAAAGAGAATGAGGGCTGCCAAAATCATGAGGGCAGGCTTCCAATAGACAATGTAGTGGAGCTGAGCACGGGTGATGATTTGCTCACCTTCCATGAGGTTTTGTTCGATGTATCCCATATTTTTTTGAGTGTTCGGGTTTACGTTATTGAATTGGGTGATGGGTGGCGGGCGATGAGCGTTGGCGCAAAGAAAAAGGTGGAATGTTGTAAAAATCCCTTACAGAACTTCTCAACCTTTCCACCATCTTCTGCGAGGTGCGTGGCGGATTCGAACCGCCGTTGACGGTTTTGCAGACCGTTGACTAAGCCACTCATCCAACGCACCGTTTTGGTTTGCGGATGCAAAGGTAATGCATTTATTTTGTTCTGCCAAATTTTTCGCAGTTTTTTTTGCGCGCCTCTACTTTGCGCTTCGCTTTGCTGAGCGCACAGCCTTGGCAACCGCTGCAAGGATCGTGGGGCGCACGAAACGCTTCAACGATTCTGATTCCGGCATATCCAACGGCTGAGGCCACTGCCGCCACGACGATAACAGTTTGCCACATAAGTCTTTGACAAAGTGAATGTTGCTAAGATTGGCGTCAGCTATGGTTTTCATGATTGTCTTCTTCGGCCGCCTCCTCGCGGGCATCGCGTTTGTCTTTCCACTGCATGAAGGCCCAATAGGCTCCTGCTAGAAGTGCGCCCAGCAACACCGCCAGATAGAGCAGGTCGGTGGCATTGTCGAGCACAGAGATGACGAAAACGGGAATGATGAAGAGTACGCCCATCACCTTAGCGCGGCTTTTGGCGTTCTCCAGCCGTTCGTCGTAGTTTTCGTTCTGATGTGTGTCCATAAGCTAAAAAATGTTTCTGAAAGTTTATGATTCGTTCTTTACGGCAACAAAAATACACGAAAAGTATGTAAAATCAAAATTTATTTGCTAGAAAAAAAAGATTTTCGTAAATTTGTGGCCTGAATTGATTTTTTCGAACACTTAAAGGATTCTGTCTATGGAGTTACCCGATTTCATGTCGTATGCCAACAAATTCACTCAGAGCGACTTTGTTGAGAAGATTTCGCGCATTGCCAAGCGCGCCGGGTCGAAACTAGTCTATGCGGCTCTGATTCTCTACTACACACTGCAGAGCGACAAGGTGACGGTGAAGGACAAAGCCATCATCATTGGCGCCTTGGGCTATCTCATCAGCCCTCTCGACGTGATTCCCGATGCCATTCCCATCGCGGGACTCGGCGACGACATGGCCGTGCTGCTCTTTGTACTGAACAAGGTGTGGGGCGACGTTTCTGACGACGTGAAGGCCAAGGCCAAGGCAAGGCTCAGCAAATGGTTCGACGACGACGAAATCAGCGAGATAGAGGATTTGTTCCATCCTGACCAGGCCATCTGACAGAGAAACGGCCAGAAAAACCGACAAACACACGTTTGGACAGCTGGACATTCGACGGCTGGACATAAGCAAAATGAAAGAGCCTTCCCTTTTTGGGGAAGGCTCTTTCATTTTGTGGGGGTGAGGAAAATGGATGTTAGCGGTGCGTACGAGATTCGAACTCGTGACCTCCTGCGTGACAGGCAGGCATTCTAACCTACTGAACTAACGCACCAAAATCGGATGTCAGCAAACACGTGTCGGAGCGGTGCGTACGAGATTCGAACTCGTGACCTCCTGCGTGACAGGCAGGCATTCTAACCTACTGAACTAACGCACCAACAGGGTACTGTTCCGATTTGCGGATGCAAAGGTATGAATATTTTTTGTATTACCAAAATATTTCCTTGCTTTTTTTCAGTTTTTTTTGTCTGCCGTGCCGTCAACGTCAAGGTTTGCCGTTTGGTCGGTGGCTTGGGTGGTCGTGCGGCATGAAGCATCAATCACTTTCTGCATGACGAGGGCATCGGCATAGGCAGTGCCGTCGTAGAGCCAATCGGCGAGCACTCCTTGGCTGCAGAACTGACAATGGGCGAACAGTCTTGCCGAGTGTCGGTTGGCCGAGGGCACGATGGCATAGAGTTGGTGCAAGTGGAGGGTTGTGCGGGCGTAGTGCTCGAGTTGGCGGAGGGCCGCCGTGGCGTAACCTTGATTCCTATGGCTGCGCTTGATGACAATGCCCACTTCGGCACGTTGGTGAGCAGGCACAAAATTGACCAAGTCGGCCATCCCCACCACCTCGCCGTCCTCGTTCTCGACGATGAGCCTCACCTGCTTGTCGCAGTAGATGTCGTCCGTTTGCTGTTCCAGAAACTGATGAAGGGCAAAGCGCGAATAGGGCACATTGGTGTTGCCTACGCTCCAGAGCGAGGTGTCGTTCTCGATGGTGTAGAGCAAATCGAGGTCTTCGGGCTCCATGGCGCGAAGCCTGACTGACGGCAGTTTGGTTTCTTCGGGGGTCATTTGAGTATCTCTTCGGTGGTGATGACAATGTTCTTGCGCGGATGGAAGGTGGCAAGCAGACAGTTGTGCTGCGGTCCACGCGCAAAGATGTCAAGTATCTGTCCGTATGTATATGCATCGGTGTCATAGACGATGTTCAGCATCTGTTTGCCGCCCAGCTGTTCCACTTGGCCAATGTGTCCGTCAGGGAGTGTGCTGCTGTCGCCATAGAGATAGCGGGCTGTGAGGCCTTTCTTCTGCGCTACGAGGCGGAAAGCCTCAGCAGACTGGCGGGTGCCCACGAACACGTATTCGGGGTATTTCTGCCGTTTGCCGCCGCCCAGCCCCACCGCCTTGCGGGCTCGTTCGACGAGCATGCCCGCCAAAGCCATGGCAGCCTTGGCCAGTACGGCCAATTTGACAGGCAGCGTGACCAGCAGGTTGAGGTGGCTGTAGTGTTTGCGGAAGAAGATGAGCATGGCATCGTAGAACACGTGGACGTAGCGGAACGATGACTTCTGGGTGCTTTCGCCCTTGTAGTGGAGTATGCGAGCCGGATAATACCAGTTTTCGTATCCACCCTTGAGCACACGGAAAGAGAGGTCGATGTCCTCGCCGTACATGAAGAAATCCTCGTCGAGCAACCCTACGTCATCGAGCACCGAACGGCGGAGCAGACAGAAAGCCCCGCTCACCACTTCTATCTCGGCTGGACAGTCCCAGGGCAGATACCCCATGTAGTAACGTCCGAAGCGACGGCTTTTGGGGAATCGCGCGCACAGGCCGCACATTTTGTAGAATGCCGTCATGGGCGTGGGCAATCCGCGGCGCGACTCCATGGCGGGCTCTCCATTGTTTTTGAGCATCTGCACTCCCAGCGCTCCCGCCTGCGGATGGGCATCCATGAAGGCCACCGTTTCGTTGAGCACCTGCTCGCCGACAAACGTATCGGGATTGAGCAGCAAAACATATTCACCCTGACTCTGACGGATGGCCACGTTGTTGCCGCGCGCAAAGCCAAGGTTGTGGTTGCTCTCGATGAAATGCACTTCGGGGAACTGCTCCTTCAGATAGTCCACGGTGTCATCCTTCGAATGGTTGTCGAACACGAACACCTCGGCGTCGATGGTGGCCGTTGCTTTCTGTACGCTATCCAAGCATTGCTCCAGATAATAACGCACGTTGTAGCTTACAATGATGACACTCAGCTTCATGACGGTGTGTTTTCGGAGGATTCAGCGTTTTCAGAGGAATCGGAACAATCGGAGTTTTCGGAATACTCCGCGTTTTCGGAATACTCTGCGTTTTCAGTGTTTTCGGAATCATCGGTGGTTTCAGCCTCACATTTACCCTTCGTGGGCAAAACGAACATCATGCTAAGCAGCAGGATGATGGCCAAATAGCCGAAAGCGGCCTCCATGAAGAACAAATAGTAGAAATAGACACACACCAGCATCGGAACACCAAGCATGAGCAGACGCAGCATCCCCCAGCCGAGCAACTTACGCGCCGGTTGCTCCACCAACTGACGGCGAATGGCCTTGAATCTGAACAAGCGCAGGGCCAAGGGGATGGAAACAAGCGCCACCAGCTCCATTACGGAGAGGGTGACAAACTCCAAATGCTCGTTGCCAGCCAGCCCTCCGGGTTCCATCAGGCTGGTTTCGTGGAGCAGCACCAAGAGTGCCGCCGCCGCCAACATGGCCACAAAGGTGGTCATCAGTATTCGTTGAGTCGTTTGCATGGTTGTTTGCTTCTTTTTTTACTTTGTTCTTCTCTCAGGTGCTGAATGGTGTGCGATTCTGAATGGAACGCCCCAGCGTCACCTCATCGGTGTATTCTATTTCGTTGCCCACGCTGATGCCGCGCGCAATAACACTGATGCGCACCCCCGTATGCATCAGCTTGCGGAAAATGTAGAAATTGGTGGTGTCGCCCTCCATGGTTGAGCTGAGCGCCAAAATCACTTCCTCCACCCCACCCTCTTCCACACGCCCTACCAGCGAATCGATCTCGATGTCGGCCGGGCCGATGCCATCCATGGGCGAGATGATGCCGCCGAGCACATGGTAAAGGCCGTGATACTGTTGGGTGTTCTCAATGGCCATGACATCCTGGATGTTCTCCACCACGCACACCGTGGAACTGTCGCGCCGCTGGTCGGCACAGATGGGGCAAATGTCGGTGTCGCTGATATTATGGCATTTCTGGCAGTACTTCACCTCGCTCTTGAGCCGCATGATGGCATCGGCGAAGCGTGCCACCTCGTCATCGTCCTGTCTGAGCATGTGTAGCACATGGCGGAGTGCCGTCTTGCGCCCCACCCCGGGCAGTTTCGAAAACTCGCCCACGGCACGCTCGAGCAGTTGCGAGGGATATTGTTGCATCATGCTACCTGTTTCTTTTTATAATTGTTTGTTCGTCGTTGGTTGTTCGCTGCTGACCCTTGACGGCAGTTATTCCGTGTATGCGAATTGCATCTCGGTGTATTCTTTCAGCCTAGGCCAGATCAGAATAATGGTGCAAAGTTAGTGTTTTTTCAGAGATTTTCTGTAATTTTGCCGACAAAAATACGCAAACCACATGGAAATCAAGAAATCAGCTTTCGCATTGAGCAGCCCGTCAGTGACGAAATGCCCCGCCGACAACAAGCCCGAGTACGCATTCATTGGCCGTTCCAACGTGGGCAAGTCGAGCCTCATCAACATGCTCTGCAACCACAAGAACCTGGCCAAGACGTCAGCAACGCCCGGCAAGACACTGCTCATCAACCATTTCATCATCAACGACGAGTGGTATCTTGTAGATTTGCCTGGTTACGGATTTGCCAAGCGGAGCAAGTCGGAACGGCAGAAACTGGAACAGATGATCAGTTCGTACATTCTGCAACGCCCCCAGCTGGCCAACGTGTTCGTGCTGGTGGACATAAGGCACGAACAGCAAGCCATCGACCGTGAGTTCATCGACTGGCTCGGACAATCGGGCATTCCCTTCTCCATCGTGTTCACCAAGGCCGACAAACTGTCGAACGCCCGCATAAGCGAAAACGTGAAAGCCTACGAACAGAAAATGCTCGAGACATGGGAGGTGATGCCACCCTATTTCGTCACCAGCGCCGAAAAGAAAACAGGGCGTGACGAAATGCTCAGCTACATCGAACAAATCAACAACGAACTGAAAAACGGCGAGCAGGCAGACTGCTAGCCCTACCCCAAAAACACCACCCCGACCATCATGCCCTCACCCATACTCGACGTACAGAACCTCACGAAGCGATTCGGCGCCCAAGTGCTGTTCAGCAACATCAGCTTCAGCATTGCCGAAGGTCAGCGCGTGGGACTCATCGCCAAAAACGGCACCGGCAAGTCCACCCTGCTGTCCATTCTCACGGGGAAGGATGGCTACGAAGACGGCAGCATCATCTATCGGCGCGACATACGCGTGGGCTATCTGGAGCAGTCGCCCCACTTCGACCCGGAAGAAACCGTGCTCGACGCATGCTTCAACCATCAAGGCGAGGAAGAGAAAATACTGCGCGCCAAACAAATACTCACCCAACTGAAAATAGGCAACCTCAGCCAGCCAATGGGACAGCTCAGCGGCGGCCAGCAGAAGCGTGTGGCCCTGGCCAACGCACTCATCACCGAGCCCGACTTCCTGATTCTCGACGAGCCCACCAACCATCTCGACCTGGAAATGATTGAGTGGCTGGAAGGTTTTCTCAGACGTGGCAACAGGTCGCTGCTCATGGTCACCCACGACCGTTTTTTCCTCGACCGTGTGTGTGGAGTCATTCTCGAACTGGACGACCAGCAAATCTACACCTACCGCGGCAACTACGCCTACTATCTGGAGAAACGCCAAGAACGGCTGGACAACCGACGGGCTGAAGTGACCCGGGCGAACAACCTCTACCGACGCGAACTCGACTGGATGCGCCGGCAGCCGCAGGCACGAGGCCACAAGGCGCGCTACCGCGAAGAGGCTTTCTACGAACTGGAGAAGGTGGCCAAACAACGGTTGGAAGAACGGCAGATGAGGCTCAAGTCGAGCAATATATATATAGGTAGCAAGATTTTCGAATGCCAGTACATTTCGAAAGCCTTTGCCGACGAGAACAAAACCACGGTGATCCTGAAGGACTTCTACTACAACTTCGCCAGATACGAGAAGATGGGCATAGTGGGCAACAACGGCACGGGCAAATCGACCTTCATCAAGATGCTCCTAGGCGTGGAGTCCATCGACAGCGGACGATTCGACATAGGTGACACCGTGCGATTCGGCTATTTCTCGCAGGAAGGGCTCAAGTTCGACGAACAACAGAAAGTCATCGACGTGGTCACCGACATTGCCGAATACATCGACCTGGGCAGCGGTCGCCATCTGTCAGCATCGCAATTCCTGCAACACTTCCTCTTCACGCCCGAACAGCAGCACAACTACGTCTATAAACTCAGTGGTGGCGAGAAGCGCAAGCTGTACCTATGCACCGTGCTGATGCGCAATCCCAACTTCCTGGTGCTCGACGAGCCCACCAACGACCTGGACATACAGACGCTGCAAATACTCGAGGAGTATCTGGCCGACTTTCCCGGGTGCGTCATCGTGGTGAGCCACGACCGATACTTCATGGACAAAGTGGTGGACCACCTGTTGGTGTTCCACGGCGAGGGACGCGTTCAGGACTTCCCTGGCAACTACACCCAGTATCGCCAGTGGTCGGCTCTGAAATCGGAAGAAAACGCCAGGAATGAGGCCAACGCCAAAGGCAGGGACAACAACAGCGCGAAAAAAAGCAAGCCCGACTACCACAACGACACTCGCCGCCGCATGACATACAAGGAGAAGCTCGAATTTGAACAGCTGGAGAAAGACATCGCCGCCCTTGAAGCCGAGCAGAAGCTGATAGAAGAGCAACTCTGCAGTGGCAAACTCAGCATCGACGAACTCACGCAGAAGAGCAAACGGCTGCCCATGCTGAACGACGAACTGGACGAAAAGAGCATGCGCTGGCTGGAGCTGTCGGAATTGCAATAGTTCGAGAAATGCCCCGATAAGAAAAAGACATCTGAGCATCCTTTCATTCATGGGATGCCCAGATGTCTTTTTTTTGTCCAATTGTCCAATTGACTAAATGTCAAGAATGGTGCTCAGGCACCACGGCGAAGAAAGTGAGGTCCTCGGTGCCGCGGTTGATGAGGGTGTGCTGGCGTCCTTGGGGATTGTAGTGAACCTGTCCAGGCATCACGACTTCTTCTTCGCCCTCGTAGATATAGGTGGCCACACCCGAGAGAATATACATAATCTCAGAATTGCCTTCGTGGCGGTGCAGACCAATGGAGCACCCAGGCTCCAGACGGCCGAACATGATTTTCACCTTGTCGTCAGTATAGTGGCGCATGATGTAGCGTCCTTCTCCGCCCTTGAAGTTTGGGACGATGGTTTCTTCGATATCCTTGAAGTCTATTTTCATGATTTCTTTCTGGTTTTTGTAATATTAAAAAGAATTAGTTGGTACTGTTGGCACATGGCTTTGTAGGAGGCGACGTGTCCTCACGTCGCACCCGAACGCTCGTGTCACGTGAGGACACGTGACCTCCTACATTGTACCAACTTATTTTTCGCATGATGCTTATTGTTTGTTGATGGCCAATGGCCAAAAGTCAATGGTTGATGGTTGTTGTTGAATGGCCTCTGATCAGAACGTGTATTTCAGTCCTATCTGCCCACGCCAACGGCTGTAGTAGTCGCTGGCATATTTGAGCACGTAGTCGGCATTGCGGGCGAACTGGAACTTGCCAGACGAATAGGTAACAGGCGACATGAACTCGCTCACGTAGCCGGTGCTGCGCGTAACGCCCCAGTTCTTGTTGAGCATGTTGGCCACGTTCATGATGTCGAGCGACAACTCGAGCGAATGGATCTGACGGCCAATCTTCAGGTTGAACTTTTCGGCCACGTGGAGGTCGAAATGGCTCTCGAAGGGCAGGTTGTCAGCGTAGCGCTCATAGTATTCGCCACGGTGGTCCTTCAGATAGCGTTGGCTGCCGAGCCACTGTTTCAGGTTGGCGCGCTGCTGCTCTTCGCTGAAGTCGCTGGTGGGCTCGAAGGGCATGAGGTCAATCTGCTCGTCGGTGGGGATGAAGAACAGGTCGTTGCTGGTTCCGTCGTCACCGTTGATGTCGCCGCTGTAGATGATGCTGTAGGGCGAACCGCTGTGGCCTTCATAGACGAGTCCTATGGTTGTGGTGAACATTTTGTTTCGACCGTAGCTGAAATGGTAGAAGGCCGACGCCTTCACGCTGTGAGGCATGTTGAATGCGCTGTTGGTCAGTTCCGGGTCGTTTGAGTTGCGGTAGGTGTGGGTGTTGCGCCAGTTGCTCTGGGCCACCGACGACGTGACGCTGGCCACTGCTTTCGACTTGCTGTAGGTGTAGCTGGCCATCAGGTCGAGTCCGAAGTCGAAGTGTTTCTCAGCCTTCAGCGAGAGGTTGTAGCTGTATCCACGGCTGGTGTTGCTCAGCAGATAGATGTTGTTGTAGGGCGTTCCCGTGGTGATGCGGGTGAACATGGGGCGGTTGTCCCAGAAGAAGGGCGACGTCTGTCCAAGCGTCTTGCCGGTCTCGTCGTAGGCGATGTTGCTATACACCACGTCGTTGAGCGTCTTTGAGTAGATGGCCTCAGCCGTCCAGTCTATTCCGAAGGCCTTGAAGTCGGCGCCGAGATTGAATCGCAACGTCTGGGCAAACTTGAAGTCCTTGTCGAACACATTGATGAGCTGGCTGCCCGACGATGCGCTCAGTTTATCGCCGTTAATGGTTTGACGGTCGGGGTCGAGAATGAGCGATATGTCCTTGGTTCTGGGCGCGTTCACCTGATAGGACGAGAGCTGTACACCGGTGTTGCTGAAGTTGTTGCTCAGCCACACGAAGGGAATGCGTCCGGAGAACAAGCCGGCACCTCCGCGCAGAATCAGCCTGTGTTCGTCGAGCACATTCCAGCGGAAGCCCACACGCGGGCTCCACATGGGCTTGGTGGCCATTTTGTGGTCGGTTCTGTACTCCCATCCTCGCTGGGCGGCAAACTGGTTGAAGCCAACGTTGGCGGCAGGCGTGTCGAAGAACAGGGGCAGATCCATGCGCAGGCCGTAGGTGATCTGCACGTTGTCAGCGACATTCCACTTGTCCTGAACGTAGAACCCCAACTGTCCGGCGCCGAACTTGGCCGCCCAGCGGGGGTCGCCCGTCACTTCCACGTTGGCCTGGCCGAAGTAGTAGCGGTTGATGAGCGAGCCGTCGGGCTGACCGCTCTTGGCACTCTGGTAGTAGCTCTTGAAGTCGTCGTAGCTGTTGAAGTAGTAGCAGCCGAAGAGGTTGGGCAGGTAGATGTTCGAGAACTTGTAGAACTCGTTGTGCGTACCGAAGGTGTAGGTATGGTTGCCTTTGTACCAGTTGAGGTTGTCCTCCAAGGTGAAGATGTCCTGGTCGAGTCCGTTGGCCATCGAGCTGTACTCGTTTCCGATATTCACTGAGCCTCCCTCCTTGCCCACGCTATAGACGGTCACCGACGGGAACGGGTTGCCCGATGTGCGCTTGTCGCGAACGCGCACGTAGGAGGCGCGCGCCTCGTTGCTCACATTGGACGACAGACGGCTCTGCAATTCGGCAATGAACGAATTGGTGTTCGACTGGAATTCGTACAGATGGTCAACGGTGTTAAGGGCGGATATCGAGCCCAGTCCGTTCAGCTGCGACGCGTCCACCAAGCTCCAGCGCAAGGTGAGTTTGTTGAAGTCGTTGATGTTCCAGTCCAACTTCAGTCCGGCCTTGGTGCTCTTCACGAAACGGTCCTTGTCCAAGAACACACCGTGGTAGTCAACGCCCTGGCCTTGGGCCAAGTCCTCGACGCTGCGAAGGATGTCGGTGGCCAAGTCGGCGGGCACCTTCGAACCTTCGGCTCCAAGACCGTACTGGGTGGGATACTCCTTGTTGGCTTTCTCGAAGTTGGCAAAGAAGAAGAGCTTGTCCTTCACGATGGGGCCTCCAAGGGTGAATCCGTAGAGATACTCTTTCTCCTTCTCCACGGCACGGCTCTCGCCGCCGTTGTCCATCTTGTACTTCTTGCCCACCAAGTCTTGGTTGTTGCCGAATCCGTAAGCGCTGCCGTGGAACTGGTTGGTGCCGCTCTTGGTGATGGCATTGATGGCACCTCCCGTGAATCCACTCTGTCGCACGTCGAAAGGAGCCACGTTCACCTGAATCTGCTCGATGGTTTCCATTGAGACAGGGTTGGTGCCGGCCTGTCCGCCGTTGGCACCGTTCGAGGTGAGTCCGAATACGTCATTGTTCATCGCACCGTCAATCTGGAACGAGTTGTAGCGGTTGTTCGTACCTGCTATCGAGATGGCACCCGACTGCTGGTTGGTGGTCACCTGCGGAGTCATGCGCGCGATGTCGGCTATCGAATGGCTCACCGAAGGGATGTTGTTGATTTGCTCTGCGCTGATGCTCATGGCTGCGCCCGTCTTGGTGGCATTCAGTCCGCTCTTGCCCGTAACCACCAACTCGTCCAAGAGCTTGGCATCTTCCTCAAGCGAGCACGAGAGTGTCTGCATTTCGCCCAGCAGCAGCTGCACACCATTGAACGTCTTTGGCTGATGGCCCACGTAGGTCACTTCCACCTTGTAGGGGCCACCCGCGCGCATGCCCTGGATGGTGTAGCGTCCGCGCGCGTTGGTCACCGCGCGATAAACGGTTCCAGAAGGTTCGTGAATGGCCGTGATGGAAGCACCAATGACCGCCTCGCCTTCCGACGTCACTTTTCCACTGATTCCAGATGTGGTGATCTGAGCCATGGCCGTCGCAACAAACAGCGTCAGCATGGCAAATAGTAAATGCAATCTTTTCTGCATAATATCATTAAGGTTTTTTATAATTAATACTTTTCTTGTTTTTCATCCGTAAAGATGTGGGCTTTAATCAGTTGGAAACGATTCGTTCCTTCACAGAGATTGATTTCATCCGTTGCAAACGATTCGTTCTGCCTTCAATGTGCAAATATATAAAAAAAACTTCATTCCACATTCCTTTGCGCTCAGTTTTTTCTTTTTAGAAGGAAAAAATCCCTCAAAAACGCCCGCCGGCATTCCTTTGGAATGCAACCTGCATACCGTTGGGTTTCCGAAAACAGCCTCGCTCTTTCAAATGCGGCGTTTGGGCTTTTGAAAATGCATCGCTGGGGGTTGACAATGCAATGCTGGCGTTTGACAATGCAACGCTGGGGGTTGAAGCAACCCTTGAATACACGAAAAAAATATCTCCCGACGATAGCGCAAAATTCTCTAGAGAATTTGTACGTATCGTCGGGAGATATTTTTCTGGTGTCAGGAGATATTTTTCTGGTGTCAGGAGATATTTTTCTGTTGCCGAGAGATAATGTGTTAGTCCTTGCGGTGCCAGATGCGGAGCATTTTCCGACGGATGATGAGCACATTGAGGAGCGACACAACGGCAAAGAGCAGAAGGCCAAGAACCAAGGCATGCACCAGCGAGCCGTCGGGCAGTTGGGGATAGAGGGCGGCAACGACAGCCATATAACGCGAGCGCACCACCCACACCACGACGATGGCCAGCACGAGAACGGCCACGTTGAGCACCAATGTGAGCAACTGGTAGGGCCGCGCCACCTGGCCGGGCGAATAGCCCAGCAGCAGAAGGCTCTCGAGCTTCGAGGCGTTCTTCTGAACGAGCAGGTAGATGCTCAGCATGAGGATATAGAAACTCAACACCGCGATGACAAGTCCCACAGCCATGACAATGGTGACGAGCAGGCGGAGGAAGAAGGTGGTCTTTTCAGCGTTCAGACGGTCGTCCTCCATGTCGTAGCCCTTGCGCTGTAGATACTGGGCCACGCGCTCATCGGCAGGATTGTCCACCTCCATAAGCAGGCGCGTGGGGGCGGAATGCTCGTCGGGAGCATAGGTTTGGTTGCTCCACTCCATGAACGACTGGGGCACCAGAATGGAATTCAGGCGGTTGGAAAAGCCTATGACACGCCCGTTGAAGATGTCTTCGCGCCCGTTGCCACGAACGCGGATGCGCAGGTTGACCATGCTCAGCACACCCTCGCTGATGGCAGGCAGCGAATGGCTTTGGGCAAAACCGAAGTTATACATGTTGACGTAGCTGCGCGGCAGGATGACGGGCACGTCAACCGACTTGCCTGGCACGTAAGTCCAGTCGGTCAACGGTACGTCGATGAACGCATTGGGCACACTTTCGAGAAACAGTTCGGTGCTGATGAGATCCTGTCCGCCCACACCCAACTGAGCGTCGAGTTTGTATTCGGCGCGGGTGAAGGAGCCCAGTTTACGGACGAAAGGCTGCCGCCCAAGTTCGTCGATTTCGGCACCGCTGAACCCGTTGCTGCGGCCTGCCAGAGTGCCAGCGGTGCTGATGCGCTTGTTCACAATCATGAAGTCGCTCTTCATGAACGAGTCGTCGGCGGTGAACACGGGCAGCACGTCGCGATAGAATTGGTAGCCGAGCAGAATGATGAGCATGCCCACGAGGTTGGCAAAGAAGAAGCCTACGAGCTGGGGAATGCTGATATGATGGCGAAGTAATTTCCAAAGCATTGTTTGATGATGATGTTCTTTTGCGGGTTATCGGGTTTATCGTTATTATTCGTTTTTTTCAGAGTATCCAGGCTTCACGGCTATTCCGCACTGTTCGGAAAAACCGGAGTGACCGGAAACATGCAGTGTATCCGCAATGACCGGTTCCGCGAGAATCCGTACTCTGTGCGAGGTCGCTCCTTTTACAGTCTGAACGCCTTTTCGTAGGACAGCTCCATGTGCTTTCCGATGCTGGTGACGATGACTGCAGCCCCCTGCTGGTGCGCTTCCTCCATCATGATGTCTGCCATGATGCGCGAATTGGTGTCGTCCAGGTGGCTGATGGGCTCGTCGGCCAACAGGAAATCGAAAGGCTGCACCAAGGCTCGCATGAGCGCAACACGCTGCTGCTGGCCAAACGACATCTGCCCCACACGGGCGTTCATCTTGTCGGGTATGCCCAGCATGTCAAACCACTGTTCTATCTGCTGGCGCGACTTGAATCCCGTCAGACGGTTCTTGATTTCCACATTCTCAAGGGCTGTCAGTTCGCTGAACAGGCGCAGCTCCTGAAACAGGTGGCTCACATGGCGCATGCGCACCTCCGTCCACTGACCGACGCTGAACGAGCGGGTGTCCTCGCCATCGAACAGCAGTTTGCCGCTGTAGTCGTTGCGATAGCCCTGAACGTAGCTGCAGAATGTGCTTTTCCCCTTTCCGCTCTCTGCCTCGATGAGGTACAGATGGCCGCGAGAGAATCGAACGTCTTGCTGCCAAATGTCAGAATCCTGTTGCTCGCGCGAGGCAAACACTTGCGGAATGACATATTTGAAATCGATGGTTTCCATTTCTTTTTTTCGTTTATGAGAGGAGGTCACTCGCCTCCTTTGAGAGAATAAATAACTGTTGTGAGCGGGCCAAACAGCGGTTCCAAAATCCCTATGACGGTACGAGCCACCTCGTTGTCGATGGCCGAAAGCCTGATGACCGCCACCAGCTTCTGCCCCACCAGCTGTTTTCTCACAACATCGGGCAATGGCTGCTGAGCCTTTCCAATGGCCGCAGATGCCAGCTGGGCGGTGCTCCCGGCAAAGAACTGATTGTCTGCCGTGACTCCGAAGTGGAACGTCGTCTGGCCGTCGGTATAGCAAAAGCTGTCCTTGCCTGTATCTATGATGCGTCCGCCGCTGGGGCACGAGCGTTTCCAGTAGTCAACGTCCTTCAGCCACTCGCGCTGCGCCAGACGGGCAGCCATGGTGATGTCGAACTTGTCGCCCAGCACAGGCACCGTGACGCTCATGTCACCATCTACACTGCGCAGAATGTTGTCCATGTCGATGGCCGTATTGATGCCGGTGAGCAGGGCCATGATGCCCTTGTTCTGCTGCAGCAGCGTGAGGAAGTCGGCCCCCCGCACGTTCATGAACACGCCCAGCAGACTGCCCTCTGCCATGCTTGCGGCATAGTCGCCGCGGATGGGGCGAAAAATGCGCTGTGCTTGGCGAAGTGCTGCATCGATGCGTTTGTTGAACGAGAAGGTTTCGCCCTGAATGTTCAGGCATCCCTCGTCAACGGTCATTTCGGCGGCTATGAGCACTTGGCTGGCATCGGCCTCTTTGGGAGCACCCAGTGTGAAGGGAGCCACAAACTTCTCGGGCAACGCCTGCGCTTGCGCCACCAAGGCTACGCTGCTGCCGATGGAGTCGAGTTTGGCAAACATGGGGGTGCCCTTGATGCCCTGCTCCTCGTTCTGAGCCAAATAGGTGGCCACTTGCTGAACAAGTGCCGCCTGCGCGTTGGCCGCTACAGGCCCCATCACCAACATAGCGCTCTCGGAGAAGCCCACCACCCAACTGTCACGCAAGACACAGAATTCGAAGCCACGCCGTTCGGTGAGTTTGGTAGCCATGCCGTTGTCACTCATCCCTTCGAGCCACTGAGCCAGTCTTTTCTGGCTGTCCACCTTGGCTGCCATTCCAAGCATTCCGTCGGGGGCCTCGAAGAAATAGAGTTTGGAAGCCAGGTCGATGCCACAGTCTTTCAGCTCATCAACCCTTAACAACCGAGCGAGCGGATTGGTTTGGCCGTCGGACTGGTTGGTGCCGACAGTTTGAGCCATATCCACCGAAACCAAGGCTGTACAGCCTTCGGGGATGGCGTTCAAATAGTCAGAATCAGAACACGATGCTGTCAGCAACACTACAGCTGCCAGCCACATAAAAATCTTTCTACCCTTCATCCTATTCTACAGTTTTTTTCAATCTCTTTATTTTTTAATTTTTCTTGCCAAGTGCATCATCATCACGGCTGCCAGTCCGGCGGTTTCCGTGCGCAGTCGGCTTGTTCCCAGCGAAATGCTCTCATAGCCGGCATCAATGGCCATGCGAACCTCTTCGATGGAGAAGTCGCCCTCGGGCCCCACCAGCACTGTGATGTCGTCGCCACAGCTGTCTTTTTTGTCTCCGCTCGTCAACTCGTCGAACAAGTCCTTACGCGGAATCTCCTCGTAGCAGTGGGCAATAAACTTTCGCCCGGCGCGCTCCTCGGCCACAAACTGGCGGAACGGGCAAAGCTCGCCCACTCGAGGTTTCCAGGCCTTGCGACTCTGTTTCATGGCCGACACCACGATTTTCTCCACACGGTCTGAACGCATCGCCTTGCGTTCCGAGAAACGGCACAACACGAAGCTGAACGCATCGCACCCCACCTCAGTGGCTTTTTCCACCATCCATTCCATGCGTTCCATCATCTTCGTGGGCGCAATGGCCAAATGCAGATGGCCACGCCAAGCAGGCGACTGCGGCAACACCTCTTTTATATTATAAAGGCAACGCTTGGCTGATGCCAGCGTCACCTCTGCCCGGAAAAAGTTGCCCTCTCCGTCCATGAGAAACATCTCGTCGCCACTCTGTAGTCGGAGCACCCGCGTGGCGTGCTGAGCTTCGTCGGCAGGCAACTCGCCCGCTTCCGCAGCTCCCGGCACATAGAAAAATCTTGTCTCTTTCACTTTCGTCTCTTCATTTCGTCGCGCAGTTGCGAGGCCAGTTCATAGTTTTCATCGTTGATGGCGTTGTTGAGGGCTTTCTCGAGCATGTCCATGCTCAGCGTGTTCACAGGAATGGAAATGCCGCGCGAACCACTGTTGAAATCAACCGATTGACGGCGCATGAGCGACACCTGGATGAAGATGTCGAGTCCTGCCACCATTGCCAGCAACACACCGTCGCTCACACGGATCGGAGTCAGCGCAAGCGTCTCCTTGTTCACCAATACAGCCTTGTACTGACCGTCCAACAAGCCGTTGATGAGCACCTCGAAGTGCTGACGGTCCATATCTTCCATCATACCGCAAAGCACCTCTGGCAACAAAATGTTGTTCAGAGGTGCCTCGGCCAGACGCAAACTGAGCTGGCGGGCCATCGCGCGGTCACACACCACAGAGAGCTGCTTCATTTCCAGTTCGTCGGTGAGCGTGAGCAGGGCCACGTCGTCAGACCCAACAATTTCGGCCACGCCTTTCAGTTTCAGTTTTATTTTTTCCATGATTCAATTTTTCAAGAAGAGCAAGAACATAGGAGGAATGAGCGCTTACTTCCTTTTACTGCTTACTCTGCTCCGGCTTGAATATCAGTGCAAATGCTATGCCTACAACCAGTGCGAAACCTGCAAAGATGAACCAGCATGACTGCCAGTTGCCCTGAAGATAACCGTTCTCCCACGTGCAGAAATGATTCACTATCTCGCCTGCAGCCAAAGTACCGATTGTGGCACCTAAACCATTGGTCATCAGCATGAACAACCCCTGCGCTGAAGCTTTTACAGAGGGCTCGCACTCCTGATCGACAAAAATGCCGCCCGACACATTGAAGAAATCGAACGCAACACCATAGACAATGCACGAAAGGATGAACAGCAGCACACCAGGCATGGCCGGGTTGCCCACGCCGAAGAATCCGAAGCGGAACACCCAAGCAAACATCGACATGAGCATCACCACCTTAATGCCATAGCGGCGCAGGAAGAACGGAATCATCAGAATGCACAACGCCTCGCTAATCTGCGAGATGGAAGTGAGAAGAGTAGCATTATTGGCCGCAAACGACGAAGCGACCAGCGGGTCGGCACTGCCCTTGAAGCTGGTGATGAAGGGACCGGCATAACCGTTGGTCACTTGAAGCGACATGCCCAGCAGGGCTGAGAAAATAAAGAAAAGTGCCATCTTCTTTTTCTTGAACAGGCGAAAGGCGTTCAGCCCGAACGACTCTGCCAAAGTCTGGTTTGGCTTCTTCTCCAGCTGGCACTGGGGCAGCGTGAAACAGTAGCAGCAAAGCACCAGGCTCAGCAAACCAGAGACGAAGAACTGCATGTAGGTATATTGGAACTTATGGGCGTTCTCTGCCAACGTGAACGAGAACGAACCGTCCTCGAGCACGGCACAGTTGACGAACCACATGGTGGCAATGAAACCCACCGTGCCAAGCACACGGATGGGAGGAAAGTCCTTCACTGTGTCCAATCCGTTGTTCTTCAGAATGGTGAAAGCGGTGGTGTTCGACAACGCCAAAGTTGGCATATAGAAAGCCACGCTCAGCGTGTAGATGGCAATAAAAGCACCCTTGTTGGGCAATTCATTGCCAAAGCCAGCACTCATGCCCATGTACCACAGACAGAGCATGGCGCAACCGGCCACCATATGACACAAGCCCAACAGCCGCTGCGGCTGGATGTACTTGTCGGCCACAATGCCCATAATCGTGGGCATGAATATAGACACGATGCCTTGAATGGCATAGAACCACGATATCTGACCGCCCAGTCCGGCTGTGCCCAGATAATTTCCCATACACGTAAGATAAGCGCCCCATACGGCGAACTCCAAGAAGTTCATCAGCGCCAAGCGTACTTTCAAATCCATAATAATGCCTTTTTAAATAGTGTGAATAGATTGATTTGGGGGCAAAGTTACGAAAAAAGGTCGTAACAAAAGAGCATTTTTCGAAGATTAACGCAGAAAGACCGTGAAATAAAGGAAATAAAAGGTAAGTCGGGGAAAAATGGAGAATTGAAGGATGGACGGTAAATGCATATCCCAATAATAATCCCATCTTTTTTCCCACTTTTTTCTGTTTGGGGTGGCGAAATAGAAATAAAATGTGTAACTTTGTAGCCAGTTCGGGGAGAAATCCGGACTAACATAGAAGCATTCGCTATTATTTCGCGCATAGCCAAGAAAAGCGTAGGAAACTCAGATTGGTATAACAAGCACGGAAATAATAAGTGACAGGTGGGCTGTAGGCAATATGGTTCTCGCTGTTCTGTCGATAGTGATGCACACACACTAAGAGTGTGGTGTATCTTAGAGACAGACAGGGGTTCCAAAAAGTATTCCTACGCTTTCACCTCTTGCTATGCGCATTAAGAGCACCGCGCTCTTTTTATGTGCCGTGGCGTGATTGATAGTTTGAGTGCGCTGACTTAAATCTATCAATCGAATAGAATGGCAAATACGAATCTAAGCGCGGCCAAGGAGGCCAAGAAGGATGAGTTTTATACTCAGTTGGAAGACATCAATAAAGAGTTGAAACACTATCGCGAGCATTTCCGTGGTAAGACGGTGTTATGTAATTGCGATGACCCGCGAATCTCGAATTTCTTTACCTACTTTTCCTATAATTTCGAGTTCCTGGGGCTGAAAAGGCTTATTACCACATGCTATAAAAATCAGGATGTTGACTTGTTCAGCCAAAACAAAAGCGAACAGGCTATCTACCTTATTTACGATGGCGACAAGAACGGCAACCATATTCCTGATCCAGAGGAAATAGGCATCCACGCGCTGAAAGGCAATGGTGATTTCCGCTCGCGAGAGTGCATCGAACTATTGAAGCAAGCCGACATCGTAGTGACTAATCCGCCATTCTCTTTGTTCCGTGAATATGTCGCTCAACTCATGGAATATGAGAAGAAGTTTATCATCATCGGAAATGTCAACGCCAATACTACAAAGGAAATTTTCCCACTCATTAAGGAAAACAAAATGTGGATGGGACAGAGTATTAAAAGTGGAGACAGAAAATTCCTTGTTCCAAATGATTATGAACTGAATGCTGCAGGATGTGGAATCGACGAAGACGGTAAAAAGTATATCCGTGTGAAGGGAGTCCGCTGGTTTACAAATCTCGATTTCAAGGAGCGACACGAGGACTTACCTTTGTTCCGTCATTATTCTGCAGTTTTTTATCCAAGATACGATAATTTCGATGCTATTGAAGTAAGCAAGACTGAAGACATACCAGATGATTATTTCGATATGATGGGCGTTCCTGTGACATTCCTTGACAAATACAATCCAGACCAGTTTGAGATATTAGGAATAACCAAGACATGGTTTGGCATGGCAAATAAGACTTATGGTGAGCAAATCCAAGTCGATAAATCAGGAAAGGAATCGAAGGTGTCGAAGTTAAACGATGGTGCTGTGCTTGAAGTCAAAAAGGCCCCAGTTGGAAAAACTTATTATAAAGTTGACGGTAAAATGTACGTGCAGACTTACCCTCGCATTCTTATTCGCCGCAAAATAAATCACTAGCCCCCTAATCCCAACAATCATGCAAATAGAAGAGAAGAAAATCAAGGTTTGCGACCTCATAGCAGGCTACGAAAACGACCCAGATACTGGTGTCCGTGCTTACAACGGCAGTTTAGACGTGCGCCCTCCTTACCAACGCGAGTTTCGCTATGATGACAAGCAGAAGGAGGCAGTTATCCATACTATCCTGAAAGGATTTCCTCTCAACATCATGTACTGGAGCGTGGAGGACAATGGAAGTTATGAAATGATTGACGGTCAGCAACGTACTCTTAGCATTTGTGAGTATGTGCAGCATGACTTCCATATTAAGGACGAACAAGGACATAAGCGCTATTTCAATAGCCTCACAGACGAAGATAAGGCAAAGTTTATGAACTATGAACTGACCGTATATTTCTGTAAAGGCACAGACAAGGAAAAACTTGACTGGTTTCGTGTCATTAACATTGCCGGTGAACGATTACTTGACCAGGAGTTATTGAATGCTATCTATACTGGTCCATTTGTTACCGATGCACGCAAGTATTTCTCTAAAGACAAATGCCCTGCCTACAAAATAGCCTCCGACCTGCTTACGGGAGTGGCTCGCGAACAGAGTTACTTAGCAACCATCCTCTCATGGGCTGCTCGCAAGGAAGATATTAAAGATGTAAGCGAGTATTTGTCGAAGCACAAAGACGACGTAAATGCATCTAAGCTATGGGCTTATTTTTCGGCCATTATAACATGGGTGCGCACCACCTTTCCTATTTACCGTAAGGAAATGAAAGGCTTAGACTGGGGATTGCTTTACGACACTTACCACGAACAGATTTACGACACCGATGCACTGGAGAAGCGTATTCATGAACTGATGGAGGACGATGAGATTGAACGCAAGGCTGGAATTTATAAATATGTCCTCAGCGGTGACCTCCGCGACCTATGCTTCCGCCTCTTTGACAAGAAGATGAAGCGTCAGGCTTACGAGCGTCAGGGTGGCATCTGTCCTGACTGTGGAAAACACTTTGAGCTGGAAGAAATGGAGGCTGACCATATTAAGCCCTGGGCTTTAGGCGGCACGACAACAGCAGAGAATTGCGAAATGAGATGCAAAGATTGTAATCGAAGAAAAGGAGCAAAATAAAAGGACCAAGATATGCAAGAGATGTGGAACCGATTCGTGTACGACCTGAGCGAAGCGAAAAAGAGAGATGTAGATGAAGACATCTACCATTCACTTATAGAGACCCAGATGCAACTATTGGGGTGGGCAAAATGGAAAGGTGAGATTTGCCATAAACCCAACATCCCAATAGGCAACAGCAAGTTTATTCAGCCGGACATTCTGATTAAACGCGACAATGAGGATCAGTTTGTCATCGAAGTAAAACGCCCTGTTCATACACAGACAGAACGTGAGCAGGTGCAATTGGAGTCGTATATGCGCCAGCTGAAACTTGATGTAGGTATTTATATCGGTGAGCATATTGAGGTGTTCTACGATAAGCCCAAGAGCAAAGACGCTGTGTCGGTGCTGCTCATTCCTTTGGAGATAGACAACAAACTTGGGGCTAAGTTTGTGGAAAAGTTCTCTAAAGAGACATTTACGAAAGATGGCATAGTAGAATTTTGTGAGGCACGAATTGAAGAGATGAACCGTCAGGCCAACCTTAACAAAATAAAAGAAGGACTAATAGCCAATGCACAAGTGCAGATAACGGAAAGCCTGACATCCTATCTGATGGAGAAATATGGTAGTACGTTCTCAGAGGCAGACATCAAGGGAATGCTTTCCTTGTTACATTTTTCTGCCTCACTAACAGACGCTCCCGCATTACCTGTACACAAGGACACGCCACCCGATCCAATCCAGACATTGCCTACAAACGACACGAAGAAACGAGTGTATGACCATACCGGCTATTCGCTCGAAGGTGGTGAGTTTATGGGCAAGAACAAGTTTGTCTATACCGTCGTATCAACTTATGTTCGACAACACCCCGAGGCTACCTTTACAGATATTGAACGTGCGTTCCCACCAGAGTTGCAAGGGTCGTTTGGCGTGGTGCAGACAATGGATTATATAAAAGAAAGGAACTTCAAGGGAAGACGTTATTTCAAGGAGCCGGAGTTTGTATTAAAGAGTAGTGACGGTATATCCTTTGCAGTCTCAACAGAATGGGGAAAAGGTAACATAGGGAGGTTTCTCAAGGCTGTCAGACAATTGGGCTATCATGTAGAAACTTCTCCGTCCACAGCATCAGGTGCAGAGGTTGCAGATAAGGATGAAGGTAAGAAACCAGAAACGAACCTATTCCACATATTCGTTCGTAACAGTAATGCCCATGCTGTCTTCAATGAGGCCGACCACTCGATGCGCATCCTAAAAGGGAGCCTGCTGCCGCAGAGCACCGTGCCGTCGTATCGTGACAGCGAGAAGCGAAACGCCGTCATTGCCGCTATGTCGAAAGCAACGAATGACGGCTTCTGGGAACTGCAGCACGACTACACGCTTAAAAGTCCCAGCACAGCTGCCAGTTACTGTGCTGGCCGCAGTTGCAACGGCTGGGATGAGTGGGTAAACGATGCAGGACAGTCGCTGGACGAATTGTATAGGAGTGAGTGACTGGCAAGAACATGCTGCCGTATAAGCGGTTTTCGTTCTTGGGGAATAACGAATAACAAGACAAACGATGCCAGATCTCTCGCATTGAGTCTGGCATCGTTTGTTTAGTTCAGTGCCACAATGTAGGAGTGGTTGATGACTTCCTCGAAATCCTTTCCGTCAATCTTCAGCCCATCCCAGACCTCCGTAATATCTTCAAAGGTGGCAATACGTTGGTCTTCTTCATGTGGATTACATTCACACTGCCATCCTATGAAATCAGAACGGCGTCTGTCTCGAGGCATTGTATAGACCTCGACAGGTCTCACTTCATTATAGATTGCATAGAAGGTGTCTGTTGGAGGATAATAAAATGCGAGGTTGAGACCGACCTCTTCTACGTGATAGCGAAAAACTTCTCGTGCAACTAAGGAACGAGCCTCCGATTTCATTCTTTCACGAAAACCCATTTCGTCTTCGTAAACATGTTTGCCTTTGCCATAATAATCCTTTATGGCATTCTTTCTTTTGATTTCGTTTGTCATTTCTTCTTGAGTTTATGTTTCTGTTTGTTGAAATTATCTGTTGCACTGAGCAAAGACGAAAACTTCGCAGGAATTGGCTGAGCTGTTATATCTTCTTTAGAGCATAATCATGCCCCTCATTATTAAAGATTAACAACTTGAAATCTTTGTATCAGAAGATACGCTTGACGTCCTTATCATCTGCAAATTTACAAATAAATAGGAGAAAACCGATTGATGAGATATAATTCTTTTGTTTTTATGAACTTTTTAGTAATTTCGCAAGATGAAATACCAATATCATATCTTCTATCAGTTCATGTTGATAGGAGAAATAATTGCTAAACTCATTTGCAGTTGAATATTAACGCCAACAAACCTGAACCAGTAACCAAATAGCAGCAAAACCAGAGAATTGGGGAAAAAATAGTTGAACAAATCATCTTCCATTCAGTTTTTTTCAATTATCTTTGCAGGCAGAATATGCGGATCGCCAGGCATGCACGTCGGGCTACACATCGCCCGATTACTCGTCATGCGCTGCACCAGAACTAGAAATAACACCCAAATTCATTTACCAAATAACAATAACATGGAAGCAAATACCAGTCTCTACACCCTTCAGTTCAACGAGGCGCGCACCTACATGATGGCCGCACTTTTCATTGGTTGCAACATCGTGCTGCCACAGTTGTTCCACCTCATTCCACAGGGCGGCTTCATCTTCGCTCCGTTGTCGTTCGTAATCATTGCTGGAGCCTACAAATTTGGATGGCGCGCCGCATTGCTGGCTGCAGTCCTTTCACCCTTAGTCAACCACTTGCTGTTCGGACAGCCGCAATGGGCTGTGCTTCCCGTCATGACGCTCAAGCTGGTTGTACTGGCACTGGTGGCTGGCATGGTGGCCCAACGTTTCAAGTCGGTCAGCCTGCTGTTGCTTACAGGCGTTGTCGTTGCTGCCGAATGTCTGGGCGGTGTCGGCGAATGGCTTCTCACAGGAAGCGCTGCCGCCACAATGGCCGACTTCACCATCGGCTGGCCAGGACTCTTGCTGCAAGTGTTTGGCACCTTTGTGCTGCTGAAAAAAATGGCCGCATGAAAAAGCTAGGATTCGGCCTCATGCGGCTGCCATTGAAGGATGCCGGCGACCAAACGAGCATCGACTTGAATCGCTTCAAACAGATGGTTGATGTGTTCATGGAGCGCGGCTTCACCTATTTTGATACTGCCTACCCCTACCACGGGGGAGCCAGCGAACTGGCATTCCGCGAAGCTGTCGCCAAGCGCTATCCACGCGAACGCTTCACCGTCACCGACAAGATGCCCTGCTGGGACGTGAAAAAGAGAGCTGACCTTGAGCGCATTTTCAACGACCAGTTGCAAAAGTGTGGCGTTGACTATTTCGACTACTATTGGCTCCATGCACTCAACAAAGAGTATGTGGAAACCATGGATCGCGTTGACGGCTGGGGGTTCATTGTCCGCAAGAAGACCGAAGGCAAGATTCGGCATATTGGATTCTCGTTCCACGATGACTCCCACCTTCTGGAACAGCTTCTGAAAGACCATCCCGAAACCGAATTCGTGCAGTTGCAAATTAATTATCTCGATTGGGACAGCCCAAAGATAGAATCGCAAACTTGCTACGACCTCTGCACACGCTACGGCAAGCCCGTCATCGTGATGGAACCAGTGAAGGGAGGCTCGCTTGCCAAAGTGCCACAGCAAGTGGAACAACTCTTCCGCCAGCAGAATCCCGAAGCCAGCCCTGCCTCGTGGGCACTTCGCTATTGCGCCTCCCTGCCCAATGTAATGATGGTGCTTAGCGGAATGAGCGATGAGCAGCAGATGGACGACAACACGCGCACCATGGGCGATTTCCAACCTCTCAGCCGCGACGAACAGACACGTGTGAGGCAGGCTGCAGGCATTATAAAAAACGCCATCGCCATTCCCTGCACAGCCTGCCACTATTGCACAGACGGATGTCCGCAAGGCATCTGCATACCCGAATACTTTAGTCTGTACAACTCGTTGCAGCAGGCCAAAGCCGACTCACCAGCCGAGCAATTGTGCGCAGAGTACCAAAAGTTGGCCGAGGACAACGGAGTGGCCAGCGACTGTATAGCCTGTGGACAGTGTCAAGGGTTCTGCCCGCAACACATCCAAATCATTGACAATCTGAAGATTGTCGCCCAAGCGTTCGAGAATCGCTGACGTCAAGCTCCCGCATTCCTGACTCCCACCAACTCTGGTCTGTATTCAAAGTGCATTGTGTCAAAATGATACCATCGCCCACCCCAGATGAAGCCGTGCTTCTCGAACACCCTGACAATCTCCATGGGAATGCGGTTTGAATACTTCAGCGTGTCCGTTTCCGAACAGTCGGGGTTCGACCAAAGCCAATAGTCTGCAAAAGAGGTGTTGATGTCGATGGCTATAGCGTAGCTGTGGGCGCTTTGACGGTTGGCTCCTCTCACCGTGCGCCAATTGAACGATGAGGCATCGGTCAGATATTTCCGCAAATGGGGCCTACGGGACAATTCGTAGGCCACCTTTCTCAATTGCACTGCAGCCCCGTTCACCCGCGTGAACGGTATGACCTTACCAAACCAATACACCTTCACCAGTTTTTTCCTGACCGCGGCTTTGCTGCTGCCATACATTTTCTTGAAAAAAGGCTCGCAACGCCCTCTTCCACAATCGTTCAGATAATCAGGAACAGAGTCGTCAACGTTGTAAGCCGTGGAAAACATGTCCTCAACGTCACAGTCGTCAAGTTTTTCGGCAAAGCTCTTTTCCCGTCCGTCGTCATATACAATCGCTGTCCCGTCGCCAAAGAGAACATGGTTGGCTGCATAGGTGATGTTGAACTGTGGATAAGATTCTTTCAGCCTCTTGACGTTCAAAGGCATACCCTCTTCCGCAGCAACACCCTCCAACTCCGAAGCGCGTTCCCGAGAAGAAGTCTGCCCTGGCACATTGCTGCAACTGACGAACAACAAAACGCTGATGGACAATAGTATGCTACGCATCAATTCTTTTTTTATGAAAAACCTATGCAGACAGTGAAAAACCACATTAACGCGTTTGCTCGTGTTTCGTTACAAGGAAGGACAGTAGCATCGACAATGCCAAGACACCAAAGATGACAACAAGGCTGACAGGGGTGGGAACCTCAATGTGGGGGATGTTCAAGTTCAAACCCAGAAGCGAACCCAGCGAGTTGACGTATTCGTTCATGGCCAACAGCATTTTGATGCCGACAAAAATAAGTATGATGCCCAAGCCATACTTCAGATACTTGAAATATTTTGCTACGGCAGCCAAGGCAAAGTAGAGGGCGCGCAGACCCAGGATGGCGAAGATGTTGGAGGTGAGCACGATGAACGGGTCGCGGCTGACACTGAACACGGCAGGAATGCTGTCAACGGCAAAGGCAATATCAGTAGTTTCAATCACCAACAAAGCAACAAACAGCGGTGTTGCCATGCAACGGCCGTTTTCTGTGATGAAGAAACGGCCACCATACATCTTGTCGGTTACGGGATAGAGCTTACGAAACCAACGAACAATGATGTTCTGCGAAGGGTCAGACTGCTGGTTGTCATCATGGGCAAACATCTTTCCGCCCGTATAGAGCAGGAAGAGTCCGAAAAGACCCAAAACCCATTCAAAACGCTCCACCATGGCAGCACCGGCGAAAATGAATATGCTGCGGAGGACGAGTGCGCCGAAAATGCCCCAGAAGAGTACTTCATGCTGGTATTTCCGTTCGATGCCAAAGAAAGAGAAAAGCATCAGGAACACGAACAAGTTGTCCATCGACAACGATTTTTCTATCAGATAGCCAGCCAAAAACTCCATGGCCATCTCGTGAGAATCGACAGGATAGAAAAAATAAATGCCTGCACAGAAAAGCAAAGAGACACCTATCCATACAGCGGTCATCTTTAGCGCTTCACCTACGTGTACTTCGTGCTGGCCTTTCTTTCCGAACATTTTCAGGTCAGCCACCAGCATGAGCAGAACCAATACGTAAAAAACAATCCAAGCCCAAAGGGGCAATTCCATTAAATTCATGGGTGCAAAATTACACATAAAAAACAAATACGCCCAATTGCTTAGGTTACATTTTTGTTACAACACCAAAAAAACAGTGGCCAATCTTGCGGAACAATACCAATTTCCTTGCAAACCATCACACGCCATCATGCACCATCTATCCCTGTAAACTCAAATATCATGAAAAATTTTCCTTATTATGCATGCTTATTCGTAACTTTGCATCCCAACAATCCAAAAACACGAACCAAGTTCAAAAGATGCAAACGATGAAGAGAATGAGCCACAACAACGATCCGATGGGAAAAGCCATCGCCGAATACCACAAATACAAGAAAGCCGACAGGCTGAGAGTGTTCTCTCCCATGTTCGAAGAGGACGAGATTCCCTTGCCTACCCTCTTTCGCACCTACGAAGAAATGCCCGAGATTGAGCGGCAGGCTCTCTGCATGGCCAAGGGCAGAACCCTCGACGTGGGAGCAGCTGCGGGATGCCACTCGCTGGTTCTTCAACAATGGGGAACCGACGTGACCGCCATCGACATTTCTCCCTTATCCGTGCAAACCATGAAACAGCGCGGGGTGAAGAACGTCAGAGAACAGGATTTCTTCACGCTTGAAGGGGAACAATTCGACACCATACTCATGCTGATGAATGGCATCGGCATTGTCGGCACACTCCAGCGCATGCCCGTTTTTTTCTGTTTGCTCGACAAGATTTTAGCTCCTGGGGGACAAGTCCTTTGCGATTCATCAGACATCAGCTATGTGTTCGAGGACTACATGCCCGACATGGAATACTATGGCGAACAGCACTTCCGCATGCAATACAACAATACTATTGGCGAACCATTTCCCTGGCTCTACATTGATGCTGACAAATTATGCCATTTAGCCAAAGAGAATGGGTACAATGCCGAGGTGGTGGCCGAAGGTTCCCACTACGACTATTTGGCAAGAATAACAAAAGACAAAGACCTATAATGCCTACATAAAATGGCTCGTTAAAAGAGAAGAACAAGTGTGTCGCCCATTTCAAATGGGCCGTGACGGCTTATAAAGATAGAATTAAGAAGCAACTGCAGAACTTACTTCCGGCACAAACTTGTAACAAATTTATACACAAAATGTGCACTTTTTGGTGAATTGAAAATGATTTCCTGACAAAAGGTGCCGAGCTTTTCAAGAATAGAAAGAATACGTAAGTTTCTGACAATCAGAACGTATTAAAAAATTCCAGCACCATTTTGAGGTGCTGGAATTTTTCTATTTGCGGAAGGTGAGGGATTCAAACCCCCGATACCCGAAAGGGGTATACCGGATTTCGAGTCCAGCGCGATCGATCACTCTGCCAACCTTCCTTTCTTGTTTGCGGATGCAAAGGTAATAATAGTTTTTGAATTGACAAAATTTATTCGAAAGAAAGTTTTTGCAATCTGCTTCTTAATTGCTCTGCCAGGCTTTTTCTGATACTGAGCGTGATTTGACATGTGTTGTCGAAAGTCTGACTGACAATGCGCGGATTCATCTCCTTTACAACGCGCATGACATCGTTCATCATGGGGTAGGAAAAACTGTATTTGATGGTTTCCTCCACCTGTCGCTCCTCCACCAGACTGTGGGCAATGGCATCGGCAGCGGCTGTCTTGTAGGCCACGATGAGCCCTCCTGTGCCCAAGTTGACACCTCCGTAATAGCGCACCACGACGATGAGTATGTTGGTGAGTTCGTTGGAATTGATCTGCCCCAAAATGGGTTTACCGGCAGTGGAACTGGGCTCGCCGTCGTCGTTGGCACGGAAATCAAGACGCTCATGCCCCAGCATGTAGGCATAGCACACGTGGCGAGCGTCGTAGTATTTCTTTCGGTATTGTGCAACGATGTCTTTCACCTCGTCGATGGTTTCAACGTGGTGTGCAAAGGCGAGGAACTTACTGCGCTTTTCGGTGTAGTAGCCCTCGCCTATGTCGTTGGTAATGGTTTTATAGAGGTCGGACATTAATGTTTCAAATTGGAAACGTGCCGCTTAATCAAGTTTGTGGATGACAAGTCCAGAGCGCAACTTGGGCTCGAACCACGTGGCCTTGGGCGGCATAATCTTGCCGCTGTCGGCTATGTCCATGATTTGCTGCATGGAAACGGGATAGAGAGCCAGTGCCATGCGCATTTCGCCACTGTCAACGCGGCGCTTCAACTCGCCGAGTCCGCGCAGTCCTCCCACAAAATCAATGCGCTGGCTGGAGCGCAGGTCGCCGATGTTGAGAATCTGGTCAAGAATGAGCCTACTGGAGATGTCAACGTCGAGCACTCCGATGGGGTCGCTGCTGTCGAAGGTTCCCGGTTTGGCCGTGAGGCAGTACCAGTGGCCGTCGAGATAGAGCGAGAACTCGTGCAGGCGGGTGGGCTTGTAGATGTCTGTGCCCTTGTCCTCAACGGTGAAGTTCTGGCTAAGTGCCTCGAGGAACTGCTCTGAAGTAAGCCCGTTGAGGTCTTTCACCACGCGGTTGTAGTCGAGGATGGTGAGCTGGCTTGCCTGGAAACAAACGGCCATGAAGTAGTTGTACTCCTCGTCGCCCCGGTGGTTGGGGTTCTGCTTTTGCTTTTCTGCTCCCACGAGTGCGGCTGCAGCCGAGCGGTGATGGCCGTCTGCGATGTAGAGTGTGGGCATCTTGGCAAACTCTTCGGTAATGGTTCGTATGTCGTTGTCGTCGGCCACACACCAGAACTGGTGGCGGAAACCGTCGATGGGGGCTATGAAGTCATACTCGGGCTCAGTCTTGGCATAGCGCATGATGAGGTCGTTGAGCACTACGTTGTCAGGATAGGCAAAGAACACTGGCTCGATGTTGGCATTGTTCACGCGTACATGTTTCATGCGGTCCTCTTCCTTGTCACGGCGGGTGAGCTCATGCTTCTTGATGTTGCCTTTCATATAGTCATCGACATAGGCACCCACCACGAGGCCGTACTGGGTTTTGCCGTTCATGGTCTGTGCGTAGATGTAGTACTGCTCCTTGTCGTCCTGTACGAGCCACCCCTTTTGCTGGAACTTCTTGAAATTCTCGGCGGCTTTCTCATAGACGCGCGGGTCGTACTCGCTGGTGCCCTCGGGGAAGTCGATTTCGGGTTTGATGATGTGATAGAGACTCTTTTCGTTGTCGCCGGCCTCGGCACGTGCTTCTTCGCTGTCAAGCACATCGTAGGGACGGCTTTCCACCTGCTCCACGAGTTCTTTCGGGGGGCGGATTCCTTTAAACGGTTTTATTGTTGCCATAATATAAATAAGTAAGGTTAAAAAGAAGTTTCACCTTAAAATATGTTTGCAAATTTACTCAGAAGTTCTGAAAGTGCAAAATGTTTGTTATATTATTTTTGCAAGGATTTGTTGCGGCTGTCGATTATTAATTGTATTTTTGCAAAAAAAATAAGAACTAAACACCTTTATCAGCTTGAGATTATGAACAAACGAAATTTACTCCTTTTGGCAGTGCTCCTGTTTTTCGGCATATCCACAGGGCAAGCACAGACAACCGATGTAGCACCCGACGACAACGGCATGAACCTCTCGGCACAAGAATGGTGCCGCAATGTAGTGATGGGCTGGAACCTGGGCAACGCGCTGGAAAGCGGCGGCGGCGAAACAGCATGGGGCAACCCCAAGACCACACGCGAGATGATTCATGCCGTCAGGGAGGCCGGATTCAATGCCATTCGCATTCCCGTCAGATGGACTGAACAGCTGAGCGACGCATCGTCCATGACTGTGAGCAACGCTTGGCTGGCGCGCGTCAAGGAAGTGGTGGATTGGGCTTTGGCCGAGGACATGTACGTCATCATCAACACCCACCACGAGGAATGGCTCGACCGCAACCCGTTCTACAGCAAACAGACGGAGAACAACCGCAAGCTGGCCGCCCTTTGGAAGTGCATTGCCACCTACTTCCGCGACTATGGCGAGCGGCTGGCCTTTGCAGGCACCAACGAGACAACCGTCAACTGGGCCAACCCCACCACCGAGCACCAGGCTGTGCAGAACAGCTACAACCAGACCTTTGTTGACGCCGTGCGCGCAACGGGCGGAAAGAACTACTACCGCCATCTTGTGGTGCAGACCTACGCCTGCAGCCCCTACCACGGCCTCAACGGATTCACCATCCCCAACGACCCGGTGGAAGGGCGTCTGAGCGTGGAGTATCACTACTACGACCCTTACGGCTACGGACTGCTGACCGAGAATCCCTCGCAGAACTATTATTACTGGGGCAAAGCTTACAAAGACAAGGGCAAGGTTCCCGCTGACAACGAGGATACGCAGGCCGGTCTTTTCGACCGCATTCAGAACGCATGGGGCAAGAAAGGACTGGGAGTAGTCATGGGCGAATACGGCGTAACCAACCACTATCAGGAGGCCGACAAACTGACGCAGCAGGAAAACATGCAGTACTACCTGAAAACCACCGTCAGCAACGCCCGCAAGCGGGGATTCGCAGCTTTTGTATGGGACAACAATGGTTTCGGCAACGGCAACGAGCAGTTCGGCATCTTCAAGCGTTGGCAGAACATGGCTGTAGGCAACGAGTTCTTCCTGAAAGGAATCTGTGAAGGAGCCGGCACCGAATACAAAGAGCCTGAACACCATGAGGGCATCGACAACATTGAGGGCGGCGACGTGATATGGGAAGGTGACGCCATGATGGACTGGGGAAACGGCTTGCAGCTCACCATCCTTGGCAACGAAATCAGCAAATACGGAAAGGACATCATGATTATCCTCGCCTATACGCTCGACTTCACCGACTACAACATGATTCAGCTGTTCTATGGCGACTGGAAATCCAATCCCTCGTTTTTCGTCGATGGCGCAAACATCGACAAAGAATATTATCCCAGCAGTGTTCATGGCATTTCAAACGGCGACAAAGGGGTTTCGCACCTCACCTTCAGCGAGGCCACGTACAACGAAGCAGTAAAGAAGGGAATTGCCATCCAGGGACACGGCGTGAGACTCAATCTTGTGGTGCTCAGCAATCCCACAGGCATCCACTCCACCCTGCTCTCTCCCACTTCTACCGTCAACACGCGCACCTTCAATCTGCAAGGGCAGGAAGTCAGTCATCCACAGCGCGGCATCTACATTCGGAACGGCAAGAAGTTTGTGGTGGAATAAATCTTTATTGTGGGCTCTCTCTATTTGACAGAGTTCAGAAGAAAAAAAACGAGCAATCAGATTATTCAAGTAATCTCATGGAGTTCAGGAAGTCTCAATGGCTTCTTGAACTCCTTTTTTCATGTCACGCCTTTCTTCGGAGCGTCTTGAGATAGGCCTTGTGAGCATCGCTGACACGGTAGCTCTCGATGGCTTTCTGAATGGCTTTATTATGCGTCCACGGCTCCAGCCGTTGCTGTTCAATAAAGGGGAGTATCGACTCGTACTGCTTGGCAAGCGCAGTGGCGAAATACCATGCCTGCATCATGCGCACGTAATATTCCTCGCGCTGAACCTGTGCCACCAGCTCGGCGTAGGACGGCTCAAAAAGATCGTCCAAAAAATAGCGCATCAGTGTGCAGATGGCAAAGCGGACCGTATATTCGCCCTTGGAACCGAGCCAAGTCATCACGTGCGGAAGCAAATCCTCAGGATGCTTCCTGAAACTTTTGGGCGAAAGTTGGTCGCACGTTGCCCAATTGTCGATGAAGGGCAGGAATTGTTCCACTTGTCGGAGCGCCAAACCATAGTCTTTTGTCTCTGAAATGATGAACGCATGCAGTTGGTTTTCATCGAATGTGGTGTGGGGCAACGCCGCCAGAAAAGACTCCACGTCGGATTCCCTCACCAGTTGCTTGGCAAATGTGCGCAAGGCCGGTGTACGCACTCCTATAATCGCAGCGGGATTCACGTTAGGTATCAGCTTGCGCTGGAAATCGGCGTATGCAGCGTCGCTCAGTGCTGCAAGCCGGGTTCTGATGTCGTCGTTCAGCATAAGTACAATGGCTCAATGTTTTTTGTTCAAAATTTTCGCGCGCGTGTTCTTCACCCCGGGCAGCAGCGTTTCAGCATCCATCATTTGCAGGGTGGAGCGCAATTCTTCACCCAGTTCTTGGTAGTGGCGGCACTGGGCATAAGCCAGTTTGATGGCCAGCGAGCGTGTGCCCGAAGATGCACTGCTGTCGAGTATCAAGCCCAGACAGAAATCCAGAAACGCTGGTTGCACATGTTCCTTGCCGAAGTGCATGCGTTCGAGCAGGGTCATGAGCAGTCGGCGCCGGGTGGAATCGCCGGTGTGCATGACTTCGTCCACAAGTTCCTCGCGGTGCTGTTCCATCCAAGCTCCGTCGGTCTTTCCCAAATGGGTCAACACCCAGGCTGCATTGTTGGCCACGCGCAGGTCGTCATCGAACAGCAGGCCGTAGAGTTTCGAGCGAAGACTGTAGCCATCGCCCTGCTCCCTGCTGCCAGCCAACTGCAAACATATCTCCTGAATGTCGTGTTGGTGGATGTTGTGTGAGAGTTGCTCTCTGAGGTCCATCTGTCTGGATTAGCTGTTGTTGTGAATCACTGCTGATGCGCATGCGCAGGAAACTAACGAAAAAAGCGGGAGTTAACAGGAGACGACATGACTGTCGGCTCCTGATAGCTTCCACTAAATTCTTTTAGACGTCCCATGAAGGGATCGCCTGTTACTTGTTCACCTGGAACTTGGTGTCGCCATCCTTGAAGAAAGCGTTGATCTGACGAGCAGCGGCGATGCCGGCATTGATGTTGGCCTCGGCTGTTTGTGCTCCCATCTTCTTTGGCGTGGCGAAGTAGCGACCTTCAAATTGTGCGAAGTCAGCATCGGCATCGGGCTTGATGTCAGTGACAAACTTCAGGTCGTCGCGCTCCTGCATCAGTTTGATGAGTTCAGGTTCGTTGATGACTTCCTTGCGCGCGGTGTTCACCAGGATGCCACCCTTCTTCATCTTGCCCACCAGCGCATAGTTGATGCTCTGCTTGGTCTCAGCAGTAGCGGGAATGTGAAGTGAAACAATGTCGCACAGCTCGAACAAGGCCTCCTGATTCTCAACGGCGTGAACGCCAGCCTTCTCGATGACCTCAGCGGGGCAGTAAGCATCGTATGCATATACATCCATGCCAAAGCCCTTGGCTATGCGGGCCACGTTGCGGCCTACGTTTCCAAAGGCCAGAATGCCCAGTTTCTTGCCGAGAAGCTCGGAGCCACTCTTCCCATTGTAGAAACCACGCACAGCCATCACCAGCAGACCAAACACCAGTTCGGCCACAGCGTTGGAGTTCTGTCCGGGGGTGTTTTCGGCCACCACGTTGTGAGCAGTGGCGGCAGCCAGGTCGATGTTGTCATAACCGGCACCGGCACGAACCACAATCTTCAGCTGCTTGGCAGCGTCGAGCACTTCGGCATCCACCTTGTCCGAGCGGATGATCAGTGCGTCGGCATCTTTCACAGCGTCCAGAAGCTGGGCCTTCTCGGTATATTTCTCCAGCAGTGCCAGTTCGTTGCCTGCTGCCTCAATCTCTTTGCGAATGCCCTCGACAGCAGCGGCTGCGAAGGGCTTTTCTGTTGCTACTAAAACTTTCATTCTTCTTGTTTTCTTTGTATTGTGTGCTACGACCGTGTCGCAGCCTACTCAGCATTAATGATTAGCTTCAAACTCCTTCATGCATGCCACAAGTGCGTTGCAGCCTTCAATGGTCTGGGCATTGTAGCAGCTGGCGCGGAAACCGCCTACCGAACGGTGGCCCTTGACGCCCACCATGCCCTTTGACGTTGCGAAGTCGAGGAATTCTTTCTCCAGCTCTTTGTACTCGTCGGCCATTACGAAGCAGAGGTTCATCAGCGAACGGTCTTCCTCGACGGCTGTACCGCGGAAGAGTTTGTTGCGGTCAATTTCTCCATAGACGATTTCGGCGCGCTCGTGAGCCCGGCGGTCCATGGCTTCTACACCACCTTGAGCCTTAATCCAGCGCAGGTTCTCCAGTGCGCAATAGATGGGCACCACGGGAGGTGTGTTGAACATCGACCCCTTCTCCACATGGGTGCGATAGTCGAGCATTGTGGGAATCTCACGCGGGGCGCGACCCAGGGCATCGTCCTTCACAATGATGATGGTCACACCGGCCATGGCCAGGTTCTTCTGGGCACCTGCATAGATGGCGTCGTACTTCGCCACATCCACCGGGCGGCTGAAGATGTCCGACGACATGTCGGCAATGAGGCGTACTGGCACGTCCAAATCCTTGCGGATTTCGGTACCGTAGATGGTATTGTTGGTGGTGATGTGCAAATAGTCGGCATCAGCGGGCACTGTCCATCCCTTGGGAATGAACGTGTAGTTGGCATCGGCAGAAGAAGCCACCTCAACCACCTCGCCGAACAGCTTGGCCTCCTTCATGGCCTTTTTGGCCCAGACACCCGTGTTGAGATAGGCAGCCTTCTTAATCAGGAAGTTGTAGGGAATCATGCAGAATTCAAGGCTGGCACCGCCGCCGAGGAAGATGACCGAGTAGCCATCGGGCACCTGGAGCAACTCCTTGACGAGTGCAACGGCCTCATCGACCACTGGTTGGAAATCCTTGGCACGATGGCTGATTTCCATCAATGAAAGACCACTACCATTAAAGTCTAAACACTGTTTCGCAGTGTTCTCAATCACTTCGCGTGGAAGCATTGAAGGACCTGCATTAAAGTTGTACTTCTTCATTTGACTTTTTTTGACTTTTGTTGATTGATGTGATATAATGATTTTTTTCTTTTTTTCCTTTCTGTTGCCCAGACCGAAACGCCGAGCATATAACCTTACTAAAAAGCGACTGCGAAATTACACTTTTTATCTGAAACAGGCAAATTTTTTAGCATAAAGTTTCTGAAACGCTGGTTTTAGGTGTCTATTTGACAAGTTCACATAGCGTTTTTATGCCTTTAATTTTTTCGCCCTGCGTCTGGCGGAGCACCTGCTGCAGCTTTTCGCGGCTGACGGCGGCGTAGGCATAGCGGTCTTTCACGTCGATGCGGCCTATCTCTGAACTGTCCAAGCCCCCCTTCTTGCAGAGGAACCCCACAATGTCGCCTTTCGAGATTTTGTCTTTCTTGCCCTTGCCTATATAGACCGTTGCCATGCGCGGCGGTGCAGGCTGTCCGCTTTGGGGCAGCAGCTCGAAGTCCTCCACCACGGCATCCACATAGCCGGGCAACTGTTCGTCGGGGCCGAGGATGAAGAAAGCACGTCCGCTCTTGTCCCAGCGCGCCGTGCGTCCCACACGGTGGATATAGCCTTCTTCGCTCTCGGGCAGATGGTAATGGATGATGTTCTCTATGTCGGGAATATCCAGACCGCGCGAAGCCAAGTCGGTGCTCACCATCACGTTGGCCGAACCGTTGGAGAACTTGTAGAGTGCATCCTCGCGCTGCTTCTGCTCCATGCCGCCGTGGAAAGCACTGGTGCTGAAGCCGCACGACCGCAGAAAAGCGTCCGTGCGCTCAACGCTCTCGCGATAGTTCAGAAACACGATGCTGCTCCCCTCCCCCAACTGCAGCAACAGTTGTTGGAGCGAAGGCAGTTTGTCTTTCTGCCTGCTGCGCACAATATATATATGTACGCGCGAAGAAACCTGCTCGTCGTCGTCCAGAAACTCCACCATGCGTGTGCGCCCCATGTTCACAAAGCGCGGAATCTCGGCAGCACGGGTGGCCGAGAGCAGCATGCGCCGCTCCACACGAGTCAGTTTGGCTGTCGCGGCCGACATCTCTGCCTGGAAACCCATTTCCAGACACTTGTCGAACTCGTCAATCACCAGATATTTCACCCCCTCGCCACTCAAGTTGCCTTTGTCCAGATGGTCGTTCAACCGCCCTGGCGTGGCAAAAACGATGTGGGGTTTCACCTCGCGCAACTGTCGATGCTCGTCCATCGTGGGACGACCGCCATAGAGGCTCATGGCGCGCAGGCCACAGCCCATGTCGCGCATCACAGTGGCCGATTGGAGAGCCAGTTCGCGTCCAGGAACCAGCACCACGGCTTGCAGCTCGTCGCTCGACGAATCGAGCAGTTCGGCCAGCGGCAGCAGATAGGAAAGCGTCTTGCCCGTGCCCGTAGGCGAAAGCACCAGCACGTCGTCCTTAGTGCGCAGAATAGCCTCGACAGCTTCCTGCTGCATCATGTTGAGTTCGGCGATGTGGAGTTTTTCAAGTATCTTCCCTATCATGGCACAAAGTTTCTGCAAAGAAGTCTAGTTCTTCTTTGCTTCTGTCTTTTTGGTTTCTGTTTTCTTTGTCTCAGCAGGCTTTGCAGCTGGTTTGGCGGCTGGTTTCGACGTTGCGGCGGCAGCTGGTTTGGCAGCTGTCTTTGCAGCAGTCGATGAAGCAGGCTTCGAACTGGCAGAGGCAGCAGGCTTCGAAGTCGTTGACGACGCAGGTTTCGAAGTGGCAGAAGCTGCTGGCTTCGACTCGGAGCTAGAAGTGGCCGTTTCGGCGGGCTGCTCCACAATGCGTGTCATGTTGAAGCCCGAGATTTTTCCTTCTGGCGACACGGTGGCACGTATGCGGTAGCGGTTTTTCTCTTGTTTGCCGTCGCGCTCAACGTTTTGTCCAGCCGAGAAACTGACACTGAACTCATAGGGGCCTCCTGTGTCAGAGGTTTTCTTGTTGATGCTGAAGTCGTTGTTGAGCGAGAAGTTCATGCGACTCATGTCGTCGCGGTAAATCTGGTGGAGGAAGTTCACCACGTCGCCCGAATTGGCGTTGTCCTTGCCGAGGAAGTTCTTCAGAATGGAGGTGACGGTGGTGAGCAGTGTGCTCTCGTCTTTGCTGTTGATGCTCTGGAAGTACTTCTTGAAGAGTCCTTTCACCATGTCGATGTCTTCCTGCGTGACAACTGTGGCCACCAGCCGGTCGTAGATTTGCTTTGCCTCGCTGAAGTGCTCGCCGTCGGCATGGCGGTCGATGTATTCCTTGAAGGCTTCGAGGCTGTTCTGGTTCTGGGCCACGGTCCAGTCGAGCGAGTCAATCTTGTGGATGGCCTCAATGCGGTGGGTGCTGTTGGGGTGAATGCGTAGGTAGTCCTCGATGGCAGCCCTTGAGCCGCTGACTACGGCGTTGGCCCAGTCGCGGTCGCCCTGTTTGATGGCGTTGAGATGGGCGGCAATTGAATCGCGATGTTCCTGGGGTGCCTCGGTGAAGTTGTCGAGATAGGTCTGCAGCACCAGTGGGTCGCTGCTCTGCATGGCAAACTCGTATTCTTCGCGCTCCTTGCTGTTGTTGGCCTGCTGGTAGAAGTAGAAGCAGATGGCGCAGATGATGAGGGCGATGACAAAGGACACGATGAGCGGTGTGTGGCTTTTGCGCGGCTCGCCTCCTACGGGCGGCGGAGTGACGCGTGTGGTGCGGTTGCGGCTGTTGCCGGCTGCAGATTGTTGGCTGCTGGCTGTTGCCGACGATGCCATTTGGGCGGCAGTGGGGACAGGTATCTGTACACGTTGCTGCTGTGGCTGGGCAGACTCGGTTTGCTGCGGCTGGTAAGCGTCATTATGGCGATGGCAGTTGGGGCAGGTTTCCTCGTCCTTGAAATAGACGTTGAAGCAGTCGGGGCATTTCACCACCTTTCCTGCTATTTCCACCCCGCAGTTGGGGCAGGTGGGTGCTTTGTCGCTGATTTGACGGCCGCACTCGGGACATTTTATGATTGCCATGGTTTTATTTCAAAAAAAAGTATATGTTTGTTGTTTCTTCAGATTCTTTTTATCAGACCTTCTCCCTTGGCGAAGCAAACGTTTCTGGGGGGAGCGGTCAGTGCCTTCTGTATTTCAGTTCGCGCAGACTGTGGTTGCCCATGAACCGGCTTTTGTCCACATAGGTGTTGATGCCCTTGATGCGTCCCTTGGCCGAATATTGCCAGGCCAGATAGTCGCGCTCGTCGATGAGCGTTGGTGGGTCGTCGGTATATTGGGCTATCATGAGTTTGTAGTCATCCACCTTGTAGGCCAAGTTGGCGTTGTAGAAGTTGCGGCCGGTGTAGAGCAGCGGTTTCTGCTTGTAGGCTTTTTCCACCAGGTCGAGGAATTTGAAGAGCGAGTCGCAGAAAGCCTCGGTGCTCAGCCCGCCTTTGGTTTCGATGTCGATCATCGGGATGAGGTCCTGGTCGCCCGGACGGCACTGCGCCTTGAAGTTTTCGAGTTGGCGGCGCTGGTCGGTCAGCGGACGGTAGAAGTGGTAGGACCCCACTTTGAGCCCGTACCGGTGGGCCAGACGGATGTTCTCCTCGTAGGTGTGGTCGATGCGGTCGCCGCCTTCGGTGGCTTTCAGATAGACGTATGCCATTTTGCTGTTGTCTCCCACATGCTCCCAGAACACGCGGCCCTGATAGTGGCTCAGGTCGATGCCGTGGATATGGGCGCAAGTGTCCTCGCAATTCACTTCGGTGGTTTGCGCGCAGATTGGCAAAAGTGCAAATATGCTTATGATGATGCCTATGATTCGTTTCATAGGTGCAAAGGTACTACAAAAAATCTAAGATTAAAAATTAAAAATTAAAAATTATAACAAGTATAGCTTTTTTTAAATTTTTAGGGTGTCAAGGCTTTGAACTTTGACCGTAATCAGCAGTCTGCAAGCCGCAAACCCCTATTCTTCTATCTCAGAGAGCGACTTTACGAAGTTGTTGAAGAAATTGCTGGTGGTTTCTACCGGATAATAGGCAAAATAGCGCATGCTCCGGCGCAGGTTCCGACGGAGCACCTTCGAGTTGTTCTGCACGAAGCCAGTGCTCGATTGTCTGAAGTGCCAGTCTTCGGCGGTGTCCTTGGCCGTGTGGCTCAGTGTGCGCAGCGTCAGTTTGTAGGCGGCAGGCTCCATGTGCTGCACAAAGGGCAGCTCGTCTTGTTCGAAGTTGAACACGGCCATCAGGATGCTGCCTTCGAGCTGTGCCATGCGCTGCATGCCCAACTTGGCCAACCAGTTGTCCAGCTTGACGAAATCCACGCGGTCGCCCTGCTTGCGCAGGAATCGCCCCAGTTCGATGATGCCGTGCAGACTGATGCCGCTGCTGAGAATGTGGTTCACGTTGTAGATGATGATGTTCAGCAGCTGCATGGTTTCGCCCGAACAGTCAATGCTGTGGCGCTCGGTGGTCATGATTTTTTTCAGTCGGCGGTTCAGAAAGAAGTTCGACAGTTCGAAGGTGGCCATGGGCGAACTCATGATGGTGCGCTTCTCGCTGTTGTGTGCGGCGTTCCGCCATTGTTCCTGCATGCCTTCGGGCAGGTTGAGGTTGCGGTCGTTGGCATGGTTCTCCAGGCCCTTGAGCGTGGTGGAGGCCACGTCCTGCGATTCCACCATCTGGAACACCCGCCTCCACTTGAAGGCCGACATGGGTTCGATGGCATCGGCGTCGCCGTAGGCGCCCGAGCGTAGCAGACGGAAGAAATTGCGCTGTATGATGTCCATGTTCTTAGGAGTGTGATGGTTCTGAGTTTCTGGAGTGCAGGAGTTCGGGGGGGGCTGACAATGGTTGTCGCCATGAGTGTTTCCCTCTGCGCAGGGAGAGAGTGCGGGTTGCCGCCTTTACGAGTATCTTCTCGGATAGCGCAGCAGAATGGAGAGCGTGGCCGCCACGCCGATGGCCATGGGGTAGTACAGATAGGGCAGAATCTCCATTGGGTTGAGTTTGGCCAGTCCCGCGGCGAGCAACATCTGCACACCATAGGGAATAAGGCCCTGCACCGTACACGAGAACGTGTCGAGAATGCTGGCTGCCTTCTTATTGTCCACACCGTAGCGGTCGCCTATTTTCTTGGCTATGCCGCCCACAGTGAGTATGGCGATGGTGTTGTTGGCCGTGCAGAGATTCACCAGGCTGACCAGTCCCGCGATGGAGAGTTCGGCCCCCCGCTTGCCGTTCACGTGGGCCGTCAACCGGCTGATGATGTAGTCGATGCCGCCGTTTTCGCGAATGAGTTCGAGCATGCCGCCCGCCAACATGGCCACGATGATGAGCTCGCCCATGCCCTTCACCCCATCGCCCATGGCTGCGAGCCATCCGAACAGGTCGTAGGAGCCGTCGCACAGACCGATGCAGCCGCAGAGCGCAATGCCCAACACGAGCACGGCCATGACGTTCATGCCCAGCACGGCGGCCACCAGCACCACCACGTAGGGAAGCACCTTCAGATAGCTCACCTCGCGCCACTCGACGGGCACCTGCACGTTGGCCCCCATGACGGCATAGACCACAAGAATGACCAGTGCGGCAGGCATCACGATAAAGGCGTTGACGCGAAACTTGTCGCTCATGCGGCACCCTTGCGTACTGGTGGCCACCACGGTGGTGTCGCTGATGAACGACAGGTTGTCGCCGAAGTAGGCCCCGCCCACGATGATGGCCGTGATGAGCGGCAGGCTGCCCCCCGTTTGCTGGGCAATGCCCACGGCGATGGGCACCAAGGCCACCACGGTGCCTACGCTGGTGCCGATGGAGACGCTGATGAAGCAGGCGGCCAGAAACAGCCCCGGCAGCAGCAGGTTGCCGGGCAGCACGTTGAGGGCAGCATTGACCGTGGCGTCTATGCTGCCCATGCTTTTGGCCGAAGCCGCAAAGGCTCCGGCCAGCACGTAGATCCACAGCATGAGCAACAAGTTGTCCGAACTGGCTCCGCGGCTGAAGATATCGACGCGCTTCTTCAGGGGCAGCCCGCCCGTGATGACGACGGCGTAGATGCTGGCTATCATGAAGATGACCGTGATGGGCACCTTGTAGAAGTCGCCGGCCAAGACCGAGAGCACGACGTAGAGCAGCATGAACACTGCCAGCGGAGAGAGGGCCAAGAGGCCTTTTTTGTTGGTCATGGAGCTTATGGGGGTTATGGGGCTTATAGGACCCATGGGACCTATGGGACCCATAAGGCTTATGAGTCCCATGGCGCCAATGGGGTTCTTACAGCGTCACGCCATTCTTGAAGATGGAGATTTCGCGGTAACCGTTCTGTTCGTTGCGTGTGGGTTCGCCGTTGGCCACACTGATGATTTTTTCGGTGAAGCGGGCCACCAAGTCCTTCATCGGCGTTCCTTCCACCAGTTCGCCCGCATTGAAGTCAATCCAGTTGGGCTTGTTGCGGAACAAGGTGCTGTTGGTGGATATCTTCATCGTGGGGATGAACGTTCCGAAGGGCGTTCCACGGCCCGTTGTGAAGAGCACTATCTGGCAGCCAGCCGAAGCCAGTGCCGTGGCGGCCACCAGGTCGTTGCCCGGTGCCGAGAGCAGGTTCAGGCCGTTGGTTTTCAGACGGTCGCCATACTCCAGCACACCACTCACGGGCGCACGTCCGCACTTCTGGGTGCAGCCCAGCGCTTTGTCCTCGAGGGTGCTGATGCCGCCGGCCTTGTTGCCCGGACTTGGGTTCTCGCCCACGGGCTCGCCGTGGCTGAGGAAGTACTCCTTGAAGTTGTTGATGAGGCTCACCGTCTGACGGAACAGCTCGGGACTCTCGCAGCGGTTCATCAGAATGGTTTCGGCGCCAAACATCTCGGGCACCTCGGTCAGTATGCTCGTGCCGCCCTGGGCCACCAGCCAGTCGCTGAACTCGCCCACAAGCGGGTTGGCGGTGATGCCGCTGAAACCGTCGCTGCCGCCACACTTCAAGCCTACGCGCAGCTTGCTCAGCGGGCACTCCTGGCGTTTGTCCTCACGGGCGATGGCATAGAGCTCGCGCAACAGGCGCATGCCTTCTTCCACCTCGTCGCCCTCCACCTTCTGCGTCACCAGCAGGCGGATGCGCTGGCGGTCGTAGTCGCCCAGCATCTCCATGAACTGGTCGGGCTGATTGTTCTCGCAGCCGAGGCCCAGCACCAGCACAGCGCCGGCATTGGGATGGAGCACGATGTCGCGCAGCACCTTGCGCGTGTTCTCATGGTCGCCCGAAAGTTGCGAGCAACCGAAGTTGTGGTGCCAGGCATGCACGGCGTCGATGCCTTCGAGGCCAGTCTCTTTCTCCAGTTGGGCGGCCAGCCGCTCGGCAATGCCGTTGACACAGCCCACAGTGGGCACTATCCACACTTCGTTGCGGATGCCCACCTCGCCGTTGCTGCGCACGTATCCGCGGAAGGTGCGGCCCTCGTTCTCGATGCTGAGCTTTTCGTCCACGGGGTGGTACTCGTAGCTGAGCGTTCCGGCGAGATTGGTTTTCAGGTTGTTCTCGTTCACCCACTGTCCGGCCTTCAGGTCTTCGCGGGCGTGGCCTATGGGGTAGCCGTACTTGATGATGTCCTCGCCTTGCTTGCGGTCGGCGATGAGCACCTTGTGTCCGGCTGGTGTATCTTGCAGCAGGGTGATGCTCTGGCCGTCAATGTCGATGGTCTCGCCCTGTTTCATGGGTCGCAGACAAACCACTACCGAGTCGGCAGGGTTGATTTTCAGAAATGCTTGTTGTTTCATAGTGTTTTGTCTTTTGTGATATTTGTTTGTTTTCTTGGAATAGTCTTTCTGCCATTGCGGGCGGGCGCGCTCTTCTCGGGGCTGGATTTTCTGTTGCTTCGGACGGTGAAAACAACGTCGGGAGATGCGCTGAAATTTTCTAGAGAATTTGAACGTATCGTCGTGAGTTGTTTTTCTGCTGCCGTGAGAGGTGAAATTATCGTCGGGAGATATTTTTTTATTGTCGGGAGATATTTTTTTATTGTCGGGAGATGAAAAAATATTGTCGGCAGACAATTCCGCATCTTCGACGCCTGAAAAGAGCGGCGTCAGGAGTAGCGGCGGTAGAAATCCACGTTCTCCTTGCTGAGCAGCTCAATGGGCATGTAGTTGACGGGGTTCACCTTCTTGCGCAGCACGATGGCCTGGAAGAGCGTGTCCACACATTCGTAGCCCTGCATGAAGGCATGCTGGGCGATGAGGAACGATATGCTGCCCTCGCGCAGGCACTTGGCGTTCTTGGCCACCATGTCGTAGCCCATGATCTGCACGTTGCGGCGGTTGGAGCGCAGCAGAAATTCGCCCACGAGGTGGGCCTTCGAGTTGAGCGTTATGCAGTGGTGGGTGTCGGGGTGGTGGTCGAAGTATTGTTGCAGAATTCGGTCGTACTCCTTCTTGTTGCTGTCAAGGGGCAAATCGACCTCGTTGATCGTTACGCGGGGGAAGTGGTCGTGCATGTAGTGGCGGAAACCCACTTCGCGGTTGTCCTGCTGCTTGCTGGCCACCTTGCCGTTTTTCATTTGCTTCATGAGCATGATTTCCTTTTCATCCTTGGCAATGAGCATGAGCATCTTGGCAGCGAAATATCCGCTTGAGAACGAGTCCTGGCCGTAGAACGACAGGGGCCGCAGGTCGGGCATGTAGCTGTCGAGCAGAATGAAGGGGATGTTGCGTTCGTGCAGTTGGTTGGTAAACTGGCGTGTCACCTCCAGCTCAGAGGGCACCACGATGACACCAGCGGGATTCTGGGCCAGGCACTCCTCGTAGGTGGCGGTGAAGGTTTCGGTCTCGAACCTTTTGTAGTACATGATGCGCACGTCGATGTGGAAGTCGCGCCGTGTCTCGCAGGCTTTCAGCGCTCCCTGCTCTATTTCCTCCCAGTAGGCCTCGGAAGCGTGCTTGGGCATTATTATATAAAAGGTGTACGACTTGTTGTAGGCCAGTGCGCTGGCATACATGTTGGGCTGGTAGTTGATTTCCTTGAGCACCTTCTCCACCTTCTCGCGCGCCGACTTCGACACGTTGGGACGGTTGTGCAGCACACGGTCCACCGTACCCACCGAAACCCCTGAACGTTCGGCTATGTCCTTGATTCTGATTTTCTCTGTCATGATGGTCGTCTCTCTGTGTTTGGCAGCCATTCGCGGTGTCGTCAATTGCTGGTTCCGACGTGGAGATTGCCGCCATTGTTTGGTGCAAAAATAGCAATAAAAAATGAATTGTGTGTACGTACACAGTTAAAATTTTCCAAAAACTGCATTTTTTCCCCGTTTTATTTCCTAATTCGCGAAAATAGTGCTATTTTTGTGCTCGTAAACAGAAAAACAAACAAAATTAATCTTTAAACATTCAAATTTAAAAAACGAAACGACAATGGCAAAGATTGTAACATTAGGCGAGATTATGCTGCGCCTGTCGCCCCAGGGCAACGACCGTTTTATCCAGAGTGAGTCATTCCGCATCATCCCCGGCGGTGGTGAGGCCAATGTAGCCGTCAGTGTGGCCAACTATGGCCACGAGGCTTATTTCGTCTCAAAGCTGCCCAAGCACGAGATAGGACAAATAGCCGTCAACGCACTGCGTCGCTACGGAGTGAACACCGACTTCATCGCCCGCGGCGGCGACCGCGTGGGACTCTACTATGCCGAGACGGGCGCTTCGATGCGTCCCTCGAAGGTCATCTACGACCGTGCCCACAGCGCCATTGCTGAAGCCGACCCCTCGGATTTCGACTTCGACGCCATCATGGAGGGAGCTGCATGGTTCCACTGGAGCGGCATCACCCCCGCCATCAGCGACAAGGCCGCCGAACTGACCCGCCTGGCCTGCGAAGCTGCCAAGCGCCACGGCGTTTGTGTGAGCGTTGACCTGAACTTCCGCAAGAAGCTGTGGACTTCCGAGAAGGCCATCAGCATCATGCGCCCCCTGATGAAGTATGTGGATGTGTGCATCGGCAACGAGGAGGACGCAGAACTTTGTCTCGGATTCAAGCCCGACGCCGACGTTGAGGGAGGCAAAACCGACGCTGCCGGATACGAGGGCATCTTCCGCCAAATGAAGGAAGAATTTGGATTCAAGTATGTCGTTTCTACGCTCCGCGAAAGTTTCTCGGCCACGTTCAACGGTTGGAAAGCCCTCATCTTCGACGGCAAGGAGTTCTATCAGAGCAAACGCTACGAAATCAACCCCATCATCGACCGCGTGGGCGGTGGCGACTCGTTCTCGGGCGGACTCATTCATGGACTGCTCACTAAGCCGACCCAAGGCGAAGCCCTGGAGTTTGCAGTGGCAGCCAGTGCGCTGAAGCACACCATCAACGGCGACTTCAACCTGGTGAGTGTTGACGAGGTGGAGAGCCTCGCAGGTGGCAACGCCAGCGGACGCGTACAGCGTTAGTTTTATTTGACTATTTCACTATTTCACAATTTGACAATTTATTACCAGCTAAATGACAGAACTGGAACTAAAAGAGAGGTTTAAGAACTTTACAGTTCGCATCATAAGGTTGGTTGATTCTATGCCCAATACAATTTCGGGACGGGCAATTGCATCGCAGGTTGTACGTTCTGGAACATCACCAGCAGCGAATTATCGCGCTGCGTGTATAGGGAAATCAGAGAAAGATTTTCTCAATAAATTGAAGATGGTAGAAGAAGAGTTGGATGAGACGGAACACTGGCTTTCCATCATCATGGAAACTGAGATGCTTCCTGCATCAAGGGTTGAGCCTTTGCACAATGAATGTATTGAGTTACTCCGTATCATCGTCAGGTCGATCATCTCAACTCGTAATCATCTGTCCAATCGATAGTGAAAGAAGTCGAAAAATGATGTCTGTACAAATTAAAATTGTAAAATAGTAAATTGTAAAATAGTATAATTAATCCATGGCAAAATTCGATAAATTAGCTGTCATGCAGAAAATCGGCGACACCGGCATGGTGCCCGTTTTCTACAACAAAGATATGGAAGTGTGCAAGAACGTGGTGAAAGCCTGCTACGAGGGCGGCGTTCGTGCATTCGAGTTTACCAACCGCGGCGACTTCGCCCAGGAGGTGTTCGGCGAACTGGTGAAGTGGGCCGACAAGGAGTGCCCCGAACTGGCGCTGGGCATTGGCTCGGTGGTCGATGCCCCCACGGCTGCCATGTATATTCAGTTGGGTGCCTGCTTCGTAGTGGGCCCGCTGTTCAATCCCGACATTGCTCCCGTGTGCAACCGCCGTCTGGTGCCCTATTGCCCCGGCTGCGGCACGGTTTCTGAAATCGGCAAGGCACAGGAGCTGGGCTGCGACCTCACCAAACTGTTCCCCGGCGACGTTTATGGCCCCAACATGGTGAAAGGCCTCAAGGCTCCTATGCCCTGGTCGAAGATCATGGTCACTGGCGGCGTTGCTCCCGAGGAGGACAACCTGAAGGCTTGGTTCAAGGCTGGTGTCTATTGCGTTGGCATGGGCTCGAAGCTGTTCCCCAAGGACAAAGTGGCTGCCGGCGACTGGCAGTACGTCACCGACAAGTGCAAGGAAGCACTTGGCTATGTGGCAAAGGCGCGCGCCTGAACGCTGACTGAATAAAACTCAACACGCTGCCATCAACGGGCAGCGCAAACCGGAACAATGAAAAAACGAAAGAATGAGAAACACTGCCCATTCACTCCGTGTGTGTGAAGCCTTTCTACAGTTGAAAGGGGTGCTCATTCTTTCGTTTCATCGTTGTTCCGGTTTTTGTATTTCATCCTTAGCGTCCGCTGGACGCAGTTTGTCTTTGGTGGTTTGGCTGGCACTCTCGGCGGCGGTTTTCTGTGCCTGCACGAAGGCCGAGCAGCCGATGGTCGATAAGTTGAACGACATCGCCTATAGTTTTCATTACCAGAGTCTTGACTCTACGCTCGTTTATTCCGAAAAGGCTTTCCAACAGTCGGCCGACTATGCTGCCGGCAAAGCCGAAGCTATGAACAACATGGCCTTTGTCCACATCATGCGCATGGAGTATGACAAGGCCGACAGCATTCTGAGCCAGATAGAGCAAATCACCGACAACCAGATAGAACTCTACGTGGCCGGTGTGCAGCAGATGCGACTCTGCCAGCGGCGGTCCAAGAACAAAGAGTTCTACGAGCAGCGCGAGAAAGTGCGTTCGCGCCAACGGCGCATCGAAGAAGAACGCTCCATGCTCTCCGAACATGAGAACAGACGGCTGCTCTACGCCAAAAGCGAATATGGCATCGTGCTTTCCACCTACTATTACTACGTGGGGCTCGAACAACAGAGCATCGACGCCCTCATGAACTTCAGTACCGACGAGCTGGACAGCGACACCACCCAGCTGTTGGCCTACCTCTACAACGTGGGAGCAGGAGGCATCGTGACCAAAGGCACACAAGAAGAAAACAGCCAAACCGAATTTAACTATCTGCTCAGATGCTACATGCTGGCCAGCCAGTCCAACAGCCCGTTTTGGGTGGCCAATTCGCTGCAGGCCATCAGCGAGCACCTCATTGTTCAGCAGCAGCGCAACCGACTCATTGCCGACAATCTGCCGGCCATGAAGTTCATCAACCCCGACAACATGCCCGATTCGCTCCTGGCGGGCTATCTGGCACAGAAGTCGCTCGACATTTTCGAGAAGTTCGGCGATGTTTATCAGACGGCCGGCGCCTACCGAACGCTCGCCTCGTGCTTCATGGCCATCAACGACTACAACTCGGCACTCATCTGCCTCAGAAACGCACTTGAGAAGAATCCGGCCATCGAACAGGCTCCCGACCTAGTGGCCAGCATACGCGAGCAGCTGAGCGTGGCCTATGCGGCCATCGACGACAAACCTAACAGCGACTACAACCGAAATCTCTATCTCGACATGCAGGAGCTCACTCGGCAGGACCGACTCCTAGAGGCGCGCGCCGACCAGCTGGACCGCTCGTCGAGACAACTCAACCTGATGATTCTGGCCGTGGTGCTCACCATTGTCGTGGTGGCCATCCTGCTCTACATCTTCGACCGGCTGCGCCGACGCAACGAACGGCGCCACTCCATGGAGCAACTGCTGCAGCCACTCAACGAGTGGAAAATGCAGAACGACAAAGAGCTGGAAGCCATCAACGAGCACTGCGAAGAGGTGAACGAGGCCCGCGCCGTCAGCCTCGTACACATTGCCACCAACAAGAAACGAAACCTGGAAAACCGCGCCAAGATATTCCTCGTCAACAGCATCATGCCCTTCATTGACCGAATGATTCACGAGGTGCGCAAGCTGGAGGACGGCCACGAACCCGACGAGAAACGTGCCGAACGCTACGAATACATCTCCGAACTGACTGAGCGAATCAACGACTACAACGAAGTGCTGACGCAGTGGATTCAGCTGCGACAAGGCCAGCTGAGCCTGAACATCGAGAGTTTTCCCCTACAGGCGTTGTTCGACACAGTACAGAAAAGCCGCATGTCATTCCAGCTGAAAGGCATCACGCTCGACGTGAAACCCACAGAGGCCGTGGTGAAGGCCGACCGCATACTCACCCTGTTCATGATCAACACCATGGCCGACAACGCCCGCAAATACACCCCCGACGGTGGCCGTGTGGAAGTCAGCGCCACCGAGGCCGCCAACTATGTGGAAATCAGCGTCAGCGACACCGGCTGCGGCATGAATGAAGACGAATTGGCCAACGTATTCAAGCACCAGGTGATTGTTGACAGTGGCACCGGCCAGCTTTCTTCGGTGCAACCCTCGCACGGCTACGGTCTGATGAACTGCAAGGGAATCATTGAGAAATATCGCAAGGTGAGCCAGATATTCAGCGTGTGCCATATCGCCGCCGAGAGCGAGCCCGGCAAGGGCAGCCGATTCTATTTCAGGCTGCCCAAGGGACTGGCCAAGTTGATTGTCGGATGGCTGCTGGCAAGCGGCGCGTGGGGAACGACAATGGCACAGACCACCGTGCCGCTCAGCACACTGCAGCAAAAGGCCGAGCAGTACGCCGACAGTGCCTACTACAGCAACATCGACGGAACCTACAGCCGCACCTTGCAGTTTGCCGACAGCGTCAGGAAGTACATGAACCAAGCCTACCGCCAACAGGTGCGACGGGGCACCGACACCCTGCTTCGCCGAGGCGACATGTCGGTAGAGCTGCCCGAAGTGCGCTGGTTTCACGACAGCGTGAAGGTGAACTACCAAGTCATTCTCGACATCCGCAACGAGAGTGCCGTGGCCGCACTGGCTCTGCACGACTGGCCGCTCTACCGCTACAACAACAAAATTTACACCCAGCTGTTCAAGGAATGCTCTGCCGACAACAGTCTTGGCCAATACTGCCGTGTGATGCAACGGTCAGAAACCAACAAAATGGTGGCCATATCCATTCTCGTACTGCTGCTCATGCTGCTCTTGCCGGCCTACTACATGCTCTATTACCGCCACCGACTCTACTACAGATTCTGTCTCGACCGGGTGCAGCGCATCAATGGTGTGCTGCTGACCGACTCGGAACCGGAAGAAAAACTCGAACGCATCAAACCACTGGTTTCTGAGAAATATCCGGTGCAACTGCAGCAGGTGGTGGAGCAAATCCGACAGACGCTCACCGACTCGGTGGTCACGAAGAACACGCGCCTGGTGAATCTGGAACTGGCAGAGGACGAATATCGACGGGCGGAGTTCGAGAACGAGAAACTGCACATCAGCAACAGTGTGCTCGACAACTGCCTGAGCACACTGAAACACGAAACCATGTACTATCCGTCGCGCATCCGCCAACTCATCGACGGCTCCGACCGCAATCTGAACGCCATCAGCGAACTGGCCACCTACTACAAGGAACTCTATTCGCTGTTGAGCGAACAGGCCATGCGCCAGGTCGATGACGTGAAGTTCGACTGCAAGCCCGTGGCCGTGGCCGACATGTTCACACCACGCGACGAACTGACTCCCAACCAGCTGAGCGTGTTGGGCGACAGCGACATGTTGCGCCTGCTGTTCGACATTCTGCGGCAGCAGTCGGGAGAGAAGAAACTGCGTGTAGATGTGGCCGAAAAGGGCGACTACTACGTCGAACTGACCGTAACCATGCCCAACATGAGCCTGAACGACGCAGACTGCCAGCGGCTCTTTGCGCCCACGATGGAAAACGTGCCCTACATGCTGTGCCGACAGATTGTGCGCGACCATAGCCAACAGACCGCCCGGCGAGGATGTGGCATTGTGGCAGTGCCGCGCCACGAGGGCGGAACCAGCATTGTGGTCACCCTGACCAAAGCACGAAATTGAAAACAACCAAAGAAAGCGACAATATGGACAACTTTAAAGTAATCGTGGTCGAGGATGTGCCCTTGGAACTGAAGGGTACGCTCGGCATCATCAAGAACGACATCCCCGAAGCCGAAATCATCGGTACCGCCGACAGTGAGCTGGCCTACTGGAAACTGCTGAAGCAGCAGAAGCCCGATTTGTTGTTGCTCGACCTTGGGCTGGGCGGCTCAACAACCATTGGCGTGGAGATTTGCCGACAGACAAAAGAAATGCACCCCGACATCAAGGTGCTTATCTTTACTGGCGAAATACTGAACGAGAAACTCTGGGTAGATGTGCTCGACGCCGGCTGCGACGGCATCATCCTCAAGAGTGGCGAGCTGCTCACACGGGGCGATGTGGCCAGCGTGATGGACGGCAAGCGCCTGGTTTTCAATCAGCCGATACTCGAGAAGGTGGTGGAGCGCTTCAAACGCAGCGTCAATGCCCAGCTCATGCGGCAGGAGGCGCTCGTCAACTACGAGATTGACGAATACGACGAGCGTTTCCTTCGCCATTTGGCACTGGGCTACACCAAGGAGCAAATCACCAATCTGCGGGGCATGCCCTTCGGTGTGAAGAGTCTGGAGAAACGACAGAACGAATTGGTGCAGAAACTGTTCCCCAACGGCAACGGAGGCATCGGCATCAACGCCACCCGTCTGGTGGTGCGCGCCTGCGAACTGCGCATACTGGACATCGACAACCTGCAGCCCGACGAATAGGTACGGGGCCTTGGAAAGGGGGAAAGGCAAGAAAAGAAAAGTGAAAGGGAAAGGGTAAAGGAAAGGAATAAAAACATGAAGAGAGAGAGTCTGCACAGACTTTTTGGACGGCTAGGAGCGTTGCTGCTTGCGCTGCAGGTGCTGTTGTTTCTGGTGTCATGGTTGGTGACGGCCGTGATGCCTGGGACAACCGTTCATTCGCTGCTGGCAGGCGACGGAGTGCGTTGGTTCATAGGACGCTTCGCCGACAATTTGGCCACGCCTTTACTTGTGTGGCTGCTGTTGGCGGCCTTTGCCTGGGGAGCCGTTCGGCGGAGCGGCCTTTTGCCCACACTCAAGCGACTGTTCGGCAACCTTGTTGGCAGCAGCAACTCTGCAGAAGTCAACCGGGGCAATCCCATGTCCTTTCGCGAGCGTTATGCACTCACCATTGTGCTCGCAGAACTGCTGCTGTTGGTGGTGATTGTCGTACTGCTCACGGCAATACCCCACGCAGCCCTGCTGAGCGCCACCGGCCATCTGTTTCCCAGCAGTTTCAGCCGTGGGCTGGTGCCCATGGCTTGTTTCTCAGTCAGTCTGATGGCTGTCAGCTTCGGATTGGCCACCGGGCGTTTCCGTTCGTCGTCCGATGTTTTCGGCGCCCTCAGCAGCGGAGTGGCCTCCTGGCTGCCCCTGTGGCTGCTCTATGTGCTGGCCGTCCAGTTCTACAGTTCTCTGTGTTTTGTTTTTCTTAGCTAGTTGCAGCAGCCGCGACATGATTTGCTCAATCTGCCGTTGCCGCGCCATCCGCTCTTCAATCTCCACCTGCTTCTCGCAACCGCCAATCATCTTTCTCAGCTGAGCGATGCGCGCCGCCAGGTCGGGCGTGTTTCGGTATTGTTGGTAGTACTGCAGCGCCAGTTCGAAATTCTGTTTTGCCGGCAACCATTTCTCGGTAAACATATTGCAAAAGCCAATGCGGTAGTACGCATCGGCTTTTTCTTTTGGATAGCAAACGCCGAGCACCATCTTGTAGAGACTGTCCGCGCGTTCATAGTGTTGCAGATTGAAGTGGCTCTCAGCGGCTGCAAAGTAGTAGATGGACCGTTCGTGCGGAGCATAGCCGCCAATGTTTGGAATCACCTCGTCCAGCAGTTGGCTGGCCTCTTGGTAGTTCCACTCGTAGTAATGGCACAACCCCATGTAGGCATGTATGCGGTTGTTGAGCGCGTATTTCTGGTCGAACTTCTTGAAGATGATGAGAGCCTCGTGGTATTTGCTGCTGTTGAAATACTCCATGGCACGTCCAAAGAGTTCATCCTCGCTGAGTGTCTCTTCTTGTGCTGCCGCGATAGAAGCGTTGCCCATCAGCAGCACCAACAGTGCCAGAATATATTTCATCATGGTGCTTCACTTTTTCAGAAGTTTATGGAAGTTGGCGGCATCTGCTTCTGTCAACGACAATACCAGCTACCGCAAGCTTCCACAACTCTCCTGTTTTTCTCTCTTGGCCACTCTCAATCCTTTGTATAGAAATCTACGAGTCGGCGGATGGCCTGTTGGCACACGGCGCAGAACTCAGGGTTCTCGTTGGTGCGCATGCGACAGTCTTGCACTCCCCTATAGACACCCTTCGTCTGGTATCCAGCCCCCTCGAACAGTCCCACACGCGTCTGTATGGTCTTTGCATCCTTGCTTACGGGCGTTGGCAGTGGTGTTCCTTTTTTGATGAGGTTTTCCCACTTTCCGTTGAAATCCACGCGTGTGGTGAGGTTGTGTTCCCATGGCTCCACGTCGGTGGGATACATGCCGAGGTTCTCGTTGTCGTAGGCATACTCGTCGCCAAGGCCAGCAAAACTGTGTCCAAACTCGTGAACCACCACCGGGCGGAACTTCTCGTGGTGCGTCATGCTGAGGTTGTAGCTGTTCAGAATGCCACCTCCGCCATAGCGGCTGGTGTTCACCAGCACAATGATGTGCTCGTAGGGAATGCCCGCCAGCACGTCGTGCAGGTCTTTCAGGTGGAGCGTTGTGAGGTAGCGGTTCATGTAGAACGTGTCGAAGTGCGAGTGCAGCACAGTGTTCTTCCAAATGCCCTTTTCGGGTTCGCTCGTCCCGCTTTCAACCGACGGTGACTCGACGGCCACCACACTGAAACGGTCGCGCAGGCTCTTGAACGGCTCGTGGGCGAACATGGCCTCGTGGGCTATGGCCACATCGTTGCGGAACACCTGCATCTCGTCCTTCGTATAGCCTTCGGCCACATAGGCAATCCTGATGCAGCGCGTTGTGTCGGCGGCCTTCTGCACGTAGCTGTAGGGCATCAGACCGTGCTCGCCAATGTGGCGTATCAGGATGTCGGTGGGCACCACTGTATGGGTGAGGGTGGCCGTCACTTGGCGTCGGTTGTTGCGCAACTCTACGGTTACGTCCACGGTGTCACGCGGCATCGGCACGAGAAACACGTTTTCAAACGACTTTGTGACGGTTTCGGCCTCGGGATTGGTGATCCACTCCTGAAACAGTGTGGAGAACGAGTTGCGGTAAATCACCTGCTGGCTGCGGTGGGCGCGCACCGTCACCTGCCCGTTGCCTTCCATGGGCACTTCGGCCAGCCGTTTGCGCTTGCCATACCAGCGGGGACTGACGTTCAGTTGGTCCAGGCTGATGTGCTGTTCGTTGGCATTGCCCGCGAAGATGTAGTCAAGCCGCAGCGTACGGTCAGTAAAGAATTGTTCAAAGTCTTGAGCGTCAGCGCGGCAGAATGTTGTCAGCGCGACGAAGCATAATAGCAGTCGGGTATTCATGTCGTTTTGTTTTATGATGGTTTGTTACTCTTATCATTCTTTTTCCTTTGCAAGCCTGCCCTCCACGGGCTGACTGTCCATCTCCTCGTAGAGTTGGCGCACGTAGGAGCGTTGCCAGTCGGCGGGTTTATAGCGGCGCGAGCCAAGTTGCAGCAGGTCGATGTCGAGAGTGATGACATTCTGTGCTCTCAGTTCGCGAGTGTCGCCACAAAGCTGTTCAGTATGCTTCAAGACGGCGCGCAGTTCGTCGGCCGAAAGCGTACACAGCCCCATGGCCAGTGCATTGTGGAAGGGAGGCGACACCATGCCCTCGGCCTCGGTCTTCATGATGCGGCTCAAACGCAATGCTCCCAGCCGCTCGCAGAGCAGCCCGTATGCCTGCCGGATGATTTCTTCGCCGCCAGCATTGGTTCCCAGAGCCAAAATGAAGGTGTGTGGTTTCATTGATGCAAAAATACACATTATAATCGAGATAACTACAAACAAAATGAAAAATCTGAAAAAAACAAGTGTAAACCAAAAACACGACCACGTGTCGCCGAACTTAGAGCCAGTCTGGCGGTTCAGGCGCTTAGGGGTGCCGGTAGAGTGAATCATCTCGTGGATAAGGATACCGATGAGCTGCACGTTGAAGAACGCGCTGTGGGTATTGCGAGAGATAGAGTCAGAGACAGGCTTCTGGGACGGCGTGAGGCTCGTGTGTGATGACGGTAGCCAATGTGAATACCATTCTGTGGATGCCAAGAAGGTGGTTCGGGAGAAGATGACAGTGGCGGAGTACATGAGCGCCCATCGAATCCGGGCATAAGCCGGTGACTGATTGGAGGCGGAGGTTTTTTTACGCAAAGTTTACGTGGATTTCCCTCCCCCTTTTCTTGCATATATGTCAAAAAAGCACTATATTTGCAACAGAAACATAGAAGAAAGGAAACAATCATGTTGGAATATGTCATTGGTGCGACAGCCGGATTTATTTACGCTCATTATAGACACAAAAGAGTGCTGAAACGCCGTGCAGAAGGCAAGCACTCCGCATGGTGGCACTTCTGGCATGATGACAACACTTCTATAGGTGGTTCCTCATACGGACAAATCTTTTAATTTAGACGTCCATTATGGGGAGCCTTTTTTTTCATCCCCGTCCTTTTGTCTTTTACCATGTCTTTGCATAAAAAAGCTAAGGCATGTCTATACGAATCGACAAACGAACACTCGAAAGGATTTTTTGCGCAAACTTTGCATGGATTTCCCTCCACCTTTCTTGCATATATGCCACAAAAAACACTATATTTGCAACAGAAACAAAAAGAAAGGAAATAATCATGTTAGAATATGTCATTGGTGCGACAGCCGGTTTTATTTACGCTCATTATAGACACAAAAGAGCGCTGAAACGCCGTGCAGAAGGCAAGCACTCAGCATGGTGGCACTTTTGGCATGATGGCAATCCTTTTGATAGTGATACATCATATTTTTATTAATAACAATTTATTCATAAGGCTTCCCATCCGGGGAGCTTTTTTTTTCCATCCCCCGTCCTTTTGTCTTTTCTTGGTAGCTTAACAGACAGTGCAATATGCCTGAGGGTGATACTCGAGATGGATAGCGAGATGGGGTTTGGCACAGGCTCAGAGGTGGAGTGCGAGGACGGCAGCATATACGCGTATCACCGCGAAGACGTGCAAAAGGTCCTCAAAGACCGCATGACAATGAAAGAGTATTTGGACACACACTGGATCAGATTGGGTGGCGGCCTAGACAAGCCTCTTTTTGAAGACCTTGAAGCCCCACCCGACATGAACGATGGCGAATGGTACTGGAAGCTGAACGAAGCCTTCACCCCCTGCGAGATGGCAAGTTTCGGGCCAGCTGTCGAACGGCAGCATCTTCACGACCTTAATTTTCACAGCGTGAAATGGATAGGCAAGGTAAGAGACCGTCGCATCAGGAAGATGTACTCGACGGCGAATTATCCTATTTTTTTGCGCGAGTGCGCGAACGGTGAGAAAAGTTTCTATCAAATATTCAGGCCGATGGAAGCCGACCCGGCATTCCAGGTTTGGCATATCGGAGTCCAGGCAGACGACTACATTAACGGCCTCGCAGAACTACGTGCCGAGTATGCTGCAACATGCAGCGGCTCCGCCCGACTGACCAATGTAGTTATATGCGAACACTATATAGACGCAGTACGCGCCAAGTCGCTCGGCCTGCAGCCATTATGGCTTAATGTCGCTGGAACGGAATTATCGAATGATGATTGGAAAGGGATTTATCGATACTGTACTGACGCCCCATATTTAGTAAGTTTCGAACTCTCTGTCATGGAGTGGGCTTATCGTCACTTCGTCGAACGTCATAATTTCAACAAGTATTTCTCGTTGAACGAAATACTGTATGATTGCAGACGCTATGTCAAAGAATACATCGCTCGCAGACCTTTCCTCAGACAACTTGAAAGGTTCGCGAAATGGCACGAGTGGGAGCTGAACCCGGCGGAACTCTGTATCTCTGGCACAAAAAGAATACTCAAACCGATAGGCTTTGACAAGAACCGCCCGCAACCTGGCCCGCCAGTTGACTATATTTATATGCGCAACGAAGAGTTCTGAAACCTAAAGCTCCCTGGAGGGTGTGTCAAAATAGGCACA
>DFFM01000048.1 GCA_002369515.1 Prevotella sp. UBA3776 | reverse complement strand
ATATCGAGTTCTATCGGGCCAAGTGCTATCTATACATGGCACACGCCTACGCGAAAATAAGTGAAGAACGAAAAGCGAATCGTGAAGAATCGGCTGCCGCCGCAAAAAAGGCCAGCCAGAATCTTGCCCTTTACGAGCAGACCGACTTCGCCAAAACCATGAATGGCCGCGAGGAGATTACACCGACATGGCGCTTTCTGGGACATTACGACAAGGCAGAGGCTGCCTGCGCTGACCTTGAAGCCGACCTGCGCCAGCAGGGCGACACCGTGAACGCCCGAATGGCTGCAATCCTATACGAACATGCCCAGACCGCCAAGGCACAGGGACGCAATGCAGAAAGCGTCCGGCTATTCGAACAACACGAGGCGCTCAGCAAAACCCTCAACGACCGTCTGCTGCGAGGCAAGGCCCATCTCTACGCCGCCCGCTTCCATGCACAGGAACAGCAGCAGGAGATAGACCACCAGAAAGCTGGCAAGCGACATGTCACCATATTGGCATTCCTCATCGGCATTCTTGCCATGCTTGGCCTGTTCTTTGCCTGGTATGCTGCCCGCCAATGGGGCAAGACACAATTGAAGAACCGCGCGCTGGCCAAGCAGATAAAGGAGACCTTTACATATAAAGACAAGTACGAGGAACTAAAACAGCAGTTACAAAAGTTCGCCAACAGTCCCCAGCGCAGTGCGGAGGGAAGCCCGGACAATCTTGCTGCCGACGCCGGCCTTGAGGCCCATTTGCCGGTCATCCCCCCGGGCGGCTCACTCGATTCTCTTTCTCCCGAAGAACTTTTCCACTACATCGAGCACGAGGTCAGCCGACGGCTGCTGTTCCTCAATCCGTCGTTCGACCGGCAGATGATCATGGACGAGTTTCGCATCACCAAAGAGCGCGTGGGCGCGGCCTTCTCACAGGGCAGCAAATACGACTCCCTGCCCCAGTTTGTCAACGACCTGCGCCTGGAGTATGCCAGCAAATTGCTCGTCACAACCGACCTTCCCATCACCGAGATTATGTCCAAGGCAGGATTCTCCAATGCGTCGGTCTTCAGCCGATACTTCAGCCGAAAATACCAAATCTCCCCCTCACAATACCGCCGTGCCAACAGCGATGTTTAGCATACGCTAACTATACCGCCATCCCCAAAAGCCCTGATTTCAGGGCTTTTTTATTTGACTATTTGTCTGAAAATACTTGACCATTTGTCTTTGCTATTTGCCTGCGCGTGTAAAAAAAGTACTTTTGCATGATATTTATTTTGAAATCATGTAATCACGGGATGAAAGTTTCCAAAAAATCGAGGATTCAAAGATTCATCATCCGCCATAAGTGGATGGCGGGCACCTACGAATGGCTTGTTGAGCACTGGATCATGGCAGTCATTTATCTGCTTGTGGTGGCTGTTGCCCTTTGCCTGATCAACCTCACGGTCATGGTGCTCCTGGACAGATAGACTATGGTGGCAGTTCAAGAAAATAACACAATAAAAACATAATCATTGAAAAAACATGAAAAGTAGAAATGTTTTGGTTCGGGTAATGGTGCTCGGCACTGCCGTCAGCATGCTGGCAGCATGCGGCCTTGACATGCCCAAAGAGAAACAAACATCGTTTGAGACGCTGACGGTGAATAAGCAGGACATCACCATGCCCATGAAATTCAGCGCAAAGATGAAGGGACAGTCGGATGTGACCATCATGCCCCAGGTGAGCGGACAGCTGATGAAAATATGCGTTACTGAAGGTCAGCAAGTGAGAAGGGGGCAGACGCTCTTCATCATCGACTCGCGCAACGCACGCCTGGAACTGCAGGCAGCCCAGGCTAATCTGCAGGCGGCACTCGCTCAGGAGCGCAGCGCAAAACTGGAATACGAATCGAACAAAAATCTGTTTGAGAAAAACATCGTCAGCCGCTATATGCTCGACAACTCGCAGAACACTTACCGTCAGGCACAAGCTTCGGTCAGCCAGGCTCGCGCGCAGGTGAGTCGTGCACAGGTGAGCCTCGGCTTCTGCACCATTACCTCGCCCGTGACAGGTGTCGTGGGAGAGATTCCCGTGCGTGGCGGCGACCAAGTGACGCCCATGACGCAACTCACCATTCTTAGCGGCAACACCACCATGGACGCAGAGTTCTCGGTGACCGAGGCCATCATTGAGGCTCAGGTGCAGTCGGGTTTGACACAGAGCGACAAGGCGAAACACATAGCTGCGCTTCCCGATGTGACGTTTGTCATGAAAAACGGCACGGAGTATCCCCACAAGGGCCGCATCACCAGCCTGACGGGCGTCGTCGACGCCTCAACGGGCTCACTGGCCTGCAAGGCCTCGTTCCCCAATCCCGAGGGACATCTGTTCTCGGGTGTGCAGGGCACAGTGGTATTGCCTTTCTCACAGAAAGACGTGATGGTGATTCCGCTGAGTGCCGTAGTGCGACTTCAGGATAAGTCGTTGGTTTACAAGGTGAAGGCCGACAGCACCGCAACGGCAGTCACCGTTACCACCACCAACACAGGCAACGGCAAAGACGTAATTGTTACTTCCGGACTCAACGTTGGCGACAAGATTGTGACCGTTGGCGCTAATAATGTGCAGGAGGGACAAAAGGTTCTCTTCCCCGAAGCACCGAAAAACGAGAAGTAAGTCATGAAAAACAATATATTCATCAATCGGTACGTGATGGCCTGCGCCATCAGTATCGTGATTGCTCTGGTTGGCTTCATCTGCATGAAGTCGCTGCCTATCGAGCAATACCCTAACATCGCACCGCCCACGGTGCGTGTCATCACAAGCTACACGGGTGCTGATGCCAACACCATCATGAAGTCGGTAGTGCAGCCGCTGGAGGAAAACATCAACGGCGTGCCCGACATGACCTACATGACCTCGTCGGCCTCATCTTCGGGCGACGTCAGCATCGTGGTCTATTTCAAACAAGGCGCCGACCCCGACATTGCAGCTGTGAACGTGCAGAACCGCGTGAGCCGTGCCACGGCCCTGCTGCCTGCCGACGTGACCAAGGTGGGTGTGCAGGTGATGAAACAGCAGAGCAACATCCTGCAGATAGGAGCCATCAGGAGCGTTGACGGCAAGTACGACGACGACTTCGTGGCCAACTATATCGACATCAACCTGAAGCCGCGCCTGATGCGTATCACCGGTGTGGGCGATGTGATGGCACTTGGTAACACCTATGCCCTGCGCATCTGGATGAAGCCCGACGTAATGGCACAGTACGGTCTGGAGCCTAACGATGTCTTCGCCGCCATTGGTGGCCAGAGCTTCGTTTCGGCCACGGGTTCGCTGGGTGCGCAGTCGGAGAATGCCTACCAGTACACCATGGAATACAAGGGTACGCTGAAGACCATCGAGGAGTTCAACGACATCGTGCTCAAGACCAGCGACGGCGGTCACCTGCTCCACCTGAGCGACGTGGCCGACGTGGAGATTGGTGCCATGAGCTACAACTTCATATCGAACATTGGCGGAAAGCCTGGTACCATTTTCATGGTGTTCCAAGCCCCAGGCGCCAATGCTACCGAGGTGAACGCCCGCATTGACCAGCTCTACGAGGATCTGAAGCCCATGATGCCGGCAGGACTGGAGTTTGTGAAACTCGAAACCTCTGACGACTTCCTCTATGCCGCTATTGGCAACGTGGTGGAGACGCTCATCATCGCCATCATCCTGGTGATACTCGTGGTGTTCTTTTTCCTGCAGAATTTCAAGGCCACCATTATCCCCAGTATCTCGATTATTGTTTCGCTGTTGGGAACGTTTGCCGTTGTCTCGCTCGCGGGATTCTCTCTCAACATCCTGACGCTATTTGCGCTGGTGCTGGCCATCGGTACGGTGGTAGATGATGCCATCGTGGTGGTCGAGGCCGTGATGGCGAAGATGGAGGGCGGCATCAGCGACCCGAAGACCGCCACCCGCGAAGCCATGAGCGACGTGTCGGTGGCCGTCATCTCGTGTACGCTGGTCTTCATGGCAGTGTTCATTCCCGTGGCCTTCATGCCTGGCACGTCGGGCTCGTTCTTCACCCAGTTTGGTGTCACCATCGCCTCGGCAGTAGGTCTGTCGTGCGTTTCTGCCCTGACGCTCTGTCCGGCTCTTTGTGCCATTATGCTCAAGGTCTCGGAGAACAAGCAGGAGCGCAAGAGCCTCACCTACTACACGAAGAAAGCCTATACAGCCAGCTACAACGCCATCTACCGGAAATACTCCAAGAGCGTGCAGAAGTTCATCAAGCGCCCCGTGCTGGCCTGGAGTCTGTTGGCCGTTGCAGCCGTGCTGCTCATCTTCTTCATGAAGAACCTGCCCAGCGGCCTTGTGCCGCAAGAGGACCAGGGCGTTATCCTTGCTGAGATTCGCGCCCCGGAGGGCACCACGCTTCATGAGACGCGCGAGATTGTGAAGAAAGTGGAGGAAAAGGTGCAGCAGATTCCCGAAATGGAGAGTTTTGCCACTGCCTGCGGCTACGGCATGATGTCGGGTTCGGGCTCCAACTACGCCACGATGATTATCCGCCTGAAGACGTGGGAAGAGCGCGAGGGCTTCAACCACTACGTAGATTTGGTCATCGGCCGCTTGTATTTTGCCTGCAAGGATATAAAGAATGTGCAGGTGATGCCCTTCCAGTTGCCCCAGGTGCCAGGCTATGGCTCTAACAACAGCGTGAACCTGGTGCTTCAGGACCTGAACGACGGCGACCTGTCGGAGTTTGCCAAACAGGCCAACAATTTCCTCACCAAGCTGGGTGAGCGTCCCGAAATCAGCATGGCCATGACATCCTATTCTGAGCGTTTCCCGAAATTCCAGGTCGATGTAGATGCAGCCCAATGCGACCGTGCCGGTGTCTCTCCGGCCACGGTGCTGAGAACACTGGGTTCCTATTGCGGCGGCTCGTATGTGGGCAACTTCAACCAGTTTGGTAAGGTCTATCGCATCATGGCCAGCGCATCGCCCGAATACCGTCTCGACCCCTCGTCGCTGAACAACATCTTCGTGAGGGTGCGCGGCGGCAAAATGGCTCCCATCTCGGAGTTTGTTTCGCTGAAGGAGATTGTCGGCACATCGAGTGTGGAGCACTTCAACCTGTTCCAGAGCATCACCTGCTTTGTGCAGGCCGCCGGCGGCTATACCGAGGGCGATGCCCACAAAGTGATTGCCGAGGTGTTCAAGGAGACCATGCCCAACGGCTACAGCTACGAATATAGTGGCATGTCGCGCGAACTGGAGGAAGCCTCCGGATCGAACACCACTGCCCTTATATATATAATATGTATCATTCTCATCTACCTGATTCTTGCCTCGCTCTACAACTCGTGGTTCACTCCGTGGGCCGTGCTGCTGAGCGTGCCGTTCGGACTGATGGGAGCCTTTGTCTGCGCCTATCTGGGGTCACTGCTCCACTTGCCGGGCATGGACAACAACATCTACCTGCAGACGGGTGTCATCATGCTCATCGGTCTGCTCTCTAAGACCGCCATCCTGATTACGGAGTTCGCCTCTGAGCGCCGTGCCCAGGGCATGAGCATCCGCGATGCCGCCTTCGAGGCCTGCAAGGAGCGTCTGCGCCCCATCCTGATGACGGTGTTCACCATGATTGCCGGTATGATTCCGCTCATCATCGAGGGTGGTGCCGGTGCCAATGGCAACCGTGCCCTCGCCCTTGGCGTTGTGGGCGGTATGTCGGTAGGTACCATTGCCCTGCTCTTCGTAGTCCCCGCCTTCTTCATCGTGTTTCAGAAACTGCACGAGAAGTATCAGGGCGGCGAACCCGTTGAAGTAGCCCCGGCCATAGAGACAAGTGAAGAACCAACGGTCGCTGGCCGAAGGGGAAAGCAAATAAAACCAGAATAAACAAATAAAAACAATAGAATATGAAAAAAAATAAATATTTTAGATCAATCTTCCTGCTATGCCTATTATGGGCAGGCATAGGAAGCGTATGCGCCCAAGAGCAAGGGCAATTTGCGTGGCATAAGGTAACCAGCCTTTCGGACGTAGAGACGGGTGACCTTGTGCTTTTGGTTGATGAGAGTAATAACATCGCTCTGTCAAATAATGGCAGCAACAACGTTTTTACAGGCGCCTCTGTAACCATTAGTAACTATAAAATCGCTGATGATGTGTCTGATGACATGAAGTGGACATTGAAAAAGAATGATGATGGTTCATTCACATTTAAAAAAGGCGATAAACCGCTTTATGGAGTATCTTCACCTGACATGCTTGCAATGATAAAAGGTTATTATTCTACAAGCCAGTTCTACTTTGATGGTTATGATTCGGGTGGTAAGTTGTATTATGAGGATCAGGCAAATTTCCAATACCGTTATGTCTATTGGAATGGCGATCAGCCCGGAATTACAAATAATGCAAATGCTGCCAAACTCACCCTTTACAAGAGGGGAGTGGAGAAGTGGAAACTGGTTGACGGAGAAGATATTACCATAACTGATGGCGACATCGTGGTTGTTGCAGATTTGGCCTCGGGAATGGCCATATCGAACGACAAAGAAGATAATGACCCTGATGCCGTTGACGTCGATACATTGTTTAATGATGACAAAGACCGACTCTTGGGTGAAATACCCGAGAAGATTAAGTGGATATATAAAACTGCTACTGACGGCTTCCAACTTGCAACCGGCGAAAACAATCTTTATGCAGACAGCAAGGGACTGAAAGTGGGTACAAAAACACCTAATGTGTTTGACATTTATTCCTATACTGAGACCGATGAGCAAAACAATTCAACAACTACCGACTACTTGCACATTAAAGTCAGCGACAAAGACTATCTCGCTGGTGTAGAAGAAAGCATGTTCAGCAACAGCTGGAAGCTGAAGGAAGTGAAGAATGAAAAAACCGACAATGCTGTGAAGAATACAAGGTATGCATTCTTCAAAAGAGTGGTAGATGAAAAGAAGGTGATTACCTTGAAATACAATTATAGCCTTTTTGAGGTAAATGAGGAAAAGTTTAACAAGTCGATTATTTTTGTTTCACCCCAGGTTGAAGGTGCAGACATGAATGATATTATTCAGCACCTCGCTTATACGAGCAGCAATGATGAGATTGCCACAGTTGCTTATAATGGTGCTGTGAAGCCATTAAAAATGGGAATGGTGAAAATCGTTGTCAGGTTGCCTGAATCAAATGAGTATGACAAGGCCACAGCCTCTTATACCCTGCGAATAGATGACAGTTCGAAGTGGGGCAGCCGGGCTAAGCCTTTCAAACCATCACAGGCCAAGACACTCGCGGAAAACGGAACCATCGAGATTAATGGTGAAACCGTCACGCTTGATCCTGATTGCTGCTATTTCGTGGAAGGAGTTGTGAACAAGGTAAATTCTGGCTTAATGGCCATGTTCGGCGACATGGGTCTCGACGAGATGATGGGCGAGGGCTTTGATATGGAGGAGATGATGGGCGACATGGACGACTTCGATATGAGCGAGATGGGCGACATGATGGGCGGCATGGACATGGCTTCGATGATTCCTGGCATGGGCAGCTCTGAAGGTCTTACCTACTATGTCTCGGATGACGGCACGAAAGACGACCGCCTGAAAGTGGTCAATGGCCGCGGTTTGGCCAAAGCGGGCGGAACTGCGAACAGCGTGGTCCCAGACGAACTGAAAGACTTGAGCCCTGGCGACGAGGTGCTGGTCTATGGTCCGTTAGTGAGCAGCGAGGATAACAACATGTTTGCTGGTATGTTTAATAAAGAGGGAGATGAACCCAACAAGACTGCCAAGATAGACGAGCTGAACTACCTGCATAAACTTGACATGACGCTCCTTGTTCAGAATCAGCACACATACACCGCTTACGAGAAGAAACTGCCCACGGATCAGGATTTCTTCTATACACTGGTTTCTGGAAAACCTGCTGTGGGTACACCGCAAACCGCACAGATTAAGTCTGCCGACGAGGAGATTGCCAAGTGGATTGTGAACGAAGAGAAGACCGACAGCGTGTTTACTGCCGTCAATCCGGGAAAGACCAAGATTACCGTCAAAGTGAAGGTGATTGTGCAGGAAAAGGATCCTAATGACGAGAACTCCAAGGAGAAGTCCTACACCATGAAGCGCAAGTTCCAACTTGAGGTGTTGCCAAGAGACAAGGAACCTGAAGGTAAGAACGTGGGTGAGTTTGTGTTGGCACCTGATGTCACGGCCCTCGAAGAAATCCTTAGATGGCAAAATGAAATCCGCATTTTAGTTGTAGGCACAAGAACGAAAGACAACGATGGAGAAACCCAAACTAACCACTATGCTTTAGGCAAAGACAATTCCATGATGGGAGGCGGTAAAGGTGGAAAGAAAGTGGATATTTCCACGAGAGAAGTTGAGGGTACCGAAAAAGAATATATAAAATATGAGGATGTGCCCGATAATACCCAGGAGATTATCCTCGAAAAAGAAGGAGATAACTGGTATCTTAACGTTGGCAAGGATGAGAATGGCAATAAACTTTACCTCTATGCCTCTGTTAAAGCAGAATCTACCGATGACCCGAATGAGCAGACAAATGAGAATGAGAACACGAGCGGATTCAACATGGATGAGATGATGGAAATGTTCAACCCAAGCTCGGGACTGAAAGTAGGCACCAAAGAGGCTGTCGGCGACAGTTGCAGAGCCACTATCAACATTGATACTAATCATATTGCCACCATCAAATTCCCGGTGACGGAAGGCAAGAACAACACCATTGTGCTCACCAGTTCCTTCGACATGGGTGCCATGATGGAGATGTTCGGCGGTCTTGGTGGAGATGACGAGGAAGAAGGTGCTGGTGACGAAAGCACTGGCGGAATGGAAGGCATGAATTTCGACATGTTCATGGCTTCTTTCAACACCAAGAAAGCAGAAGAAGCAGACGGTGAGAAATCGTTCCTGCCGCGTATCTTCGTCTTTAGTCAATATAATGAATACCCCGTAGAAATTGGTGCTGCCGAATGGATGACCATTGTGAGCGACTATGACGTGAGTCCAGAATCCGGTGTAGATGCATACGTGGTGACGGAAGTGGTTCCTGGTGATGGACAGAGCAAGGCTATGCTGCAAAAGGTGGATAACCTGAAAGGCGGAGAACCCTATCTGCTGCATAGCACAATGGGAACCTACACAATGACTAAAATCTTATCAGGTGTTGACAAGCCAGAGGTGAACCTGCTGCAGGTGAGCGATGGCGAGACCACTGGTGAGAAGGGTAACACTTCTGTATATGTGCTCAGCAAAAAGAGCAAGGGTGTTGGCTTCTATAAGTGGACTGGCGGAATACTTGGCTCAGGCCGCGTCTATCTGCCCGTGTCAGCCAGTGTGGCTGGAGCCAATGAGTTCTGTACCTTCTTCGAAGACACTACAGCAATCCAGGCTATAGAGAGTGCTGAACAGCATGTCGGCCCCTATTACGATCTGCAGGGACGCCGCGTGGAGAAACCCACTAAGGGCGTGTATATCGTGAATGGACAGAAGGTAATCATTAAATGATAAATGATAAATGTTTTTAAAAATATGAAGACGATTTATTGCAAACCAGAAACAAAATGGCTGGAACTCACAGACGGATATTCTTTGATGGATGATGTAATAACTTCAGTGCCTGTCAATGACAGCGAGGAAGATGAAGATGAAAACAATCACGACAATCTCCTCGTCAAGCCCAGCTATTCGGTGTGGGACGAAGATTAATTGACAATTGATAATTATTATGCATTATGAATTATGAATTATGCATTATGAATTATGCATTATGAATTATGAATTAACAATATGAAGATACGTTTGAAAATGATGGCCGCAGCAGCCGTGAGCCTCGTGCTCACGGCCTGTGGCACTTTCGAGAAGTACGAGTCGAAAGCAACTGTTCCTGCTGACGCTTACGGAACGAGCCCCGACGTCAATGCGGCAACCGACGGTGCGTCGCTGGCCGAATTTTCGTGGCGCGAGTTCTTCAGCGACCCGCTGTTGCAGCAGCTCATCGACACGGCCCTGGTGCGCAACACCGACCTCAACTCGGCCTGCATCGCCATCGAGAAGTCGGAGGCTTCGCTGCGCGCAGCCCGCATGGCCTACCTGCCGTCGCTCTACTTTGGTCCGCAAGGAACCGTGTCGAGCTTCGACTTTGGCCCCGTAAGCAAAACCTACAATCTGCCACTGCAGCTGAGCATGGACATCGATGCTTTCGGTGCGATCACCAACCAGAAGCGCGCCTCCGAGGCTGTGCTGCTGCAGGCGCAGGTGCGCGAGGAGATTATACGTGCTAACCTCATCTCCACCGTGGCCCAGCAGTACTACATGCTGCAGCTGCTCGACCGCCAACTGGAGATTCTGACTGCCACCGACAGTCTGTGGAACGCTTCGCTCGAGACGGAAAAGACGTTGTGGGAAAACGGAAAGATCTATTCTACAGCCGTCAACCAGATGGAGTCGTCGTACCTCAACGTGAAAACTCAGATTGTGGATACGCGGCGCAACATACGCGGCGTGGAAAACGCCATCTGCCGCCTGCTGGCCTTTGCGCCTCAACACATTGAGCGCAACAAGTGGGGCACTTCGGCGCTGCACCACCCCGACGCAAAGGGCGACACCGGACAGCGCATGTTCGACACCCAGTTCCTCAAAACGGGTGTACCAGCCCTGCTGCTCAAGCACCGCCCTGACATCCGCCTGGCCGACCATGCCATGGAGGAAGCTTTCTACAACACACAGGCAGCCCGCGCCGCCTTCTATCCAGGCATCACCTTGCAGGGTGTGGCCGGATGGACCAACAGCGCAGGCTCGATGGTGGTGAACCCCGGCAAGATTCTGCTCAACGCCGTGGCTTCGCTCACACAGCCCATCTTCGCCCGTGGCAGACTTAAGGCCAACCTGACCATCAACCAGCTGACGCAGCAAGACCTGCAGCGCAAGTATGTGCAGACGGTCATTGACGCCGGCAACCAAGTGAACGAGGCGCTGGCCGACTGTCAGGCAGCCCGCGAAAAGCACCAGTACTACCACCGTCAGGTGCAAGTGCTCCACGAAGCCTACACCGGCACACACGAACTGATGGACAACGGAAAGGCCAACTATCTTGAGGTGCTCACCGCCCAAGAGAGCCTGCTCAACGCTCAGCTGAGCGAGGCTTCCAACATGTACAACGGCGCCAAAGCCGTCATCGCCCTCTACATTGCCCTCGGTGGAGCCACGAAATAATGCATAATGTATAATGCATAATGCTTAATTAATAATGCATAATTAATAATGCATAAATAATAATGCATCATTCATCATGAAGAATTTAGCGAAAACACCAAACACCCGAATACCAGGTTCTGGATTCTACAGATTCTTCATGATGAATTATGCATTATTCTTTTTATCTTTTCTTTTTATCCCCTCAGCCTCGTCTGCACAAAACCTGTTGCAACGCATTGACAGAAAACTGACCGAGAACTATCGTAAAGGCGACATTGACACAGCCTATATCACACGTCCCAAAACCAAGTGGACCATTTTGGGGCGTCTTAACATTTCGGGGGCTAAGATCGAGGCAGAGGGAATGGACAACGGTCAGCACTTCAACTCAGAGATGAAGGCCGACTACAAAGCAACACTCAGCGCGGCCGTCAGCTACTTGGGATTCTCGCTCAGCGGGGCACTCAACCCCGCAAAACTGCTGGGCAAATACCGCGACTTCGAGATTAATTTCAACTCGTATGGCAGGCGTTTCGGCTTTGACATTATTTACCAGAACGCACAAAACTTTACCGGGTGGCACGACCATGAGGGCATGGAGCGCATCACCCTACCCGCCGACCTGCTGAAGGTGAAAACACTCAATCTGAATGCTTTCTACGTGTTCAACAGCCGCCGCTTTTCCTATCCCGCCGCCTTCACGCAAAGCTACATCCAGCGGCGCTCAGCAGGCAGTTTCCTGTTGGCAGCATCGGGCCAGGGGCAGCATGCCACGCTCCAGCCTCGGCCAGACGCAGACTGGAACCAGGAAATGAATTTAAAGATGACAAATATCGGCATCGGTGCCGGCTATGGCTACAACTATGTGCCCGCCCAAGGCTGGCTGCTCCATATATCCGCGCTGCCCACATTCATTGTCTATAGCAAGACTTCAATGACCGTCGGCGACACCCGTGTGCCCCTGCACTACCATTTCCCCGAAGTCATCATCACCGGCCGCGGAGCTGTAGTGCGCCAGTGGAGCAACAAGTTCGCGGGCCTCTCGATGGTGTTCAACTTCACCAACATCGGCCACGAGGACAACCTCACCGTGCATAACATCAAATGGCGCGTACGCACATTCTTCGGCCTGCGCCTATAAGCAACAAAAAAGCCAACTATCTCGAAGTGCTTACTGCTCAGGAAAGTCTGCTCAACGCGCAGCTCAGCGAAGCCATGAACATGTACAAGGGGGCACAAGCCGTCATCGCCCTCTACATCGCATTGGGGGGCGCAACGAAGTAAGGAGAACCTGGAGAGATTCCGCCTAGGGGTGCTGCCTGTCGAAGGCGCACACCTGCAACAACTCAATACAGCCCCATAGATGGAAGAATAACGCTCCGCGTCTCATTCCCGAGCAAGCTCGCCTACCCGTAGCCTTTCAAAAACCAATAAAAACCAAAACGAACAAGGAAAAACAGGTTTTTAATTTGTAGAAACTCTTGGTTTTTGT
>DFFM01000001.1 GCA_002369515.1 Prevotella sp. UBA3776 | reverse complement strand
TTTTATTGGTTTTTTAAAAGACGCGTTACGTTCAACCAACTGTCTCTTTTAGTATATTACCCCTAAAACAACGTATTTGGTGGTACGAATGCGGATAACCTTAAAAAAAGAACAATGTGAATCGTCTGGTCCACACGAATTCTCATTGGTGGATGAAACGATTCACATTGTTGTTGTGAGTTTCGCGTTCGTCTGGGCCTTATTAACCTTCGGCGAAGGCGGCGGCTTCGGCTGCGGCGATGATTTCTTCGCGCGACTGCTCTTTGGCCGAGATGTCTGAGAGGTCAAATTCGTCCTCTTCAGCGTCGGAAAGGGCGTTAGCGGGACGGAGAGCCTTCTGTTCGTCGGCTCCCTTGGCACCGCGGGTGCGCTCGTCGGCTCGTTTGCCGGGGCGGCTGACGAGCTGTTCGTCGCCAGCGTTGGCGTTGCGCCGGCCTTGTGGTTCGTCGGCGTTGTTGCCGATGGCGGGTTTCTGGTCCTGCGGAATGTCACGTGTGATGATGAAGTCCTGGTGCTCCTCGGTGTCGGGCACGTTCAACACGGGCTCCTCTTCCATCTTGGTGCGGCCGGCCTTGGCGGCAAAGACGGCATCGATGAACTGGGGTTCCTTCCGCAGACGCTCAAGGGTGAGTTTCGAGGCCAGCTGCTGGCTTTCCTTCTTGCTGTATCCGCTGCCCTTGCCTCCCTTGAGATTCTCTATCATCACCTGATAGCTGAACACGGGGCTGCCGTTTTCGTCCTTTTTCTGTTCCAGCAGGCGGAATTCCATGTTGACGCGGTTTTTCTGGCTCCACTCGATGAGCTTCGACTTGAAATTCACCTCTTTGTAGGCCACGCGGTCGATGTTGATGAGCTGGCGCAGGATGCGTTTCTCCATAAATCGCATGCAGGCCGTGTAGCCCCGGTCAAGATAGATGGCGCCAACGAGCGCTTCGAACGCATTTCCTCCCATATAGCTGTTGTGAGAGGAACTGTGGCCTGAAGACAGTATGAGCTGGTTGATGCCCATCTCCTGAGCGAGTTTGTTGAGCGTTTCGCGCTGCACAATCTTGCTGCGGGTGTTGGTGAGGAATCCTTCGCGCTTCCCCTCGAAGTGCCTATAGACGATGTCGCCCACGACGGCATCGAGAATGGCATCGCCGAGAAACTCCAGGCGCTCGTTGTTGACGGGGCGGCCCTTGGCGTTGCGGTGGGCCACACTCTTGTGCATGAGCGCCTGCTTGTAGTAGCTTATTTCGCGGGGATAGAAACCTATGATGCGGTACAAAGACAAATAAAGCTCCTTCTCCTTTCGGAAAGGGAGCTTCATTCGGTCTATAATATTAGTCAACATACTTCTTGAAAACTACGCACGCGTTGTGTCCGCCGAAACCGAAGGTGTTACTGATGGCAGCGCGCACCTCGCGCTTCTGGGCACTGTTGAAGGTGAAGTTCAGCCGATAGTCGATATCGGGGTCCTTGTCCTCTTCGTCGTGGTTGATGGTGGGTGGAACGATGTCGTTCTTCACGGCCAGCACGGTGGCCATGGCCTCAACGGCTCCGGCAGCACCCAGCAGGTGGCCCGTCATTGACTTGGTAGAGCTGATGTTGAGTTTGTAGGCAGCGTCGCCGAACACATCCTTGATGGCCTTGGCCTCAGAGATGTCGCCCACATGGGTGCTCGTTCCGTGAACGTTGATATAGTCGATGTCCTCGGGCTTCAGTCCGGCATCCTTCAGGGCGCGCTCCATGACGAGCTTGGCGCCCAATCCTTCGGGATGGGAGGCCGTGATGTGGTAAGCGTCGGCACTTTCGCCCTCGCCCACCATTTCGGCATAAATCTTGGCGCCGCGGGCCTTGGCATGCTCCAGTTCTTCGAGAATGAGACAGCCGGCACCTTCGCCCATGACGAATCCGTCGCGGCTGGCGCTGAACGGACGGCTGGCGCGCTCGGGGTCATCGTTGCGCGTAGAGAGGGCCTTCATGGCATTGAATCCGCCCACACCACAGGCACAGATGGCACTCTCGGCACCTCCCGCCAGAATGGCCTTGGCCTTGCCCAGACGTATTTGGTTGAAGGCATCGCCCAGCGCATTGCTCGACGAGGCACAGGCCGACGTGGTGGTGAAGTTGGGACCATGGAAACCATACTTGATGCTGATTTGACCGGAGGCAATGTCAGCAATCATCTTGGGAATGAAGAACGGGTTGAACTTGGGACCGTCGCTTTCGTGCAGACCATAGTATTTCACTTCCTCCTCGAAGGTGCGGATGCCACCAATGCCTACACCGAACACAACGCCTATTTCGTTCTTATCGACAGTCTCCATATCCATACCGCTGTCGGCCACTGCCTGGTCGGCAGCAATCATGGCCAGCTGCGTGTATCGGTCCATTTTGCGTGCCTCTTTGCGGTCGATGTACTGGTTTATGTCCAGATTTTTCACCTCGCATGCAAAGTGGGTCTTGAACAAAGAGCTGTCAAATTGTGTAATAGGAGCTGCACCACTTACTCCGGCAATGAGGTTCTGCCATGTTTCTTCGGGATTGTTGCCTACAGGAGTGACTGCGCCCAGACCCGTTACAACTACTCTTTTTAACTCCATAAAAAACCTATTAAGAGTTAGGAGTTAGGAGCTAGGAATTAAGAGATGCCACACAAAAAAATGTGCAAACTCCTATTTCCTAACTCCTAACTCCTAACTGCAACTATTATTATTTTGCGTTCTCTTCGATATACTTGATGGCATCGCCTACAGTTGTGATGGTTTCAGCCTTGTCGTCGGGAATGGAAATGTTGAATTCCTTCTCAAACTCCATGATCAACTCAACGGTATCCAACGAATCGGCACCGAGATCGTTCGTGAAGCTGGCCTCCGGCTTAACTTCTGCATCATCAACGCCAAGTTTGTCTACGATAATAGCCTTTACTTTGCTTTCAATTTCTGACATAATTGTAAATGTTTAAAATGTTTATAAATACTTTCTTTTTACTCTTACTTTCTGGTCCTCCGACCCGAAAAGTTTAAAATTCGGGTGCAAAGGAACAATAATTATTTCAACTGTGCAAATTTTTTCATGAAAAAGTAACTGCCGTTTGCACAAACCCCCCGTTATTGTGCAAAAAATTGACCTATGTCGGGTACTATTTCGCGTCGAATGGGGTAATTACCTCGCAATTCTTCAAACTTTTCGGGAGCATTTTTCAGTTTCTCGCTATCTTCCAAAGGGTTATAAACCTGCAAATAATTGTCATTTTCGTTGTTACCGAACACAATTTTTCTTGGCAGCGCAGGTGGCGACATGCTGAAGTGGTTTGGCAAACCGAAATGCCGACAAAGACCGTCCACCACCATGCGATTGGCGTTCACTTTGCCGTCGGCACTGTAGCCGGCTATGTGGGGCGTTCCGATATACACGCGGCGGAGCAGCTCACGATCGACAATGGGTTCGCCTTCCCAGGTGTCAATCACAGCATCGCGCACACGCCCGCTCTCCAACGCCGCAAGCAGCGCCTTGTTATCGACCACCTCTCCCCTACTCGTATTAATTATAATAGGTACGCGCGTCAGCCCATCGAAAAACGCTGCGTCGGCCAAATGCCATGTGGGACAGTCGCCCGTGCGCGTCAGCGGAACATGATAGGTGATGATGTCGCAATCCATAAGATTGCAATCCATACCCAGCGGAGGGTCGCTCACGAGCACACGAAAACCCATCTTGCTGGCAATGGCCGCAACTTTGCCGCCCACATGGCCGCAACCCACAATGCCCAAAGTGGTTTTGCCGGGCACGATGCCGCGGTCGCGCATCAGCAGGATGAGCACCGAGTGCAGATACTGCGCCACGGAACCCGAATTGCAGCCGGGACAATTCATCCACCTGATGCCGCTTCGGTTCAGAAAGGCGGTGTCCAGATGGTCGTAGCCAATGGTGGCCGTAGCCACAAACTGCACACGGCTGCCACTGAGCAACTGCTCGTCGCAACGTGTGCGCGTACGCACAATGAGCGCATCGGCATCGCGCACGTCGGCAGCCATGATTTTGCTGCCCGGCAGATAAACCACGTCGGGCGTGATTTGAGCCAACACATCGCGTATGTAGGGAATCTTGTCGTCAACAACTATTTTCATTTCAGTATTTCCTCAGCCAATTCTTTTTCAATCCTTACCATTCATCATTCACTCAACTTTCGCATGTCGGGAGTTAGCAGGAGTTATCAGAAGTTAGCAGCCTCCCTGGCTGTGAAGTTAACGGACATTAGTTCTCTGTTATAGATTGCCCTTAGGCTTACGCCGCATTCCGTTTGGCGGGAATGCTCAAATGTCCGCTAACTCCACGAGCCTCCGGCTCGTTAACTTCAGCTAACTCCCGCTAACTTCTAGAAAGCGGAGCTTCCTAAACTTGAATCATTCATCTAAATTAACCCTTATAAAAATAAAATATTGTGTTTTCGTTGCAAATATCAAAATTATTCGTTAGCTTTGCATAATTAAATCAAATAACTATCAGAAAAATGTCATTCACCAACCATTGCAACAAAATTTTCAACATGGCTATCCAGGACTATCACGTCAAGGATAACATCGATACACCCATCAACAATCCCTTCGAACGCGGCTCCATTGACAACCGCCTGTATCTGAAATGCTGGATTGACACCGTGCAATGGCATTTTGAAGACATCATACGCGATCCGCACATCGACCCCGTGGAAGCCCTGCAGCTGAAACGGCGCATCGACCACAGCAATCAGGACCGCACAGACCTGGTGGAACAGATAGACAGCTATTTCCGCCAGCTCTACGGACAAGTGCGCGTGTTGCCCGACGCCCGGCTGAACACCGAGAGTCCAGCCTGGGCCATCGACCGACTGAGCATTCTGGCCCTGAAAATCTACCACATGAAAGAGCAGACCGAGCGCACCGACGCCTCCGACGAGCACCGACAGAAATGCCAGCAGAAACTCAACGTGCTGCTTGAGCAACAAACCGACCTGTCAACGGCCATCGACCAACTGCTCGAGGACATCGAAGCCGGAAAGATATACATGAAAGTATATAGACAAATGAAAATGTACAACGACCCGGCCACCAACCCGGTGCTCTACAAAAAATGAAACACAAAAGACTGGACATAACAAAAAAAGAGATTAACAATCAATCCTAAAACTTGAAAACGCCCCATATACTCATCATACGCTTCTCTGCCATCGGCGACGTGGCCATGGCAGTGCCCGTGGTCTATTCGTTGGCCACGCAATATCCGCACGTGCGCATCACCGTGCTCAGCAAGGGCTTCGCACGTCCCTTCTTCGAAGGACTGGCCCCCAACGTGAGTTTCATGGAGGCCGACATCAAAAACGAGTACCGGGGCATGAAAGGGCTCAACACGCTCTTCCGCCGACTCAAAGCAAAACACTTTACCGCTATAGCCGATTTCCATAATGTGCTGCGATCAGACTACCTAAGACTCCGATTCAACATGGACCGCTACCACGTGGCACACATCAACAAACACCGCAAGGGAAAACGAAAACTAACATCTATTAAAAGAAAGAAACTCGTCGAGCAGCCCACATCGTTCCAAAACTACGCCGATGTGCTCCAAAAACTGGGCTACCCCGTGCAGATGCACTTCCATTCACTCTTCCCCCCTGAAGGAGGCGACCTCCATTTGCTGCCACCCTCGGTGGGAACCAAGCCGCCGGGCACACAGTGGATAGGAATAGCACCCTTTGCCGCCCATGAGGGGAAAATCTACCCTACGCCACTCATGCAAAAAGTCATTGAGCAAATCATCAGCCAACGACCAGAGTGCCGCATCTTCCTCTTTGGCGGAGGCGAAAAGGAAATGAACATCATCGACCAATGGTGCAGCCAATACGACGCCTGCACCAACGCTTCGCAAAAATGCGGAGGACTGATGCAAGAACTCATCCTGATGAGCCACCTCGACGTCATGGTGTCGATGGACAGCGCCAACATGCACCTGGCTTCGCTCACCGCCACACCCGTGGTGAGCGTATGGGGTGCCACCCACCCCTATGCCGGTTTCCTGGGCTGGAACCAGAGCATGGACAACGTGGTGCAAACTTCGCTCGACTGCCGTCCGTGCAGCATCTACGGCAACAAACCGTGCAAACGAGGCAACTATCCCTGTCTGCACAACATTGCTCCCGAAGAGATAGTAGAGAAAGTAATGAAAAACCTGAAATAAACAAACATTTTATTCATCCACTTAAAACAACAAACATTATGAAAAAGTACATTTGTGACACATGTGGTTATGTATATGACCCCGAAGTGGGCGATCCCGACAGCGGCATAGCTCCCGGCACTGCATTCGAAGACATTCCCGAAGACTGGGTTTGCCCCATCTGCGGTGTAGGCAAAGACGACTTCTCGGCAGAAGAGTAGTCCCCCACCCCATCCGCCCATTCATTGCCGCTCCGCCAATCCGGCACGGCACGGGCAAAACATGGGTGAGCCAACAAAAAATATCTCCCGACGCTGCGTTGAAATTCTCTAGAAAATCTGAACGCAACGTCGGGAGATATTTTTTTATTACCGAGAACTGCGTAAACAACATCGGAAGATAAAAAAATATCGTCGGGAGATAAAAAACAGTGTCGGGAGATTATCCAAAAATGCTCCTGAAAAGTGTGGATAAACCTGTGGAAAACCATGTTGATAACTTCTGGATATTCACACCACCATGAGTGGAAAAGCGGAAAGTGTGGAAAATAGAGAAGTTTTCACGCCCGTTTAAGAAAGTTTTCCACTATTTTTGAACGAAAAAAGATATAAACTTATTATCTTTGCACCGAATAGAGAAATTGTGGATAACGTGCCATGACGCTGAAAACCAACCAGTAACTATGAACAACCACTGCTAATAAATAGTTTTCACGGGTTGATAACTTCACAGCCAAACATTTTGGCAACTTTTTATCAACATATCCACGGCACATCATCCTAATAATTTTTTCTATTCTAAAAAAAGAAAAAGGAAAATATAAAAATAATGTTATGTTGAAAAAAGAATTTTTGGAAAAGGGCTTCATCGATGAGCCTGCTCCCGAGGGAACTGACCTGAAAGCCGAAATACGCCGCATGGCCAAGGAGAAAGATGCGGTCATCCTGGCCCACTACTACACCGTTGGCGAAATTCAGGAAGTGGCCGACTTCATTGGCGACTCGTTGGCACTGGCCCGCAAGGCGGCCGATACCGACGCCAAGATCATCGTGATGTGTGGCGTACATTTCATGGCCGAGACGTGCAAGCTGCTCTCGCCAGAGAAAACGGTTCTTTGTCCTGACCTCAATGCGGGCTGCTCGTTGGCCGACTCATGCAAGGCTGAGGATCTGAAGAAGTTCAAGGACGAACATCCCGGCTACCAGGTCATCAGCTACGTCAACACCACGGCAGCCGTCAAGGCTTTGACCGACGTGGTGGTGACCAGCGGCAACGCCAAGCGCGTGGTCGATCAGTTGCCCCAGGATGCTAAGCTCATCTTCGGTCCCGACTACAATCTGGGCAGCTACATCAACGAGGTGACAGGGCGCAAGATGCTGCTCTGGAACGGCGGTTGCCATGTTCACGAGCGTTTCTCCGTGGCCGACATCGTACGCTTGAAGAAAGAACACCCCGAAGCCGTGGTCATGGCCCATTTGGAGTGCAAAGGCCCCGTGCTGGCCTTGGCCGACGTGAAGGGCTCTACGGCCACCATGCTCAACTACGCCCAGCAGAGCGACAAACGACAGTTCATCGTGGCCACCGAGGCCGGCATCCTGCACGAAATGCAGCGCACGTGTCCCGACAAGGAGTTCATTCCTGTGCCGCCGGAAATTTCAGAAGGAGGTGTGGGCTGTTCGTGCAACGAGTGTCAGTACATGAAGATGAACACCCTGCTGAAGATTTACAACACCCTGCGCTACGAGTGGCCACTGGTTGAGGTTGACCCCGCCATCGCCCAGGACGCTGTGAAACCCATACAAAGAATGCTGGAACTGAGTTGAGTTCCAGCATTCTTTGTATGATTATCCGTAATCGTACCATCAAATCCTTTATAGCTTAAAACATCCTCATAGGTGGAAGAATAACGCTCCGCGTCGTTCAAAAACCAATAAAAACCAATACAGACAAGGAAAAACATGTTTTTATTTGTTTTGCAAGACTCCTTGTTTTTGTTGGTTTTTCTTTGTTTTTATTGGTTTTTGAAAGACGCAGAGCGTTCAACGTAACTATCTCTTTTAGTATATTCCCTAAAACAACTTCTTTGGTGGTACGATTGCGGATAATCATATTTTTTTTCATTCTTCTCTTATTGTTCTGTCATAGTCTGTTTTTTGCTGTACCATTCTTTTGCCACATTGATACTGTTCATTCAGGATGTCTTTGTCGGGCATGTAGAAAGGTGTTTTTATGGCTCCCAACGAAAACAGCATGTGGGAAATGTCAGATGACAAGAATGGTTTCTCGGTGGCCTGGCGCAAGCTGATGGCCTTGTCAGGGTGTTTTTCGATGTATTTGTCAGAACACCACACCACGAACGGTATCTGATACTGATATTTCAACGAGAGAGGTGTATTTTTTCTTTCGTGTGTTCTGCCCAAATGGTTGCGATAGTCATACACTTCTTCGCCATGGTCGGAGAGATAGAGCAGAACCGTCGATTTGGTTTTGTACATGTTCATGACGGTCTGAATGACAAGGTCATTGTAGAGTGTTGCGTTGTCGTAGTCAGCGATTGACTGTTTTTGAGCTTCGGTTACGTTGGCTGAGATGTCGGCCACTTTGAACACGTTGTATTTATTTTGGTTAGGAAAGCGTTGAGCCGCATCCGAATGCTGCCCCATCAAATGGATGATGACAAGATTGTGTTTTGCTTGTTGATGATTGGTTAGTTTCAGCGACTGAACAAACGGAAGATCATATTGGCTGGTTTTGCTGTTTGTTTCATTGTAGGCGACGGGAACAATCTGTGGTGCATAGAGATATGAGCCTACGGAATAGTCATAGGAATTTACGTTTTCGCTGGGCTTTTGATTGTCCCATATCGTAACGTGATAACCCGATTTCTTGAATATGACAGGAAACATGGGTTTGCTGTACCATGGTTCTCCCTTGCTCAAACAATTCACGCTAAACATGTTTTTTACGGAGAACGTGGTCATGTTGTAAGGTGCAACGGCGTCATGAAAGACAAACAGGTTTCCTTTTTTCTGTTCATTGCATAGTGTTGGAGTCGTATTGAGGCGATAGCCATAGACCGAAGCATGATGTTTGCTGAATGATTCTCCTATGACCAACACTACATTGAGCGAGTCTTGTTCGAGGCATTGTGCCGATTGGTTGGCAGCTTTCAGTGATGACTGTATGGCTTTTTGGTTGTCGGCTCCAGAAACGTTCAGATAGTGGGATGAATAAATGATGTTTGTAATGGTATTGTTGTTGGCGTACGACCCTCGTTGTTCGTACCATTCTTCAATGGCCAATTGTGTGTCGAGCAATGGCAGCTGAATGGTTTTGTAAAGCATGTATGTCCCTACAGGCAAAACCCCCATCAAGCATAGGAAAAGAACTGTTCGTTGCCACTTTCTTTTCAGTGTGACTTTGTTTTTTTCAAATTGAACATAAGAAACTATAAGCAGTAAGGTAAAAGACAAACTGATGAAGGTTCCGGCAGTAAAAGCATATTGTGAGAGAAATTCTGAAGATTCGTTGGCATTTGTTTCTACAATCAGCAGCAGAATCCAGGGGGAGAGCAATGTATAGAAATTAAAGAGTAGAAAGAGGTTTACAAACATCAGAAAAAAGACCATCGCCAGCAGTATTGTCTTGAGCAATTTGCTTTTGCTTATCCAAACAACACATGTGAGGAGATATGATATGGCTACAGGATTGGCAACACATATAGCCATCCATCTCAATTCCCAAAATAAAGGCTGGGGACTTTCGATTTCGTTGATGAAATGGGGCAAATAAGAACAAAAAATGACCGCCAGAAAGAATGGTAGTTCGGCTTTGATCGGCACTATGGGCCACTCAAGGTATTCAGCTATTTTTTTCATGGCGTGAATCAGAAACTAAATGGTTAAAGACATTCATTACTTTTCTTTCCAGCGGATAGGTGACGAAGCTGAGCGTGGTGGTGAGGATGAAAATGAGGATGAAATAGACGATGAAAGTCAGCCCCGGCGAAGACAGCCGGGCAATCCAGTCGTTGGTGATTTTATAGAGCAGGAAGTGGCTGACCGACTGGTACAGATAGATGGTATAGCCTCTTTCGTTCCATAGCTTGAGAATGGCATTGTAGGGAACGGTGACGTTGCTGAAAAGTGTGGAGAGCACGATGACTGCACACGTACCATACAACAAAAACCATGCGTCGGCGGGAAATTTGTGGTCCTGCATGGGGATGAACCATTCGGTGAGGAATCCTGCCACACAGATGAGAACAGCCGCAGGAAAGGCAAATAAAAGGTTTTTTCGGGGTATTCTGTGATAGTAGAAGTAGCCCATCAGGAAAAAGACATTATAGACAAAGATGTTTTTGATTTCCAGATTTCCTGTCCTTAGGGGTATGAGCGAGACAATGATGAAAACAGCGACGGCCAACAGCAGATACAGGCCGTTGGGCATGTGCCTGAAGATTTTTCGTTGCAGGGGCAACGAACAGCCAATCATCATGTAGCACGAAATAAACCAGGTGTAGCCGAAATAGGGAATCTGTTCGTTTCCTCCGGTGCAAAGCATCTTGATGAGTTCGCCGGTGCTGAAGGGCAACAGGGGGCTACTCTTTTGGAGCAGTCTGTAAAGGGCTACAAGGAGCAGAAGGACAAACAAAAAAACGTAGAAGGGAATGAGCAGCCGCTTGGTTCTGTTGACGAGGGTTTGAATCAGATTGTCAGTAGTTTTTCTGACCGATTGTGAGGCACCTGCAATGAAGAAAATGACCGGCATTTCAAAGAGAATGGCCGAACGAACAGGTTCGTTGCCTACATGAAACCAATAGACAATGTGGATGACGCAAACAATGTATAACATTGCCAATGCCCTGTAGCTGTCCAGTTGGAGGTCTCTTTTCATGGATCAACGTTTTGTTTGACTACTTTCACGTCCGACCTTTCGACAATCCACACACACGGATAGCCTTTGTTGAAGGCATGGTTGACAATGTTTGGAATGTTTTCGATTTGATTCTCGAAGATGGTGGAGTCTTCCATTTCCGTGGGCCACTCATAGTGGGTGGCATGCTTGGCGGCGTTGCCCCAGCCGAAGGCATAGACGGGAATTACGCAGAACGAGGAGTATTTCTTTTCGTTGTGGTCGATGGTGATGGTGAAAACGCGCTGCTGCGGGGTTCCTGTTTTTCGGATGGCCATTTCTCCCATTGCTTTTCCGGTGAGTCCCGAGCGGTAGGACATGATCCAGTGGTGATAGTCGATGTAAAGAACCGAAACCAAATAGGCCATGAATGTGCAGAGAACCACTCTGCGTTGTTTTTCGGTTGTTTTCTCTGTGAGCAGGGCTATGGTGATGGCTGCCATCGAATGGCCTGCGTAAGCATGCATGGTGGTGAAGAGGGTGAGCAGATGGGGCGAGGCGAGAATGATCCAACATGCCACACAGACGATGATTCTTTTGTTGAACAGCTGGTTCCTGTTGAAGTAAAAAAGGACAAGGGTGAAAGGGAAGGCCAACAATGCCGTAATGGCGGCAATGAACAGGTTCTTTGTGGGTGGATAGAACACGCTCACATAGTCGAGCGAAAAGAAAGGATAGCCAATGAACATGGCCAGATGTTTCAGTTTGCTTGCCAGTGTGTTCTCGAAATAAGCATTGTTGATTTCGGCCATGTCGATGGTGAGCGACAGTCTGACGGCGAAATAGATGGCTATCACTGCCCCACCAATCATCCAGTCTTTTATCATTTCGCGGCGCGTGATTCTGTCAAAACCATAGGCAAACAGGGGGATGGCCGCTAAGAAAGCCATGCCATTTTCCTTGAAAAAGGTGGCGATGATGACCAAAAGGATGTATAAATGTTTTTTTCTTCTGTCGTCTTTGTTCAGCAGATAGACATAAAGTGCCAGAATGCCCCAAAAATGCGATTGCGCCTGGTTGATGGAGTCTATTCCAAAGACGGTTCCCAATACTGCCGGCGAGAGATAAAAGAAGATGGTGGCAATGTTTCTGGAAAAGTGGCTTGTTCCTATATTGTCAATGATTCGATAGACACAATAGGTGCTTCCCAAATGGGCCAGATAGACAAGCACATGGTTGAATGCGGGAAAAAGGCTGTAATGATGTTTCAGAAAATAGCCTGTCAGTGCATCGAAGGGGCGCCAATAGCTCCAGAAAGGTCGAAGGAACGTTGCAAAATCGTCGCCCAGTAGTCCTCCGTTGGGCGTGGTGATGTAGGTCCAGTCGTCGAAGGTTGGCAGCAACAGAATGAGCAGCCAAAGCACCACTGGCGAGGTGATGAAAATATAGAATAGCGGATTTCTGAGTTTTGATTGCATATTTTTATCTGACAATGGCTATTTTGCAGACAACGCCCTTTTCTCCGTTGCTGGTGGCTGTATGCACCATATATACGCCGCTGGCCACTCTCCTACCCTTCTGGTCACAGCCGTCCCACTGGTAGGAACCGCCGTTGGAGCGGCCTTCGTTCACTACCACACCGCTTGAGGTGGTGATTTTCACCTGAGCGTTGTAGGTGAGTCCCGTAATGGTGATGTAGCCCGCATAGTCGGGCGAAACGGGGTTGGGATAAGCCCAAACATTGTCCTTGGTCATTTCGGTGTTGGTTTGGGTGGCGTCGCTCATGTAGGAACAGAGCCCGTTTTCGGTGCCGAAGAACACCTGGCCTGAAGCCGGATTGATGGCTATGGACTGCACGTTGTTGGCCAGCAGCGGGCTGTTTTCGCTGGTGAAATGCTGTATTTGCTGCATGTTGTCGGCACTGATGAGATAGACGCCCTGGGTGCTGGTGCCAAACCATTTGCGTCCGCCACCGTCAACCGCGATGCAGTTGACATCGACGTTGGCCAGCAGATAGTCGGCATAGTTGGTGCCGTCGTTGCGGGGCACTTTCACTTGGTTGAAATAGTAGTTTTCGTTGTTCATCTGCGACGTTTCGAGCATCAGCGGGCCTGCACTCGTTCCCACCCACATGTTTCCCTGCAGGTCCTCGGTGATGCACCTCACCATGCCGCTTGGCGCTACAACCACCACTACGCCGTCTTCGTTCACAATGTTTTCGTAGGCTTTTATCTGGTCCGACTCGATGTCATACCGATAGACTGCTGTCTGTGCCCAGTTGTCGTTGACAAACCACATTTGTCCCGACCGGTCTATGAGCATGTCTTTCAGGTTTCCGTTGCTTTTGTTGGCGAATCCTCCGTCGTCGAGCTTCATCAGTTCTTCTTTGTTGTACTTGGTGAACTGACCATTTGAAAGTTTTATGAGCGAAGCCGTGGGAGCCTGGCTGTTCAGAATCCAGAGGTTTCCTTGTGTGTCGAATTTGACGCCAGTCACCAGTTCGTATTCCTTGCTCTCTGCATTGAACGACTCTATGGGGCTGTTGTCGCTGTTGTAGAATTTCACAAACTGTCCGTTGAGAAACTCGTAGAGTCCGTTTCTCGCCCCTGCAAAGAGGTGTTGTTCGTTGGCGGGGTCAACGTCCAGACAGTTTGCACCACGATAGGAAACGCCCGTGGTCTGGCTGATTCCCTCTGTCTGGTAAAAGGTCCATTCGTCGTTGCTCAGTAGCTGGATGGCTGCGTTCAGTGTGGCATTTCCATTGCAGGTATAGAGTTTTCCGTTGAGGAATTTCATGAATCCGAAATAATTGTGTTGCGGTCCCCCAGGCTTGAGTGTCTTCACCAGGTCGATGTTGTCGTTATAGTCGGTCTTGTCTTCTGCGAACGAAGGTGCGGTGGTGGTTTTGCTCCAATTGTTGGGGTCGATCAGGTTGCTGCTCATCGTAGCCGTCCAGATGCCGTTGCTTTTGCTCTTTGCATAGATTTTGCCGCCCTCTGTGGCCACTGCCGTTACGGAGAATCCCAGCATGTATGTTTCGCTGATTTCGGCCTCTTTCACGTTCAGTTTGACGATGCCGAACTCGGCAGCCAGATAGGCAAACTGATTGTCTATGGTGATGCTGTTGATGTTCTTTCCTCCAATGATCACTTTCGACATGATGGCACTGATGTTGGTCACATCGCCGTTGGTTTCGACGAGGTCGATGTTCGAGTCGTCGTAAACCACCACGAGCCGCTTGGCTTGCTGACACCACTTGATGTTGGTGATGTTCACACCGTTCAGTCCTTTCGTCTTGTCGTAGGTGTAGATGGACTGGTCTTGCTTGTTGTATTGGTAGAGGCTGTTGCTGGCCATGACAAACAAATCGTCGCCAGCAGACTCAATCTGCTGCACTTCACTGTATGCTCTGTAATTGAGCCATGTGCCCACTTGGCCCATGGACGAAAGTGTGCTGCCAAGCAAGCACAGCAAAGCCACTACTGTTTTCCTCATTTTTTCTAAAAAATTGAATATATGAATATTAAATCTTGATTTTTACCATTTCATCTTTCATTTTTCGTCTTCCAAGAGCCATTCGGCCAGTTTCTGCACGGCGCGGGCCCGATGGCTGATTTTGTTTTTTATCTCCATGCCCAGTTCGGCAAAAGTCTGGTCGTAGCCGTCGGGTTGGAAAATGGGGTCGTAGCCGAAACCCTCTGCCCCACTCTTCTCTCGGGTGATTTGTCCCTTGACGATGCCTTCGAAACTGAGTTCCTTCTTTCCTTCACCATGCTCCTCCTTTTGTATTAACGCGATGACTGTGCGGAATTGTGCGCGGCGATTGTCGTTTTCTCCTAATTCGCGCAACAATTTTTGCATGTTGGCTTCCGAGTCGTGTCCCTCGCCACCGGCATAGCGGGCCGAAAAGACACCCGGCGCTCCGCCCAGCGCCTCCACTTCCAGTCCTGTGTCGTCGGCAAAACAGCTCAGTCCGTAGTGCTCATACACGTAAGCCGCCTTCTGCAGCGCGTTGCCTTCCAGCGTACCGGCAGTTTCGGGAATATCCACGTCGCAGCCAATGTTGCGGAGTGAAACTATATGGAATCCTTCGCCGAGAATGCTCCTTATCTCGTCCAGCTTGTGCTGGTTGTTGGTAGCGAAAACAATTTTTCTCATTTGTCCGTTATTTTATTTTTTGTCGTTTCTTCTTTCATCTTCTTCACATCGACCTTGATGGGGTCGAAACCTTCGCCATAGACACCGATGACCGAGCTTTGGCTGACAAAGGCATTCGGGTCAATCAGTTTGATGAGGCGGAAAATGTAGGTGCTCTCGCTCTTGCGCGCCAACAGGCAAATCACCTTCCGTTCCTGTCCGGTGTACCATCCGTGGCCGTCGAGCAGGGTCACGCCATGGTTCATGTTAGTGCCTATGGCATTGGCTATTTCCTGCCATTTCTTTGAAAAGATGAAAAACTGCACCGACGACCGTTGGCGGTTGTAGATGTAGTCGAGCATGAAATTCTCTATCACCATGGTGCAGAAGCCGAACACCACCATGTAGGTGCGCTCAAGCATGTTGCCGAACTGCGGAATGAAGAAACAGCTGCCAATGATGATGAAGTCAACAAAAATGAGCACCGTGCCCAGTGACCAGGGCTTGTACTTGTTCACCGAGGCGGCGATGATGTCGGTGCCGCCCGTCGAGCCGTTGTTCAGAAAGACGATGCCCAGCGCACTGCCCGTCATCATACACCCGATGATGAGCGACATGAAGTTCTGTCCTTCGCCCAGAATCTTCACGAAGTTGCCCTCGGCGTCCAGCGGCATCAGGTCGCGCATGAGTTCCAGCAGGAACGTCAGCATGAGGATGGCGTAGATGGTTTTCACCAAAAATTTCCAACCCAAAATCTTCAGGCCGATGGCCAACAGTGCGGCATTGACAAGGAAGTAGGTGTAAGAGTTGGGAAAACTGGTGGCATAATAAACGATGGCGGCGATACCGGCCACACCACCTGTTACGATTTCGTAAGGCATCAGGAAGAATGTGAAGCCGAACGAATACAGAATGAGGCCAAGGGTTATAAAGATATAATCCTTAGCCTCATTGAAAATAATCTGATGATTAACAGTCATTTAAATCATTTGCATACAATATTCACCATACGCTTAGGGACGATGATAACCTTGATTATTTGTTTGCCGTCCGTGTAGCGGGCTGTGCGCTCGTCGGCCATGACGGCTTCCTGGATGGTCTGGTTGTCGGCATCGGCGGCGAAAGCCATGTCGAAACGGGTCTTGCCGTTGAAGGCCACGCCCATCTTCACGCTGCTCTCCACCAGGTACTTCTCGTCGTGCGTCGGCCATTGGGCATCGCAGACGCTTCCCTCTCCGCCCAGCTGCATCCACAGTTCTTCGGCAATGTGGGGTGCAAACGGAGCGATGAGCACCACCAGTGTTTTCATCAGCTCGCGGTTGCGGCACTTCTGCTGGCTCAGCTCGTTCACACAAATCATGAAGGCGGCAATCGACGTGTTGTACGAGAAGTGCTCAATGTCGTCGGTCACCTTCTTGATGAGTTTGTGAACACTCTTCAGGCTTTCTGCCGAGGGCTCGGCATCCGTTCCGTTGGCCGAGCTGTCGGCGCAGCCCTCCGCCAGATTCCAGAACTTCTTCAGGAAGCGGTGGCAGCCGTCAATGCCGTTGGTGTCCCAAGGCTTGCTCTGCTCCACGGGGCCGAGGAACATTTCGTAAAGTCGCAGCGTGTCGGCACCATATCGCTCGACAATCATGTCCGGGTTCACCACGTTGAACATTGACTTCGACATCTTCTCGATGGCCCAGCCGCAAACGTACTTTCCGTCTTCAAGCACAAACTCCGCATCGTTGTACTCGGGGCGCCACTGCTTGAAGGCATCGACATCGAGCACGTCGTTCTGCACAATGTTCACATCCACATGGATGGGGGTCACGTCCTCGTAGTTCTTCTTCAGTCCCAGGCTGACGAACACCGGGTGTCCCTTCTCGTTGCTGGCCACGTTGTCGCGATAGACAAAGTTCGAGCGGCCCTGAATCATTCCCTGGTTCACCAGTTTCTGGAATGGTTCTTCCTTGCACGAGTATCCATAGTCGTAGAGGAACTTGTTCCAGAAGCGCGCGTAGATCAGATGGCCCGTGGCATGCTCCGTACCGCCCACGTAGAGGTCAACGTTCTGCCAGTACTCGTCCACATCCTTGGCCACCAGGGCCTCTTCGTTCTTCGGGTCCATGTAGCGCAGATAATAGGCGCTCGACCCGGCGAATCCCGGCATCGTGTTCAGCTCCAACGGGAACACCGTCTTGTTGTCTATGTCGTCCACATCGACCACCGTCTTCGTGGTGGTGTCCCAAGCCCACCGCTTGGCGTGTCCCAGGGGCGGCTGTCCGTCCTCGGTGGGTTTGTACTGGCTCACCTCGGGCAGCTCCAGCGGCAGACACTCCTCGGGAATCATGCGTGGCATGCCGTCTTTGTAGTAAACGGGGAATGGCTCGCCCCAGTATCTTTGGCGCGAGAAGATGGCGTCGCGCAGACGGTAGTTCACCTTCACGCGGCCCAGCCCCTTCTGCGTGACATACTCCTTGGTGCGCTGGATGGCCTCCTTGATGGTCAGTCCGTTGAGCACCAGTCCGCCCTCGCGGGCCTGTCCTTCGGCGGGGCTGTTGCACACGATGCCCTCCTTGGCGTCGAAACTCTCCTCGCTCACGTCGGCACCCTCCACAATGGGCACGATGGGCAGGTTGAAATGACGCGCGAAGGCATAGTCGCGCGAGTCGTGAGCCGGCACGGCCATGATGGCCCCCGTGCCATAGCCCGCCAACACATATTCGGCTATCCAGATGGGAATCTCCTGCCCCGTCAGCGGGTTGATGGCATACGAGCCCGTGAACACGCCCGTCACCTTGTGGTCCATCTGCCGTTCGCGTTCGGTGCGTTTCTTCACGTAGGCCAGATAGTCATCCACGGCGGCGCGCTGCTCTTTCGTAGTCAGCTGTTCCACCAGTTCGCTCTCAGGTGCCAGCACCATGAACGTCACACCAAAAATGGTGTCTGCGCGCGTGGTGAAGATGGTGAACGACTCCTTGCTCCCGGCAATCTTGAATTCCATTTCCGTTCCTTCCGAGCGGCCAATCCAGTTGCGCTGCGTCTCCTTCAGCGAGTCGGTCCAGTCGATGGTGTCCAACCCGTCCAGAAGCCGCTGGGCGTAGGCGCTCACACGCAGACACCACTGGCGCATCTTTTTCTGCACCACCGGGTATCCGCCGCGCACACTCACGCCGTCAACCACCTCGTCGTTGGCCAGCACCGTGCCCAGACCGGCGCACCAGTTCACCATCGTCTCGCCCAAGTAGGCAATGCGGTAGTTCATCAGCACCTCCTGCTGTTTTTTCTCGTTCCACGAGTTCCATTCGTCGGCCGTGAAAGACAGTTCTTCGCTCTGCGCCACATCGAGTCCTTCGGTGCCTTTGGTAGCAAGATGCTCGATGAGTTTTTCAATGGGCTGTGCGCTTTGGCAGCTGTTGCAGTAGAACGAGTTGAACATCTTCTGGAACGCCCACTGCGTCCACTTGTAGTAAATGGGCTCGCAGGTGCGCACCTCGCGGTCCCAGTCGAACGAGAATCCAATCTTGTCCAACTGCTCGCGGTAGCGGTTGATGTTAGCCTCTGTCGTGATGGCGGGATGCTGTCCCGTCTGAATGGCATACTGCTCAGCGGGCAGTCCGTAGGCGTCGTAGCCCATGGGGTTCAGCACGTTGAATCCCTGCTGCCGCTTGTAGCGCGCATAGATGTCGCTGGCGATGTAGCCCAGCGGATGGCCAACATGCAGCCCCGCCCCGCTGGGATAGGGGAACATGTTGAGCACATAGAACTTCTTCCTCCCCGCATCCTCCACCGTGCGATAAGTCTTTTGCTCCACCCACCGCTGGTGCCACTTCTTCTCAATCTCTCTGAAATTGTATTCCATTGTCGTATGTCTATATTTGTTTTTTTTATATTGATCATTTCCTTTCGGCCGCTCCACGGAGCCCCTCTCTCATCCCCCCTTAGGGGGGAAGCCCCAGCGCACAGGAAGCCTCCCCTACGGGGGGAGGTTTGGTGGGGGCTCGTCCTTCTCTCCCCTACGGTGGGGGCCTTGGAGGGGGCCTCGGAGGGGCCTCGTTTCAAAAACATTACACCGTTTTTTCGAAAAGACGCTTGCAAAATTACTGATTTTATTTGAAATAACTCCCCGTCGCCCTTTCTTTTTTCATTTTCCACGCGCAAACAACCTTTTTTTGCACAACAGGATTCCTTTCCAACGCAGAACAACACCTTTTCGGTAGAGCGCAACAATCGCCGAAATGGGGCGAAAAATTGTTCGAAATAGGTAGAAAATTATTCTAAATGATGGTTTTTGACGACGAAAACACTTTTTTTAGTAATTTTCTTTGCCAATAACGTTTTTAAATGCTATATTTGCAGTCTTGAATTATTTATGAAGTAGATAATTATAGGTTTTTCGCTGCCTATCCACTATTTGATTCCCAACCTGCCGGAAAAAGGCTGAATGTTTTTTTCTCTCTGTTTCAAGGGATGTTTTACTGTTTCTGGCATTACAACATCCTGTCCCAACGAAATTTATCTTGAAGAAACGAAATAAAACCAATTCTAAAACAAATAAAATATGAAAAGGATTTTTACTATTATTACTTTAGGGACTGTCGTTTAATTCTTT
>DFFM01000011.1:16842-17117 GCA_002369515.1 Prevotella sp. UBA3776 | reverse complement strand
AATAAAACCATAGGAAGCAAGGGGAAAGGCTACGGGTAGGCGAGCTTTGCTCGGGAATGGGGAATAGGGGGTGGGGTCTGTATCTTCCCCCCAAGGCCCCCCTCTTATCCCCCCTGGAGGGGAAGTGCCGCGCAGGATGTCGGTGGGGTGTAACAATGTTTTTTCTTCCCACACGGATTCCACGGATTTCTCAGATTTCTGTGCCGAAAAAAATCTGTGTGCTCTGTGCAATCTGTGGTCGTTTGAGAGATAGTTGGTTGAACGCTCTGCGTCTT
>DFFM01000011.1:9663-16759 GCA_002369515.1 Prevotella sp. UBA3776 | reverse complement strand
AAAACCAACAAAAACAGGGAGTTTTGCAAAACAAATTAAAACCTGTTTTTCCTTGTCCGTATTGGTTTTTATTGGTTTTTGAACGACGCGGAGCGTTATTCTTCCATCTATGAGGATGTTTTAGCTACAAAGGATTTGATGGTACGATTACGGATAATCATATATTTTCTTAATGGCAATTAATGTTTTTTCTTCCCCCACAAGGCCCCCCTTTTATCCCCCCTGGGTGGGAAGCGCCGCGCAGGATGTCGGTGGGGTGTAATAATTTTTCTTTCTCACACAGATTCCGCAGATTTCTGTTTTGAAATAACCATCCGTGTGTTCCGTGCAATCTGTGGTCGTTTCATCGTCCCGTAGATTCTTGTTTTCTGTTTCTTCAGTCTTTTCCCTCTTTTTGTGACAAAAAATCAACAACGGGCGCTTTTTTTTATAAAAAAATCGGCTTGCGCCGATGATTTTTTTGCGATTTTCCAACAAATTTTCGCGCGTTAAGAAAATTTAAACATAATTGGGGGGGGTTAACACTCTTTTTTGTATCTTTGCCGCGATTTCGGTCAGCGCCTTTGCGGCCGAAGATGCTACACCTTATTTATATATATGGAGTATAACCCTTTTAAAACAGAAATAAATATCATTATTAATTCTTTAAAATCATAGCAAACTATGCGAAAATTATTACTATTGTTAGTATGCGCATTCGTCTCGATAGGGACGTGGGCTACACAGATAGGTTCAGGAAGTGGAACCTATGAAGTTGCTGGCGGTGTCGTCACGTTTTCCGGAACGACAGCGGGGGAAATCAGCCAAAACTGGAATTCTATCTCTAATAATTTCGGTGGAGCCACTCGCATCAAGTTCGACAACACGTGCGTGATTAACAAGGACGACTTGATGCGTTTCCTTTCTGCAAATACTTACTACATTGATCTCTTAGACATTACCAACGGCACAAGCACGCCAATGCATGTTGATGCTGACGGTGAAGATGATGACAATGACCCTGCTAATATTGATAAAATAATTGAAGCGGCTGTAGAGCAAATGATGGCAAATAGCGCAGCTAATGTCGATTATAAAGTGTGGCAGGCCAAAGGTATTATTCTTCCTCTGAACACTAGTCTGGGTACGAGTAAGGTGGAACGGCCATTCTCAATGTATGGGAGCCTTGAGCCTACTTTCACAGAATATGCTGTTTATTATAGAAGTAATCAAGAGATTGCTACTATATATGCACACGATACATACATAAAGAATAATCAGGCTGCAGCTGTAACAAATGCCCAGACAAATTACAATACCGCTTATGCTCATTTGACGGAAAATCGGACAATTGGCGCAGAAACATATATCGTTTCTACAAACAACCAGAATAGAATTAACCTTTCGTCTACAATTCCATCAGGAAAAACAAAGATTTCTATTATCAACGACGAGATGATCTATCGTGAGACGCTTGCCAATATCTATGTGGAAACTTCAGGGGAGAATGGTGGTAAGTTCGCTGCTGCTGTAGACAATACGAATATTGAATACACGCCATGTAATCAGCTCGTAATTGAAGGCCCGATAAATGGTGCTGATGTGGCTGCCGTTAACGAATTCAACAAAACGGATGATGACGGTCAACCATTGGAAGGCCCTCATGTGTATAATTTTGCTAAAACAAGGGGTGCAACAAAGGACATGCTGTCCACTATTACTAACAGCAAGTTGGAGTATATAGTTCTGCCCAACGATTTGGCAACGGAACAGATTGTCGCTTCTGATTTCTCTGATGCTTTGACCGCCTCGACTAATACTAACTTTAAGGCAGCCATTGCCCCAAGTGCTGACAGTAAGAAACTCTCTGCTTACGTGAAAGAGGCTGGTTCGCTTGGTATGGCTCGTTATTATGCTACGGATGGTTCGTATAATCAATATATTATACCCCAGTATAATCCTTATACTAAAGGACTAACAGACGTGATATTGACAGGCAACTTGAATGCCTCAGATATTAATTCAAATGGTAAAGTGGGGGCTGACGGCCATTGGAGCAACAGTAATGTTTCTATATCTGGTCTGAATGGCGAAGCTGCTACCCTTAAGACGTTTGATTTGGAGAAGGCGGTGTTTGCCGATAACTATGATATGAATTTCAGTAAAGCTGGATATGAGAAACTCACGAGTGTCATCCTGCCCACTTCAGAAGACATGACAATTATTTCCAAGGATTGTCTTTATAACAATCCGAATCTTGAGGAACTCTGTATTCCTTTCAACTATGAAGTGATAGAGGATGGTGCACTCTTGGGAACCAGCATTAGCCATATCACCACGACCGATGCCATAAACGGTGCCGTGGTAGATAACGGACCTCTTACCTACACGCTGTCGGCCAACCTGCAGCAGCTGGGCATAAAGCCGAACCCCGTCACAAATGCTATTTCCGAGTGTGTGTTCCCAGTGGACCAAGGTGTGCTTGACATCTATTCGATGGCTACTACGACTCCTAAGTGCTACAAGGGCGTGTTTTCAGGCAACTCTTGCTATGGCAATGGTGGCTTTTTACATGACGTGCCATATTGCCGTGACAAATATTATAACGGGAATGATACAAAGAAATCATTAGCCGTACTGCACTTCCCGAGCAAGGAAACGTTTGACAAGGCTACCGTCAAGGAGCCTACTGGTTATGAAGACATGAAGAAGTTCTACACAGACGTGAACAAGCATTTCACGAAGTTGGAGCAGACGGGTGCCGTGGATGCCAATGGCGAATCCATCACCTGGCCTACTCAGGAAGAGATGTATCGCACCTATAATCAGGCTAGCCTTGGACTGACGTGGAACGATTGGGTGGAGACATATACTATGGCGGATGTTCCACAGGTGTGCGGTGGCCAGCCTGCTGTGGCTCTTAGCAATGATGGTGTTTATTCGAAAAATGATCAGCCCAGTGAAGGCAATCATAAAGGTGACTATCCTTTTGATGAATATGCAGGCTGGCATCAGCTTGTTCTTTCGCAGGCAACCTATTATGAGCCTACTGAGATTGTCGAGGATGAGCAGATTGTCCGTGAATACGAGGATGCAGGCTGGTTCACTTTCTGTATTCCGTTCAATATGACCTATAAGCAGGTAGTTGAGATGCTTGGTGTACCTGCAAGTACAGACAAGGTTGTCAACATGCTTGCAGGCGAAGAGGTGACAGGAGACATCATGCCTGATATCCGACAGCTTTCATCTGTGACCCGTGAGAAAGGCAGTGGCTCCAAAAACAATAAAGTGACGCTGCGCTTGACTCCGAATCTTTATGGAATCCAAACACCTGGTTATACCTCTTATCTTGAAATTACACATAATGAGAATTCTGAGACACATAAATTTTCAACTGCTGAGCCATACAATGCTTCAAGCAATATAGACGACAGACTTTGTCTGATTGGTGGTCGCCCATATGTTATCAAGGCATACAAGCGCAAGCAGATAGTTGATGGTAAGGATATTTATGCTATAAAGGGGCAGAACATTGCCAAAGCTATTTTGACACGTTATGCCGACCAATTTGGTATAGAATCTTCTATCGTTGATAATACGAAGTACGAGAGTTACCTTTCTTATGAACAGCTCGGCGACGGTAACCTGAAAACATTGCGCTTCGCCAAGCCTTTTGAGGATCATAGAGTGCAGGCTATACGCGCTAGTGATAATGCAGCTTATCTTACCTATGAGACTACTAAGGATGGCGAGACCGTCACCAAAAAGTACTACTACACCATGATTGGCCAGTTCTGGGATCAGCCTCTTCCCAAATACAGCATCTATATGGCCAAGGGCAAGTGGTATCGTTACGACGAGCCAGCATGGGTTAATCCCTACACGTGGGATGCATATAAGTGCGTCATTCTGGCAACCCAGGAAATTGATAACACCAAGGGATTCGGTTATCGCGACGAAAGCAAGTCTGTTTATCCTACTGTGCAAGAAAATACAACCGACAAGCTCAATGATACGTTCAGCTTGACCTTCCTTGACGGTCGTAACGATGATGACTTTGATGGCAATGGTACTGCAGCCAAGTATGTCTTCGCCTTCGACGATGACGGTGTTATGGAGTTCGATGAGAGCGGCAACGAAGTCACTACCATCAAGGAACTCGATGGTGAGGATCTGACCATCGACGCTACTGACTGCAAGATCTACAATATGTCGGGACAATATGTTGGCAGTTCGCTCAACGGTTTGGGCAAGGGCATGTATATTGTGAACGGCAAGAAGTACGTGGTCAAATAAATATAAACGATAATTAGGAAAATGTATATAGCAATGAAACGTATATATATCAAACCTGAGACAGAACCCGTCTTATGTGTTATGACATCTATGATAGCTGATTCGAACAATGGTACGGATTGGAATATCGGAAATGATGATGATGGTAACAAAGACCCTGTGCCCATTCCTGGCGGTGGAGGTGGCAACCCCAATGAGGATGCCAAGCAATTCAATCTTTGGGATGACTGGGAATAGCCGGTGAAAGTTAATAATTATTATGCCGAACTCCTCCGTGAGTACTCTTCCGGGGGAGTTTGGTTTTCTTTAGTCTATGGAACTCGCATTATAAGCAACCATTTATGATGATTAGAAAGCAACTTTACATCCTGGCAGCAATTCTCAGTCTGTCATCCACTACTGTCGCCGAGAACATTAAGTTCGCCGATAGCAGTGTGAAGGATTTGTGCGTGACCAATTGGGATGCCAATGGCGACGGAGAGTTGAGCACCGACGAGGCGGCTGCGGTCACATCGCTGGGCAGCGTGTTTCGTGGAAACAAGACTATCACCTCGTTTGAGGAGCTGCGCCATTTCACGGGACTGGCCGCCATCGACGACTATGCTTTCTACCAGAGCAGTTTGCAGAAAGTCGCTTTTCCCGAATCGGTGGAAAGCATCGGCGAGTATGCGTTCAGCCAAAGCAGCATAAGTGGCGAGCTGCATGTGCCAGGGACGGTGAAAAACATCAAGAACAAGGCGTTCTGTTCTTGCCGCCAATTAACATCAGTGGTGCTCGAAGAAGGCGTTGAGACTGTTGGCTGGAACTCTTTTACTGGCCCCATCCGCACATTGTCGCTCCCTTCTACGCTCACCTACATGAGTTCGATGGCCATCGATCCGTATGTGAATGCAGATTCATCGTCCGGAATATTTTTACCCGAAGGCGACCTCTATGTATATGTCCATAGTGCAACGCCACCAGCTATCAACTACTTCGCGTTCTTCTATCTCTTTGGAGACGGGCACCTGGTAGTGCCTTTTGGAGCAGTTGATGCCTACAAGGCTTCAGATGCCTGGATGCAATTCGGGCAGTATCTGGAATATGGCGACGTGAACATGGACGGTGAGATCAACGTGAAGGACGTTGTGGCCGTGAGCTCGCACATCATGGGCAACAAGCCCTCTCCGTTCAACGCCCTCTGCGCCGACACCAACGGTGACGGCGAGGTGAACGTGAAGGACGTGGTGGGCATCTCAAACTACATTATGCAGAAATGAAAGAAAGAATGACAATCCTGACATGCGCCCTTGTGGCAATGGCGTTGAACGCCCTTGCCGACGACGGGCTGCGCATAGAGCCGTTCGAAATAGCCGCTAACGAGACGAAGGAGGTGAACATCATCCTCGACGACGACGCCGAGGCGTATTGCGGGCTGGAGTTCGACCTCTACCTGCCCGAGGGCGTTGAAATAGCCTACGACGCGGAGTACGAGGAGTACATGTGCTACGCCACGTCGCGCACATTGGAGCGCAGCCACACGGTGCTGCTGGAGCGCAAGGAGGCTGACGGACGTGCGTTCTACCGCTTTCTCATCACCGACCTGAAGAACCGCACCATTGGCAGCGGCGAGATTTACACGCTGACGCTGACGGCCAGCGACATGATTTCCACCGGCCCTCAGGAGGCGTCGTTCAGGAACGTGGTGATGTCGGATGCCGAGCAGCATGGCCCTGAGATAGCCGAGGCACCGTTCGAGGTGACGTGCCAGGTGCCTGTGAGCGTGACCTCGCTGGGCTACGCCTCGTTCAGCTGGCCGCGGACGCTGGACTTCACGGACAGCGGGGCACAGGCCTACATCGTGACGGAGAAGGGAACTGGCAGCGTCCGACTGGAGGAGGTTCAGACCGTCCCGGCAGGCACGGGAGTGCTGGTGAAGGCCGACGCGGGCACTTACTATCCGCAGACCACGGCCGATGAGGCCATGGGCGACGACGTGAGCCGCAACCTGCTGACGGGTACAGCCACGGGCAGCTACACCGTGGCGGACGCCGACAACGTTTATGTGCTGTCGAACCTGTCGGGCGGCGAGGCCGGGCTCTACGTGGCCGACGCGGGCGTGACCATCGCGCAGTACAAGGCCTACCTGGTGCTGGCCGACGGCACCGGTGCGAAGGACGGCCTGGTGTTCGACTTCACGCAGACGGGGCTGCAGACCCTAGGCAAGGGACAACAGCCGACAGACCGTTCGGCCGTCTATAATCTGAATGGTCAGCAGGTGGGCAGCAGAGATTTGCCCGCAGGCATCTACATTGTGAACGGAAAGAAAGTGGTGGTGAAGTGATGGAAAGGAGAAAGCCATACACGGTTCCCCTGACGAAGTCGGTGGGGCTAGGGCCGGAGCCGCTGCTGTCTGAGAGTCTGCCTCTGCACGACGAGGAGGAAGCTCCGCATGTGACGGACGACTCGCAGGTGTTTGCCAAGCCGCACAGCGTCTGGGATGAAGAATAGAAACAATAATAGTAGTAATTCTAACGATATTCCAGTTGTGAAACTGGTTGTTTACAATTTGGGGTAAATAATTCCCCGCATTGTTTTAATTTAAAGTTAAGTTTATAATTTCTTTATGCAGGGTTTGTCGTGAGATACGCCCTGTTTTTAAAAGGATTTTTTTATTTTAGTTTATACTCAATGATCAGGGTTCGTCGTGATGATGCGCCCTGTTTTTTTTGTCCCACAGATTTCGCAGATTACTCAGATTTCATTTGTTGAAAGAATAATCTGTGTACTCTTTGAAATCTGTGGTCGCTTGAGAGATAGTTGGTTGAACGCTCTGCGTCTT
>DFFM01000011.1:1863-9577 GCA_002369515.1 Prevotella sp. UBA3776 | reverse complement strand
AAAACCAACAAAAACAGGGAGTCTTGCAAAACAAATTAAAACCTGTTTTTCCTTGTCCATTTTGGTTTTTATTGGTTTTTTCTTTCCCACACGGCCCCCCCTCTTATCCCCCAGGGGGGGAAGGTCCGCACAGGATGTCTGTGGGGTGTAACAATGTTTTTCTTCTCACAAGGCCCCCCTCTTATCCCCCCTGGGGGGGAGGGTTCGCGCAGGATGCCGGTGGGGGTAACAATGTTTTTTCTTCTCACACGGATTCCGCAGATTCCACAGATTTCAGTTGTTGAAACAATTATCTGTGTGTTCTGTGCAATCTGTGGTAGATTCTTCCTCACACGGATTCCGCAGATTCCTCAGATTTCAGTTGTTGAAAAACATCTGTGTGTTCTGTGCAATCTGTGGTAGATTCTTGCTCACGCAGATTCCGCAGATTCCTCAGATTTCAGTTGTTGAAAGAATAATCTGTGTGTTCTGTGCAATCTGTGGTCGATTCTTCCTCACACGGATTCCGCAGATTTCTCAGATTTCTGTTGTTGAAACAATTATCTGTGTGTTCTGTGAAATCTGTGGTCGTTTCTACTTCGCGCATATTCCTCAGATTTCTGTTGTTGAAATCCGTTTCATCCGAGTCATCCCAGTTCGTTTGGTGTCATTAATGGGGTGTGAAAAACATAAATGTGGGGAAAAGCATCGGTTTTTGTCTGAAAGTTATTAATTTTGCAGGCAGATATGAAAGAGTTTCTGAATGTGCTGCGGCGCTTTGTGCCGCCTTATAAAAAATATCTGGTGCTGTCGGTGGTGTTCAACATACTGTCGGCGGTGCTCAACATCTTTTCGTTTGCCGCTCTGATCCCCATCCTGCAGATACTGTTTCAGACGAGCGACGCTGAGACAGCCACGAGTGTAATGGCTTGGGACTGGGGCAACCTGCAGGAGGTGCTGACGAACAACATGAACTACTACGTGAACGGACTGATAGCGCGCTATGGGCAGACCACTACGCTGCTGCTCATCGGTGTGTTCCTGGGCGTGATGACGGCCCTGAAGACGGGTGCCTACTTCCTTTCGTCGGCCACGCTGATCCCCATCCGCACGGGTGTGGTGCGCGACATCCGCAACCAGCTCTATCGCAAGATCACTTCGCTGCCGCTGGGTTTCTTCTCTGAGGAGCGCAAGGGCGACATCATCGCCCGCATGAGCGGCGACGTACAGGAGATAGAGAACTCCATCATGTCGAGTCTGGAAATGTTGTTCAAGAACCCCATCCTGATAGTGAGCTATTTTGCCGCACTGCTGTTCATCTCGTGGCAGCTGACGGTGTTCACGCTGGTGATTGTCCCCGTCATGGGTTGGTTCATGGGGTGGGTGGGCCGCAAGCTGAAGGCGCAGAGCATCAAGGCGCAGGCCCTCTGGAGCGACACCATGAGCCAGGTGGAGGAGACGTTGGGCGGACTGCGCATCATCAAGGCTTTTTGTGCCGAGGAGAAGATGAACCGCCGTTTCGACAGCATCAACTCGGCCTACCGCGACGACATCATGCGGGTGAACATACGGCAGTCGTCGGCCCACCCCATGAGTGAGTTTCTGGGTACGGTGATGATAGTCATTGTGCTGTGGTTCGGCGGTGTGCTGGTGCTCCACCAGCATGCGCTCTCGGGCCCCATCTTCATTTACTACATGGTGATGCTCTACAGCATCATCAACCCGCTGAAGGACTTCTCGAAGGCGGGCTACAACATCCCGAAGGGACTGGCCTCGATGGAGCGCATCGACAAGATACTGATGGCAGAGAACAGCATCAAGGAGCCTGAACATCCGAAGCATATAGCGGCGTTCGAACACCAGATAGAGTTCCGCCACGTGTGGTTTGGGTATAGGGAGCCGGAGGGGGCGGTCATCTGGGTGCTCCGCGACATCAACCTGGTGATTCCCAAGGGGAAGACCATTGCGCTGGTGGGGCAGAGCGGCAGCGGCAAATCGACGCTGGTGGACCTGATACCGCGCTACTACGACGTGCAGCGGGGCGAGGTGCTCATCGACGGCATCAACGTGAAGGACCTGGGCATCAACGACCTGCGGCAGCTCATCGGCAACGTGAATCAGGAGGCCATTTTGTTCAACGACTCGTTCCGCAACAACATCGCCTTCGGAGTGAGGGAGGGCGCTTCGACGGCGGAGCCCGTGTTCACCGAGGAGGAGCTGAATGAGAAAATCGCTGAGGCGGCGAAGATAGCCAATGCCTATGAATTCATCATGCAGAGCGAGCAAGGGTTCGACACGAACATCGGCGACCGCGGCGGACGGCTCTCGGGCGGTCAGCGGCAACGGGTGTCGATAGCACGGGCCATTCTGAAGAATCCGCCCATACTGATTCTCGACGAGGCCACATCGGCTCTCGACACCGAGAGCGAACGGTTGGTGCAGGACGCGCTGGAGCGGCTCATGAAGACGCGCACCACCGTGGCCATTGCCCACCGACTCTCGACCATCAAGAATGCTGACGAGATTTGTGTGCTGCACGAGGGGCAGATTGTGGAGCGTGGCACCCACGACGAGCTGCTGCAACAGGACGGATACTACAAGAAACTGCACGACATGCAGATGTGAGTTGACAAGATGAGGCGACGGGTGTTCTATCTCTTGAAATGTTATGTGCTGACCGTGCTGTTGTTCATGGTGGCCAAGGTGGTGTTCATGCTGTGCAACCGCAGTGTGGGCACTTTCTCTTTGTCCGATGTGAAGGACGTGCTGTGGCACGGGCTGTCACTCGACCTGAGCACGGCCCTCTATTTTCTTGTTGTGCCCTTCCTGTTGTGCGTGGTGGCCGTGTGGACGCACGTGCCGCGGTGGTTGTCGCGCGGCTATTATGGGTTGGTGGCGGTGATGTTCGCCCTGGCCTTTGTGGCCGACACCAGCCTGTACGCCTTCTGGAAATACAAGCTCGACTCCACGTGCCTGCAGTTTCTCGACACACCCACCGAGGCCATGGCGAGCGTGTCGGCAGTCTATCTGTTGGTGCGGTTGCTGGTGCTGGCAGCGTTGGTGTTGGTCATCTATCAATGCTATTGCGCCGTGGAGCGTGGCGTCTTCGACCATCGTGCCGAGCGGCCTGCATCCATAAGCGCGAGGGTGGGGGAGACCCTGCTCTGTGTGGCGCTGACGCCGCTGCTCGTGGTGGGCATTCGCGGCGGGTTGGGCGAATCGACCACCAATGTGGGGCAGGTTTATTACTCGCAAAACCAGTTTCTGAACCACTCGGCCGTCAACCCGGTATTTTCGTTCCTTTCGTCGTTCGAGAAGACGGCCAGCGAGGTGCCCGACTATCCGTTCATGGCCGAGACCGAGCGGGCGCGGCTCATGCAGGGCCTTTACCCCACGGAGAGCGTCGCCCCCGACACGCTGCTGCGCACACGCCGGCCCAACATCGTGGTGGTGCTGCTCGAGAGCTGCGGCGGCATTTTCACCGAGCAGATAGGCGGGCGGAAAGACGTGATGCCACGGCTGAACGCGCTGACGCGCGAAGGCGTTTATTTCTCCAACTTCTATGCCAACTCCTATCGCACCGACCGCGGCACACTGTGTACATGGAGCGGCTATCTGTCGTTTCCGCGCTCGTCGGTGATGAAGATGCCCGCCAAGACGCGTTTCCTGCCAGGCATTGCCAAGACGCTGCAGGGCGAAGGCTACCACACCTACTATCTCTACGGCGGCGACATCAATTTCACCAACATGCGCAGCTACCTGGTGACCACCGGTTTCGGACAGCTGCACTGGAAGAACGACTACACAGCCGCCGAACAGCAAACGGCCAAGTGGGGCGTTCGCGACGACATCACCTTCCAGACCCTCTACGACCAGATTGTGCAGGCCAAGGACACCGACCATCATCTTTGGGGCTACTCCACGCTGAGCAGCCACGAACCGTGGGATGTGCCCACGCACCGGCTGGCCGACCCCATCCTGAATGCCTTCAACTATCTGGACGAGTGTCTCGGGCGGTTCATCGACCAACTGCGGAAGACCCCGCAGTGGGACAATCTGCTCGTCGTGCTGCTGCCCGACCACGGTATCAGCTATGGCGATGTGGGCGAGGAGCACCCCGAGCACGACCATGTGCCGATGCTCTGGCTGGGCGGAGCCGTCAAGGAGCCGCGCCGCGTGGAGCAGCTCTGCAACCAGACTGACCTGCCCGCCACGCTGCTCGGACAGATGGGCATCGACCATCGCGACTTCATCTTCAGCCGCGACGTGATGAGCAAGGGCTATGCTTATCCCTTTGCCGTACACACCTACAACAACGGCATCACCATGCGCGACAGTACGGGCTTTGCCGTGTTCGACCTCAATGCCAACCGCATCGTGGTGGATGAGAGTACCGACAGCGAACTGCTGATAAAGAAGGGAAAGGCCATTCTGCAAACGGCAGCGAAGGAGATTAATGGTCTTGGCTATGGGAAAGATGGGGAGTTGGAGTGATTGGGATTTTTAGTGGGAAAGTTACAGACCCCACCCCCATCCCCTCCCCTTGAGGGGCGGGGAGATGACGCACAGGAGTTTTTAGTCTTGGCTCATAGTTTACGGGCCCCCTCCGGCTCCCCCTGGGGGGAGAGAAGGTTTACAGTTTACGGTTTGCGGTTTACAGTTTACGGTTTACAGTTTACAGTTTACGGTTTACGGTTCACGGTTTACAGAAAAAACGATCTAAGAAATAATGCTTTCGATGTCAAAAGTTCAAAGTTCAAAGTTCAAAGCGTTCGCTCCCCTCAAGGCAGTGGTGTTGAACCTGCTGTTGGCCTATGCGCTCTATTTTGTGGCGCGCGTGGTCTATCTGCTGGTGAACTACAGCTATTTTGAGCAGGGACTCACGGTGTCGCACCTGTTGGAGATGTTGCGCGGCGGGCTGATGTTCGACACATCGGCCATTCTGGTCACCAATATCCCCTACATTGTGCTGATGCTGCTGCCCTGGCACGGCAAGGAGCGGAAGGGCTACCAGCAGTGCTGCCGCTGGCTGTTCGTGGTGGTCAACGGTTTGGCGCTGGCCGCCAATCTGTGCGATGCGGTGTATTTCCGCTATACCATGCGGCGCACCACCACCACCGTCTTTGGCGAGTTTGCGCACGAGGGCAACCTCGGCTCGGTGTTTCTCACCGAGACCGTGCGCCATTGGTATCTGCTGCTGTTGTTCGTGCTGCAGATGTGGCTGTTGTGGCGGCTCTATGTCGGCACGGGGCTGCGGCAGAGCGACTTTTCGAACCGTTCGCTGTCGGCAGACGGCGATGTGCCATCGCGCAGCGTCGTTCCCTGGCACTACAACGTCGTGGCCCTGCTCTCCATGCTCGTGGTGGCTCCGCTGGTGGTGGCGGGCATCCGTGGCGGATTCACCACAGCCGTGCGCCCCATCACCATCTCCAACGCCAACCAGTATGTAGATCGCCCTGTAGAGGCGGCTCTGGTGCTCAACACCCCCTTCTCGCTCTATCGCACCATTGGCAAGAACGTGTTCACCGTGCCCGACTACTTCGCCGACGAGGCCACCATGGAGCGGATATACAGCCCCATACATAATAGAAAAACAACCAAAGCCCAAGGCTCCCCTCTCACCCCCCTTGGGGGGGAAGCCCCGAACAGCCAGTCTCTCTCCGCCGGAGGGGACAAGCCGAAGGCCAAGAACGTCGTCATCCTGATTGTGGAGAGTTTCGGCCGCGAGTACATCGGCGCGCTGAACAAAACGCTTGAGAACGGACGCTACAAAGGCTACACACCCTGCGTGGATTCGCTCATCGCCCGGAGCGTCACCTTCGCCCACTCGTTCTGCAACGGGCGCAAGAGCATCGACGGCATGCCCAGCATCCTGAGCAGCATCCCCATGTTTGTGGAGCCGTTCTTCCTGACGCCCGCCTCGATGAACCACGTCAGCGGCATGGCCGCCCTGCTGGCTGCCGAGGGCTACCAGACCGCCTTCTTCCACGGTGCGCAGCGCGGGTCGATGGGTTTCCAGGCGTTCAGCCGCGCCACGGGATTCCAGCAATACTATGGCCGCGAGGACTACAATGCCGACAAGCGCTTCGGCGGCGATGCCGACTTCGACGGCATGTGGGCCATTTGGGACGAGCCCTTCCTGCAATACTATGCCACGAAGATGTCCGAAATGCGACAGCCCTTTATGACCGCCGTCTTCACCGCCAGCAGCCACCACCCCTACGCCGTGCCCGAGAAGTATCGGCAGAAATATCCCGAGGAGGGCATCGTCATCCACAAGTGCATACGCTACACCGACATGGCCATCGGGCGATTCTTTGAGCGCGCCAGCCGCGAGCCGTGGTTCGAGAACACCATCTTCGTGCTCACCAGCGACCACACCAACCTCTCCGACCACGCCTACTATCAGACCGACCTGGGCGGATTCTGCTCGCCCATCATCATCTACGAACCGGGCAACCCCGAACGGCAGCCCGAGGTGCAGGACAAGATAGCCCAGCAGATTGACATCCTGCCCACCGTCATGGGCATGCTGGGCTACGACAAACCCTATTTCGGCTTCGGCATCGACCTGCTGAACACGCCCGCCGATGAGACGTGGGCCGTGAACTATCTGAACGGCATCTACCAGTATGTGAAGCACGGACTCGTGCTGCAGTTCGACGGCCAACAGACGCGCGCCGTCTATGCGCTGAGCGATTCGCTCATGAAGCGCAACCTCAAAGGCCGTTCACCCCAGCAGCCGCAGATGGAGCGCGAGCTGAAGGCCATCATCCAGCAGTACATGATGCGCATGACGCAGGACAGGCTGCGGCCGTAGGAAACCCTCACACCTGAAAAAAATCTGAAATCAAAAGATAAAGAATGTTCAAGATTCATCGTCAAAAGACGAAAACACTTGCGCCTCTGTGCGCCGTGGCAGTCAACTTGCTGCTGCTCTACGCAGCCTACATGGTCACTCGGCTGGCTTTCTTCTTCGAGAACGCCCACACCTATGCCCACTTGCCGGGGTCGGGCCGGCTGTGGACCCTTTTCTGGGGAGGCGTCTATTTCGACACGTCGGCCATCGCCTACACCAACGCCCTCTATCTGCTGCTGGTGTTTCTGCCGCTCCACGCAAAGGAAGGCCCCACGTGGCAGAAGCTGTGCAAGTGGGTGTTTGTTGTGGTCAACGCCGTGGCCCTTGCCATGAACCTGTGCGACTCGGTCTATTTCCAATACACGGCGCGGCGCACCACCACCGCCTTCTTCAGCGAGTTTGGCCGCGACGACAAGCTGGGCAGCATTGTGCTGTTGGAGTTTGTCAACCACTGGTACCTGGTGGTGCTCTTCGTGCTGCTCGTGGCCTTTCTGTGGCGTGGGTATAGAGTGCCTCGCGTGGGCCCTTCGGCCACTGAGGGGGCTTCGTCCTCCCTCCGCCGCTACTATGCCGTGCAGACGCTCTCGCTGTTGCTGGTGGCATTTCTGTGCTGGGCGGGCATGCGCGGCGGATTCTGGGACAACCGCCCCATCAAGGTGAGCACCGCCAACCAGTTCATTGTGAGGCCCAATGACGCTTCGCTCGTTCTGAACACCCCCTTCTCCGTGATCCGCACCATCGGCAAGGCGTCCTATCACGTGCCCTCCTACTTCTCGGCCGAGGAGCTGGAGCGCATCTACAGCCCCATACACAATGTAAAAACAACAACCAAAAGTCAAGGCCAAACCCAAGGCCCCCCTCCTGTCCCCCCTGGGG
>DFFM01000011.1:447-1741 GCA_002369515.1 Prevotella sp. UBA3776 | reverse complement strand
CCCCAGGGGGGACAGGAGGGGGGCCAAGAACATCGTCGTCATCTTCCTGGAGAGTTTCGGCCGCGAGTATTTTGGCAGTCTCAACAAGGAGGTGCTGCCCGGCTACCGAGGCTACACCCAGTTTCTCGACTCGCTCATCGAGCATTCGGTCACCTTCCGCTACACCTGCGCCAACGGTTGGGCCAGCATCGACGCCATGCCGTCGGCCCTCTCGGGCCTGCCCATGATGGTTGAGTCGTTCGTGGCGTCGTCCTACGCCCTCAACCACCTGCAAGGAACGGCGCAGTTTCTCGGCGACATGGGCTACCAGACCGCCTTCTTCCACGGAGCCCCCGCCACCAGCCTGGGGTTCCAGGGCTTCACCAAATCCACCGGTTTCCAGCAATGCTGGGCACAGGAAAACTACGAGGCCGACCGCCGCACACGCGGCAAGGCCGACTCCGACAACTGGTGGGGCATCTGGGACGAACCTTTCCTGCAGTATTTCCGCATGAAGATGAGCGACATGAAGCAGCCCTTCATGACGGCCCTCTTCACGCTCACCAGCCATCACCCCTTCCATGTGCCCGATGCCTACAAAGAGCGGTTTCCCGAGGAGGAACTGCCCATCCACAAGTGCATACGCTACACCGACCATGCGCTGCGGCGGTTTTTCGACGAAGCCAAGAAAGAACCGTGGTTTGAGAACACACTCTTTGTGCTCACGGGCGACCACCCCAACATGAGCAACCATGCTGAATATCGCGGCGGAGTGAACCACTTCAGCACCTCCATCATCTTCTACGACCCCTCGGGCGCCCTGCAGCCCGGCATACGCGACGGCATTGCCCAGCAATCCGACATCATGCCCACCATATTGGGATACGTGGGGTGCGACAAACCCTACATGGCCTTCGGCATCGACCTGTTCAACACCCCGCCCGAGGACACCTGGGCCGTGAACTATCTGGACGGCGTGTTCCAGTATTGCAAGGGCGACTATCTGCTGCAGTTCGACGGTGAACATACCATTGGGTTCTATCGGCTGACAGACTATCTGCTGCGCCACAACCTGATGGGACGGGCGCCCCAGCAGCCACAGATGGAGCGCGAACTGAAAGCCATCATCCAGCAGTACATGCAGCGAATGGTCGATGACCGGCTGACTCCCTGACCAGTTGGGAGGCTTGTCGCTCGACGCTGTTTTCGCCACCATTGACATCGAAAAAAATGATTATCCGCAATCGTATCACCAAATACGTTGTTTTAGGGGTATTATACTAAAAGAGACAGTTGGTTGAACGCTCTGCGTCTT
>DFFM01000011.1:0-259 GCA_002369515.1 Prevotella sp. UBA3776 | reverse complement strand
GCTACAAAGGATTTGGTGGTACGATAGCGGATAATCATATTGAAAAAACATCTCCCGACGTTGCGCTCAAATTTTCTAGAGAATTTCAGCGCAACGTCGGGAGATATTTTTGCCTCACCGCCAACTATGACCAGAACGTCGTGGTTGGCGATGTTTTTTGCTGCCTTTGCTGTTCGGCGTTGACGGTTTTCTTTTTTTAGTTTTGTGTGAAAAAATACAGACCCCACCCCCCATCCCCCTCCCCTTGCTTCCTATGGTT
>DFFM01000031.1 GCA_002369515.1 Prevotella sp. UBA3776 | reverse complement strand
AATAAAAACCTGTTTTTCCTTGTCCTTGTTGGTTTTTATTGGTTTTCGATCGACGCGGAGCGTTATAAACCTCTCCCCCCAGGGGGAGTCGGAGGGGGCTAAGGGTTAGAGGCTATTCTCCTGTGTCCGGCGTTTCATCGTACAAGTCAAGTGCCTCTTTCATCTTGTCTGTTCTTTTTATATATGTCATAGTCTTCCATTCTCATGGTAGCTGTAATATTGCCCGTCACACACAATCACATGGTCGAGGAAATGGATGCGCATCAAGTCGCACCCCTTTTTGAGTGATTGGGTCAGCTTGTCGTCCACCATGCTCGGACGGATGTTCCCACTCGGATGATTATGGCAGAACGCAATGACGGTCGCATTGTTAAGGATAGCCTTCTTCAAGATAATCCGAATGTCCACGCTCACCTCGGAAATTCTCCCATGGTCTCTGAAAAAAAACGCGAACAGTTCGCTATTTAAACAAGACAAAAAACGCTAACTTGTTGTAAGTCAGCGTTTTATTTTGTAAAAAAGTAAACATCGTTCACCTTTCGCGGAAAGAGAGAGGCTGGTTTCCCGTATTCGGTAAATGGTAGAAAACAACGGTAAGGAAAGGTTTGTTTTTGCTTTCTTTATGAACTGTCCACCGGTTCTCGTGTGGACCCGGTCAGATGGGATGATAATACACAGAGTGCAATGGGTACAAGCCGTGACGGAACGTTAGCGGAGAAACTCGTGCGCGGGCGAACAGTTTTAGAAATGGTTTTGTGCATAAGTTATTAGTGACGATTTGTTTTTTTTCTCTCATACCATGCTTTCAGCACGTAGAAAGCCTTTTTCTTATGGCCGTCGTCGCTGAAAAGGCCCTTGCGGTTGTAGTAGTCCTGGATGCCGGGTAGCAGACGTCGGGGCGAGCGGAAGTCTTTCAGAATCCAGGGTGTGGTGCCTGCGAGTCCGTCGATCTTGTCGAGCATGGCGGTGTTCTCGCGGTAGAGGTTTTCCTGGAACTCCTCGGTGAAGCGCTGGTTCTTCGGGCCGTGGAATCCGGCCTTGGCGCCGCCGCCGAACTCGCTGACGATGACAGGCTTGTCGTAGGGTATCTCCCACGTCATCTTGGCGGCATCGTTCACGTCGCGATACCAACCGATGTATTGGTTGAAGGAGATGACATCGACGTACTCGTTCATGTTGTCCTGCAGGCGGTTGTGGTAGTTGGCGGCCGAAAGCACCTCCATCGCCATCGACACCAGTCGGGTGGGGTCCATCTCGTGAGCCTGCTTGGAGAGGCGGCTGAGGAAGTGGTCGCGCTCGGGGGAGTGGGGCGTCTCGTTGGCTATGCTCCAAATGATGACGTTGCAGCGGTTCTGGTCGCGGCGTATCATATCGTTGAGCTGGCGGCTGGCGTTAGCGTAGGTATCGTTGTTCGTCCAGTCGATGGTCCAATAGACGGGAATTTCCGACCAGACCATGATGCCCATGCGCTCGGCTTCGCGTACCATATATTCATTGTGCGGGTAGTGGGCCAGTCGCACGAAGTTGCAGCCGAGCTCCTTTGCCCATGAAAGTAGCTTGCGGGCATCGTCGGGGCCATTGGCGCGGCCGCCGCCCAGGGGCTTCTCCTCGTGGATGCTGATGCCACGGAGGAATACGGGTTGGCCGTTGAGCAGGATCTGCTTGCCGCGGGTGGCGATGGTGCGGAAGCCGATGCTGTCGGCCAGATGGTCGCCGACGTCTGCGCGGGGGACTTTTGTGGTGGGGGCGAGGCAGAGCTCTACGCGGTAGCGCTTGGGGCTCTCGGGGCTCCATAGCTGGAGTCGCTTGGCCTTCAGCGTTGCGGTGGCACGGCCATCGGCGTCGGTCGTGACGGTCTGCTTCAGTTTCAGCTCGGCGATGGAGAGTGTCACTTGGCGGCCGGCCTCCTTCTGGCTGAGCTGGAGGGAGAAGTCGAGCTGCTTCGGGTTCTGGCGGTTGAGCTGGAGGGAGTAGTTCTCTATATACGTGTCGGGCACATCGACGAGGAGCACGTCGCGAGTGATTCCGCCATAGTTCCACCAGTCGAAGATGAGCGTCGGCACATTCTCGCGGCTGCGCTTGTTGTCCACCTTGACGATGACGAAGTTCTCGCCCTCGCGGAGCAGGTCGGTCACGTCGAAGCAGAAGGGGGTGAAGCCGCCTACGTGGCGGCCTACCTCCTGGCCGTTGACGAAGACGATGGCCTCATAGTTGACGGCTCCGAAGTAGAGCAGTGTCCTGCGGCCTGCCTTCGGTTGGTAGTTGAAGGATCGCTTGAACCACACCGTGCCCTCATAGAAGAAGAGGCGCTCGTCGCGGGTGTTCCAGTCGGAGGGTATCTGCATGCGGTCGCTCTGGTCGAAGTCGTATTCCACGAGGTCTTCGGGCTTCTGGGGCTTCTGGTTGCGGAAGTAGCCGTTGCGTATCTTCTCGCGGCGGTAGCCGTAGTAGCCCGACTCCTGCACATCGACGATGTATCGCCACTCGCCGTTGAGCGAGGTGGTCTGTCGGTTCAACACATTGCCCACGAGGGGCACCATCTTGGTCTCGTCAGCCTGTGCGGTCAGGATGGATGCCAACAGCAACAGGCTTGTCATCAGGCGTTTCATGTCTTATTGTTTTGTTTTGGTTGTCTTGATTGTCAGAAGCAGTCTTTTCATGCTCATTTCCGATAAACGATGAGAACTGTCTGCAAAAATACATATTAAAATCAAGAAAACGGGCAAATCTGCTTTTTTTCTCTCCCCCCAGGGGGAGTTAGCCCCCTCCGACTCCCCCTGGGGGGAGAGATTGTCTGTGCGTTGGGTCTATTGCTTTTCCCCATTGCTTTTCCCTTCGGCCAGCGACCGTTGGTTCCCGCTGTCGTGCCTACCCGTAGCCTTTCGGCCAGCGACCTTTGGTTCCCGAGCAAGCTCGCCTCTCTGTAAACCGTAAACTGTAAACCGTAAACCATCTTCCCCCCCAGGGGGCTAACTCCCGCTCGGAAAAGCTCAAATTAATTTGGCTTTTCGCTCGCTTATTCGTATCTTTGCGCCATCGGAAACAGCTAAAATCAAATCAATATGAAGAAATGCCTTTTGCTCGTCCTGTTCACTGCAATTGGACTCACAACAATTTCAGCGCAGCCGGCAGAGCCAATGTCTCAGGTGGTGGAGCGCGGACTGAGCCGCGCCAAGAGCCAGTCGCTCATCCTTGCTACGGCGCTGGAGAACCTGCCAGACGCGCTGCCGCGCACCTTCGAACCGTCGAAGGGAGTCAAGGAGCCTACGCTACAGACGATCCGCTACGACCATTGGGTGTCGGGCTTCTTTCCTGGCGTGCTCTGGATGCTCTATGAGAACTCACAGTGCAAAGATCAGCAGCTGCGCAGGTTCGCCGAGATGTACACCGACCGTGTGGAACCCGCCAAGCGGGTGACCAACACCCACGACCTGGGCTTCATGCTCTACTGCAGCTTCGGACAGGGCTATCGGCTGACTGGCAATCAGCACTACTACGATGTCATCGCCGAGGGCACCCAGAGCCTGCTCACCCGCTGGAACGACAAACTCGGCGTTATCAAGTCGTGGGAGTCGGGGCCACGCTGGCAGTATCCCGTCATCATAGACAACATGATGAACCTGGAGATGCTCTGCTTCATGACCCGGCAGACGGGCGACATGCGCTTTGAGCGCATCGCCGAGCGCCACGCCGACACCACCATCAAGAACCATTTCCGTCCGGACTTCTCCACCTTCCACGTGGTCTCCTACGACACCATCACCGGGCAACCCCACGCCAAAAACACGGCGCAGGGCTATGCCGACGGCAGCTCATGGTCGCGCGGACAAGCCTGGGGACTCTATGGCTACACCATGATGTATCGCGAGACACTCAACCCGAAGTATCTGCAGCAGGCCCGGAGCATCGGCAAGTTCCTGATGAACCATCCCCACCTGCCGGAGGATAAAGTGCCTTACTGGGACTACGATGCGCCAGGCATCCCCGCGAAGGGCAAGAAGGCTCCGAAGAAGGTCGCCCTCCGCGACGCCTCGGCTGCCGCCATCATGGCATCGGCACTCATCGAACTGAGTCAGCTCGATCCCTCGGAGATGGCCCCGCAGTGGCTGACCCTCGCCGAACGTCAGTTGCGCACACTCTCTTCGGCCGAATACCTCGCTGCCGAAGGTGAGCAGGGCGGCTTCATCATCAAGCATGGCGTGGGTCATCATCAGGCCGGTGCCGAGGTGGACGTGCCGCTGACCTACGGTGATTATTACTATGTGGAGGCGCTGATGCGCATGAAGCAATTGCTCGCCAAACCCTGTGGCATGACTGACCGAAAGACATGGGTGGACGCCATGACGAAGATTGCCGCTCCCGTGCTCGAGAACCTTGCTGCGGGAACGCTCAAACAGAACATGCCCTTCGAGTCGCTCTCGACGGATCCCCTTCGCCGCGAGGTGTCCTATCTCGAGGCTGTGGGCCGCACCATCTGTGGCATCGCTCCCTGGCTCGAACTGGGTCCCGACGATACCGAAGAGGGAAAGCTCCGTGCAAAATTTATCGACCTCGTGGTGCGCGGTCTGAAAAACGGTGTAAACCCTCAGGCGGCCGACCATCTGATGTTCGACAACCGCCACACCCAGCCGTTGGTCGATGCTGCCTTTCTGGCCGAAGGCGTACTCAGGGCCCCGAAGCAAATCTGGGGGCGGCTCGACCAGCAGACCCGCGACTGTCTCGTGAACGAATGGAAGACTTCTCGTGGCATCAAGCCCTTCGAGTGCAACTGGCTGCTTTTCGCCTCCATCATCGAGGCCGCATTGCTCGAATTTACAGGCGAATGCGACATGGAGCGGCTGATGTATGGCGTGAACCGGTTCCGCAACGAGTGGTACAAGGGTGATGCCTGGTATGGTGATGGTCCCGACTTCCACCTCGATTATTATAACAGCCTGGTGATTCATCCGATGTTTACCGAGACCCTGCAGGTGCTGAAGAAACACGGCCTAGCCGGAGCAGACTTCTTGCCGGAGCAGACCAAGCGCCACGGACGCCTTGCTGCCGAGTTGGAACGCATGATCTCGCCCGAGGGCAGCTATCCCGTCACGGGCCGGTCCATCGTCTATCGTTTCGGCTCAATGCACGCTCTGGCCGATGCCGCCCTGCTGCATATCTTGCCCCAGAATGTCAGTCCCGCTCAGGTGCGCTGTGCCCTGACGGCCGTCATCCGGCGCCAGCTCTCGCAGCCGTGCACGTTCGACAAGAACGGCTGGCTCCGCATCGGTTACACCGGCAGCCAGATACGCATGTCGGAAGACTATATCAATACGGGCAGCCTCTATCTCTGCACCGCAGCATTCCTGCCCCTCGGCCTGCCTGCCGACGATCCGTTCTGGGCGGCACCCTATCGCGACTGGACATCGAAGAAGGCATGGAGCGGCATCGACGCGGGTGCCGACCATGCCATCAGATAATCGCAAGAAAAAACAAAATATATATTTCTGTCCGCTAAACATTGAGCCATCAGACAAAAAATCAGGGCTGACACCGAATCTGGTATCAGCCCTAATTTTATTCTAATGACGAAAGTTTAGCTCTACAGTAATAAAACTCGAAGAATACACCAACGTATATCATACAGATCCTGCACGGATCGAGGCATATCACAAGTGCGAGAGGCTTTGTGAATACCTTAACGAGTTCTTTGCCGGGAACATACCAGCAAACGACGCGTTCAGCAGCTGGGCTACGTTCGTCTATCCGCCTCCTGCATTTTTGTTTTGTAGTTTCAAAAATAATTCATAAATTTGCAACATGATTACCTCTGAACGAATTAACGAGCCCACACCGAATGGCGGTGCATATTCGGTTGCCTATTATTATGATGATCACCGCATGCCCTGTGAAAAATCAAAGGCGCGACGTGTTGAGATTGTTGAGTACTCAAAGCAGGGCGAGCGCATTTGCTCGACTTATGGCTTCGTGTGATTATGATATTCCGAGCAGCCTACTGATAATCTTGTATCTTTCCGCGAGGTTTGCTTTGAACCATCCTGGCATGTGCACAAAATAACCGATTGCATCTGCAAAATCTCCCACTGCATTAGTCCTTGCATGAAGTGGCGAAGCACTTGCAGAAGGTGAACAAAAGCAAAAAAAGCTAAAGAGAGTGAAAAGTTTTTAAATTGTTGATAAACCTATTGGTTTACATATTAGGATAGGATATTATAAAACATTATTTGCAGTTGCTGTTATCTTGTAAAATTTCCTTTTAGAGAAGGGGTAAACCGTTTGGTTTATTCTGCTATTTTTTGCCTCAGATACCGCATTTTGCAGTACCAGAAAAACATATTATATTTGCCGCCGGAAATGATTAAAAAGGCAACGCCCCGGCTAACCACCAGGGCACAAATAAGAAGAATATGAGTAACAAGAAATTCGTTCCAATGTGGTCAAAACTGAGAAACGCAAAAATTGAGATCAGAGACTGTGAAATCTTTACCTTTCTGGGAAGTCGCTGTTGAGTTTGAAAATGTGTGTGGCCGTCAGAACAACTGGACGGAGTCAACTCATGAAAAATTCCGTGCTATGCGTAATCATCTGAAGGGACTCCGGGACTATAAGAGGAAGCGTGGCCTGAAGACATTTGAGCTAAACTTTGACTACTTCGACGACGATGGAATGCTTTCATATGAAAAATACAAGCCTTTTGACTTGCCGGACAACAAGGCACTGCCTGTAGTCTGCAATCAGAAGATGAACGTATATCTTCACGAGCTGTGCGAGCTGGCTGGTTTTAACGAACCAATCCGCTTGACCTATTACAGGGGTAACGAGCGTATTGACGTAGTGAAGCCCAAATACAAACTGATAGGTACGCACACGGGGAAAAGGACGTTCATCTGTAATGCACTGGGCATGGGAATACCTCCCCAGGTCGTCATGAAATGGACCGGCCATAGTGACTACAAGGCCATGAAGCCCTATATCGACGTGGCAGACGAAATCAAGATGGAGGCCATGAAGAAATTCAACCAGTTCATAGAATAATGGATTAACACAAGGATTTTTGGGCAGGATTGAAAGATTTTGCCCAAAATCCTTGGAGATTGTAAACCAATTAGTTAACTTTGCACAATAGAAAATGAAAAAAGAGTTCAAGAGGCAGGTCACCGTCTATGGTGACTACTTCAAGAAGTTTAAGCGGACACTCAGTCAGCAGACCATCAAAAAGATATACCAGGTTCTCGTCTACATCATGACACTGGATATCATACCGCAGACCTATATGAAGTCCATTTCAGGCGTACCCGGCCTGTTTGAGATACGGGTGGAAGACCAGGGAAACATCTACCGGATCTTCTGCTGTATGGATGAAGGAAACCTTGTGATTCTCTTCAACGGCTTCCAGAAGAAGGGAGAGTTCTTGCGAAATTGATTATTTCGTGAGAGGGCACCCAAAGAAGACACCGCGCAAGGAGATTGAGACCGCAAAGAGAATCATGAAAGAATATTTCAGTAACAAGAAAAAAGCCGAAGACCATGGATAGAGAAAAGATGAAGCAGTTGAATCTGACACCGATAGAGGATTTTATAGAGGAAGATTTCGGTAAGGAAGGCACACCGTCAAGGCTGGAGTTCGAGAACGGCTGTGATGCCTTCATCATCGGTGAGCGCCTGAAGGAGGAACGCCTCAGGGCGGGACTCACCCAGGAGCAGCTTGCGTCACGGATCGGCACGAAGAAAGCCTACATCTCCCGTGTGGAGAACGGCCATACCGACGTGCAGGTTTCCACGCTCTTCAAAATATTCGAGGGGCTTGGCCGCCGAATCAGCATCAACATATTGTAACCCATTTAAATCAACCGATAAGACATGAAACAGGAATATGCCCGGGCATACGCAGCTATGCCCGAAAGCAAAGACGTGAAGAAAAAGCCAGTCGCCGAAGTCTCAAACGAGATAGACAATGGCGATATCAAAGAACAATACAACATTCAACTCTGAAAAAGATATGAATACCATCGATTGCATCAAGACGCGCCGCAGTGTGCGCAAATACAGGAACGAGCAGATCAAGGATGACGAACTCATCCAGGTATTGGAAGCCGGAACATGGTCGCCCACCAGCATGGGTGCCCAGCATCCCCATATTGTTGCCGTGCAGAATCCGGCATTCATCGAACGTCTGAAGAAGATGAACGCCGAGGTGATGGGAACCACTGGCGATCCCTATTACGGTGCGCCTACCATCATCCTCGTCCTCACCGACAGGGGCTATGGCAATGAAGTTTATGACGGCAGCATTGTCCTACAGACCATGATGCTGGCAGCCCATGAGATCGGACTCGGTACCTGCTGGATTCACAGGGAGCGTGAGATGTTCGACTCCGAGGAGGGAAGGCAGCTGCTCCGTGACATGGGAATCCTGGAGGATCTGATGGGCATCGGTGCTCTGAGCATCGGTTACGAGGCCGAAGGCGGCAGCCATTCCCCGAAGCCCCGCAAGGCGGATTATTACAAGATAGTCAAGTAACAGAAGATGGACATCGACAGGGAACTCTTCGACGAGGAAAACTCCTACATGCAGTTTCAAGACAAGTGGGATTGCCTGCAAAAAGTGCCTCAAAAAGAATTTTACAGTGTGCGTTTGACGAAAAAACGCCAAAGATGTTGGCATAATAAAAAATTGATATTGTTGCTCGCATGAAACAGACATTGTTACTTTTAGCCCTTGGCTGCATGGTTAGCGCATCCATGGCACAAGACTACCGGATTCCTGTCTCTGAACAGCACGAGCAGATGCAGACAGGTCAGTATCAACCTACGTGGGAGAGCCTGAAGACACACAAGACTCCAGAGTGGTTCCGCGATGCGAAGTTCGGCATTTGGGCGCACTGGGGTCCCCAGTGCGTGGAGGGCTCAGGCGACTGGATGGCTCGCTCGATGTATATGGAAGGTTCACGTGAGTACAAATGGCACGTGGAACATTACGGCCATCCGTCGGAGGTGGGCTTCAAGGACATCCTGCCGCTGTTCAAGGCTGAGAAGTGGAATCCTGAGCAGCTTGTGGAGCGCTACAAGCGCTGCGGGGCACAGTACTTTTTCGTGCTTGGCAACCACCACGACAACTACGACCTTTGGGACTCGAAATATCAGCCGTGGAACTCGAAGAACATTGGTCCAAAGCGCGACGTGCTGGCTGAATGGGCAGCAGCAGCCAAAAAGGCCGGACTGCCGCTAGGCATCTCGTTCCATGCTGATCATGCATGGACATGGTACGAGCCGTCAAAGCGCTACGACCTGGAGGGAGATAAGGCTGGTGTCTACTACGACGGCAACCTAATCAAGGAGGACGGCAAAGGCAAATGGTGGGAAGGCTTAGACCCTCAGCAGCTCTACCAGCAGCATCACCCCATGAGCCAGGGATCGTGGGACAATGGCCGCATCCACAGCCAGTGGGACTGGAGCCATGGCGCATGCCCGCCGACACAGGAGTTCGTCACCAACTTCTACGACCGCACCCTCGATGCCATCAACCGCTATCAGCCCGACCTTATCTACTTCGATGTCACCGTGCTGCCCTTCTATCCGCTGAGCGACTGCGGACTGCGCATCACCACCCATCTCTACAACAAGAACCCCCGTGCCGTGGTTTTCGGCAAGATTCTCAACGAAGAGCAGCGCAAGGCACTCACATGGGACGTAGAGCGAGGTGCTCCGAACGAAATTATCGATGAGCCTTGGCAGACGTGCAACTGTATTGGCGGATGGCACTACAACACCAGCATATATGAGCGCAACGGCTATAAAAGCGCAGCCACAGTGGTCAAGCAGCTGGTCGATATCGTGTCGAAGAACGGCAATCTGCTGCTCTCTGTTCCTCTTCGTGCAGACGGCACCTACGACGAGAAGGAATCGCAGATTCTCGATGATTTGGAGGCGTGGATAACTGTTAACGGCGAGAGCATCTTCGGCACTCGTCCATGGGTGCGCTTCGGCGAGGGACCTGTGGCCGAGGAGGACATAAAGATCAATGCTCAGGGATTCAACGACAGCAAGTTTGCTGGAATGGACTGGCGCGACATCCGATTCAATCAGACCGCAAAATACCTCTACGTCACCGCTATGGGATGGCCCGAGAACGGGCAGCTAACCATCAAGTCGCTAGCTAAGGGCAACAAGAATATGCACAAGAACATCAGCAGCGTTTATCTATTGGGATACGGCAAGCTGAAAACCCGCCAGACGACAGAAGGCCTTATAGTCAATCTGCCCAAACCCTGCAACAAGATTGTTCCTGTGCTTAGAATAAACAAATTCCTGTAGTTCATAATCTATTTGCGAAATGATTGAATGATGTCTTAATTGTTTTGCCAACTGAGTATAAAGGCATAGCGATAAGGCTTATTGCCGTCGATGGTGTACTGGGGCAAGGTGCGCCTGCCCCATGTGTCGATGCCACCCACCCCATGAATATTGAGGTCGATGTTCAGATTGACAAAGCGTCCACGATTGATTTCATGGGGATGGCGCACTCCCTCCAGATTCTCTTCGCCATAGTCCCAGGCACGGATGCAGAGCGGCTGCAAGCCGTCGATGCGAAGGGTCTTTTCTCCATTTGAAATACAGAACCAGCGTACATCTGTCCTGCAGCCGTTATCCTGCGGATGGACGTATTCCGTCTCAAATTCAGTAAGTGGCATCTGATATCGCCCCAAGAATGCACTACGCTTACGATCGGGATAGTTCTCCCATGGGCCACGACCGTAGTATTCGATATGGGTCATGTCGGCAGGCAAGCGCAAACGCATACCGAATTTGGGAATCAAAGGGATATCGGTGGCCGTAGGACGGTAGTCCATATCCACCCTGATACGTCCGTCATTCTTTACGGTATATGTCAACGTCAGTTCGGCTCCTACAGACAGCGTCATGTCGACAATCACTTGATGGTCCTTGACACGAATGGATTTTACCGTACGATTCTCTGCTGCATCGCGCCAAGGAGCCATACGCTCAGCAAAATGAGCGGCGTGCTGATTGTCGTTCTCGGGTTTCCAGAAATAGGGTTCCAAAGGAGCCTGCAGCATCTGTTTGCCATCTACAATCCACGAGCTGAGAGCCCCGGTATGGTTGATGGTGACGTAGCCGTTATCTGTTGTAAATACCATATCCTCTGCAGATTTCACAGGCTTCGCATTCCCCTCGCTGACACCATACCAAAACTCTTCAGGTTTGAGAATGAACTGTTCGCGGGCAACGACGAATCCCTCTTCTGCCCATGGTGTGGACTGACGCAGACGGGCATAGACATTCAGAATCAGTTCTGGTTCGTTGTAGGGGTAGAATGGATAGGGGATTCCGAATTTGTCACCTGTTATTCTTGCAAGTTCTCCGGTGACCAGTTCCCCGTTATGATAGACCTCACAATAGTATTCATAGTGGTCGATGCCGGTAAAATAGTCACGGTTGATGATACGGATGCTATCGCCCTCCTGAACGAACTGCAAAGGCTGATAGACATACTGCACCTCATAGTAGTGGGGATGCGGCGTGCGGTCAGGAGCCAGCAGTCCGTTGATGCAGAAAGCGTCGAGGTTAGGCTTGTCTCCATAGTCGCCACCATAAGCATAGTATTTAATATCGCCATCCTTTTTCAGGAGTCCCT
>DFFM01000025.1 GCA_002369515.1 Prevotella sp. UBA3776 | reverse complement strand
TTTAACTTTTAGCGGACAACAATATAATATAATAATGTATTCAAGTTTCGCTATCGCTCAACTTTTTTGGAGTTCAAGGAGTTTCAAGAAGTTCAAGGAGTTCAGGACAATAGCTTTATTCCTGCAATCCATTTCGGATAGTTGTCAGAGTGAAGACTATTGTCTTGAAACTCCTTGTAACTCCTTGCAACTTCTTGTTTACTTAACATGCGAAAGAACTCAGAGCAAAGACTGATGTCTTGTAACTCCTTGCAACTCCTTGCAACTTCTTGTTTACTTAACATGCGAAAGTTGAGTAATAATGTATTTATTGCTGCTTGTGGCTTGCGAGGTCGCAGGCAGCCTGTTCGTAATCTATCAGTTGGGTGATGGTGGGAGTGGTGCCGCAAATGGCGCACGAGTCGCGGTGGCGCACTTGCACCGTCCGGAATTGCATGGTCTTGGCATCGAAGGTGAGCAGGCGGTTGGTCAGCAGCTGGCCTACGCCCGTGAAATATTTCAACGCCTCGGCTGCCTGAATGGTTCCCAGCATGCCCGCAATGGCTCCGAGCACACCAGCCTGCGAGCAGGTGGGCACAGCCCCTACAGGAGGCGGCTCCTTGAACATGCAGCGATAGCAAGCGGTGCCTGGCAGATGGGTGAACGTCTGGCCGTTGAAACGCAGGATGCCCCCATGCGAGAACGGCTGATGAAGAATGATGGAAATTAACAGGGAGTTAACTTCGGCTAACTCCCTGTTAACTCCCAACAACTCCCACCAAGCAAAGCCCCACGAAACTTGAACCAAGCATGAAAAAAACGCCGTTTTTTCTTTGGCGTGTTGCCGATTTGCTGTATCTTTGCAGCAATCAATACTACCATTATGCTTACAAAGGAAGAACGAAACCGCATCATCGACCTGATTCACCGTCAGGTGGTTCCCGCCATTGGCTGCACAGAGCCCATGGCGGTGGCTCTGTGTGTGGCCAAGGCCACGGAGCTGCTCGGGCAGAAGCCTGAGCGCATTGAGCTGAGCCTGAGTGCCAACATCCTGAAAAACGCCATGGGGGTGGGCATACCGGGCACGGGCATGGTGGGACTGCCCATCGCCGTGGCCTTGGGCGCGCTCATCGGCAAGTCCGACTACCAGTTGGAGGTGTTGCGCGACTGCAACCGCGAGGCCGTGAAGGCCGGCAAGCAGTATGTGGGCGAGAACCGCATCAGCATCAGCTTGGAGGAGGACGACCCCGACAAGCTCTACATCAGCGCCACCTGCCGGGCCAAGGACCACGAGGCGCAGGCCATCATCAAGGGCGCACACACCAACTTTGTCTATCAGCGACGCGACTCGGAAGTATTGATGAATCGCGCAGCCTGTGCGGCTGAAACCGTCAGCGACGACATCCAGCTCACGCTGCGCACCGTCCACGAGTTTGCCACCACGACGCCAGTGGAGCAACTCGACTTCATTCTGGAGGCCAAGCGGCTCAACGAGCAGGCCGCCGAGCGCGGACTGCACGAAAACTACGGCCACCAGCTGGGCAAGACGCTCTGTGGCCCGCTGGGCCGCGGCATCATGGGCGACAGCATTTTCTCGAAGGTGCTCAGCGTGACCAGCTGCGCCTGCGACGCCCGCATGGCGGGGGCCATGATTCCCGTGATGAGCAACAGCGGCAGCGGCAACCAAGGCATCTGCACCACGCTGCCCGTGGTGGTGTTTGCTGAGGAGAACCACAACACCGACGAGGAGCTCATCCGCGCGCTCATTCTGAGCAACCTCACCGCCATCTACATCAAGCAGCACTTGGGGTCGCTCTCGGCACTCTGTGGCTGCGTGGTGGCCAGCACGGGCAGCTCGTGTGGCATCACCTACCTCATGGGCGGCTCATACGAGCAGATTTCATACGCGGTGAAGAACATGATAGCCAACCTCACGGGCATGATTTGCGACGGGGCCAAGCCGTCGTGCGCCCTGAAGCTCACTTCGGGCGTGAGCACCGCCGTGCTGAGTGCCATGCTCGCCATGCAGCACAAGTACGTCACCTCGGTCGAAGGCATCATCGACGACGACGTGGACCAAAGCATCCGCAACCTCGTGGCCATCGGCAGCCGCGGCATGGACGAGACCGACCGCTACGTGCTCAACATCATGACAAACAAATAGAAGACCCCTCCTAACCTCTCCCCCCCGTAGGGGAGAAACCAGCCCCTCTCATCCCCCTTGGAGGGAAGCCCAGCGCACAGGAAACCTCCCCTACAGGGGGAAGGCTACGGGTAGGCAAGCTTGCTCGGGAACCTAAGGTCGCTGGCCGGAGGGCAAAGCGATGGCTTTGGTGGGGGCCGCTTCTTGCTTAGTATTATATACATAAAGATATGAGAACATTAAAATTACTGGTATTGACCCTCGTCTGGGTGGTGGGCTGCGCTGTCGGACAGGCCCAAGACCCTGTCAGCTTCAGCGTGAAGCAAAAACAAGTTTCGCCCACCGAGGTGGACGTCATCTTCACCGCAAAGATACAACCCGGATGGCACGTCTATTCCACAGGGCTTCCCGACGACGGCCCCATCTCGGCCACCCTCACCACCGAAAAGGCCGAGGGCGCACAGCCGCAGGGCAAGCTGAAACCACAGGGCAAGGAAATCAGCGAGTTCGACAATCTGTTCGGCATGAAGCTGCGCTATTTCGAAAACAACGTCACCTTTGTGCAACGGTACAAAATCACGGGCAAGAAGTACAACATCAAAGGTTTCTTGGAGTATGGCGCCTGCAACGACCAGAACTGCATGCCACCCACGCAGGTGGAGTTCAACTACAGCGGCGAAGGGGTGAAGGAACCCACCTCCAGTGCCTCCCCAAGTGAAGGTAGCGAGCCAACCCCCGCCCCCTCCTCAAAGGATGGAAGCTCGGCTGTCAACGCTGGCAGCGAAGACATAAAAAGTACCATTCCTTCGGAAGGGTTAGCGCAAGACTCCCTCTCCCCCCAGGGGGAGTCGGAGGGGGCCCTCTCCGCCCAAGGTGATCCCAATGGTTCCTCTCTCCTTTGGCAACCCGTCGTCAAGGAGCTCAACGCCCTCAATGGCGATGAAGGCACAGGCAGCCGCTCGCTCTGGTACATCTTCCTCATGGGACTCATGGGTGGATTGGTGGCCCTGTTCACGCCCTGTGTGTGGCCCATCATTCCCATGACCGTCAGTTTCTTCCTCAAGCGCGCCAAGGACGACAAGCAGAAAGGCATCCGTGACGCCATCACCTACGGCATCTCCATCGTCGTAATCTATTTGGCCCTCGGATTGGCTGTTACCGCCATCTTCGGAGCCAGTGCCCTCAACGCCCTGAGCACCAATGCCGTTTTCAACCTCTTCTTCTGCCTGTTGCTCGTGGTGTTCGCCCTCAGTTTCTTCGGGTGGTTCGAACTGACGCTGCCCGCGTCGTGGACCAACAAGGTGGATTCCAAGGCCAGCACCACCAGCGGTCTGCTCTCCATCTTCCTCATGGCCTTCACCCTGGCGCTGGTCAGTTTCTCGTGTACGGGTCCCATCATCGGTTTCCTTTTGGTGGATTTCGCCACGTCGGGCAACTTCTGGGGGCCTGCCATCGGCATGCTCGGCTTTGCCATTGCCCTGGCTCTTCCTTTCACACTGTTTGCGCTGTTCCCCACATGGCTCAAGTCAGCGCCCAAGTCGGGCGGATGGATGAACATCATCAAGGTGACGCTCGGATTCATCGAGCTGGCCTTCGCGCTGAAGTTCTTCTCCGTGGCCGATCTGGCCTACGGCTGGCGGCTCATGGACCGCGAAGTGTTCCTCTGCCTGTGGATTGTCATCTTCGGAGCCCTGGGTCTCTATCTCGTGGGCAAGCTCAAATTCCAGAGCGATTGGGAGGGTGGCCAGGCCGACAAGCCCATGCCCGTGGCCTGCATCATGCTCGGACTGGCCAGCATCGCCTTCGCACTCTACATGGTGCCCGGCTTGTGGGGCGCACCCTGCAAGGCCGTGAGCGCCTTTGCACCCCCCATGTGGACGCAGGACTTCAACCTGAACACCAAGGAGGTGCGCGCCGCCTACACCAACTACGAGGAAGGCATGGCCGCCGCCCGCTCCCAAGGCAAGCCCGTGCTGGTGGATTTCACGGGCTTCGGCTGCGTGAACTGCCGCAAGATGGAGGCCGCCGTGTGGACCGACCCCACCGTGGCCGACCGGCTCACCAAGGACTATGTGCTCATATCGCTCTTTGTTGACGACAAAACCCCGTTGCCCCAGCACGTCCAGGTGAAGGAGGCCGACGGCACAATGCGCACCCTGCGCACCGTGGGCGACAAGTGGAGCTACCTGCAGCGCTACAAGTTCGGCTACAACGCACAACCCTTCTATGTCACCCTCGACCACGAGGGACGACCGCTGGGCCGCTCGTTCGTTTACAAGGAGGACATTTCTGACTACATGGATTTCCTCAACCAAGGACTGGAAAATTTCAGAAAACAATAACATGAGCCCCCCTCTCATCGCCCCCTAGGGGAAGACCCAATCCGCAGATAGTCTCTCCCCTAAGGGAAGTCGGAGGGGGGTATTTTAACTCCACAGGTCATAGACCTGCTAACTCCCGCCGACGAAGTCGGCTAACTCCCGTTTACTTCCGAGCAAGCAAAACTTGCAAAAAAGCTACTGTTTTCGCACACGCACTTTCGTTTTGTAATTGATTTATATCAAGAAATGAACGTTTTTGAGCAATTTTCCCCAAAAAAGCACGGTACAAAAAGATAAAAGCCCTACCTTTGCACTGTGTTTTTCATAGTATTAGATTTAAGGTTAACAAAGGTTGGGTCTTAGCGAAGACCCTTTTTTTGTACCCTTACGCAAAAGCATCCGGACATAATAACTATACAAAACAATATGAGGCAAACAAGACAAATCGTTCTCGCACTGCTGCTCGCTGCCAACCATGGGAGCACAGGCACAAATGAAACGCTCGGACGATTTTCGGACAAACAGCGCCCTTCTTTCTCTCCAAAGGGGCTCTTTTGATAAAAAACTCTAATAAATGCGCGAAGTTTTTTGCAGATTCATTTTTATTCGTTATTTTTGCAAAAACACGTTCAAACAACTATAAAAAACACAACAAAAAGAGTTAACCCTTTATGAGAATACTAGCCATCAACCCAGGAATGATTTCCACCAAGGTGGGCGTGTTCGTGGATGAAGAGCTGGAGATGCACGCCACGCTGAACCACCCCTTCGACGAACTGTGCCACTATCCGTTCATCATGGACGAGTTCGACTACCGCAAAGAGAAGCTGCTCGAGGAGCTGCAGCGACAGGGCGTCGATATGCACTTCGACGTCATCGTGGGTCGCGGCGGACTGGTGAAACCCATCGAGAGCGGCGTTTACGAACTGAACGACAAGGTGATTGAGGACACGCGCCATCCGAGGCTGCACCATGCCTGCAACCTGGGCTCGCTCATCGCCCTGAGCATTGCCAAGGACATTCCCTGTTGCCGCGCATTCACAGTGGATCCAGGCGTGGTGGACGAACTGGACGACGTGGCCCGCATCACGGGCATTCCCGAAATGCCCCACCGCACCATCTGGCATGCGCTCAACCAGCGCGAGATAGCCAAGCGCTACTGCAAGGAGCACGGTGTCAGATACGAGGAGCAGGACCTCATCGTTTGCCACTTGGGCAGCGGCATCTCGTTTGCCATGCACCACCATGGGCGCGCCATCGAGTGCAGCGACGCGCTCAGCGGCGACGGACCTTTCACACCCTCGCGCGCCGGCATGATTTCGCCCGTAGATATCATCAACGCCTGCTACAGCGGCCAGTACACCAAGGAGGAGATGCTCCGCAAAATCAACGGTCACAGCGGTCTGACCGCTCATTTGGGCACCAACGACGTGCGCGAAGTGGAGCGGCGAATCGCCGACGGCGACGACCACGCCCGGCTCATCCTCGACGCCATGATCTACAGTGTGGCCCGCCGTCTGGCTTCGCTGGCCCCGGCAACCAACGGCCATGTGGATGCCATCATCCTCACGGGAGCCATCGCCCACAGCAAGTATGTCTGCGAGGGGCTCATCCGCCGGCTGGAGTTCCTTGCCCCGGTGTTTGTCTATCCCGGTGAGGACGAGCTCACCGCCCTGGCCCACAACGTCTATCGCGCCATGACGGGACAACAGGAAATCAAGGAATACAAGTAAAGTTTACGGTTTACAGTTTACGGTTTACAGATGATTACTTCTGCTTTTGCGTCAGTTTGCAAAACATTTCAACTGTAAACTGTAAACTGTAAACTGTAAACCATAAACTGTAAACTGTAAACCGTAAACTGTAAACCGTAAACTGTAAACCATAATTAAACTCGCCCTGCACTACCCACTAATAATGACAGCCGTGCAATGCTTATTTACCCACAAATAAGTATTGCACGGCTGTCATTTTACGTCTATCTTTGCAACTGAGAACGTGCAGTCAAGTTGCCACTCCCGCAAAAATAGGCGTTGGCATTCGGCCATCGAACAGTTCGGACTTCTTCCAATTCAATTATCATTTTCCTGGGATACACCTACATCCCTCTTCTGGAGTCTGAAGGCGAGACCGCAACCATGGGGCTGCACGTTTTTCTTTTCCCCTCCCGCTCCCCACACAGACGATGAGCAAAACATTATTTTTAGGTATTGCGCACATCGGGGGAACGCCCTACCTTTGCAGCCAGTTTGACAAGCAAGCAATGAAAAGAAACTGAAAAAACAGCAATATAACTTTTAAGGTATGGCAAACATAAAAAAACCTCAACACTTCGCGAGAACCACAGCAACAGCCCTTATGCTCGTCTGGGCTGCAATGGTCTCTTGGGCAGCCGAACCCGACACAACGGGATACAAGAAGTTCCGCTTCGGAGGCTATGGCGAAATGATGGCCAACTTCAAGGACTACGGCATCAACCGTTTTTACGGCCATAGCGAAGGCAACACCAAGCAGCACCACAACACGGTTTCGATTCCGCGCTTTGTGGTGGCGTTCGACTACAAGTTCACACCCAAATGGGTGCTCGGCGCCGAAATAGAGTTTGAGTCGGGCGGCACCGGAACGGCCTACGAGCTGGAGAACACCGAGAACGGCGAATACGAAACCGAAGTGGAGAAAGGCGGCGAGGTGGCGCTGGAGCAGCTTCACCTGACGCGCCTCATTGTGCCCGAATTCAATGTGCGCGCAGGTCATCTCATCGTGCCCATAGGACTGACCAACGCCCACCACGAGCCCATCAACTTTTTCGGCACGTCGCGCCCCGAGGGCGAAACCACCATCATTCCCTGCACATGGCACGAAACGGGACTGGAGTTTCTGGGTGCCTTCGGCAGCGGCTTGGCCAGGTTTGACTACGAGGCCATGATTGTTGCCGGACCGAACCCCAACGGATTCGACCGCAACAACTGGGTGAAAGGCGGCAAGCAGGGGCTGTTTGAGGAGGACAACTTCTCCTGCCCTGCCTACGTGGCGCGCCTCAACTACACTGGAGTGCCAGGACTCAGACTGGGTGCAGCCCTCTACTACTGCGCCGATGTGGGCAAAAACTGTGACAAACTGGTCACCTACGACGAAATAGGCAAGATTCCCGTCACCATCTGCTCGCTCGACGCACAGTTCGTCAACGAATACATCACCGCACGCGCCAACTGGCTCACTGGCACGGTGGCACATGCCGACCTGGTGGGAGCCAAGAACGGCAAACTCTCGAACAAAGCGGGCTACAGCCGACTGGCGCCCGTGGCCCATCGGGCCGTGGCATGGAACGCCGAGGTGGGCCTCAACCTGAAGAGCATTGCGGGCGGGAACCGCAATTTCCCGGTGGTCTATCCCTTCGCCCAATATGAATACTACAACTCGCAGGAGAAGGGCGAAGGCATGGACGTGATGGACGCCCGCTGCCAGGTGAGCAAATGGAGCGTCGGGCTCAACTGGCGCGCGTTGCCCAACCTGGTGGTGAAGGCCGACTACACCACGCGCCAGATAGGCACCTCAAAAATCTTTGGCAAGGGAACCTACAACAGCGAAAACGAGTTTGGCATCGGCATTGCCTACGTCGGGTGGTTCACAAAGAAATGACTGACATTTTCAAATATTTAACTGAACGTAAAAAAAAGAAGAGAAATGAAAAAGAATTTATTCACCACGGGTCTCATGCTGATGGGACTCCTTGCAGTGTCATCGTGCAGCAGCAGCGACAACGATGACAAAAACGAACAGAAGGGCTATGCCATTCAGGATTCTGAATACGACGCCATCATCAACCAATATGTTGACGGCGTGGTACTTCCCACCTACAACGACCTGAAAGCCAAGAACACCGCCCTCTACCGAAGCGTGGTGGCCTTCGGCGACGCCCCCTCGGACGCCAATTTCCAGGCTGTCTGCAACGCATGGCTAACAGCCCGCGAGCCATGGGAGTCGAGCGAAGCCTTCCTCTTTGGCCCCGTAGCCGACAACGGACTCGACCCGAACATGGACTCATGGCCCCTCGACCAGGAAGCCATCGTCAACGTGCTGAAGTCGCAGCAGTGGAACGACCTTGTCTGGACGGGCGACTACAACGAGGACGACGACGCCATCGCCGCCGTGCAGAACGTGCGCGGATTCCACACGCTGGAGTTTCTGGCCTTCCGCGACGGCAAGGCGCGCACCCTGCACGACGTGGCCTCCAGCGAAAACGCCGCCGACTACGTCTATAGCGAATCAAACGCCACGGCATGGGCACAGTACATGAGAAACACCGCCCAGCTGCTGGTGGATGACGTCACCCTGCTCTGCAACGCATGGAACAACGGCTACGCCAACATCTTCAAAAACCACAACGGCAACGGATTCACCAGCGGTCTGAGCTGCATTGAGCAAATCATCGACGGGTGCATCGACATCGCCAGCGAAGTGGGCAACGCCAAGATTGGCGAGCCCTACGACCTCTTCGCGTCGGGCAAGACCACAGAGGCACTCTATGCCGTGGAGTCGTGGTACAGCTGGCACTCGCGCGACGACTACACCAACAACATCTACTCCATCCGCAATGCCTACTATGGCTCGCTCAATGGAAGCGTCAACGCCAACTCGCTGTCGAAGTTGGTGGCCAAGTACAACCCCCAGCTCGACAACCAGATGAAAGAGGCCATCGCCGACGCTGCCGAAGCCATCCAGGCCATTCCGCAGCCGTTCCGCAACAACATAGCCAGCAAGGAGTCGTCGGCTGCCATCGAGGCTTGCTCACACCTGGAATCAACGCTCAAGGCCCTCAAGGCTGAGCTGACCGCCAACACCAAGTAAACAAGGCGAAAGCCAAACGACAACACCCCACCACAAGGCGAAGACAGAATGAGAGAAAACGAAAATTCTGTCTTCGCTATTGTGGCTCTGAACAAAAACATATTGACTAACAGGATCTTTCCATGAACAAGACCATCAGCATCACCGTTCTCGCGGCGGCATTCTTCGCCATCGTCTCGTGCGAAGAGAACGACCAGCTGGACGTTGACGACATCAACATCCCCACCGGCTATGCCCTCTCGGCAGGCACCTCGACGGGGTTCTACAATTCTTCGATTGCTTACGACCAGGGAGCCGACTGGCTGTCGGGGGCATACAATTCGAGATTCAACACGGGCGACCGTCTGTACGACAATGTGAAAACCAGCAACGAGAACGGACACGGAGGCGGTCTGGGGCCCGTCTATGCCGGCTACTCGTGCGGCAGCTGCCACCGCAATGCCGGACGCACAGAACCTACTTATTGGACCAGCTTCAAAAATGGCAGCGACGACGGTTCGGGAGCCTACGGCTTCACCGCATCGCTCATTTACATCACCCGAAAGAATGGGACGTTCTTCCCCAACTACGGCCGAGTCATCCACGACCAGGGCATCTACGGCGTACGCGCCGAGGGCAAACTGAAGGTGAAGATCGACTCCATGCAGTTCAGTTTCCCCGACGGCGAGAAATACACACTCTGCGTCCCCCGGTGGACCATCACCCAATGGTATGCCGACTCCATCAGCCCCAACGACCTGTTCTGCACCGTGCGCGTTCCGCTGCGCCACGTGGGCATGGGACAAATGATGGCGCTCGACCCGGCTGAGATTGAAGCCCTGGCGCGCCGCAGCAACTACCCCGAATGGGGCATCAGCGGACGATGCAACTACATCAACGAGCGGGGGCGCTTGCAGCTGGGCCTCTCGGGCAACAAGGCGCAACACGCCGACCTCACCGTGGAACTGGGATTCTCCAGCGACATGGGCATGACCAACAGCCGCTATCCCGAAGAAATTTGCGAGGGACAACGGCAGATGGAAGAAGGCTCGATGATGGGGCTCAGCTACGACCTGCTCGACGTCTCCACCGAAGACATGGAGGACGTTGACCTCTACATGCAGAGCCTCTCGGTGCCGGCACGACGCAATGTGAACAACCGCGACGTCATAGAAGGCGAAAAACTGTTCTACCAGGCCGGATGCCACCTCTGCCATGTCACCACGCTGCACACCAAGGCCCGCGGTTCGGTGCTGCTCGCAGGAACCAACCTTCCGTGGCTGGGAGGACAGACCATCCACCCCTACAGCGACTTCCTGCTCCACGACATGGGCTCGGAAATCATGGGCGTGGGACTGAACGACAACTTTGTCAGCGGACTGGCTCGGGGCAACGAATGGCGCACCACGCCACTCTGGGGAGTTGGCCTTCAGAAAAAAGTGAACGGCCACACCTACTTCCTGCACGACGGGCGCGCACGCAACTTCCTGGAAGCCATCATGTGGCACGGAGGCGAGGGCGAAGCCTCGAAAAACAAGTTCAAGAACATGTCGAAGCAGCAGCGCAACCAGCTCATCGAGTTTCTGTGGTCGCTCTAGCCGACCACCCGCCCCCGACACGCCCCTGCGCAGCGACCGCAGCGGCTACGACAGGGACATCTCCCGACAACGAAGAAACATCCCCCGAGAACAAAAAAATATCTCTCGACAATAAAATAATATCTCCCGACAATAAAAAATTATCTCCCGACGCTGCGCTCAAATTCTCTAGAAAATTTTTGCACAGCGCTCAGGTTCAGAAAAACGACCCGAATCAGGGGAAAAACCATTCACGGAACAAAAACAACAACACCCAAAAATACAATGAAAATCGTATCAAAAAAGACACTGGCAATGGTCGCCGTCTTGGTTTCGTTTGCATCGGCAACGGCCCACACGGCTGCCACCAACACCGAACCAACCGAACTGACGTCCAACAACCCGACAGCCAACAGCGAAGCAGCGGACATCAGCACCAAGGCCACCGCACCCGACAGCGAAAACCACCTGGACATGGAGAACGGCGTGATTCCCATTGCCGACAACCGCGGCTTCACCCTGCAGTCGAGCGACGGCAGCTTCGTCTTCAAACCCTACATGTATATTCAGAGCACCCTCAACTTCCGCTATTACGACGACGAGGGGCTCGACAAAGCCTACAACCAGGACAACATTGCCAATTCGGGCTTCGCCATGCCCTATGCCATCATCGGGTTCACCGGCCGCGCCTTCGGCACCATCGACTACAACATCTGCGTCAATGCGGCGGCCTCGGGCGGCAACGTGCTGCAGCAGGCATGGATCGACTATGGAGTAAACAAGGCCCTGCACTTCCGTGCCGGCAAGTTCAAGACTCCGTTCACCCACGCTTACCTCACCACACTGGGCGAGACGCTATTTCCGCAGCTGCCCACGTCGCTCACCGCACAAGCCATTCTGCCCCACTCGCTCAACGCCGTCACCCCAGGCATTGGCACAGGTTTCGACTTGGGCGTTGAGATGCACGGATTCATCAACAACCGATTTGGCTACGAAGTGGGAATATGGAACGGCACCGGCTCGGCACAGAACGGAGCCACCAAAACATTCAGCGACGACTGGCACATCCCCTCGATGCTCTACGCCGGACGCGTGACGTGGCAGCCCAAGGGACTCATGCCCATGACGCAGGGCAACCCCAAGATGCTCAACGAGGACAAGATGCTCCTTGGGCTGAGCGCCAACTACAACGTGGAGAGCGAGAACGAATCGACCAACGACCTGCGCGCAGGCGTGGAGTTTGCCATACTCAAAAATCGCTGGTATGTGGCTGCAGAAGCCTACTACATGCACATCGGGTTCACCAAACGGCAGAAAATCGACGACAGCTACAACTACTGGGGCGGCTACGCCCAGGTGGGCTACTTCGTGGCTCCGCAGTGGCAGCTCGGCCTTCGCTACGACCTGATGGACCGCAACGGCACAGACGCCAAGGGTCTGCTCAACATGCCCGCGCTGGCCGTGAACTTCTTCGTTCCGAAAACCAACATCAAGGTGTCGGGCATGTACCAGTTCATTGGGCGTACTGGCCACGAAACACAACTCGACCGCGACATGGACGACCTCGGAGTGTCCACACACACTGCGTGTGTGATGCTGCAATACGCCTTCTAACAAAAAAAAGAATCAAAAAAAATGATTAGCCGATTTTTTATTCGTATCTTTGCAGCGCTTTTGCCATTGGCAGCCCTGTCGCTGAGCGCCTGCGACGACGGACGAATCTACGAACACACAGCCTCTGCCGCCAGCGGCAAGGTGGTGAAGCTGAAAGGAACACTCCGCGGACTCGACAGCTGGCCGGACGGCTACAAGGTGTCAATAGCTGGATTTGCCGACGATGACAGCGAGTATGCCACCATCGAGAAATCCATCGGTGCTAGCACTGGGGAAAAGGTGGACATCGTGCTCGCCGGCATCGGCGACGAGGTGAAGATAGTGCGGCTGTGTGTGCTCGACCGTCTGCGCCGCCACATCGTCACCTTGGCAGAGGCCGACATCGCCGGCGCCACCGACACGGTGCGCATGGACGTGGGCACGGTCGATGCCAGCATGTTCGAAGCCATTCAGCAGAACATCCTCAACACCACCTGCGCCAACTGCCATGGAGCAGCCAATCAGGCTGCCGCAGGACTGTTTCTGACCGAAGGGCGCAGCCGGGAATCCATGGTGGGGCAGCCTTCGAAAAAAGTGCCGGGCAGCCTGATTGTGCAGCCCGGCAATGCCTCAGCCAGTGTGCTCCACCAAGCACTGTGCAGCGACCTGACAGAATCGTGGCACTACAACCACGCCTCGGAGGTGACATCGGCCGACATGCTGCAACTCATCGACAGCTGGATAAACAACGGGGCAAAATAATTGACATTCGGCTTTTCGACATCGCCCATTCGCATTAGACCCATCCGGCCCATTAAGACCCATTTTGACCCATTAGACCCATTAAGAACCATATGAACAGACAACAAACCATACGCTTCGACCACGCTTTTGCGAAAACAACGCTTTTTGACAATGGAACCGAGGTGAAAGAGTATCAGGTAATGATACGCATCACCGACCAGCACCTCACCTTCAACGAACAGCTGGAAGCCATTCTCGACGCCTACGCCCAGCTGCGCGAAAACCATCTGCAAGGTGCGGAGGCTGTCTTCAAGCGCTATTTTCTGAGCGACGCGGCCAACCAACAGGACGCGGTGCTCGTGGCCGATGCGTCCGAGTGCGCCAAGTCGGTCATCCAGCAGGCGCCGCTCGACGGCACGAAGATAGCCCTCTGGGTGTATATGATGACGGGCGTTCACACCCGCATCTCGAAAAGCGGACTCTACGAGACGGCCCACGGCCAGTTCCGCCACCTCTGGAACGGCAGCGCGCACAATCTGGCCGCCAACACCGAATATCAGACGCGCCTGCTGCTCAACGAGTATGTCATGCAGCTGCTCGAAGAGGGATGCAAGCTGTCGGAGAACTGCATCCGCACGTGGTTCTTCGTCAACGATGTCGATCTGAACTACGGTGGCGTGGTGCGCGCCCGCAACAATGTGTTCTTCACCCAAGACCTCACCGTCCACACCCACTTCATAGCCAGCACAGGCATCGGAGGCCGACAGGCCGACATCAATGTGCTCGCACAGATGGACAACTATGCCATCGACGGCATCAGCCAGGAGCAAATCACCTATCTCTACGCTCAATCCCACCTGAACCGCACCAGCGACTACGGCGTGAGTTTCGAGCGCGGAACGCGCGTGGATTATGGCGACCGCCGCCACGTGTTCATCTCGGGTACGGCCAGCATCAACAACAAGGGCGAAGTGATGTATCCAGGCGACATACGCCGCCAGACCCACCGCATGTGGGAGAATGTAGAAGCTCTGCTCAACGAGGCCGAGTGCAGCTACGACGACGTGAGCGAGATGGTGGTCTATCTGCGCGACACCGCCGACTATCAGGTGGTGAGCGAACTCTACAAGGAACGGTTCGCCGACAAACCCTACGTCATTGTGCATGCCCCCGTCTGCCGTCCCGGATGGCTCATCGAAATGGAGTGCATGGCCATCAAGCAAGTCGATAACCCGCAGTTCCCCGCTTTCTAAAGCCAAACTCCCTCAAGCCCCCCTCTCATCCCCCCCGTAGGGGGAAAGGCTACGGGTAGGCGAGCTTGCTCGGGAATGGCCCGGCACACAGAAAGCCTCCCCTACGGGGGGAGGTTTGGTGGGGGCCACCCCATAACCAACGGACACAATGAAGAAACTAGTTTGCATACTTTACGCTGCCATCGTTCTGCTGCTGGGTGCAGCCACCTTTGTCGAGCAAGCCAAAGGCAACACCTACGCCTCAGACCACATCTACCACTCCTGGTGGTTTTGTCTGCTGTGGGGTGTTCTTGTTTTGGCATCGGCCGCCTATCTGGTTCGCCGGCGATTGTGGCAGCGGCTGTCCGTGTTTCTCATCCATGTGGCCTTCATCGTCATCCTGGGCGGTGCGGCCACATCGTTTTTCACGAGCAAGGAGGGGCAGATGCACATACGCACAGGCACGGCAGAGAACATGTTCTACAACCCGAAGGAACGGCAGATGCAATTGCTGCCCTTCGCCCTGCACCTCGACTCGTTCAGCATAGCTTACTATCCGGGAACGCAAGCCCCCGCCGACTTCGTGAGCCAAGTGAGCTACGACCAGGACGGCCACCACACGGCCACCATTTCGATGAACCACATCCTGCAATTGCAGGGATACCGCTTCTACCAGTCGTCGTTCGATGCCGACCGGCAGGGAACCATCCTTGCCGTCAACTACGACCCTTGGGGCACTCCCATCACCTATTTCGGCTATGCACTGCTGGCATTGGCCATGCTGTGGACGCTGCTGGCGCGCGGCGAGCAGTTTCGCAGCCTGTTGCGCTCGCCGGCGCTTCGCCGCGGGCTTTGCCTGCTCGTGATGCTCGCCCCCACCGCACTGCCGCACTCACCGCTCTCCACTCTCCAAGCCCGCTCGATAAGCACCATCAACAACGAGAAGGCCGAACGTGCCGCCCGCATGCAAGTCATCTACAACGACCGCGTGGCTCCGCTGAACACGCTGGCGCGCGACTTCACCGCCAAGGTCTATGGGCGTCCCAGTTACAAGGGGCTTCGCGCAGAGCAGGTGGTCTATGGCTGGCTGGCCAAACCCGAGGTGTGGAAGAATGAGAAAATGATAAAGATAAAGGATGCGCAGCTGCGCCAGCTGTTGGGCATCGAGGGGAAATATGCTTCCTTGGCCCAACTGTTCGACGGCCAAGAGTACAAGCTCTACCGATTCATCGGCCCGCTGGGCGACCCCATGCAGGCACCGCAAAACGCTGAGCCGCAAGCGTCGGAAGACGCCAATCCGCAAGTTTCGCAAAAGGCCGTGCGCGAACTGGACGAGAAGGTGGGACTCATACTGATGCTCACCAACGGTACGCTCATCAAGCCCCGCCCCGCCGACGTGGCTCCACTGAGCGAGCGGCGCGTCAGTGCCGAACTGCTCTACAACCGCATTCCCTTCAGCAAGGTGCTGTTCATGGTCAACCTGACGCTGGGTTTCCTCACGTTTGGGCTGCTGGTGTGGCTCACCGCCCGGCGTCGCACCGTGCGCTTCGCCCCCATGCGATGGTTGCTGATGGCGGCATTCGCATTCTACCTGTTCGGCTACCTGCTGCGCTGGTATGTGGGCGGCCGCATCCCGCTGGCCAACGGCAACGAAACCATGCAGTTCCTCGCCTTGGCCATCATGCTGACAGCCCTGGTCATCGGACGGCGCATGCCTCATGTGCTGCCCTTCGGATTCCTGCTCTCGGGCTTCGCCATGCTCGTGGCATGGCTGGGCGAGAACAATCCACAAATCACGCCGCTCATGCCCGTGCTCTCGTCGCCCCTGCTCAGCAGCCACGTCAGCATCATCATGATGAGCTACGCGCTGCTGGCTTTCATGATGGTCAACAGTCTGTTCGCACTCGCCATCACCCTCACGCGCAAAGACCCCACGGCCAACGCCGCCACACTGGAGTCGTTCGGCCACCTCTCGCTGCTGCTGCTCTACCCTGCGGTGTTCTTGCTGGCGGCGGGCATCTTCCTGGGAGCCGTCTGGGCCAACGTCAGCTGGGGACGCTACTGGAGCTGGGACCCCAAGGAGGTGTGGGCCCTCATCACGCTGATGATTTACGCCGTGCCGCTCCACCGCCAGAGCCTGCCCGCATTCCGTCGCCTCGCCGTGCTGCATGCCTATTTGGGCGCAGCTTTTCTGGCCGTGCTCATGACCTATTTCGGCGTGAACTACTTCTTGGGCGGCATGCACTCCTATGCCTGAGGCGCAGGGAAAGAGAAACATGTTGCCGCCACTTTTTCACCCGTTTTCTTGTTGCGGTCAAGATTAATCATTACTTTTGCAAGTTGTTTTGAAACAAGCAAAAGCACAACATCGACCAAAAGGACATGAAACGCAGTACACAAATCATCCGCACAAGCATTGTAGGCATCGTAGCCAACATGCTGCTGGCAGCGTTCAAAGTCGCAGTGGGAGCGCTGGCTAACAGTGTGGCCATCGTGATGGATGCCGTCAACAACCTGAGCGATGCGCTCTCGAGCGTCATCACCATCGTGGGCACCAAGCTGTCGCAGCGTCCTGCCGACCGCAAGCATCCCTTCGGCCACGGACGAATAGAATATTTCAGCGCCATCATCATAGCTGTCATCGTGCTCTCGGCGGGCATCACCTCGCTCATCGAGTCGGTGACGAAAATCATCCATCCCACAACACCCACCTACACTTTTGTGACGCTAGTGGTCATCGTCGTGGCCATTGTGGTGAAGCTCTTCCTGGGACAATACGTCAAGCGCAAGGGACAGCAACTGAAGAGCGACGCACTGACAGCCTCGGGCTCCGACGCTCTGTTCGATGCCGTCATCACCCTGGCCACGCTCATATCGGCCGGTATCATGCTGTTGTGGAACATTTCGCTCGACGGCATTCTCGGGGCCATCATCTCGCTGGTCATCATCAAGGCAGGTGTTGAGATGCTGGCTTCGCCCGTCAACGAACTGCTGGGCACGAGCATACCAGCAGAACTCAACAGCCAAATCAAGCGTGAAGTGCTGAGCTTCGAAGGGGTGCATGGCGTCTTCGACCTCATCTTGCACAACTACGGCCCCGACGTGATGATTGGCTCACTGCACATCAACGTCTATGACACGCTGTCGGCCTACGACATCCACCGGCTGACACGCAAAATCACGACGGAAATCTACCAACGCCACGGCATCATCCTCACGGTGGGCATCTATGCCATAGCCACTGGAAACAACCACCGTGCAGAACTGCAATCGAAGGTGATGCAGACACTTGCCGCCCACAAAGACATCGTCCAGGCGCATGGCTACTACTACTCAGAGGAAGAGCGGGTGCTCTCGGTGGATGTGGTTCCCGACATTTCTGTCCACGACGAAAAAGCACTCGTCGGCCAACTGACCGACGAGATACAGCCTTTTGTGCCCGGCATGCAGGTGAACATCGTCATCGACCACCTTTACAGCGAATGAACCTTGCCAACGCCATGATCTTCCACCCACTGAACAGCGACACAGAACCGCCTCTGGCCATGAACGACCCGTTCGACTACGAGCCCCATCCACTGTGCTTGATGGCGGCCGACGAGGTTCGACGGCATCTGAAAAACGATGCCGTCTGCGAGAGCGACGCCCGAAACGGAAAGATGTTCGGCGTATTGGTCGTGAGAACGAACGACGGCGAAACGGGATTCCTGGCCGCCTACTCGGGGCTGTTGGCTGGCCGCAACGACTGGCCATGGTTTGTGCCGCCCGTGTTCGACGCCCAGAAGCCCGACGGCCACTTCAAACAGACGGAACGTCAGATATCGGCCATCAACAAGGAAATAGAAGAACTGGAAAAGCTGCCCGTCTCTGCCGAGGGAAGGGCTGTGGTTGCCGAACTGCGACAACGCCGCAAGAAGATGTCGGAAGCGTTGCAGCGGTGGCTGTTTGAGCAATACCAAATGCTCAATGAGCGCGGCGAACGCAGAAACCTCATCGACATTTGGCACGACTACCACACGTCGCCCCGTTTGCGCGAGCGATTTCCGCTGCCGCCGGGTGGCAGCGGCGACTGCTGTGCGCCCAAGCTGTTGCAGTATGCTTTCCAGCACCAAATGAAGCCCTTGTGCATGGCCGAGTTTTGGTATGGAGCCTCGCCAAAGGCGGAAATTCGCCATCACGGCCATTTCTATCCTGCCTGCCGCGGCAAGTGTCTGCCCATATTGACGTTCATGCTGCGAAGAGCGTTCCGGGGAAATGACACCCACGGATGCGCCCCAGCTTCCCCCCAGCTTCCCGCTTCCACTTTGCCGACAATCTGCAAAGACGACCTGAAAATTCTCTACGACGATCCTTGGCTGGCCGTGGTCAGCAAACCGGCGGGCATGCTCTCTGTGCCGGGCCGCGACGAGCAGCGGTCGGTGTTCACGCTGATGCGCCAACGGTTTCCCGAAGCCGACGGCCCGCTGATGGTACATCGGTTGGACATGGCCACATCGGGCCTCATCGTGATAGCCAAAAACAGGGAGGTTCACAAACTGTTGCAACAGCAGTTCGCCATGCGGAAGGTGAAGAAACGCTACGTGGCTGTGCTCGAAGGCATTCCTTCGGCCGAGCGCGGCACCATCGACCTGCCCCTCTGCCCCAACCCGCTGGACCGTCCGCGCCAAATGGTGGACTGGGAAGTGGGAAAAGAGGCGATGACGCGCTTTGAGGTAACAGAAATAATAGAAGGTACGCGCGCACGTGTGAACCTATATCCTCTGACAGGACGCACCCATCAGCTGCGCATGCACTGCGCCCACCATGACGGACTGGCCTGCCCCATCGTTGGCGACGAACTGTACGGCACAAAAGCAGAGCGGCTGCTTCTGCATGCAGCCGAAATCACATTCATCCACCCCACAACGGGCGTGGAAACAAACATCGTTTCGGAACCAGAGTTTTAGACGAGCAAAACAACCATCGACCAAACCAGCAGCACCACCACCGTGAGCAGCAGCAACAGGGCAGGCACATAAAGATGGACAAACGAAGAAGGCGCCTGCCGCACATCGTCTATCGCGAGTTTTTCCACCTGCGACAAACGGAGGAAACAACCATAGCAAACCAGTGCGCAGAAGGCACCTATCACAATGCCCACCAACAGGTCGCCTGGATAATGGACACCGAGATACATGCGCGAATAGCACACCAGCAGCACCCAGGCTGCCAGCAGCCACGAAAACCACCGCTGCCGAAACAGACAGACACAAAAGAAAGCCAGGCCGGCAGTATTGGCGGCATGGCTGGAAGGAAAGCTGTAGGGGCCTCCGCGATAGTCGTTGACAACGTGAACCCACTGCGAGAGCGGATTGTCGAGGTTGGCCGGACGCAGCCGCCCGAAATAGGGACGCATGACATGGGCCGTCAGTTGGTCGGCCAGCACGATGGTCAGCACGATGAACAGCAGCAACACGATGGCCGTGCGGAGCGAATAGTTTCGCAACAGCACATAGAACAGACTCACATAAAAAGCAACCCACGTCCACTTGTCGCTGCACAGAAACATGAATGTATCGAAAAACGAACTGTGCAGCCCGTTCACGGCCAGCAACACGTCGGCATCGGTTTGCAGAAGGTTTTCAAACATCATTTCTACTTCTCAAACGACTCACGGAAAGCCTTCAGCAAATCTTCGTTCTTGCCTTTTTCGCTGCCCTCGTCAACCACTGCCTTCTCGGCCTTCAGGTCATAAATCCATTGGTTGTCGGCACTCAGCAGTCCGTAGCCGTTGGCGGTGCTGACATAGGCAAAATGGGGAACGGCTTCGCTCAGCAAGTCCTTGCTGTAGGTGAAGTCCTTGTGCGAAAGCCCCATCTGCGCCAGCAGCGTGGCGGCCAGGTCGGTCTGCGAGCCGTAGGTAGCCACCGTGCCGGTTTCTTTCAGCGCACCGCCCAGCAGCAACAGGGGTATGTGGAAGCGTCCTGTGGCCAGTTCGGCCTGCTTGGGATAATCGCCCACGCAGTCGCTCGTCACCACTACGAGTGTCTTTTCCCACTGTGGCAGTTTCTTCAGCTCACTGATGAAATGGCCCAGACAGGCATCGCTGTAGGCGAAGGCATTGTTTTCCAACTGGCCTTTCACACGGTGGTAAGGCACCGTGTAGGGAGGCTGCGCACTGGCCGTCTGCACCATGCGTATCCAGGGTTTCTGGGTTTTTTCGCTGCGCAGTTCGGCCAGCAGTGCGTTGAACACGGGGAAATCGTGTACTCCCCAACTGTTCTGGCGGTCGTCGGTGGAGAAGTTGTTTTGCGAGACGAAGCCCTGGAATCCGTTGGTCTTCAGCTCGTTCAACAATCCAGTGCCGTCGAGGTCGATGCCGCTGTAGTAGGCGGCCAGATAGCCCTCGCTTCTGAGCACATTCACGAGCGAAACCGTTGCAGAAGCCTTTCCGCCATTGTTGGCGTTTGCGTCATCGCCAGCGTTGACCTTCCCGTTGAGCAGGGCGCGGATGCCGCCTCTGCCATCGGTGCCGGTAGCATAAATGTGGCTGAAGAGCAGTCCTTGCGGCACCAGTTCGTTCAGACAAACCGTCACGTTCTTGTCGCCCCCAAAGGCTCCCCACAGGCTGGCGGGCATGTTCTTCATCACCACCACCAGCACGTTGGGTTTCGGAGTGGTCAGCACCATGCGGCTGGGCTTGGCCTGCTCGCCATTGACAGCCGGGTCGAACAGGGCGGCGTCGCCACCCTTCTCAGTGTTTTCTCCGCGTTTCTCTCCACTCTTGCGGGCAATGGGGAACTTGATTTCGGGCAGTGCAATGCCATTGCCCTGGTAGGTGGCCATGGCACTGTAGAGCGGATTGACGGCAGCCAGGTTGAGCCGCTTGTTCTCGCTGAAATAGGCTTTGCTCACGTCCATTCCCTTTGCCCCCATGCTGCCCAAGACGGGCACCAGCAGCACGGCCTCCATCACCACAAAGAGCAGCGTGAACAGCAACGGGTTGAGCGGCAGCAGTTTGCGCTCCAGCTTCTCGCTGCCCAGCAGACAAAGGTGGAAGATGACATAGAACAGCAGGGCAAAGATGAGCACGGCCAGAAAACCTCCCAGCACCGACCACACGCTGCTGCCAAAGACAGCCGTCGGCTCTGAGAGCAAGGCTCCCAAGGAGGAGGCCGTCAGCTTGGAGCCCGTGGTGGGATAGACGGCCATGTCGGCCACGAACGCCCCTGCCATGAGCAGCGACGCCAACACGAAATAGACCTTTGCCAACCTGCGCCACAACTTCTTGCGCGACCAGATGGTAATCGTCAGCAGCAAACCAGGAATCAGCGTCAGCCAGGCAGCCGCCGAGAGGTCGAGCGAAAGACCGTTCCATATCACATTCATCCACTCGGAGAACGACGCCGACTTGAACTGCGACAAGTGACGCAGCATGAACAACGGTTTCTCGAAAACGAAAATGACCACAAACAGGACGTAGGTCAGCAAAAAATATCTAAATCTTAGTTTCATGGTTACACAGCATTTTTTGCGCAAAAAACTGTTATTTCTTTCTTGCCCAATGACTATTCGACTGCAAAAATAGAAAATTATTATCAATTAACCGTTGCCAATTGTCAATTATTTGTTATTTTTGCGCCAAAAAAAATGAAAATCATGTGGATGATACTGTTTCTGCTGCTTCCCCTGCTGGGATTTGCCTATGTTTTCTGGCACATTTGGCAACTGCTGCCCTTTTCCGCTTGGGGCAAGACGGGCGTGGTGGCCATAGGTCTGCTCACCCTATTGTGCATGTTCGCCAACTTCACGCGCCTGCGCGGAATGCTGTCGCTCGACGGGGCCACGGCTCTCTACGAAGTGGGCAACTCCACTCTCTTCATCTTGCTCTATCTGGCCATGACGTTCATCGTGCTCGACATCGGGAGGCTCGTACGCCTTGTGCCGCGCTCACTGCTCTATAACAATGGCACCACGGCACTGGCCATCACCGCCCTGCTCACCGTCCTCTTCGTTTATGGCAACCGCCACTACAACAACAAAGTGCGACAGCCCATTGCCCTCACCACAGACAAGCGCCTCAGCCGACCGCTCAAGCTGGTCATGCTCAGCGACTTGCACTTGGGCTACCACAACCGCCGCAAGGAGTTTGCCCGATGGGTCGATCTCATCAACAAGGAGAAGGCCGACGCCATTCTCATTGCCGGCGACATCATCGACATCAGCACCGAGCCGCTGGAACAGGAAGAAACCTGGCGCGAGTTTCTGCGCCTCAACGCTCCCGTCTATGCCTGTCTGGGCAACCACGAATACTACAGCGGCCAACCCAACGCACAGCTGTTCTACCGCAAGGCCGACATCCGCCTGCTGCGCGACAGCACGGCCATGTTCGACAACATTTGCATCATAGGCCGAGACGACCGCACCAACCCCGCACGAAAAAGCGTGGCCGAACTGGCCCGCATGGCTCCCGACAGCGCCTACACCATCGTGCTCGACCACCAGCCCTACCACCTGGAGCGCACCGAGAAGGCGGCCATCGACTTCCAGTTCAGCGGCCACACGCACCATGGCCAAGTGTGGCCCATTTCGTGGATTACGCAGGCCATCTACGAGTGTGCTTTCGGCCCCCATCAGCGCGGCAACACCCGCTACTACGTCAGCTCGGGCATGGGCATCTGGGGCGGAAAGTTCCGCATCGGCACCCGCTCCGAATACATTGTGGCCACCGTCACCTCCACCGCCGCAGCCGAGCATTCCAAAAACAGTTCACGAGAATAAAAAAAATGATTATCCGCAATCGTACCACCAAATACGTTGTTTTAGGGGTAATATACTAAAAGAGACAGTTGGTTGAACGCTCTGCGTCTTCATTGCTTTTCCCTTCGGCCAGCGACCGTTGGTTCCCGAGCAAGCTCGCCTACCCGTAGCCTTTGGCTTTCCCTTCGGCCGCCGATTTTCAATTCAAAAACCAATAAAAACAAAGAAAAACCAACAAAAACAGGGAGCCTTACAAAACAAATAAAAACATGTTTTTCCTTGTACGTTTTGTT
>DFFM01000007.1 GCA_002369515.1 Prevotella sp. UBA3776 | reverse complement strand
CAGCCTGGTGCGACAGGCTCCACACTTTCCAGCTCGTGGCTGTGGCCGTCGTAATAATACCATAAATTATCTTCATTTACTTCCGGCCAGAATGCTGCATACCACCCTTTCCCTATAGCAGCATCCACCTGGGCTTTCATCAAGAAATTGCCCTCATATGCTGCTTCAACAAAGACATAGAGATATCCATATTGGCCTTCTTCCATGGTTGGAAGGCTCTCCACCAACGCATCCATGCCTGCACCCCTTATCTGGTTGTAATAACAATGAACTTTTGTCAGCGCTGTGTTTTTCGACAAATCAAGTGACATTAGCTGGTTATCGTGGCAGTAAAGATATTGTAGCTCTGAGTTATGCGAAACATCGAGTGTCGTCAGCTGGTTACTGTAGCAGTAAAGATATTGCAGCGCTGTGTTCTGCGAAACATCGAGTGATGTCAGCTGGTTTTCGTAGCAGTAAAGTTCTTTCAGCGCAGTGTTCTTCGTCAAAACGAGTGACGTCAGCTGGTTTTGATAGCACATAAGATATTCCAGCGCAGTATTCTGCGACAAATCGAGTGATGTCAGCTGGTTTTGATAGCAGCTAAGATATTTCAGCGCAGTATTCTGCGACAAATCGAGTGATGTCAGCTGGTTTCCGTAGCAGGAAAGGTGTCTAAGCGCAGGGAACTTTGACACATCGAGTGATGTCAGCTGGTTTCCGTTGCAATACAAAGTTTCCAGATTGGGAAAATACTCGATTCCTTGCAATGAGGAAATACCCCTATTCATTGGATCCAAACTTTTCATTCCGTTTCGTTCCCTAGGCGTAAGCACTCCGTCTGCTCCTGAAGAATGGCTAAGAAGATAGTTTCGGAAAACCTCATCAGGGAAGTGTTCCTCATCAATAAGGATGTCGTCAGGTGAAAGGGAGCCCTCCACCGCACGCACAGAATAGCCATTCCAACGGTCATTTGACTTAATCCCAAACTCATTGTTGGAGCCGAATACAAAAATCTGACTACTCCCATCGCTGGCCAAGTCAGAACATAAATACCAACCTCCAGTCCAGATTGTAGAACCTATGGAAAGGTAAGCTTCGGGAAAGTAAACAGACGCTCCGTTAGCGGCAGTGAAAGTCATGCCAGAAGAAGCTGAAGTCGATGTGCGTTCATGTGTGCAGTATTGAAGCAGTTCTTCAAATTGCGCCTTAGTGGGCATCTTGAACTTTGCTCCAAGTAACCGCGCAGCATCGTATTCGGTGCCGGCAATGTTGCTGCCAATGTCCTGACAGACGGGTTCCTCGTTACCGCGATAGAGATATGTGCTCCAATCGTGAGCACCGCTCCTTTTATCTGTCTCCCCCCAGGCATAGCGATCGCCCCACCCGTCGGGTTTATTAGCTCCCACGTTGCAGCAGGCCCACTTGGTGCCGCTGGGCAGCCCGAGGTCAATCAGGTGCGGATGGTTGTCGTCGGGACATTGTGCGCCGGCCGTCACTGCCAGCAGCGCGAAAAACGAAAGTAAAATTTTTGTTTTCATGATAGACGTTATTAATATGTTAATAATTATTGTTGTGTGCTTGTGCATTACTTCCTGCGTTGATATACATTGCAAATTTACGAAAAAAACAAGCACGGCAGGGCTTTTTCGCCTGCCGTACTTGTTACAAAACGCGTAAAGTGTAACGACGAAGTTTCACACCGAACAACAGAAAAAACGAGTCTCGCCGAGGCGAGAGGCTTTTAAAACTCTGATGGTGAATGGCCAGTGGCCTTCTTGAACACTCTGTAGAAACTGATGCGGTTGGCAAATCCAACGGCCTTGGCAAGGGCATCGGTGGTATAGTTTTCAAGAAATCCCTCGCCAATGAGCCGCTGCGCCTCTCCTATGCGGTAGGCATTGACCCACGCTTTGAAATTGGTTTTTCGGCACGAGTTGATGGCCGCCGACACCGCTCGATGCGACTCACCCACCAGCACGGCCAACTCTTCGATGGTGAGATTAGGGTTGGCATAGAGGCGTTTTTCGGTCATCAGGCTGTCGAGACGGTCAATGAGCGAATGCTCTTCTGTATTCCCTTTGAGAGAAGGAGAGACAGGAGAAACAGCAGAGGGAGAGTTTTCGGTATCTTGGGCAACCAGGAGCGGCTCATCGAGCATGGCCACCTCAATCTGCTGGAACGAGAAAGCGTAGTTGACAAAACGAATGGCAAACACGGCATAGTAGGCGGTCATGACGAGCGTGAAGAGCAAAGAAAGTACGGCAGATGCCGATGGAATGGCAGAAAAAAGCGTATAGAACAGAGCCAGGACACCCATGGCCAGCGACGCGTAGAACGACCGTTTCACCCACGACAGCCGCTGGCGCTCGTCATCAGAGAAGTAGTCGGCCATGCGAAGCTCGTAGCCACGATAGTGACGGCGAAAGAGAAAAACGTAGCCCAAGAGCTTGCCCACATAGAAAAGGGCAAGCAGCCAAAAGGCGGCATCGGCATACTGGCCGTTAAAGGCGAAAGCAACGACGAGGGCAGCCATGACGGGCAGCGTCACCACCACTGTTTCGCGCCAGAAACGCCGCCACGTGAAAAAGCGCACGTCGATGAGCGTTACGAGGGCGTATGTAAAGAAAAACGCCTGCAAAATGGCGATGGCCACCATGAGTATCTGCTGCGAGGTGGTGGGCGAGGTGAGTTTCTGGGTGACAGCCTCGGCCACGAGGGCGGCAAAGCACACCAAATAGGCACAGCCCATCATGCGGCGAGCCATGCGGTAGCCGCCCAACCCTCTGCGGACGGGCACCACGACGAAGAAGAAACACAGTCCGAAGGCCAGGATCAGGCCTGGCAACACGTAGGCTGTGAGGAGGGTGTGGAAGAGGGTCGTCATTTTTTCATCAGAAAAATCAGAAGGCGCTAGCCTTCAGCCGCAAGCCGGCGGTTTCGTCAAGTCCGTACATGAGGTTCATGTTCTGCACGGCCTGGCCTACGGCGCCTTTGAGCAGGTTGTCTATGGCCGAGGTGACGAGCAGCTTGTCGCCGTACTTCTCGCAGTGTACCAGCGCCTTGTTGGTGTTGACCACCTGCTTCAGGTCGATGGCCTTGTCGCTGTAGTGCGTAAAGGCGGCCTGGGCATAGAAGTCCTTGTAGGCCTCGACGATGTCCTCGACGGGAGCCTTGGTCTTGACCACAGCGGTGCAGAAGATGCCACGAGCGAAGTCGCCACGGTAGGGTATGAAGTCGATGGCGGCGTCAAGATAGCCCTGCACCTGAGTGAGGCTCTGGCGTATTTCGCCAATGTGCTGGTGCTGGAAGGGTTTGTAGATGCTCAGGTTGTTGTTGCGCCAGGAGAAGTGGGTGGTGGCTCCGGGTTTCTGCCCCGCTCCGGTGGAACCGGTGATGGCGTTGACGGCCACGTCGTCCTTCAACAGGTTCAGGTAGGCGGCGGGCAGCAGCGCCAGCTGGATGGCGGTGGCAAAGCATCCCGGATTGGCCACATGCTTGGCCTGGCGGATTTGCTCTTTGTTGATTTCGGGCAGACCATAGACATAGTCGTGGTCGCCCTTGATGCGGAAGTCCTGGGCCAGGTCGATGATGCGCACACTCTGCGGAATGGCATGCTCCTGCAGGAAGGCCTGGCTCTTGCCGTGGCCGAAGCAGAAGAATACCACATCAACGTCGTCGAAGGGCATCTGGTCGGTGAACCGCAGGTCGGTTTCGCCGATGAGTCCTTCGTGAACGTCGCTCACCAGATTGCCCGCGTTGCTCTCAGAATTGGCAAACACGATGCAGGCGTCGGGATGGTTGAGCAACACACGGATGAGTTCGCCGCCGGTATAGCCGGCGGCTCCTAAAATACCTACTCTGACCATGGTTTCAAGCGCGTTTTGGTGCCAAGAGCCACAACAGCAGATAGGCGAGCAGGCCACAGCCATAGCCCAGTACGAGCACTACGAAGATGATGCGGATGATGAGTGAATCGACACCGAAATATTCGGCCAGTCCACCGCACACGCCGCCAATTTTCTTGTCTGTTTCAGACAAATAGAATCTTTTTTCCATAAATATATCTTTCTTGATTTTAATGAACTGTTGGTATTTGCTTGGTAAAGAGAGGAACAATTTGGTGAATCATGGATTCCTGTTTTCGGGGAAACCTAGCTTTATCATTTTCGGCACAGCATGGATGAAGGAATGTTACAGACCCCACCCCCATCCCCT
>DFFM01000032.1:52461-83844 GCA_002369515.1 Prevotella sp. UBA3776 | reverse complement strand
CACTTTTCACTGCTTCAAGCAACTCTGGACTGGCTGTCTCGCGCCTTGCTCCATTGATGCCGACTCCTGTTTCTCCATCTTGAGCCTGAGACAACAGACTAACTGTTTCCACATGCTTAAACTTAAATACGGCATTAGCAGTATCTATAGATTTGTCAAATTCATTTATAATGGGAGAGAACACAAACTCCATAATGTTCCACACTTCTTCATCATGAAGATAACGTTTCGACAATTCTGCAGCAATATCCTGTTTCTTCTGCCTCTCCAGCACCTTCAGTTCCTTCATGAAGTCATCATCTTCTTCAATACTCTGCCCTTTGGCCGCTTTAATACATGTTATCAGCGCCCGCTCCATACAATCCTCTATATATCTAACGAACGGAGCTATCTTGGTGATGTCTGCATGCGCACCGTCTGAAGGACTTGTCCCCACAAAGCCGTCACATGTGCTTAGGGCATTCAGATAATTCTCTTTATCTGCACTTTTTACCACTATCATTGGATAGTGATGACGAGTCAAGATGTAATTCACAAGCAAGCGGGCTATACGTCCGTTTCCATCCTCAAATGGATGGATGCGAATATATCTATAATGGAATAAAGCGCAAAGTTCCGCTAAAGTCAATTCACCTTTTTGCTCTTCCTCCCGATACCACTCAACAAGATCTTTCATAAGGGCAGGTGTTTCCTCTGGCGAAGCATATTCAAATCGATCACCAGTACGAGTAATAACACTATTTGGACGCGTCTTATATACTCCAGCATGGACTACATACGACGTCTGTTGCCCACCAGGCAACTGACGATAAACAGTATAATCCTCACGGAGAATCGTTTGATGCAGTTGGCGGATAAAAGACTCTGTCAGTGGATATTCTGATGATGCCTGCTCTTGCATCATATTTAAGCCGACGTTACTGGCCTTCATATCTTCTAAATCCTTCATGTTTGCAGCATCCACTACCTTCCCAAACATCAACAGCAACTCCGTCTGCCCATACGTCAGGGTATTCCCCTCAATATGATTGCTGTTGTAGTTAAACTCCAGCATGAACTTTTGGTTCAGCCGCTGCAGATATTCCTCCTTTATCGGCTGAAGACTCTGCCACTCTTGATATAGTTTTTCTATCTTTCCCATACGCATTCTCGTTCGTTAACTCCAGAAACTGGTGTAGCCACTCTTCAGGCGGTCTTCCGTTTCTCCCGCCTCAGGGTCTCCTCGGTCGTCTCCCCCGGCTCCATCTTCACGCCAGGGAACTCCCAGTAGTCCTTCCACACACCAAATCCTCGCTGTGTGGCGAATATCTTATCATATCCCCGAATTACCGCTGCTACGACTTCTATCTTTTTCATATCTCCTCTAAACCAATAGATTTCAAATAGAAGTATGTACTATTATAAAATTCTGGTAGACGGGTATGATCATCAATATTGCCGTTGGGCACACAAATAATCATTCCTTGGCGAGCACGAGTCATTAACACTCGATAAGCATTCAGTTGGTATGATTGGGCTTCTGCCTGACGAATCTTCATCCATTTACTTCCTCTGAATGCATTATGGTCCCAGCCATCGGGCGTGTAGCGGAAATCACCATCCCAAACTAAGCACGTCCAATCGAGCTCTAATCCCTGTATATCAAACTCTGTAGCAGCATCTTCCAAAAACAAAGAAGAGCGTACGTCCATTTTGTCTGCAAGAAACCAACTCTCTATATCTGGCTGCAATCTTACATCTATAGCCAAAGGTTTCAAACGATAGGCTTGCGAAGATACTACTATACCATATCTTTCCGAACCACGAGCCTTCTCTTCCAACCATTTCTTGGCCTTGTTCAAGTCACGAGTCAGTACAACAGGATACTTATCTTTAAACGACCTATAAAGCTTTTTTGCCTGTTCTATATCTCTGTCCAGTACATAATGAACAAACTTCGACAAGTTTTCCGCACGGAAAGAACGCATAGAAACAGCCAAATGCAGTTGATCAACCTGTATTGCATTAGGATTATGGCGAACCAATTCCGCGACATTACCCTCTGCGTATTCTTTATCTGTAAGATGTTTCGAGAGATAAACCTTCCAGTTGGGAAATGTCTCATTGACAGCTCGTATCCATTCACCAATACCAGCCTCTCCCGTATTGATTTCTTGACCACCTCCAACAAGACAGACGATTACAGCCCAGTCTTTTCTTAGATCAAGCGACCATATTAGAAATTCGGCTTCAGACATTGGAAAGTTAGGGACTTTCTTCATACCACCCCTGCTTCCGCCTCGTGCCAACCATCCTGAAAGATGTTCCAAATCCCAAGAACGCTGAGCCTCATCGAAGATAGCCACATGTTCCACTTCACCATGTCCTGCAGTCTGGTGAGCTACAGATTTCGTCTCGTCAATTTCCAATCGGCCATCTGTTATCGGCAGTTTGATTTTTGCTAACATGTTTCCACGATAGCGATGGATAATCTGAATGAATTGTGACACTTCACGCTTAGCATCTGAAATATTACACTTATTACCCTTTTCGTGTTCTCGTCTTTGCTTATCCTTAGCCAATGCTGCCGTTAACACTTTCACCAGTGGGCCGTTACCTGATAGATATACAGCCAGATTACGTTCACCCTCTGGTTCGTTTTCTGCTTTTATAGATTGTTGAATAGCAACATTCAAACCAACAAGAGTTTTTCCCGCCCCGGGTACACCAGTAACAAAACAAATGCTTTTCTCTTTATACTCTTTGCTATGATTAATTACATCCAAAACAAATTGAGTAGTATCTTCTAATGCCGCACCTGCAGCTTCATGGCGGGTGATATTCTCAACAGAATGATTTTGATACAATGCGCTAGCAGCCTCAATGATAGTTGGTGTTGGTGAATATCGACTAATAGCCCACTCAGAAAAATCACTTATAGAAGAAGGCTGTGCATTTTCACGTTTTATTACAGCTTCTATTAGTTCTCTCAGATTGTCATTGTTGGTCAGCAGAGGATTATAAATATGATCGTCATAAACAGAAAAGCGCAACTCATGGCTGCTTTGTTGTGCCTCTGTTGCAACAAGGATAGGAATGATAATACGCTTATGGCTATCTAAATGAAAATTCTTTAGGTCAAGTGCATAATCCAGCACCTGTTCAATATCAGCCTGCATATAGGAATTCTGACCAGCTTTAAACTCTATAACAAATACTAGTCCACGTAACAGCAATACAACGTCTATTCGTTTACCCAGGCGGGGAATAGAATATTCAAAAATTATTTCTCCATTTTCTTCTTTCCAAGGCCTCAATACACTTTGCATAACCTCTATCTCTTCAGACCATGCAAATTTTTGTTCAGCGACACTATCGCCCTCATCATTTCGAGAAATACATCCGAAAATAGCATCAACTGAACTGTTGATAAAATCAGATAATGTCGTTCTGTAGAAGTATCTATTTATCATATGTAGTCTAAATCATAATTTTTAGTCTTCTCTTAGATTCTTTATCAAAAATTCCGTCAGCGGCTCCAGATACTCTGCATCCAGATTCCAGTGCTGAATGTTTTCATAGTTGCGGTTTGCGTCTTTTATCAGTTTCTTCTGAGTCTTTGACTTTCCCAACAAGGTTTCAAGATAAGCGTATATTTTGGTCTTCTTGGCAGGAATGGTCAACGTCGGTGGAGTCTTTGTGGGGATTCGTACCTTTTCAAGCTCTCCTTCGTAAGTCTGCCAGCAATCCATGACGGGCTGATTGTTGGGATTGATGATGTTTTCCAACAAGTCCTCCAATGCGCCTGAATCTTTGTCGTTGGGTAATAAGAATAATTCAAACTCCACGCCAAATTCTTCCTTGATGGCAAGAAGTTCGGCACGACGTGCTTCTATGTCCTCGTCAGCATCGAAGATGACAAGGTTGATGCCTCCAAGGTCTGTGTTCTGGCGCATGGCACCAATAGCATCTTCAGAGCTCAACTTCTGATAGCCACCTGTATCGCCGTCTTTACCAGGATGGGTGATGCTGCCTTTGGGGGCTTTCTCGCCGAAAATATGGTGATAGTAATCCTCGAAGAATTTCTTGTCGGCATCACCTTCAACTATAATCTGAAACCTTCTCATCACACCAGCCCTCTTAGTTCAATGTCATTTTCGCATGCTCCACTTAAACCTTCAAAAGAGTATTTGTAGGCTTGATGTCCCTTGAGTGGAGTATTAGCTAACGTATAGAGTCGCATTTCCTGATGAAACTCTATATGCTCTTCTAACATATCGTTAAGAGAACTCAGAGTTTCCTTGCTATGCGTAGTCACAAATACCTGTTTGTTGGTATTAGTAGCCAAAGCAAAGATCGCCTCCCAAAGTTTCTTGTAGGCAGAATAATGGAGACCGTTGTCAATCTCGTCGATGAGGATGATATTGGTTGTGGGGTTGGCAGAGGCTGCTACGATATTGAGATAGCGGCGTAAGCCATCGCCAGTCATTCGCAAAGGTAACTTTTCAGGTACATCCTCAAATTCAATGTAGATGTCATCCTGAAGGATGTCAACATCCACGATGCGACGGTCAAAATGGGAGAGTCGCTGCAAGACGATGTTCTTTTGCTTGCGCTTGAACAACTCTGATAGTTGGCTGGCCAGATTGATACCCCATAGGTCTGCGGTGAGATAGACAGAGGTGTTCTTCTCCAGATAATCCGCCGCAGGCTTCTTGTTGCTAATGATGCCCTCTTGGTTGGCAGTCATGGAGCTTTGATAGCTCCTTTTGCCGGAAGCTGACACAATATCAAAATCCATACACAGCGTATTCAAAAAGGTCTTGGTCTCTGAGACGGGCGGAACCCCGTTCAGGCCATTTTCTAGGCGGGCCGTCTGCTCATCAAAGACGTAGGTCAGTTGAAGGCGTAGGTCGCGCATGTCCCCATCGAACAGTTCTGAAGAAATCTCCAAAGGCGTCTTTACGTCCATATTATAGAACAGGTAATACAAATCCTTGAAAGGACTGAAAAGATTACGAGTCCTTAGACGATTCATATTGAGGGGCGAATCTGGATTGCCCATACCTGTCAACAAACTTATGGCCTCCAGCACGGAACTCTTTCCAGAACTGTTCTGTCCGAGTAAGACATTCACGCGGGAAAAGTCGTCTATCTTCAGATGGTCGATGCCTCTGAAGTTCTTGATTTCTATATTTTTGAATCCGTCCATTGGCGTTATTGTTTTAAGGCTTTGTGACAATTACAATCTTTCGTTTTGGGCTTCGAATTCCACTTAGAGCAGGTCTTTAGCACATTTACATGTGCAAAGATAAACATAATTTGTTAAACCACCTAATTTAATGTTGAATAAAATCTTAATGTTTAGCACTTTTTGCCCTTTGTAAGATTGCTTTGCTCGCGGCCTTGTTTAAGTTTCACTTTGCCTTTCCTGATTGGGTTCCTTTCCTTGCTATATAAGCGCAATGCGGGCTAAACTTCTTCCTCTTTCGTCAAGTGTGCTTGGGGATTGTTCTTGACCTCGTTACGGGGGTTGGGCTCGGCCGCCATCATGGGTTGCTGCTCTGGAATTATGTAGCGTTTGGCATTGTGGTCTTGAAGGAAAATCTTATTGAGTGTGAAGGCCAATGACTCCATGGTTTTTTCTCTGTTCTTGGGCTTCAGTTCACACTCCCATACGGTTATGGAGTGCCAGCCCATGGCGGCAAGCTCTCGTTGGACTCTGGCGTCACGCTCCCTGTTTCTTGTTATCTTGTTCACCCAAAAATCTGTGTTTGTCTTCGGAATCGTGTAGCTTTGGCATCCTTCATGGCCGTGCCAGAAACAACCGTTCACAAAAATGCATGTGCGGTATTTTCTCAGCACCAAATCGGGGTGTCCAGGCAATCGCGGATGGTTCAGCCGATAGCGGTAGCCATGTCCCCACAGCCAACGGCGCACAACCATTTCCGGTTTTGTGTCCTTTGACCGAATTGACGCCATTGTCTTGTGGCGTTGCTGTGGGGTGAGTTTGTCCATTCTTTGTTTGTTTACATGGGTTTTCGTCAGGGTTCTCGCCAACGAGGTGACTTTGAGAGGGTGTCTCGTCATCGGGTGAGCAAAGATAGACATAAAATGTAAAACGTTGCAACAAAAAGTAGAACAACTTCCTTTTTTTTAGCACTTTTTGCATTCGGCCTGCCTGTTGCGCTGATTCTGTTGGAAAAACACGGGTTTGGCGTTTTTTTGTGCCAGCACCGTGGATTGTTTTCATAACTCCCGACACGCAAAAAATATCTCCCGACGCGACGATGAAATTCTCTAGAAAATTTTCACGCCGCGTCGGGAGATGTTTTTGCCGTGTCGGGAGATGTTGTCATGGTGCCGGGAGATGTTGTCAGCATTCACGATGTGCGGTTGTGGGGGCCATGGCTAGCTCTTCGTCCGTTGAAAAAGCCCTTCGTCCGTTGAAAAAGCGAGAAAAGGAAAAATAAGTTGGTTTAGCGAACTAGCTGTCCGCAAAAATGATTATCTTTGCACACTGTTATACTAACTAACTGAGAAAAAACAATGAAAAAGATGAAGAAACTGATGATTTCGTGCCTGCTTCTTGTCGCCATGGCATTGCAGGCGCAGACGGCCAGAGAGTTCACGCTCAACCTTACAGAGGACGGCAGCGCGCAGATGGTTTGCTTCCTTCCCTCATCCCCCACAGGCAAAGCCATCGTTGGTGTGCCCGGGGGCGGCTATTCAATGCTTTCCAACACCCACGAGGGTACGTTGGCCTCGGGTTGGCTCAACGGGCGCGGCATCGCCTACTTCGTGGTGAACTATCGGCTGCCCAACGGTGACCGCTCGCGCCCGATAGGCGACGTGGAGAAGGCCATGCGCACGGTGCGCGACTCGGCTGCCGTGTGGGGCATCCATCCGCGCGACGTGGGCATCATGGGGTTCTCGGCCGGAGGCCATCTGGCTTCGGTCATTTCCACCCATTCCGACTGGGACGTCCGCCCCGACTTCTCCATTCTGTTCTACCCCGTCATCTCGATGGACGAACGGGTTTCGCACAAGTGGTCGTGCCGCAACTTCCTGGGCGAGGAGGGGCAGAAGGACGCCGCGCTGGTGAAAGACTTTTCCACGCAGAACGCCGTGCGCCGCCATCTCACTCCGCCGGCACTTGTCATCATGGCCAACGACGACCGGCTGGTGCCGCCGGTGACCAACGGCGTGGCCTACTATTCGGCCATGCGCAATGCGGGCAACGAGTGCGCCATGCTGATTTATCCCTCGGGCGACCACGGCTTCGGGTTTGGCCACTGGTTTAAGTATCACGACCAGATGCTTGCCGAGCTGGGCAGCTGGCTCGACAGCCGCAGTGTGCCCAAGAGGGACGCCGTGAAGGTGGCTTGCATCGGCAACAGCATCACCGACGGCCACGGCATCGACATGGCTTCGCGTTTCGGCTACCCCGCGCTGCTCCAGCAGAAACTGGGCGATGGCTACTGGGTGAAGAACTTCGGCGTGAGTGCCCGTACGTTGCTCAACAAGGGCGACTTCCCCTACATGGACGAAATGGCATGGCGTGACGCGCTGGCTTTCCGCCCCGACATCGTGGTCATCAAACTGGGCACCAACGACTCGAAACCCCAGAATTGGCAGTATGGGGCGGAGTTCAAACACGACCTGATGCAGATGCTCACGAGCCTGTGCCCCGACCTAGGCAAGACGCCCAAGCGCAAGGGCAAGAAGGCAAAGGCTGCCACAGGCCCGGCGCACCCAAGAATCCTCCTGTGTACGCCCCTTCCAGCCTTCAAACAGTCGTGGGACATCAGCGACGAAGTCATTCGGAGCGCCATCATCCCCGTTGAGCAGGAGGTGGCCCGCGAACAGGGATTGCAGCTGATAGACCTGCACACGCTGCTGGCCGACGGCGAGGCGCTGTTGCAGGCCGACGGCATCCATCCCAACGAGAAGGGCGTGGCGCGCATGGCTGAGATCATAGCCGAGGCCATCAAGAACAAATAGAAAGAATGGAGAAGAACGAATGGCGGACAACCTGAAAGAGAAGACGGCCAAGGGACTGCTTTGGGGCGGTTTGAACAGCGGCTTCGGCCAGTTGCTGGGGTTGCTGTTCGGCATTGTGCTGGGGCGGCTGCTGTCGCCCGAGGATTATGGCATGATGGCCATGATAGCCATTTTCTCGTTGGTGGCCAACGAGTTGCAGAACAGTGGTTTCAAGGTGGCGCTGGCCAATCTGCGCGAACCACGCCCCGAGGACTACAACTCGGTGTTCTGGACCAACATACTCATTGGGGTGGTGCTCTACGTGGTGCTCTTTGCCTTGGCGCCACTCATTGCCGCCTACTACCATGAACCCCGGCTCACGCCGTTGGCCCGCTACGCTTTTCTGGGTTTTGTGTTTGCCAGTTTCGGTACGGCCCAGTCGGCTTATCTGTTCAAGAACCTGCGTGCCAAGCAGCAGGCCAAGGCGGCCATGACGGCCGTGCTGCTGTCGAGCACGGTGGGAGTGGTGATGGCCTATATGGGCTACAGCTACTGGTCGCTGGCCACGCAGACCAACCTCTACATCCTGACGTGTACGCTGCTCTACTGGCACTACAGCGACTGGCGACCCACGCTGAAGATTGACCTGGGGCCGGCGCGCCGCATGTTTCGTTTCAGTTGCAAGTTGTTGTTGTCGTCGGTGGTGACCGACGTGAACAGCAATCTGCTGAACATACTGCTGGGGCGGTTCTACACGGTTCGCGACGCGGGCAACTACAATCAGGCCTACCAGTGGAACTACAAGGCGTCCTATCTGATTCAGGGCATGATGGCGCAGGTGGCTCAGCCGGTGCTTGTCGATGTGCAGGACGAGCGCGAGCGTCAGTTGCGCGTTTTGCGCAAGATGGTGCGTTTTGCCGCGTTTGTGGCTTTTCCGCTGCTGTTGGGCTTCTCTTTGGTGGCTCGCGAGTTCATCGTGCTGGCCATCGGCGAGAAGTGGCTTGAGAGTGCCCGCCTGCTGCAGGTGCTCTGCGTGGGCGGTGCGTTCTCCCCGTTGTCGGTGGTACTCTTCAATGTGTTGCTGAGCAAGGGCAAGAGCACCACCTACATGTGGAGCAACATTGTGCTGTGCGTTGTTCAGGTGGGGGTGATGACGCTGCTCCGTCCTTACGGCATCCGGCCGATGGTGGTGGCCTTCACTGCGGTGGGCATCGTGTGGTTTTTCGTCTGGTGGGCGTGTGTGCGTCGGTTGGTGGGCTATCGGCTCGCCATGCTTTTGGCCGACGTTCTGCCCTTCGGCCTGGTGGCGGCTGGCGTGATGGCGCTCACGGGGTGGGCTACGTCCGGCATTGGTTCGCTTTGGCTGTTGCTGGCAGTCCGTGTGGCCATGGCAGCCCTGCTCTATGTGGCCGTCATGAAGGTGGCCCGAGTGGAGATTCTGGACGAGTGCCTGAAGTTTTTGATGAAAAAGTAGAGAAGCTGAGCAAAGCGAAACGCAAAAGATATGATTAGCAAAGAAGAACACCTTAGGCTGCGCGAACGGTTCAACCCCGACGGGTCGCAGCTCAGACGACAGCAACAGCGCATGCTGGAACTGCTCGTCGAAGTGGATAGGGTCTGCAAGAAACACCACATACAATACTGGCTGAGCAGCGGCACCCTCATAGGGGCGGCGCGCCACGGCGGGTTCATTCCGTGGGACGACGACTTGGACATCGAGATGCTGCTTCCCGACTACGAGCGGCTGATGGCCGTTCTGCCTGCCGAGCTGCCTCCCACCATGGCGCTGCAGAACACGCGGACGGACCGCAACTATTTCTTCTTCTACGCCAAGCTGCGCGACCGTCGCTCGTTGCTCGCCGAGGGCAACCGCTATGACCGCGTGTGGAAGGAGCGCGGCATCTACATGGACATCTTCCCCTTCTACCGGCAGCCCCTGTGGATTCACAAACTCTCGGAGCTGGCCCAAGGGCATGTTTACAAAATCATGAACCGCCCCTCGCCAGCTCTCTGGAAAGTGCGGTTCATCACCCGTTTCAACGAACGGCTCCTCTTCCCCCTGCTGCGCTGCCTGTGCAAACTGTCGAAGGCCCGCGAGACTTATGGGCTGGGCATTCCCTACCACGACCCTCGCCACATGGAGGACATCCTACCGCTCGGCGAGGCCCAGTTCGAAGGCCGCGCGTTCCCCGTGCCCAAGGATGTGGACAAGGTGCTCACCCTGAAGTATGGCAACTGGAAAGAACTGCCCGACCTCGACGGGCTCCATCCCCACACGGACGAACTGACCTTCGCCCCTGACTCTGCCGACACGCGGGAGGAGTGATGGAGTTCAGGCAATTCTCGACGCTCGCGGCGGGCTTGGCGACTGAAAAATGGCGGAAAAACATTTAAATTCGCTTGGGCTTTCACAGATACAGATTTTTTGTACATTTGCTGGCACAAACAAACGACAATTGTTCGAGAACAAACAACCAACATTCAAAACATAAAAAATGAGTATGAATAAGGCTTCTATTATCATGTGCATGGCTGTCATTGCGGCAGCGATGCCGGCACGGGCACAGCAGGTCAAATATTCGGTCAGCGGAACCTACTCAGCCGAAGGCAAACAGGTCTATCTGGTTGACCAACTGACAGAAAAGGCCATCGACAGCACGGTGGTTGCCCAGGGCAAGTTCTCGTTCGAAGGCGCTGCCGAGAAAGACGCACTGATGGCCGTCCAGGCTAAAGGCAAAAGTTGGCAGACATTGTTCTTCAACGACGGTACGCCCGTGGCTGTCAATGTCAACGACAGCACACTGACGGGGTCGCCGCTGAACGAGCGTCTGACCAAGCGCGACCTGGAACAGGCCCTTCTCAGCAAGGCTTTCTGGGCAAAGGTCTCAAAGATGAGCGAAGATGAGATGAGGGCCCACGAGGAGGAAATCTCGAAAGAATACAACGACATGATGGACGCTCAGATAGCTTTTGCAAACAGAATGTTCAAGGAGGAGCGCAATTCGCTGATACCCGTGGCTTTCGCGCAGTTGTATTTCTTCGACAACGGCGCTGAGGCCTACGACGATTTGGTAAAGGAGCAGGTGCCCTTTGCCAACCATCCCTTCCTGAAGAAGACAAAGGACCAAGTGGCAGCGATGCTGAAACCCGAGGAAGGCCCCAAGACAGCCTTCATCGGACAGCAGTTCACCGACCTGGAGATGGCCGACCCCGAGGGCAAGATGCACAAGGTCAGCGAACTGGTGGGCGAGGGCAAGTGGGTGCTCGTGGATTTTTGGGCTTCGTGGTGCGGCCCCTGCCGTGCAGAGATGCCCAACGTGCTGGAGGCCTACAACAAGTACCACGCCAAGGGGTTTGAAGTTGTGGGCGTATCCTTCGACAATAAGAAAGGGGCATGGGTGAGAGCCATCGATCAGATGAAGTTGCCGTGGCTGCAATTGTCCGACCTGAAGGGCTGGGAGTGTGCAGCGGCTCCCATCTACAAAATCGATGCCATCCCCGACAACATCCTCATCGATCCTCAGGGAAAAATTGTTGACCGCGCCCTTCGCGGCAAGCCTCTGCAAAAACGTCTGCAGAAAATCTTCGGAGAGTAGGTTGAGTAAACAAGGAGATGCAAGGAGATGCAAGGAGTTACAAGGAGATGCAAGGAGTTACATGGAGATGCAACTCCCTGAACTCCCTGAACTCCCTGAACTTCTTGAACACCCTGAACTTCTTGAACTCCCTGCAACTCCTTGAACTCCTTGCAACTCCCAATAGTTGTGCGATAGCGAAACTTGAATCAAGGTTAAAAAACTCAAAGTTATGAATGTCAAGCCTACCGCACACAAAGGAAGCGAATGGCCCAGAGCATGACAGAATACAATGATTCTGCAAAAAGAAGAAAGGAAATGGAACTGCTGGACCTTTTCCAGAAAAAAACAGAGGCCCAGCAAAAGCTGAACCTCAAATAAAGGGTCCCCTTTCTTCCCCCTACGGGGGATTAGAGGGGGATAACTCCCAACTCCTAATTCCTAACTCCCAACTCCCAACTCCTAACTCTTAACTCCTAACTCCTAACACATATACCCAACCACGAGCCATCCATTGTAAATCCACAAGCAAGCGGTCATGATCCACAGCAACGCGCGGAGCCATGGCCGCCTGCTTGCGTTTTGTGCCTTCAGCAGATAGGCCAGGGCGATGGTTACCACAAACAGCCAGTGGGCCCCCATGATATAGACTTCGGTCAGCCCGAAGGCCAGCACCACATGCAGCAGCAGGTCGAAGGCCAACCACGCGAGGCACAGCCGCATCAGCCGCTCGCGCCGCCCGCACCAAATGCCCCACACAAAGAGCACCAGCAGCAGGCCCAGGAACACGTATTGCGCCGCCCACCGGTAGTGTACGATGACGGGCCGATCGACGTTCATGTCGTGCATCAAATAGTCCTGATGGAGCATGATGCTCTCGCCCCACAGGTTCTCCACGCAGCTCTGCCAGCGGGGCACGCTCGTGCTGGTCCATTCAAACAGCGGATTATCGACCAGCGGTTTGCCGTTTTGCTTGGCCTTCCAAGCGTTGTGCTGCTCAATCTTGCGGGCATACTCCTTGTCTTTCTCCTTTCTCAGTTGCAGGCTGATGTCCTGCGCAATCTTTTCGGGCACCACAAACTCCTCGTACTGCCAGGCGTAAGTGGCCACCAAAATGGCCAGGGGCACCACATAGACCACCAACACATGCCGCCAAGAAAGGCCCCCTCCAAACCTCCCCCCGTAGGGGAGGCTTCTTGTGCGTTGGGGCTTCATCCAATCCGCCAAGGCCACCTTCACGGCGTTGGTGGTGGTCACCCCCGTGGCCACGAGAAAGAGAAGCCCCCAAGACAAGCCCCCTCCAAACCTCCCCCCGTAGGGGAGGCTTCCTGTGCGTTGGACTTCCCCCTTCGGGGGGAGCTGAAGGGAACCCACGGCCTTGTACAGCGTGAGCGTGAGCAGCATGAGCGAAATGCCGAAGTGGTCGGGCACCATGACCGCCAGCATGACGTAGGCAAACGAAAAGGTCATGAGCGTAAGCATGAGCGCGTCCGTGCGTCCAAGGCCGATGCAAAAGCGGAAGATGCGGTGCATGAACAGAAATGAATAGACGGCGCACACCATCATCAGCGCCCCCACAATGAACACGGCGAAGTTGTATCCCCAGACACCCATCAGCCAGTGGTTGAGCGCATACAACGGATAGAGCATCAACGCCAGCAGCGGATGGCGGTAGAGCGAGTAGTACTCTTTCCAGCGCGTCACCGTGAGATAGCCCAGCACGTCGAAGCCCGACACGCAGAAATGGTCGTGGAACAACCCCCAGAAACCCAGGTTGCCCCCGCGCGTGAACAAACCGTAGTACTTATATATCATCAGTCCGTTCAGCAGAGCCAGCAGCAGGACCGCCAGCAGCACAATCCACCGCTCGTCCTTGCGTATGCCAAAAGTCTTTTTCATTTCAGTGTGCAAAGGTAAGAAAAACATTTGTCAATATCAAAAGTTTTTCCTATCTTTGTCGCCATGAAGGCTCCCTACACAACCGATGTGGCCGTGCTGATACTCTTTTTCAACCGGCCCGCCCACTTGCAGCAAGTGTTCCAGCAGGTGCGCCGTGCGCGCCCCTCGCGTCTGTTTCTCTATCAGGACGGTCCCCGCGGCTCCCGCGACCTCGAGAACGTGGAGGCATGCCGCCGCGTGGTGGCCGACGACCAGATCGACTGGCAGTGCGACGTCCACCGCCTCTACCAGGAGCGCAACTACGGCTGCGACCCCTCCGAATACCTCGCCCAGAAGTGGGCCTTCGGCCATGCCGACAAGTGCATCGTGCTCGAAGACGACGACGTGCCCTCGCTCTCCTTCTTCCCCTTCTGCAAGGAAATGCTCGACCGCTACGCCGACGACCCCCGCATCTGGATGATCAGCGGATTCAACATCGACGAACAGACCACCGACACCCCCTACGACTACTTCTTCACCCAGACCTTCAGCATCTGGGGATGGGCCTCGTGGCGGCGCGTCATCGACCAGTGGCAACCCGACTATGCCTTCCTCGACGACGACCACGCCCTGCGCCGACTGCAGCAGCTTGTAGCCACGCGCCGCTACCGCAAAGACTTCATCGCCATGTGCCGCGACCACCGCGCCACGGGCAAGGAACACTACGAAAGCATTTTCTGGGCCTCCATGCTGCTCAACAGCGCACTCGCCATTGTGCCCAGCCGCAACCTCATCACCAACCTCGGGCTCACCACAGACTCCACCCACTTCACCGCAACCGTAGAGACAACGCCCCGCGCCTACCGCCGCATCTTCACCATGCAGCGCTACGAACTGAAGTTCCCCCTGCGCCATCCGCCCTACATCATCGAGAACACCCCCTACAAGGAACGCCTCTACCGCGTCAACGCCTGGGGCCATCCCTGGATAAAGATATGCCGCTCGTTCGAAGAGCTCGCCCTCAATCTCCGCCACGGCAACTTTGCAGCCATCCGCCAAGCCCTGCGCCGGCGATGGCAAAAATGGACCCGCTAGAGCCCCCCTCTCATCCCCCCTGGGGGGGAAGATACTTGCCCCCACCAAACCTCCCCCCGTAGGGGAGGCTTCCTTCGCGCTGGGGCTTCCCTCGCCCCCTTTAGGGGGAACAGGGGGGCTAGGGGGAGTTCCCAAAAGCACAGCAAACAATCAACTATAATAAACTAGACAAAACAACATGGAAAACAAAAAACTCAGAACAATCCTCATCGCTGCAGCAATGCTGCTGCCCATCGTCTGTTCCGCCGCCAATCTCTCCCCCGTATTTCTCTCCCCCCGGGGGGAGCTGGAGGGGGCCTCGAAGGGGGCCTCGGGGGCCTACAAAAACTTCAAGGTATCCACCTATATCCGCGCACAAGACTTGGCCAGAATGGCCGACGACCGCTTTCTGCAGCAGACCTGGCAGACCGTGGCCAGCCAGGTCGATTTGGACAAAGTCTATCTGGAAACCCATCGCGACGCCTTCACCGTTGACGAGAAGACACTCACCAAGGTGAAGCGCTTTTTCCTGTCGAAAGGGCTCGAAGTGGGCGGGGGCATCACCTTCACGCGCTCAGAGCCCAGCGATTTCGAGACCTACAGCTACGCCCGCGAAGACGAACGCCAGCAGGTGAAACGCATTGCCGAGTTTACGGCGCGCCACTTCGACGACTTCATTCTGGACGACTTCTTCTTCATCGACCTCAAGAACGACGACGAGATTGCCGCCAAGGGCAGCCGCAGCTGGACCGACTACAGGCTGCGGCTGATGGCCGATGCCGGGCGCCAGCTGGTGGTTGGCCCCGCCAAGGCTGTCAACCCGCGGGTGAAAGTCATCATCAAATACCCCAACTGGTACGACCACTTCCACGGGCTGGGATTCAACCTTGAAGAAGAACCCACCTATTTCGACGGACTGTGGACCGGCACCGAGACGCGCGACCCCGCCTCGGCACAGCATCTGCAAAACTATCTGAGCTACAACATCGTGCGCTACTTCGACAACATAGCCCCAGGACGCAACGGCGGCGGATGGGTGGATGCCGGTGGAATCCACATGAGCATGGACCGCTATGCCGAACAGCTGCACCTGACCATGCTGACGCGAACACCGGAAATCATCCTGTGGAACTACATGCAACTGGCCGAAGTGAAAATCACCCCGCAGATGCGCGCTCCGTGGCAGGACCAGGGCGGAAACTCCTTCCGCTACGACGACATGGTGAAGCCTTTCAAAAAGGACGGCAAAACCATCACGCCCACAACCATGGCCCGCTTTGCCAACGAAACGCTCCACCAGACCGACAAACTGGTGGGCAAGCTGGGCCGTCCCGTCGGACTGGTGTCGTATAAACCCTATCACTCTTCGGGCGAAGAGTTTCTGCAGAACTATCTGGGCATGATAGGACTGCCCATGGACATGCACCCGCAGTGGACCAGCGGACAGCAGCAGATATTGCTCACCGAGCAGGCCGCCCGCGACCCAGAGATAGTGGAACGCATCAAGAAGCAACTCAAAGGGGGCGGCGACGTCATTGTCACCACGGGGCTGCTCAAGGCCATCAGCAGCCAGCTGGCGGACGTGTGCGAGCTCTACTGCGGCGACCTGAAGGCCATTGTCAGCGACTTTGGCTTTGCGGGCAAGGCCGACAGGGAGTTCATCATCCCGCAAGTGAAATACTTCACCAACGACGCATGGGAGGTGGTCAGCGCGGGCCGACCGCTCACCGGCGGTGTCAGCGGCTACCCCATACTTCTGCGCGACACCTACTCGCGGGGCACGCTCTTCGTATTGACCATTCCCGACGACTTCGGCAACCTGTACGACTATCCAGCCGGTGCGCTCAACGTTATCCGCCGTGCCATGAGCAAGGACGTGGGTGCCTACATCGAGGGACCGTCGAAGGTGGCGCTCTTCCCCTACGACAACCAAACGATGGTGGTGGAAAACTTCAACGACGAGGCCGTCAGCCTGCGGGTGGTAATCAACAAAAAGGTGACATCGCTCAGCAATCTTCTCACAGGCGAGACGCTCAGCCCCGCCGAACTTCCAAAGGCCCCTGCCGGTTGGGGGCGAAACCGCTTCTATGGCTATGCAGACAACGCCACGGTGTTCGACTTGCAGTTGCCCGCTCACAGCTATATAGGACTGGGATACGGGAAATGAAAGGCAGAGATTTAAAGTTCAATGTTCAACGCTTAACACTAAATACACCTATGTTCAACATGTTTTGTTCATTGTTCAGAGGAATGAAAGGTCGCTGGCCGATAGGAAAAACAATGGCATTGGCCGCTTTTTTGTCGGCTTTTTGTTCGGTGGGGGCTCAGCCCTATACTTCCAAGCTGCTGCAACATGAGCAGCAGATAGACGACATCATCAAGAGCATGACGCTCGAAGAAAAGATAGCCATGCTCCACGGCAAAAACATGTTTTCCTCGGCAGGCATACCACGGCTGGGCATTGCCGACGTAGAGTATGCCGACGGTCCCTTTGGCATTCGCGAAGAAATGGAACCCCACTCGTGGAACTCGCTCCATCTTTCCACCGACTCGGCCACGTTCTTTCCTACTGGGTCGGCGCTGGCTGCGACATGGAGCACTGAGTGGGCCTACGCTTACGGTCGCGCCATGAGCCATGAGGCCAGGTTGCGCGGAAAGGATATGATTTTGGGACCAGCCATCAATATTCAGCGCATTCCCACTGGCGGGCGCACCTATGAGTATCTGAGTGAGGACCCGCTGCTCAGCGGCCAACTGGCCGTGGCCTACACCCGCGGGGCGCAGGAACAAGGCACGGCCGTCTGTCTGAAGCACTATGCACTGAACAATCAGGAGAATTACCGTGGTTTTGTGGATGTGCGTGTCTCTGACCGTGCCATGCACGAAATCTATCTGCGTCCGTTCGAGATGGCTGTGCGCGAGGCCGATGCTTGGGGGGTGATGGCGGCTTACAACAAGGTGAACGGACGATGGTGCTCGGAAAACGAATTGTTGCTCAACACCATTCTGCGTCGCCAATGGGGATTTCCAGGCATGGTGATCAGCGACTGGGGAGGCGTTCACTCTACGGTTGATGCCGTAGTGGCGGGCCTGAACGTAGAGATGCCCGGCGACCGCTACTTGGGCAAAGCTCTGCTCGACTCTGTCAGGGCTGGCAGTGTGAGTGAGAATGTCATCAATCAGCGTGTGCGCGAGATTCTCAGAGTCTGCCTGACGGTGGAACCCGTGGCCAAGGAAGTGGCCAACAGCCAGCCCGTGGGCAACCCTGAGGAGATGGGGGTGGCCCTTGAGGTGGCACGGCGCTCTGTGGTGCTGCTCAAAAACGATCCTTTGGCCAATTCAAAACATGAGGAGCGGCTGCTGCCCATCGACCTGCAACACGTCAGGAGCATCGCTGTTGTCGGCGAGAATGCCGTCACGCCCATGGCGCAGGGCGGTGTTGGTGCCGGCGTGAAGACCCGCTGCGAGATTACTCCTTTGGAGGGCTTGCGGCAGTTGCTTGGCAATCGTGTGAAGATAACCTATGCACGGGACAACGAAGCGGTGAAAGCCGCCAAACGCGTCGACCTGGTCATCTTCTTCGCCGGAAACAACCGCAAGGTGGAAACCGAAGGCTCCGACCGCACCACCATTGCTCTGCCTTCCGGACAAGACCATTTGGCCCGCTCTCTGGCCAAGGCCAACAAACGCCTGATTACGGTCATTGTGTCGGGGGCGCCTGTCGATGTAAGTACGTTGAAAGAGGTTTCGCCGGCGTTGCTGGCTTCGTGGTTCAACGGCTCCATGGGCGGGCTTGCCTTGGCCGAGGTGCTGACAGGGAAGGTGTCGCCATCGGGCAAACTGCCCATGAGCTGGCCCAATAGGCTCGAGGATGTGCCGGCATACGCTACCCACTCCTATCCGCAGCAGCAGCCCACCAACACCCAGGAAGACATATTCGTAGGGCTGGTAAACAAAAAAAGCAACGAGCGCACACAGCAACTCGTTGCCAACTATGCCGAAGAGAGTCTGGTGGGGTATCGGTGGTACGACTGCAAGGGCATTGGCGTAGCCTATCCCTTTGGTCATGGTCTTTCCTACGCGCGGTTTGAATATAGCGACTTGCGGCTGACCCCCACAGCAGAGGGGCTTGATGTGCAGTTTGTCCTGAAAAACCTTTCGCCAACGGATGCCGAGGAGGTGGCACAGGTGTATGTGTCGCGTCCGCTGTCGCACATCGACCGTCCGGCGAAAGAACTCAAAGCCTTCCAGCGCATAGCCCTGAAGGCTGGCCAGCAGAAGACGGTAACCATTGCCGTGCGTCGCAAGGACCTCTGCCATTGGGACGAGGCAGCACAGACTTGGATGCTTGAGCCCGGTTCTCTCTCGGTTTATGTAGGAGGTTCGTCAGACAATCTGCCACTGCACCAGGACTGCAACATCTGAAAGGGTGTTGATCACTCGCTCTCTCTGATGGTCTTGAATTTTTTCCATCCGTCGGCTTTGCCGTAGGTGGCAGCAGCCCCAACAGGCACGATGAGCACAGCTTGCTTCACGTCGCAGACATGTTTCACCTGTGGCGGAGCGGCTATTGGCATCACTACTTCGCGCAGGGCGTCACAGTCGTAGAGCATGCGGTCGCCCACCTCTGCTGTGCGAGGTGGAAACAGGAAAGCCAAAAGCGTCTCGCACTTTCGGAAACATTCCTTGCCAAACGACTCGACGGCTTCGGGCAGTACAATTCTTGCCAACGACTTGCAGGCATAGAAGGCTTCACGGTCGATGGCGGTCACGGTCTGCGGCAGTTTGATGTCACGCAAACAGTTCCAACTGGAGAATGCACTGCTGGGCAATGACTCCAAGGGGGCGTTGCGACCGAAAGGGGTGTCTCTGACAATCTGGGCATGGCGCAGGTCAAGGTCGAGGAAAGTCTGCTGGCCGCGTCCCTTCGAATTTTTCACGTAGCCTCGTGTGGCCAGTCGCTTGAGGAATTTCATGTCTTCTGCGTCGATGGGGCCTTCGATGCGCACCCGCATGATGTCGTTGATCAGTTCAGGTGGAAACAAGGCTTGGAGCTCGCCAGGGCGCAGGGTGCTGATGGTGGCATTCTCACCCCGAAGTGAAATCTGTCCTTTCAAGGTGCCCGACCTGCCTTGCGCATGCAGCAGGGGAGACGCTAGCAGCAGCAACGTTGCCAAGCACAGCAGGCGATGACAGGTCAAGCTGGCGGAGGCGGATGTTTTCGTTTTTGTTTTCATTGCTATATGAATGGTTTTTGCATGAATCTGCGGCAAATATAGCTTTTTTTCTGTATTCCCGTTTCATTTCCCCAGAAAAAATATCTGCGGCCAATGCCCGGTGTTCTGTGGTCAAAGGGGTGGGAGGAACAACAAACCGACGGGGCAAAACAATAAACGGGTGGCTTTCGCCGTTTTTATTGACAAGAAAATGGATTCTAAAAAAACTGGAAGTGCGTGATGGAAAAACTGAAACTTTTCGCCTTGGCGCTGCTGGCGCTGGCGCTGCCCCCGCAGCAGGGGGCGACGGCGCAGGTGCGCCGGGAAATCAACCTCAGCCAATGGTTGTTTGGACGGGGCGCGGCCCCGCAACAGTGGGAGAGGGTGGCCGTGCCCCACGATTGGGCCATCAGCGGTCCCTTCGACAAGAAATGGGACTTGCAACGGGTGGCCATCGAGCAGAACGGTGAGACGGAGGCCACGGAAAAGAGTGGCCGCTCGGGCGCCCTGCCGTGGATTGGCGAGGGCGTCTATCGCACGACGGTGGATGTGCCCCGCGGCTACGCCCGCGCCGAGTTGCTGATAGACGGGGCCATGGCCGAGCCCGAAGTGTATGTGGGCGGGCGCCGCGCGGGCGGCTGGGCCTACGGCTACAGTGCGTTTCGCGTGGATGTGACCGAATATGCGCGCGAGGCGCTGCCTGCAGGGGGAAAGGTGGAGCTGGAGGTGAGACTGAGGAATCGGGAGGAGAGTTCGCGGTGGTATCCCGGCGCGGGCCTTTACCGTCCGGTGACGCTGGTGCTGACCGAGGCCACCCACATCGACCCTTGGGGAACCTACTTCCGTACGCTGGAGGCCAACGACAGCATGGCCCGGGTGGCCATCGACACGAAGGTGGAGGCCCCCTCCGGCTCCCCCCGGGGGGAAAGAAAGACGGGGGAGAGATTGGCGGTGGTGGTGGAGCTGATTGACGCGCAGGGCGGCGTGGCGGCCAGCCACCGCGCTGTCGTTCCGCCTGACGGGCTGTTGCACACGGTGGCCACGGTGGAAAGGCCGCGGCTGTGGTCGCCCGAGTCGCCTTATCTCTATACATTGCGTACGCGGCTCTTCTGCGGCGAGCGGCTGCTGGACGAGAAGTCTTTGAAGACGGGCATCCGCACCATCAGCGTCGGCCGCGAGGGTGGTTTCCAACTGAACGGAAAGACGCGCAAGATAAAGGGGGTGTGTCTGCACCACGACCTGGGACCGTTGGGGGCCGCCGTCAACAGGGGTGCCCTGGTTCGCCAGGCCGAAATGATGAAGGAGATGGGGGCCGACGCCATCCGCACAAGCCACAACATGCCGTCGCAGATGCAGATGGAGGTTTGCGACTCGCTGGGATTGATGGTCATGGCCGAGTCGTTCGACATGTGGATCTATCCCAAGTGCAAAAACGGCTATGCGCAATTTTTCGAGGAGTGGAGCGACCGCGACATCACCAACCTCGTGCTGGCCAACCGCAACCACCCCTCAATCGTGATGTGGTCGATAGGCAACGAGATTCCCGAACAGTGGAGCGAGCAGGGGCGCGACATCGCCCGCCATCTGCAGGACCTCTGCCACAAACTGGATCCCTCGCGCCCCGTCACCCAGGGCATGGATCGGGCCGAGGATGCGCTGAAGAGCGGTTTCGCGCAGGTGATGGACGTGCCGGGATTCAACTATCGGGTTCACAAGTATGCGACCAACATCAAGCAGCTGCCACAGGGGTTTCTGCTGGGCTCCGAAACGGCATCGACGGTTTCGTCGCGTGGCGTGTATAAGTTTCCGGTGGAAGTGACCGACTACTCGCGCTTTGCCTCCTATTCGCCCAACTACGACCCCAAGGCTGTCGGCGAGGCCGACGGCCAGTGCTCGAGCTACGACGTGGAGCACTGCCCCTGGAGCAATCTGCCCGACGACGACTGGCGGTGGCAGGACGACTACCCGTGGGTGATTGGCGAGTTTGTATGGACGGGCTTCGACTATCTGGGCGAACCGACGCCTTACGACGAGTATTGGCCGGCGCGCAGCAGCTATTTCGGCATCTGCGATTTGGCTGGGCTGCCCAAGGACCGATACTATCTCTACCGCAGCCACTGGAACCGGCGCGACCATACGCTCCATCTGTTGCCCCACTGGACGTGGCCCGGCAGGGAGGGACAGGTGACGCCGGTCTATTGCTATACCGACTATCCTGAAGCCGAGCTCTTTGTGAACGGCAAGAGCCAGGGAAGAAGGCGTAAGACCCTGCTTGGGGGAGAGGAGAATCGTCTGGACCGCTATCGGCTGCGCTGGAACGACGTGAAGTATGAAGCCGGAGAGGTGCGCGTGGTGGCGTACGATGCTGAAGGCCGTCCGGCCGCCCAGCAGGTTGTGCGCACAGCGGGCGAGCCGGCCCGGCTGAAGCTCGAGCCCAAGGTTTACGACGATCTGGTGTTCGTCACGGTGAGCATGGTGGATAAGGACGGAACGCTCTGTCCCGACGCTGCTGATGGGCTCGAGTTTGCTGTGGAGGGGGCTGGACGCTTCAAGGCTGTCTGCAACGGCGACCCCACCTCGCTGGAGTCGTTTGTGGAGCCCCGCATGCGTTTGTTCCACGGCCAGCTGGTGGTCATCGTCGAGCGGCAGGGCGCAGGCGACCTTCGTCTGACGGTGAACTGTGGCAAACAGCTTGCCGCCACCGCCAAACTTTGATGGCCCCCTCCGGCTCCCCCTGGGGGGAGAGCTGAGCCCCCTCCGACTCCCCCTGGGGGGAGAGATTGGCTGCGCTGGGAGCCCCCCTGTCCCCCCTAAAGGGGGTGAATCCGACGGGAGAGATTGGCTGTGCGCTGGTCTTCCCCCCCAGGGGGGATGAGAGGGGGGCTGTAAACTTTCTTTTACATATATCCGAGCCAGCGGAGGATGTCGTTCAGGTTGGCCACAATCATGAGGAGCATCAGCAGGCCGATGCCCACATACTCGGCTCGTATCATGAACGTCTCGGAGGGCTTGCGGCGCGTAATCATCTCGTAGAGCAAAAACAGCACATGGCCTCCGTCGAGGGCGGGGATGGGCAGAATGTTCATGAAGGCGAGGATGATGGACAGGAAGGCTGTCATCTTCCAGAACATGTACCAGTCCCACGTGGCGGGGAAGAGGCTTCCAATGGCCCCGAAACCGCCCAGCGACTTGGCACCGTCGGCACTGAACACATACTTCATGTCATCGACATAGCCGCGCAGCACTCCGATGCCATATTTCACTCCGGCGGGGAAACTCTTGAAGAAGTTGTATTCGTCGTGGCGGGGTTCGTAGAGTTGAGCCAGGGCCTTGGGGGCGAAGCCGAACTTCACGTCCTCGGTGAGCACCGTCTTCACGGTGTCGAGATGAGAGCCTTTCCACTCCGACAACTGCGTGTTGCGGGCTACTACGAGGGTGGCCGTGCGTATGCGCAGGCTGTCGGCCTTGGTCTTGGCACCGGTGAGCATGTCCTCCAGACGTCCCAGTTCGAAGGTCAGCTCGTTTTGCGAATCCACAGCCTTGCCGTTCAGGGCCTTGATGGTGTCGCCCTTGGCCAGCCCGTATTTGGCGGCAGGTGTGCCCGGCAGCACCGTATCCACTACGGCCGGTATGAACGGCCGGGCAAAGGCAGGCTCGCTCTTGAGCATGGTGAGCAGGCTGATTTCGCCGGGCAACTTTATGGACATGGGCTTGCCGTTGCGGATGATGTCGGCGCGATGGGCCGAAGAAAGGTCGCGGTAGAGATCTACGCTGAAGTCCTTGAACTCACGTTTGTCGGTGCCCACCAGGATGTCTCCGTCGCGGAAGCCGAGCTGTTTGGCTTCGGTGTTGAACTTCATGCCGTAGGTCATGTCCTTGGGCGAGATGTAGGTGTCGCCCCAATAGAACAGAATCATGGAGTAGATGAACAGGGCCAGCAGGAAGTTCACCAGCACACCGCCTATCATGATGAGCAGCCGCTGCCATGCTGGCTTGGAGCGGAACTCCCAGGGCTCGGCGGGCTTTTTCATCTGTTCGGTGTCGAAACTCTCGTCTATCATGCCCGCTATCTTGCAGTAGCCACCCAGCGGCAGCCAGCCCACTCCGTAGGTGGTGTCGCTCCGGCGGGGCTTCCACTTGAACAGGCTTCCGTTCCACTTCCAGATGCTGGGGTCGAAGAAAAGATAGAATTTCTCTACGCGCACTCCGAAGAGCTTGCTGAAAAAGAAGTGCCCGCCCTCGTGGAGCAGCACAAGCAACGATATGGCCAGTATGAACTGGAGCAATCTGATCAGAAATATTTCCATGATTTTACTATTTCACTATTTCACAATTTTATTATTTCACAATTTTACAATCTCGCACATTCTTTATTATGCATTATGCATTCTTCATTATGCATTAATAAGTTCTTTCGCTATGCGGCGCGCCTCGGCATCTGTGTTGAAGTAGGTGTCGAGCGAGGGGTTTTTGTCGAAAGTGGCGCGCGACATGGTTTTTTCAATCGTTTCAGCCATTTGTGGGAACGAACAGCGGCCCTGGCGGAAAGCCTCGTTCACCACCTCGTTGGCGGCGTTGAGTATGCAGGGCATGTTGCCTCCCTTGCCGATGGCCTCGAAGGCGAGCGCCAGACAGCGGAATTTTCGTGTGTCGGGCTCGAAGAACTCCAACGGGTGGGCAAACAGGTCGAGCCGCTGGCCGCTCAGGCTCAGGCGCTCGGGAAATGAGAAGGCATACTGGATGGGCATGCGCATGTCGGGAACGCCGAGCTGCGCCTTCACCGAACCGTCAACAAACTGGACGGCGCTGTGGACAATGCTCTGCGGGTGGATGAGCACCTGAATGCGGTTGGCCTCGATGCCAAACAGCCATTTGGCCTCAATCACTTCGAAACCTTTGTTCATGAGCGAGGCCGAGTCGATGGTTATTTTGGCTCCCATGTCCCATGTGGGGTGGCGCAGGGCGTCGGCGGCGGTCACGGTCTTGATTTGTTCTTCGCTCATCAGACGGAACGGCCCCCCCGAGCAGGTGAGCAGAATCTTCTCTATTTCGTTGTCGTGCTCGCCCACCAGGCTTTGGAAGATGGCAGAGTGCTCGCTATCGACGGGCAGGATGGGCACGTGATACTGCTGTGCCAGCTTGCAAATCAGCTCGCCCGCCACCACCAGGGTCTCTTTGTTGGCCAGGCAAATCTTTTTGCGGGCTTTGATGGCATGGACAGTGGGCGACAGGCCTGCAAACCCCACCATGGCGGTGAGCACCATGTCGATGGGGCCGGCCTCGACAATGTCGTCGAGGGCCTTGGCTCCGGCATATACCTTGATGTCGGGTTGGTCGGACAGCAGTTGGCACAGTTGGCCGTATTTTTCCTCATTGGCGATGACTACGGCGGCGGGGTTGAACTTGCGCGCCTGCTGTGCCAGCAGTTCCACTTTGTTGTTGGCCGTCAGACAATACACTTCGTAGCGGTCGCTGTGCTCCTCAATCACTTCCAGAGCCTGCGTGCCTATGGAGCCTGTACTGCCCAAAATGGCTATTTGTTGTTTTCTCATAATTCCAGTATGCCCTCGGGCAATTCCATTTCAATTACTCGTTTTTCTTTGTCAACATCGGTAATCAGCTCCTCTGCGGCGGGAATCATCTTCCCGTCTTCCAGACAGAAGAGCACATTCACCGTGGTGTCGTCCACCGATGCTATGCGGCCGACGCTCTTTCCTGTGGCTGCGTCGATGAGCGAATAGCCCACAATGGCGGCCCACGAAAGGGTGTCGTCCTCGGCATCGGCCAGATGGCGCGGGAAATACACCTCGCATCCCGTCAGCTCGCGCGCTCGGTCTTGGCTGTCTATGCCTTCAAACTTCACAAGGGCGGTGCTGTCCGAGCGAAACCGATATTCTTCGATGAAGAACGGCACCAGAAGGCCCTCGGTCTCGACAACCAGATAGTCGGCGTCCACACGGTCGAACACGTCGTCGTCGAAGTGGAATGTCACCTCGCCCTTCACGCCGTGAGCCCTGCCCAACTTGCCGATGCGATAGACTTCTTCTCTGTTTATCATAGTCGTATGATCTTTGCACCCAGCGCATTGAGGCGCGCCTCGATGTCCTCGTATCCACGGTCTATCTGCTCAATGTTGTCAATGCGGCTTGTGCCGTTGGCGCTCATGGCCGCTATGAGCAAAGCTATGCCGGCACGTATGTCGGGACTCGACATGCGGCCTGCCCGGAGTGTTATTTTCCGGTCGTGGCCCACCACCACAGCCCGGTGGGGGTCGCACAGTATGATTTGCGCTCCCATGTCGATGAGCTTATCGACGAAGAACAGTCGGCTCTCGAACATCTTCTGGTGGAACAGCACCGAGCCGCGTGCCTGAGTGGCCACCACGATGAGCACCGACAGCAGGTCGGGCGTCAGCCCCGGCCACGGCGCATCGGCCAAGGTCATGATGGTTCCGTCGATGAACGACTGTATCTCGTAGTGGCGCTGGTGGGGAATGACCAGGTCGTCACCTTCTTCCTTGATTTTTACGCCCAGACGGCGGAAGGCATCGGGAATGATGCCCAGGTTGCGCAGCGAAACGTCCTTGATGCGCACCCCGTCGCCCACCATGGCGGCCATTCCGATGAACGAGCCCACCTCAATCATGTCAGGCAGAATGCGGTGGTTGGTGCCGTGCAGACGGTCGGTGCCCACAATGGTGAGCAGGTTGGACCCAATGCCGCTGATGCTCGCTCCCATGCGGTTGAGCATGTGGCAGAGTTGCTGCAGATAGGGTTCGCAGGCGGCATTGTAGATGGTGGTGGTGCCCTTGGCAAAGACGGCCGCCATGATGATGTTAGCGGTGCCCGTCACCGAGGCCTCGTCGAGCAGCATGTAGCATCCTTTGAGCCGTTTGGCCGCAATCTCATATACGTTGCGCCCCTCCACATGCTCGAACTTCGCGCCCAGGTGCTTGAAACCCAGAAAGTGGGTGTCCAGACGGCGGCGCCCAATCTTGTCACCGCCCGGTTTGGTGATGACGGCCTTGCCAAAGCGCGCCAGCAACGGGCCTATCATGAGCACACTGCCACGCAGGGCGGCGCACTTCTTCACAAATTCGTCGCTCTGCAGATAGTTCAAGTCCAGGTCTTTGGCCCTGAAACAGTATTCGTTGCGCGACCGTTTGGCCACGTCCACACCGATATCTTTGAGCAACTGTATCAGGTTGTTTACGTCGCGGATGTCGGGAATGTTGCTGATGCTGACCTCCTCGTCGGTGAGCAGCGTGGCACAAATCACCTGCAACGCCTCGTTCTTGGCTCCCTGCGGGGTGATGGTGCCCGTGAGCGGATGGCCGCCTTCAATCATAAAAGATGCCATAAGCCCTTATTTTTTTCTGCGTCTGAGTTCTTTTTCTGTCATTTTCTCAAAGCGGAAGGTCTCCAGGTCCAACTGTATTTTCCCATCGGTGAAGCGCGCCATGTCCGACACCACCTTCTCGTCGTCACACGAACCGTGGCTCCACTGCAGCAGGCTCTGTTTCATCTGGTTGGCGGTGACACGAGCCAGCTCGTCGCGCTCAGGGCCTTCGGGCATGGTCTTGAGCTTCTCGAAGATTTCAAAAATGAGCTTTCCGTAGTGGCGCACAGGTATGTGCGTCATGGGATAGCCCAGCGGTTCGGGCTTGGTGGCTATCTGGCGGGCTTCGGAAATGTCGAAGGGCCAGTCGATGTCGAGCTTGAAGTTGCTCATCAGAGCCAGATGGTCCCACAGCTTCTGCTTGAATTCCGGATTCTCGCGGTTCTGTGGAAACATGCGCTCCATGATGCCCACAATCGTGTCGGCACAACGCTGCCGCTCCTCTTTGGTGGGCAGCTGTACGGCGTGGTCAACCATTTTCTGTATCTCGCGTCCATACTCGGGCAGCACCAGCCGCTCGCGTTGCGTATTGTAGTCTAAGCCTTGTATGTCCATTTGTCTATATCGCAATGTCTTGTATTTCAAAAAAGTGTTTCAATCTCTTTTTTCTCTGCGTCCTCGCTTCCAAACGCCTGCGCTACAGCAGTTTCTTGGGTTTGAGAGCCACAAAATCCTTCAGGTAGTTGGGCACGAAGTAGGCCACATCTTCAAACTGCTCTTGCAGAAATCGTTTTTCTGCCAAGGGGAACATGTATTTCGCCAACGGCTCAATGCCTTCTATCAGGTGGGCGTTGGGATGATTGATGGTTTCCATGCACTTGGCGGCTCCGTTGCCGAAGAAATAGACGGGATGTTCGTCCAGATACTGCAGGTATGTGTCTGCCTCCACCACGTCGGCCATGGTCGGGCGCACCGTCTTCAGCGCACGGTCATAGATGGCTGCATATACCTCCATGCGGCGAGCGTCAATCATCGGGCAGAGCAGCGCCTCGTCGGGCAGCTCATGGCGCAGCAGCACCGGCACACACAGCAGTTCAAGCGTTGGAACGGCTATCAGCTTCAGGTCGCGGGCGTAGCATACGCCCTTGGCCATCGACGTGCCGATGCGCAGCCCCGTGTAGGAGCCTGGGCCGCTGCTCACGGCCACGGCGTCGAAAGGAATGGCATGGTTGTCGGTGAACGACAGGGCTTCATCGACGAAAACGCCCAGCTTCACTGCATGGTTGGGGCCGCTGTGGTCATCCTCCTTGAAGATGCAGGCACCGTTCTCACTGACGGCCACCGAGCACACGTCTGTGCTCGTTTCTATGTTTAATATGCACGACATAAGGTTCGTTTCTCGTATTTTTTTGCAAAATTACGCATTTTCCCACAAAAAAAATGTACTTTTGCAGAAAATTAACAAGAAAACGCTATGATACAATCAATGACAGGCTACGGGAAATCGGTCGTGGCCTACAATGAAAAGAAAATCAACGTAGAAATAAAGTCGCTCAACAGCAAGGCGCTCGACCTCTCCACGCGCATAGCGCCGCTCTACCGCGAGAAAGAGATGGAGATCCGACAACTCATAGCCAAGGAGCTCATCCGAGGAAAGGTGGATTTCGCTATCTGGGTGGAGAAAGACGCCGGCACCGATGCGCTTCCCATCAACCGCGCGCTGGTGGAGAACTATTATCGCCAAATCAGCGACATCTGTGCCGAAACTGACATCCCAACCCCGCAGGACCCCATGACCATCATCATGCGGCTGCCCGACGTAATGACCAAAACCGAGGTGGAGGTGCTCTCCGACGAGGAGTGGGCGCTGGCGCGCCAGGCTACTCTCGAAGCCGTCGCTCAGCTGGTGGAGTTTCGCAAGCAAGAGGGCGAGGCCCTGCAGCGCAAGTTCACCGAGAAGATCGACAACATCGCCCGTCTGCTGGACTCCATCGAGCCCTACGAGAAGAGCCGAGTGGAGAAAATCCGTGGACGCATCATCGACGGCCTGAACGCCATTCCCGAAGCCGACTACGACAAAAATCGGCTTGAGCAGGAACTCATTTACTACATCGAGAAACTGGACATCAGCGAGGAGAAACAGCGTCTGGCCAACCACCTCTCTTACTTCCGCCAAACCATGGACGAACCTGCCGGACAGGGCAAGAAACTGGGATTCATCGCCCAAGAGATGGGACGCGAAATCAACACCACGGGCTCGAAGAGCAACCATGCCGAAATGCAGAACATCGTGGTGCAGATGAAGGACGAGTTGGAACAAATAAAAGAACAAGTGCTCAACGCACTGTAAAGGAAACACCCCGACCCTCCCAAAGGGGGGCTCCAACGCACAGGAAGCAGTTGCTAGGAGTTGCAAGCAGTTGCAAGAATTACAAGACATCAGTCTTTGCTCTGAGCCACCTTTCCGAAATGGATTATGGGAATAAAGCTATTGTCTTGAACCCCTTGAACTTCTTGGACTCCTTGAACTCCTTGAACCCCTTGGACTCCTTGAACCCCTTGAGCTCCATGAACTCCATGAACTCCATGAACTCCTTGAACTTCTTGAACTCCTTGAACTCCAAAAAGTTGAGCGATAGCGAAACTTGAAAAAATAATTATACCATGCAGCAAGACAGACAATCAGACACACCGCAGAAAAAAAGTGAGAACATCTCCCCCAATTCTTCAGGCGCTCCCTCCCTTAGCGAGGGTAGGGGAGGGTTGATCATCGTCTCCGCACCTAGCGGGAGCGGAAAGAGCACCATCATCAACTGGCTCATGACGGCTCACCCCGAGCTGAACCTAGCCTTCAGCATATCGTGTACAAGCCGCCAGCCGCGCGGAACCGAGCAGAACGGCGTGGAATATTTCTTCCTGTCGCCCGAACAGTTCCGCCAGAAAATAGAGAACGGCGAGTTCCTCGAATACGAGGAAGTGTATGAAGGTCGGTTCTACGGCACACTGAAGTCGCAGGTCGAGATCCAGGCGGCCAAAGGCCAAAACGTGGTGTTCGACGTCGATGTGAAAGGCGGCTGCGCCATCAAGCGCCATTATGGCGACCGCGCGCTGAGCCTGTTCATTCAGCCGCCGTCGATAGCCGCCCTGCGCAGCCGATTGGAAAAACGAGGCACCGACGCGCCCGAGGTGATCGACCAGCGCATCGCCCGCGCCGAATACGAACTGACCTTTGCCGACCAGTTCGACCGCGTGGTCGTCAACGACGACCTCGCCACCGCCGAGGCCGAGGCGCTCACCATCATCCAGGAGTTCCTAACCCCCAACTCCTAACTCCCAACTCCTAACTCCTAACTCCTAACTCCTAACTCTTAACTCCTAACTCCTAACTCAACATGATACGGACCGGCATCTACGGGGGCAGTTTCAACCCCATCCACAACGCCCACATTCGGTTGGCCATGAAGATTCTCAGAATGGCCCAACTGGATGAAGTGTGGTTTGTCGTTTCGCCCCAAAATCCGTTCAAGCGAAACCAGCAGTTGCTCGACGACGACAAACGGCTCGAACTGGTGCGTCTGGCCCTCAGTCGCCATCCCCGGCTGACAGCCTCCGACTATGAGTTCCACCTGCCCCGCCCGTCCTACATGCACACCACGCTCACCCGCCTTTCGGCCGACTACCCCGACCGCGAGTTCGTGCTCATCATCGGTGCCGACAACTGGGAGCGCTTCCACGATTGGCATCGTGCCAACGACATCCTGCAGTCCTACAGGCTGGTGGTCTATCCACGTCAAGGTTCCCCCATCCACCCGCAGTCGTTGCCCCCCAACGTGCAATTGGTCAACACGCCGCTCATCAATCTCAGCAGCACAATGATTCGCCAGCGCATCGCCCAGGGCCGCAGCATCCGCCGCCTGGTGCCCAAGGCTGTGGCCGAAGCCATCGAAAAAGAAAAACTCTACGCTGAATAGCCCCGACACCCTGTGCGGAATCTCAGTGCCATCAAGGTCTTAACCGCGACTTAAAAAGGAGGAAAGTTCACTGTGCAAAGTCCCATTGCTCGGCTGTGCGGATTCTCCCCGCCCCTCAAGGGGAGGGGGATGAGGGTGGGGTCTGTATTTTACCCCAAAAATATCCAAGTTCTTTTAATGAAAATAAAATGATTATCCGCTATCGTACCACCAAGACGCTTCAGCGTCCTGTTGGTTGAACGCTCCGCGTCTTCATTGCTTTTCCCTTCGGCCAGCGACCGTTGGTTCCCGAGCAAGCTCGCCTACCCGTAGCCTTTGGCTTTCCCTTCGGCCGCCGATTTTCAATTCAAAAACCAATAAAAACCAACA
>DFFM01000032.1:37694-52369 GCA_002369515.1 Prevotella sp. UBA3776 | reverse complement strand
TTTTATTGGTTTTTGAAAAGACGCGGAGCGTTCAACCTACTGTCCCTTTTATTATATTTCCCCTAAAACAGCGTCTTGGTGGTACGATTGCGGATAATCATTTAATTTTTTATTGTCGTGAGATAATTTTGCAGTGTCGAGAACCGCTTTCGTAACTCACGACGTTGCGCGATAATTCTCTAGAAAATTTCATCCCATCTCCCGACGTTGTGTTTGCCATGTCGCAAAACGTACAACTGGGGGCGTGAAAACAGTCCGTAAAATTTGGAAATATGAAATTTTAGACCTACATTTGCAAAGAAATAAAAACGTACAAACCATTCATTCTGTTGAGCTATGACCCATCCATCCGATAAACCTGTCAGCATTCTCTTTGTCTGCCTTGGCAACATCTGTCGCTCTCCGGCTGCCGAGGGCATTCTGCGCCAAATGGCAGTGAACGGGGGCGTGGCCCACCGGCTGCGCATCGACTCGGCTGGCATTGGCGGCTGGCACGTGGGCGACCTGCCCGACAGACGCATGCGCCGTCATGCGGCGCGCCACGGGTATGAACTGACAAGCCGCGCGCGGCAGTTCGAGACAGACGACTTCGGACGCTTCGACCTCATCATTGGCATGGACAATGAGAACGTGGCCGACCTGCGGCGGAAGGCTCGAACCGACGACGACCGCAGGAAGATTCATTGCATGACGGAGTTTCTCACCCGCCACCCGCAGCAACTCACCGTGCCCGACCCTTACTACGGCGGCGATGCCGACTTCGAACTGGTTGTCGAACTGCTCGAGGACGCATGCGCCGAACTGCTGAGAAGGGAGATTGGAGTTAGGAGTTAGAAGTTAAGAGTTAGGAGTTAAGAGTTAGGAGTTAGGAGTTTGGGAGTGCAGACAATGGTTGCCACGCTGGGTTCAATGGCCATTTTGAGCGTGGAAGGGGTGGTGAAGGCGTGAAAAAGGGGGTAAATGATAGATTTCGCAATAATCTTGCAACATTTCTTTCTTTGGGTGTGGAAATAAATCATTACTTTTGCACCATAAATACAACCTAGGATTAATCGTCATGAAAAAGTTTTTGCTGATAGTTTTCGCATTCATGGGTTGCTTGAGCATGAATGCCCAAAACAGTCAGGCTTGGGTCACCACCTGGGCCACGGCACCCGAATTTACAGGCAAAGGCGACATGCCGCAAACCTGCGAGCTGACCAACAACACGCTTCGTGAAATCATCCACGTGAGCTTCGGCGGCACCAGACTGCGCATGCAGCTCTCCAACGAGTACAGCAAGGAGCCGGTGGAAATCAAGGCCATCTATGTGGCCGACCTCGCCGCCGACGCCAAGGGGCGCACCGACGCTCCTGGCACCGACTATACGGCCATTGTGAAGAAGACGGTGCGCCATCTCACCTTCGGAGGGCGGCGCAGCGTGACCATCCAACCCGGAAAGGCCATCTTCAGCGACGAGTTCAAGTACAACCTGAGGCCCCTGCAGCGGCTGGTGGTGACCATCTGCTACGGCAACACACCCACAAACGCCACCTCCCACCGTGGTTCGCGCACCACCAGCTACATCATGAGCGGCGAGTGCAAGCCAGGCAAGCCTTTCAATGTCATCGAGAAACTCGACCACTGGTACAACATAGCTTCGCTCGACGTATGGGGAGCAGCCAACAAGTGCATTCCCACCCTGGGCAACTCCATCACCGACGGACGCGGCACCACCACCAACCTGCAGAACCGTTGGACCGACGTGGCCAACGAGTCGCTTGCCGCTCAGGGCGTTTCGACTGTCGGCCTGGTGAACCTGGGCATCGGCGGCAACTGCGTGTTGCAGGGCGGACTGAGCGACCCCGCCGTGAAGCGGTTCGACCGTGACATCCTGGGACAGCGAGGCATCGAGTCCATCATCATCTACGAGGGCATCAACGACATCGGAGGCAGCAAAGGGCGCAGCGAGCAGGTGGCCACGGACCTGATAGAGGCGTACAAGAGCTTCATTGGCAAAGCCCACGAGCGCGGCCTGAAGGTCTATGTGGGTACCATCCTGCCTTTCGCCAAGAGTTTCTACGACGATGGCACCTTCTTCAAGGAGGCTGCCCGCCAGACCGTGAACCACTGGATTCGCACCAGCAACGAGCCCGACGGAGTGATTGACTTCGACCAGCTCATGCGCGACCCCAAGGCTCCCCTCCAACTGCGCGAGGACCTGCAGGAAGACTGGCTCCACCCCAACGCCAAAGGCTACGCCGAAATGGGACGTTTTGCCGCCCAGCGGCTGCAGGAGCTGAGAGGATTGAAATAAGAGTCTCATCTTTAGCAGGTAAAGTAAACAAGAAGTTCAAGGAGTTGCAAGGAGTTACAAGACATCAGTCTTAGCTCTGAGACAGCTTTCTGGAATAATAAAAATGAAAAAAGAAAAGTATGCATTATTCATTACGAATTATGCATTAAGAATAAAGCTATTGTCTTGAACTCCTTGTAACTCCTTGTAACTCCTTGAACTCCTTGAACTCCCTGCAAGCGAAGCTTAAAAAAATTCATTAAAATATTAATAACTATCATTACAATGAACACAAACCCAAACAATCAGGAAGCCAAAGGCTTCTACAAACTCAACTGGTTGCAGCGCATCGGTTTCGGCTCCGGCGACCTTGCGCAGAACTTAATCTTCCAGGTAATCTGCACTTACCTGTTGTTTTTCTACACCGACATCTACGGACTCACCCCGTCGGCAGTGGCAGTCATGTTCCTTGTGGGCAACGTGGCGAATGTCATTTGGGACCCCATCGTGGGCGCACTCATCGACAAGAGCAACCCGCGCTACGGAAAATACCGTTCGTACCTGCTCTACGTGGGCATTCCTCTTTCGGGATTTGCCATTCTGTGTTTCTACAACGGCTTCGCACCGTCGCTGATTTACGCTTACGTCACCTACATTTCCATGCAGCTGCTCTACACGTTCATCAACGTGCCCTACGGAGCACTGAACTCTTCGCTGACGCGCGACACCGAGGAAATCACCATCCTCACCTCGGTGCGTATGTTCATGGCCAATGTGGGCGGTCTGGCCGTCAATTCGGGCCTTCCCCTGTTCATTGCCCTGATAGCCGGTGCCCCGTCCGACAGTCTTCCAAAAGATCCCTCGGCATGGTTCACCACCATGACCATCTACGCCATCGTTGGTTTCTGCCTGCTCATGTTCTGCTTCTCGCAGTGTAAGGAGCGCGTGGTGATGGATGCCAAGGCCACCGAAACCGTGAAGGTGAGCGACCTCTGGATGGAGTTCCTGCGCAACCGCCCCTTGCGTGTGCTGGCCTTCTTCTTCATCACCGCTTTCGCCATGATGTCGGTGGGCAATGCTGCAGGTGCCTATTTCATGAACAGCAACCTGCACGGCTCTGCTCAGGAGCTTTCGGTATTCATGGCCCTCGGTTCTATTCCGGCATTCATCTTCATGCCGCTTGTGCCTTGGTTCAAGCGTATGTTCGGCAAGAAGAACATGTTCTATATCTTCCTGGGTGCCGCCATCGTGGGTATGGCCATGCTCTATTTCATCTCTAAGATGGAGCAGCCGAGCATGATGATGATTTACGTGGCACAGTTTATCAAGAGCACTGGCGTGATTGTGGCTACGGGCTATATGTGGGCCTTGGTTCCCGAGGTCATCTCCTACGGTGAATACACCACAGGCCGCCGCATTTCGGGCATCGTGAACGCCCTGACGGGACTGTTCTTCAAGGCCGGTATGACCTTCGGAAGCATCGTTGGTCCTGCTGTGCTGGCATACGTTGGCTACAACAGCGATGTCATCGACCAGACTCCGCTTGCCGAAGAGGGTATCCTGTGGCTCGTGTGCGTCATTCCCGCCATTCTGTTGCTGCTCGCCATGTTCATCATCTCGAAGTATGAACTCAGCGACGAAAAGATTGACGAAATCAACAAAGCCATCGAAGCACGTGCTGCGCAGGATGATAAATGATAAATGACAAATGATAAATGATAAATGACAAATGATAAATGATAAATGACAAATGATAAATGAACAATCATGACGAGGAACAATGTATTGGCAGATAAATCTATTGATTTTGCCATAAGAATGGCCAAATGCTATCAGTACCTTATGGAGGAAAAGCATGAATATATCATGTCTAAACAGGTTTTTCGTAGTGGTACAAGTATTGGCGCCAACATTCACGAGGCAATTCAGGCTCAAAGCAAGCCCGATTTTATCAGTAAGCTAAGTATCTCATTAAAGGAAGCCAGTGAAACCTCGTTTTGGCTTGTTGTCTTACATAAGTCTGGCATGCTTGATGAAAACATTTATCAATCTATTAAAAACGATTTGGATGAAATCATAAGAATTCTTATATCCACAATTAAAACAAGTAAGAAGAATCAAACTAATGAAGAATAGTAACAATAGAATAAAGATAGAGACATTGCCATTTCTTCTTTCGCTGAGAAGCAGACATGGTGTTTTCAGAGCGCTTGCCTTATCATTTATCATTTGTCATTTATCATTTAGCCCCGCAGGGGCGCAAAACTCCTTGTGGGAGGCTTACCGCGACTACTGGTACACGGGCGTCAGCGTCAACCAGTGGCAGGTGGATGGCGAACAGGCCGCCGACTGGCCCGTCATCGCCCAGCACTTCAACTGGGCCGTGGCCGAGAACTGCATGAAGTGCGAAGTGATCCACCCCCGCGAAGGCGTCTATGACTTCACCCTGGCCGACCAGTTTGTCAACAAGGCCAAGGCTGCCGGCATGAAGGTGCTGGGCCATTGCCTCATCTGGCACTCGCAGTGCGCGCCCTGGTTCCACTTCGACAACGAGGGCAAGCCCGTCTCGCGCGATATATTAAGGAAACGCATGCGCGAACATATTTATACCATTGTAAGCCACTTCCGCGGACGCGTGGACGCATGGGACGTGGTGAACGAAGCCTTCGAGGACGACGGTACGCCGCGCAAGAGCCTCTTCTGGCAAATCCTCGGCACCGACTACATCCCCCTGGCTTTCCAGTATGCCCACGAGGCCGACCCCAGCGCGCAGCTCTTCTACAACGACTTCTCCATGAACAAATCCACCAAGGTGGAGGGCGTATGCCGATTCTTCCGCCCGCTCATCGAGCAGGGGCTGCCCCTGACGGCCATCGGCATGCAGGGCCACATGATTCTCGAGGACAACGTCGATAACAGCGTCATCCGACAGTACGAACACTCCATCGAGACCATTGCCGCCACGGGAGTGCCCACCTTCTTCTCTGAGCTCGACCTCTCCGTGCTGCCCAATCCTTATGGATTCTCGGGGGCCAACGTCAGCGACAAGTTTGCCTACCGACCCGAAATGGACCCCTACACCAAGGGGCTCGACCGCGACCAGGAGGCCAAGGTGGAGCAGTTCTGGATTGACTTCTACAAAATGCTGCTGCCCCACCACAAGGACATCCTGCGTGTCAACTTCTGGTGTCTCAACGACGCCAACTCGTGGCGCAACGACTTCCCCATCAAGGGACGCACCGACTACGCCACCCTCTTCGACCGCCAGAGCCGCCCCAAGCCCGTAGTGCAGAAGCTCATCGACTTGGTAAACCCACCAAAAGCACCAACCAAGAAGAAGAAATAACCCCATAAACCCAATAGGCCCTATTAGCCCTATAAGCCCTATAGGTCCCATAGGCCCCATAGGCCTCATAAGCCCCCCAATAAAAACCCCAAAAACCCCATAAAGACATGAAAGCAAGATATCTTTTCCCGAAAGACTACATGGCTGACCCCTCAGCCAACGTGTTCAACGACCGCCTCTACGTCTATCCCAGCCACGACTGGGACAGCGGCGAATGTTTCGACGACGACGGCGGACACTTCCAGATGCGCGACTACCACGTGCTCTCCATGGACGACGTGATGGAAGGCCCCGTCACCGACCACGGCGTCATTCTCGACGTCGAGCAGGTGCCCTGGGCCGAAAAACAGATGTGGGACAACGACGTGGTGGAGAAGAACGGCAAGTACTACCTCATCTTCTCGGCCAAGGACTACACCGGCGTGTTCCACCTCGGCGTGGCCGTCAGCGACACCCCCGAAGGGCCGTTCCGCCCCGAGCCCGCACCCATCATCGGCTCCTACAGCATCGACCCCTGCGTGTTCCGCGACGACGACGGACAGGTCTATTGCTACTTCGGTGGCATCTGGGGCGGACAGCTGCAGTGGTACCGCGACAACAAGCTGAAGCCAGCCGCCTCAGTAGGCGAGGAGAACTTCCGGCCCACCATGCTCCCCGAAGGCGACGAGGTGGCGCTGCCCAGCCGCGTGGCCCGCATGACCGACGACGTGCTGCAGTTTGCCGAGGCACCCAAACCCGTCCTCATTGTCGATGCCGACGGACAGCCCCTCAAGGCCAACGACCCGCACCGCTTCTTCGAGGCGTCGTGGATGCACAAGAAGGACGGCAAGTACTATTTCTCCTACTCCACCGGCGACACCCACTTCCTCTGCTACGCCGTGGGCGACAACCCCTACGGACCCTTCACCTACCAGGGTGTCATCCTCGAGCCCGTCGTGGGATGGACCACCCACCACAGCATCGCCCAGTATAAGGGCAAGTGGTATCTCTTCCACCACGACTGCGTTCCCTCCAACGACGTCACCTGGCTGCGTAGCCTCAAGGTGATGCCCATCGAGTTCGATGCCGACGGCAAAATCAAGACCATGAAGTCCGAGTAACACCCGCATACAAGAGCTGTGAGGCTCACACAAACCAAGAAGGCTCACTCTGATTGCGCATATCACACGGATGAAAACCTACATTCACGATAGGACTTTTGGCATTCCATTCAAGACGATGAATGCCTGAAAAAAAAAGAATCCGTGGCATCCGCGTTATCCGTGTGAGCCTTTTTTCTTGAGCGCAACTTCTAACCTTCCCCCATCTTGACGACAGTCTGAAGAAAAGAAAAACGACAGAAAAACTATTAAAACGCATGATTAAACCACGGGAAATAATAAAAATGTAGCGCTTTTAAGAAAATTTAAGGGAAAAGTGCAAAAACTTTTTTTCTATTTTTGTATTTTTGCACCGATTTTCGCCGACGTGTATAAACACGTGGTTTACAATACTCAATGAATGACAATACCTCGTCACCGTGCTGACACAGATAAAGATATTGAATTGTTCGAGTATAAACTAAAGTATATAAACAAAAAACAGAAGATTCATCTTCTACAAGGAAAGCTCTACGAGCTGCCTATCCAGCCAGTATTGAAACTCTAAAAGTGGGAGTGTGAGCAAAAGAACTTTGCCGCACCCAATACTGGCTGGAAACTTAACTTTAAAGAGTATAAACCCATAAACTAATTATAAATAAACAAAAATCATTCAAACTATGCGAAAATTATTACTATTATTCGTATTGGCTTTGACTGCGATAGGAGTCAAAGCAGCAAATTTTACTTGGACGGACGGTACCTACACCGTTACTGCAAGTAACATGGCTCCTCAGGGTAAGGAAACCTATCAAAAGCTGGAAGTCAGTGGACCTGGCGCTTTGGAGGCATTTATCAATGCAACAAAAAATCTAAGTGATCAAGATGGAGGTCCATTGAAAGGTGTGGGAGGCAATTCTACCCGCGTCAACCTGCGTATTGACGGAAACCTAAGTTCTGAAGACCTTGCTGCGCTGAATTCAACAGAAGTTACACCCCTTGGAACTTTCACCAGCCTTGACTTGCAGAATGCTGTAATTCCAGATATTGCATCTCTGTCTGGAATGAATTTGGGTAGTATGCAGCATCTGCTGTTGCCTTGTGGCTTCGAAAGTGATGCTAATGCATTCAAATCCATTAAGACTTCTACAAACAACACAAGCCTGAAATTGGTGGCTTCTACCGATGCCATTACCAATGCTCAGGAAATCGCCATCTATTCTTTTGAGGCCAACAATGTAAATACAGCATTAGGATATCAAGGATCTCTTATGCATCAAGCAGGGAGCGATCCACATAGCAGTGTGCCCGTATTGTTAAATACTGTTGAAACAGTAAGGATGGCAGGTGTTTTTGGCGACAAAGATTTGTCCTCTAGCTATAATAGTGATAAACTATTTGGTGCAGATCCTGCTGTATGGGACTTTACGGGAGCCGATTTCACTCCTTGCACTTTGAGTTCCTTTGGTTTTGCTGATGGTGCAACGCATTATGCTGTTACTGATCCCTTTACAGATAATAACACAGGGATTACCGGTCTCACAAACTATGATACTAATTCATTTTGTTACTTTTGTGTCTATGCAGCCAAGGTTGTAGACATTACCCTGCCTACCGAAATTGACGAGTTGCCCCCAGGAAGCTTGTCTTACTTGGCTTCAAATAACAAAGATAACTATAAATTGGTTCATGGCCTGACTGATGCACAGTTTAACAGTCAATTCAGCTATCAAGACCAAAATGGTCAGACTCAAGTACGCAACAACGTACCCATGGAGACTTTGACCATTCCTAACAACTATAGTATACTTGATTACGAATGTGCATTGCGCCCTAATATTGAGCACATTATTGTTGGAAATGGTGTAAAAGAAATCCGTGGAGGTGCATTTGCTAACAGCACCACCCTTCAGGATTTGGATTTTGCATCAGGCATCAGCAATTGCTGGATTGGCGACATCGCTTTTGGTGAAAGTCATAGTATGAAGCATATCGCACTTTCCGAGGGCATCGTGTCCCTGGGTAAGGGAGCTTTTGGCAACAGCCAACATCTGGAGTCCATCCGTCTGCCGTCAACTTTGCGTTTTATTGGCGACGAAGCATTCTGGAACTGTCTGGCATTAAACAGCATCACTATCCCTGAGAATGTTGAGCAAATTGGGCGTCGTGCTTTTGTAGGCTGCCCCTTCACCGACATTTACCTCACTGCTACAGACCCTGCCCAAATACCTGTAGTTTGGTCGGCAGGAACGGGTTTTGGAGAAACTGATGCAGCTTTTGACGGTAATTGTTCATTTAACCACGGCCATTTAGACGGATGGGAAGGCGGACTGCAGGAATCGCATAAAGCGCAAGTTCAAACTATGACTTTCGATGAGGCTGCTGAAATCTATTTCATGCATTGGAACGGTATGCCCGTACTTCATTATACCGAACAACTGCGAGATAAAGTAAGAGCCAGCATTTCCAGCACATACGCAATGAAATCAACGGACCAATTAGGTTTGCCTGACCGTCAGGACATGATTAAGCGCTCGAATATTGCCGGTGCTGATCTTGGTACAAAAGGTGCAGGTAAATGGACTCAGGACGGATGGGCACAGTTCATGCTCATGAAAGAGTTCACCACCGACCCAGGAGGTGATGTGTACCAGAAAGAGTTTGAAGACGTGTGGTACACCATCTGCTATCCTTTCGACTTGACTGATGAACAGTTGGCCGCCGCCTTCAACGAGACCTTCAATATTGTTGATTTCAGCGGTGTGGAGGTAATGGCAGCTGATGACCCTAACAATACTACAGGCATGCAGACGCTCACACTCCACTTCAACACAGTGGCTAAGACCTATTATAGAGACAACGAAGGCAATGAATATGAGGTGATTGGTCGTGAAAAGGATCCTGGAAGCGGTTTCAATTACAATATTTATCGTAGAGACGGTGTGGTATACCACCATTCTCAAGTGAGTGATTTTCTCTCATCCAACAAGACGAAAACCTTTGCACCTGGTGGAAGCATTTCTGAGTCCAATGCAAACAAGGCAAAAGCCATTATCATTGACGGTTATCTTGCCACAGCCGGTCATCCCTACATGGTTCACCCTGCCATTGGTACTAGTTTGGGCAATCCTAAGAAATGCACCTTCTCGGGTATTGAATGGAAACCCCAGACTCAGTGGCCTACCATTTACGAGGCTCAGAAGCGTGTGGTTGACCTGGGCGTTGAAAGGGGTACTATTACAGATGACATAAAGACATGTGTACCTGATGCTGACAACTATCTGCAGGCTGCCTATGGTGACTATGTCGGACAGACCTACACCTTTATTGGCAATGCAGAACAGTATGTTCCCGAAGCACAAAGCGAAATCGGTGATGAGCCTGAATTGCCAGGAATAGAACCTGTTGAAAGACAAAAGCCCTCAGAGGCAGAAGTTGAAGCTCTGAAACCCGAAGGTGAACCGCTTGCAGCTCCTAGTCCTGTCGTACAGAATCCTGATGAAAACAGTAAGTATTCAGAAGATTTCAAGGAGTTGTTCAAGACTGTAAGATGCTCTTATACAGGTTGGCATGCCGAAACACAAGATCAAAATCACCTTTATGAATTTACTTATGGTGAAGACTTGGCTAATTATAGTTTTGACGAGTTCATGGAATTTAGAGAGTGGCATAATAATGTTCAAGTGAATGCATATTTTTACAAAACACAGGCAAGTCAACATAATAGTGCAGTAGTTCAAAACATAGAAGCTCTTAAAGCTATATTAGGTGATGAACCTGTGGCATCAAGGGATGGTTTTGATAATTTGAAGCAACTTGTCGCAGATTATACTGCAGACAAAGAGGCTTATGCAAGTTATAAAGTGCTGTGGGATGCATATATTGAAAATCGTGCTGCTTGGGCTATTTACAACAGCAGGAGAGCAGAATTAGATACATGGAAGCAGGAAGATGTTCATCAAGCATGGCTGGAAGAACATGCTGCATGGCAAGCAAAGAAAGATGCTCATGACGCCTGGGTTGAGAACGCCCAAAGCTATCAGAAACTTATTCCCACGGGTGCTTACTTCCTGGGTCGCAAGGGAACGGCCTATCCCAAGTTCTATCGCGAGATTGCTTCTGACGAACGTCCTTATAATGAGCGTAAAGGTGGTTTCTGGACTCAGTACACCGCAGTGATTATACCTAACGATGCAGCTATTAATGGATTAGAAACTTCTCTGGGTGCAGGCAGCGCAGCCGACTCAAAGGGCCTGGATATGGTGTTCGACGAAGGTTTCATGGGCTTCTATGAGCCTACCGAAATCAAGGAGATTGTTGACGAGGCCAAGGAGAAGGGTCAGGACGTGAAATATGTTGACATCGTGGTGAGCATCAACGGTCAGGTGGTTCGCCGTGGCAGCACCTCGCTCGAAGGTCTTCCCACGGGACTCTATATCGTGAACGGTAAGAAGTATTATGTTAAATAATCGAGAAGGAGGACAGCGATATGAAGACAAGATATATCCAGCCAGAAACTTTGGTGACCTACTATCCCCTTGAATCACAACTCTGTGCCGGAACGGGCGTCCGTCAGGCAGACTGGGGTGGCAAAGGACAGAACGATTACAGCAACTCGCTCTGGGACAACCAAGGATGGGGCAACACCGAGACCCCCGTCATTGCCGGCAACGACAACGGCAACCTGAACTCCACCACCAAGGGCATCAACCTTTGGGATGAAGACGAGTACTAAAAAGACAGAATGAGCGGGGGGAAGCAGACGCCTCCCCCCCGCTTTCACACATAAAGAGTCTGGAAAGATGAACGTAAAGACAATCCTTTTGCTGGGTGCAATGGTGCTGACGGCCACCCATGGGGCTGATGCACAGGTTGGCGGCGACAGCTGGACCAAACCCTTCTTCGTGGAGGAGACACCGGTGCTGCTGACGGGCAACAACGCCATGCGCAAGGCCGCAGACAACGGGGCAGCCACCCGCGCAGCCACCGACGGAGTGTATTACCTGCGCCCCGAGGGAGCCTTCTACCAAGGCATCCGCCCCAAGGACTGGTCGTTCTATCCCGTGACGAAAATCGTGGTGCAACCATGGTTGCCCGTCACCTACCAGAACGCGGCGGGCGGCACGGCCACATGGATCGTTGAGGGCGAAGTCGTCGAGGCTGACGGCGAGGGCAACTACACCGAGACGGTGGAGCCCATACCCAATGGCTATCTGGACCACTACCTGCCCACCATGGAGTGCAACGGCGTGAGCTACACCTTGGGCGAGGGACACCAGAGCTGGGAGAGCGTCAGGGGAAGCATTGCCTGGGCAGACTCCATTACCGAGCTGTCGAACTTCGACCCCGGCCGCGTCATCGGCCGCAACGGCACGACGGTCTATACAAACTTCCGCCCGCTGTCGATGACGAGCAGCTACAAGTACAACTACGGCACGATGGACATCTACACTGGCGGCAGCACCTACTACTGCCGCGGTGTGCGCCAATTCTTCGAACGCCCGATGGCTCCGCTCTATGTGGAGAACGTCACCATACCGGCCATCAGCTATGGCGCGCAGATGTTCAAGGGCGACGCCACGCTCACGCTGACCTTCTATTCAGCAAGCGGCGACGAGCTGGGCGAGCCTCTCTGCACGATGGTGTGCGGTGGCAAGGACATCGTGAACCAGGGCTCGCAGAACGTGGGCGGCACGACGCTGAAGACTGGCACACTGGTGTTCAGCCGCACCGACGGCGAGGAGCCGCTGCTGCTGACCGACGCTTTTGCCGTGGTCATCGAGGGGTTCCAGGAAGAGGGCGTTGACGTGGGGCTGGCCGCCGCACTCATCGACCCGTGCGACCAGACGCTCTGCAAGGGGGCGAACATGCTGCTGCAGGACGAGTCGCACCAGGACATCGACGCCACGCTCACCTTCAACACACGTGTACCGTGCATCAGCATACGCGGCATGTACGACGGTCTGAAGATGGTGAGCACGGGCGACAACCTCACCCTGACGGCTCCCGAGGAGGGAGGTGCATGCACGGCACAGGGCGGCAAGGCGGCCACGGTGAGTCTGAAGACGGCCATCGCATGGAAGGCTACGTCGGCCAACCCCAACTATGAGCTGGAGGGCATGCCCGACTGGCTGACGGTGAAGGTGGACGAAAGCCAGCGCTACTTCGCCGGCGCCAACAACTACGGACACGGGCTGGTGAAGCTGACCTTCACCGCCGAGGCGCTGCCCGAAGGCGAGGACTACCGCACAGCCGAGCTGTACGTCAGCGGAAAGGGCGTCGCCACCGACGAACCCATCGTCATCACCCAGGAGCGGCTCGACAAGAGTGCCGAGACGGCCCTGCTGGACGAACTGCAGTCGCAGATAGAGGCCGCCGAGGATCAGCTCTTGGCACTGGAGCAGCAGAAGGAGGAACTGGCAACCCTATATGCTGAGAACAAGCAGAAGGCTGAGCAGCTGCTGACAGACATCACCGCCTTGGAGGAGAAAGTGAAGACCAACGAATGCCTCACCGACGAGGAGAAGGCACAGTTGGCCGACGAGATACGCCAGCTGAAGGAGAGCGTCAGTGAGCTGGACAGCGAGAACGAGGCCATCAACAGCGCGATGGGCACCCTCGCCGACGCCGTCAGGACGGCCGGAAACAGCCTGGAGAAGCTGCACAGCAACGCGGCACAGCTCAGTACGCAGCTGGAGGCCGCCAAGGATGCGGCAGCACTGGCTGCCGTGGCCGAGAAGCTGACGGAAGCACAGCAGAAGGTGGCCGAGGATACCGAAGCCCTGAGCAACGCGCAGGGTGAATACGGCAGCCAGCAGCAGCGGCTGACGGACATCGGCCAGGAGCTGGACCAGAAACAGACAGACCTGGGCGAGCTGCAGGACGAGGTAGCCAAGATTGAGCTGGGCATCGGACAGGCAGCCGTGAGCACAGGAAAGGCCATGGACGTGTATTCGGCAACGGGTGTGCGGGTGCGCAGCAACGCCACGACGACTGCCGACCTTCCTGCAGGCATCTACCTGATAGGAAACCGGAAGGTGGTGGTGAAATAATTCGCTTTGAAGACAATAATAATAGTAATAATTCTAACGATACTCCAGTTGTGAAACTGGTCTTTTTTCAACTAGGGGATTTTTCCCCAGTTGTTTATAATTTAAATATTTAGTTTATAATAATACTCAGGGCTCGTCGTGATGACGCGCCCTGTTTTTTTTGTTGCAAGGCCCCCCCTCTTCTCCCCCCTGGGGGGAAGCTCCGCGCAGGATGTCGGTGGGGTCTGTATCTTCCCCCCACAAAATATCCAAGTCCTTTTAATGAAAATTAATGTCCAATTCATGGCAATTAATGTTTGTAACTCGTCACATGGATTTTCTCATATTTCTGTTGTTGAAACAATCATCTGTGTGTTCTGAGCAATCTGTGGTCGTTAGTTCCTCGTCACACGGATTTCTCAGATTTCTCAGATTCCTGTTGTTGAAACAATTATCTGTGTGTTCTGAGCAATCTGTGGTCGTTAGTCTTTTACATAGCTTCCTCAGAAATTCCCCTTATACATGGCACAAATGGAGATGAAGTTTGAGACCCCACCCCCCATCCCCCTCCCCTTGAGGGGCGGGGAGAAGCGAGCTGAGTCTCATTGCTAATTTGTGTAAAGCTGTGTTGTGTCTCCTTGCTCGGCTGTGCGGAATCTCCCCGCCCCTCAAGGGGAGGGGATGGGGGTGGGGTCTGTAACTTTCCTGTCCAAACACCCATGTTCTTTTAATGAGAATTAATGTCCAATTCATGGCAATTAATGTTTTTCTTCTACACACGGATTCCACGGATTTCCTCAGATTTCTGTGCTGAAAAAATCTGTGTACTCAGTGCAATCTGTGGTCGCTTGTTCCTCGTCACACGGATTCCACGGATTTCTCAGATTCCTATTGTTGAAATAATCATCTGTGTGTTCTGTTAAATCATCCACATAGATGGAAGA
>DFFM01000032.1:16598-37518 GCA_002369515.1 Prevotella sp. UBA3776 | reverse complement strand
AACGACGCGGAGCGTTCAACCAACTGTCTCTTTTAGTATATTACCCCTAAAACAACGTTTTTGGTGGTACGATTGCGGATGATCATATTAATGTTTGTTTTCGTCACATGGATTTTCTCAGATTTCTGTGTTGAAAAATAATCTGTGTACTCTGTGCAATCTGTGGTCGTTTGTTCCTCCTCACACGGCTTCCACGGATTCCTCAGATTTCTGTGCTGAAAAAAATAATCTGTGTGCTCTGAGAAATCTGTGGTCGCTTTGGGGGGGCTGGTGCCGGTCTTGACGTTAAAAAAACGTAAATTGGAATAGAAAATGGAGGAGTGAAACGGTGTAACTGCCGAATTTTCACTAACTTTGCACCCGCAAAATTCTGGTGGGGCCACAAGTCGCGCTTCGCGGCGCGAACGAGAACCCCCGAGGGCAGTGTGTAAATAGCGGCCTTCGAACGGAAGCCTTACGCTTTACTTATATATAAGGTGTGTTTCTGCGCTCGTTTGCAACGGGGCTGGAGAAACGGAGGCTGAAGGACGATCGCCACGCGGTTTGTGAATCGCTGCTCACTGGCAGGCGGAGAGTCTGCTCGTTTCCAGGTACGTCAAGCCAGGCGCGGGCGGGATGGCGACATATCCCCAAAACAGATTAATCAAAAAAAACGTTTTAAAAAATTTCGTTTAACAAATGGACACTTTAAGTTACAAGACTATTTCCGCCAACAAGGAAACAGCAAAGAAAGAGTGGGTTGTGGTTGACGCAACCGACCAGGTTGTTGGTCGCCTTGCCTCGAAGGTGGCTAAGCTCATCCGCGGCAAGTACAAGCCCAACTTCACACCGCACGCAGACTGCGGCGACAACGTAATCATCATCAACGCTGCCAAGGTGGTTTTCACCGGCAAGAAAGAAACTGACAAGGTCTATACCCGCTACACGGGCTATCCCGGTGGTCAGCGCTTCCAGACTCCTGCCGAGCTTCGCCGCCGTCCCAACGGCATGGACAAGATTCTTCGCCACGCCGTGAAGGGCATGCTTCCCAAAGGCCGCCTGGGCCGTCAGCTCATCGACAACCTTTATATCTATAATGGTACCGAGCATCAGCACGAGGCTCAGCAGCCGAAGGCTATCGACATCAACCAGTACAAGTAAGAAAGTAAGAAAAATTAAAGATTAAACATTAAAAAGAGACATTATGGAAATGATCAATGCAATAGGTCGCCGCAAGAGTGCAATAGCACGTGTTTATGTGACCGAGGGTACTGGCAAGATTACCATCAACAAAGTAGATATCGACCAATATTTCCCATCAGCCATTCTGCAGTATGTGGTTCGTCAGCCGCTGGCTCTGCTCGAAGTGGTTGAGAAATACGACATTAAGGCCAACCTCGACGGTGGCGGTTTCACTGGACAGAGCCAGGCTCTGCGTCTGGCCATCGCCCGCGCACTGGTAAAGATCAACGCTGAGGACAAGAAGAACCTGAAGGACCACGGTTTCCTCACCCGCGACTCTCGTGCCGTTGAGCGCAAGAAGCCGGGACAGCCGAAGGCTCGTCGTCGCTTCCAGTTCAGCAAGCGTTAATCTTTCTTTGAACTTTGAACTTTGAGGTTTGAACTTTATGATTACCTTGGAGGGAGAGGTTCAAGAGAGAAACTGAACAAGTTTAGTATCTAAACCGGCTTGATTCTGATACGGGGCCGCAAACTGAACATATCATAAAGTTCAAAGTTCAAAGCTCAAAGTTAAAAGACTACTTGTCGGCTGATTCTAACAAAACAAAGAATTAAAAAGAAAGTAAACAACAACCATTTAAAAAAAAGAAAAATGTCAAGAACAAATTTCGACCAGTTGCTGGAGGCAGGATGCCACTTCGGCCACCTCAAGCGCAAATGGAACCCCGCCATGGCTCCCTACATCTTCATGGAGCGCAATGGCATTCATATCATCGACCTTCACAAGACCGTAGCCAAGATTGACGAGGCTGCCGACGCACTGAAGCAGATTGCCAAGAGCGGCAAGAAGATTCTCTTCGTGGCCACCAAGAAGCAGGCTAAGGACGTGGTGGCAGAGAAGGCCGCCAGCATCAACATGCCTTACGTGATTGAGCGCTGGCCGGGCGGCATGCTCACCAACTTCCCCACCATCCGCAAGGCCGTGAAGAAAATGGCCAGCATCGACAAGCTGATGAGCGACGGTACGTTCAGCAACCTCTCGAAGCGCGAAATACTGCAGATCAGCCGCCAGCGCGCCAAGCTGGAGAAGAACCTCGGCAGCATTGCCGACCTGACCCGTCTGCCGAGCGCCGTGTTCGTCATCGACGTGATGAAAGAGCACATCGCCGTGAAGGAGGCCAACCGTCTGGGTATTCCCGTGTTTGGTGTGGTTGACACCAACAGCGACCCCAAGGACATCGACTTCATGATTCCCGCCAACGACGACGCCAAGGACTCTATCGAGGTGATCCTGAACGCTTGCTGCGCCGCCATTGCCGAAGGTCTGGAGGAGCGCAAGGCTGAGAAGGCCGACGAGAAGGCTGCCCAGGCTCAGGAGGAGGAAGCTGCCGACGCCAAGCCCCGTGCCCGCAAGGCCCGCAAGGAGGCTGCTCCCGTAGCTGAGGCTCCCGCCGCTGAGGAGGCTGAAGCCGAGGCTCCCGCTGCCGAGGAGGCTCCCGCTGCCGAGTAAGAAAAACTTCAAGTTTCAAAAGCTTTGCTTTCTGGGAGTTTGTTGGAGTCAGCTGTAGTGAACGAGCCTGTGGCTCGTGGAGTTAGCTGACAATACTTTCCTAATGGAGAACTAACGTGCATTAGCTCCGCAGCCTGTGAAAGGCTGTTAGCTTCCGATAACTCCAGATAACTCCCAACAGAAAGTTTAGTAAGAAAAAATAATTGTCAAATCATTTAATATTGTAGATAAAGACTATGGCATACAAAGTAAGTATGGACGATATCAAGAAGCTCCGCACCATGACAGGTGCCGGTCTGGCCGATGTGAAGAAAGCATTGACCGAGGCCGAGGGAGACTTCGACAAGGCTAAGGAACTGCTGCGCGAGCGCGGACTGGCTATTGCCGCCAAGCGCTCGGACCGCGAAACCTCTAACGGTTGTGTGCTGGTGAAGAAGGTGGAAGGCTTCGCTGCCATGGTGGCTGTGAAGTGCGAGACCGACTTCGTGGCCAATGGCGCTGACTTCATCGCCATGGTGCAGGCCATTCTCGACGCTGCCGTTGCCAACAAGTGCCAGACCCTCGACGAGGTGAAGGAACTGACGCTGGCCGACGGACAGAAGGTGCAGGACGCTGTGACCCAGCGCTCGGGCATCACCGGTGAGAAGATGGAGCTGGACGGCTACCTGACTCTCGAGGGTGAGAACATCGAGGTGTACGACCACATGAACAAGCACACCCTGTGTACGATGGTGCAGACCAACAAAGAGGCCGTGGAGGCTGGTCACAAAGTGGCCATGCAGGTGGCTGCCATGAAGCCCGTGGCTCTCGACGCACAGAGCGTGAACCAGAGCATTCTCGACGAGGAGTACAAGACTGCCGTTGAGAAGACCAAGCTCGAGCAGGTGGAGAAGTATGTGGAGGTGGTGCTGAAGAAAGCCGGCATCAACCCCAACCTTGTTGACAGCGACGAGCACATCGAGTCGAACATGGCCAAGGGATGGCTCACTCAGGAGCAGGCCGACGAGGCTCGCGCCCTGAAGGTGAAAGCTGCCGAGGAGAAGGCCAACAGCCTGAACCCGCAGATGATTGAGAACATTGCCAAGGGCCGTGTGCAGAAGTTCCTCAAGGAGAACTGCTTGGTTGACCAGGAGTTCCAGTTCGGCGACGGCGACAAGGCTACTGTGTCGCAGTGGCTCAAGGCTCAGGACAAGGACCTGAAGGTGGTTGCCTTCAAGCGCTTCACACTGGTGGCCGAGTAATCATTCACCATTGCATCCGATAATTTAAGCAATAAAAAAGACTGAAGGGTCGGGAACATGCGTTTCCGGCCCTTCATTATAATCGCCATGGCCCGCATTTCCGTCATTGGGGGCCGAAAGCTAAAGAAACAGTTTGCAGTCATGAAGATATTTGCCGTAGGAATGAACTACTTGCAGCACAATAAAGAGCTGGAAGGTGCGTTATATAAACCAGAAGAGCCCGTCATCTTCACCAAAGCAGACTCTGCACTGCTGAAAGACGGAAAACCTTTTTTCTTGCCCGACTTCTCGGAGCGGGTTGACTATGAAACCGAGCTGGTGGTGCGAATCTGCCGGCTGGGCAAGTGTATTCCGGAAAGGTTTGCCCACAGATACTACGATGCTGTGACCGTGGGCATAGACTTCACGGCCCGCGACTTGCAGCAACGTCTGAGGGCGGCCGGACATCCGTGGGAACTGTGCAAGGGGTTCGACGGCTCGGCTGCCATAGGGCAGTGGGTGGAGAAAGAGAAATTCCGCGACGTGCAGGCCATCCGCTTCCATCTGGACAAGAACGGGCAGACCGTGCAGGAAGGCTGTACGTGCGACATGCTCTACAAGATTGACGAGCTGATAGCCTATATCTCGCGGTTCTTCACGCTGAAGACGGGCGACCTGCTCTATACGGGAACCCCTTCGGGCGTAGGGCCTGTAAGCATCGACGACCACCTGACGGGCTATCTGGAGGACCGCAAGGTGCTGGAAATGAACGTAAAGTAGAAATGAAAAGTGAATGGTGAGACCTGAGACATCAAGACGCATAAACGGTAACTGGTGGGCGAGAATCGGTGTGATGCTCGTTGCCTGTTGCTTCCTGTTGCTTCCCGCTTCCGCCCAGAAGTTTTTCAATTTGACGGCAGAAGAGGTGAGCATCGACTCAGTGATGCCTTATTTCACCTATTCCATACCGCTCGCCAACAACTATGCCGACTCTGTCTATACGGTCAGCATTGTTTATCCAGAGTTCATCAGCATGAGCAGGGGCGATGTGCAGAAGTATCAGAAAATCACTTCCGAACTACCGCCCGAATTGCCCGCCGTGCAGCAACAGCTTGTGGTGGAGCGCAAACGAGGGGCGCTGGAGGTCTATTTCGTGCCAGTGGTCTATCGCGAAGGGGAGTACAAGAAACTGGTGAGTTTCATGCTTCGTTTGGAGAGCCGGGCCAAGGCGCCTGCGCTGCTGAAGAAGAATCAGGCAAAGGCACAAACCCGGGCAGAGGACTCGGGAGAAACGAGCGACAGCTCGGCCCGCTATGCCGCCCACTCGGTGCTGGCCACGGGACGATGGGCAAAAATCAGAGTGCCCGAAACGGGTGTCTATCAGCTCACCGAGTCGCTCATCAAGAAAGCCGGGTTCTCATCGCTGGACAAAGTGAAAATTTACGGCTATGGCGGCGAATTGCAGCCAGAGAAGATGACCGCCCAGTATCTTGCCGACACGGACGACCTGAAGGAGGTGGCCACCTGCACGGTGAACGGCAAACGGTTGTTTCATGCTCGAGGACCGGTGTCGTGGGAGAGTGAAACCGCCAAGACGCGCACACGCAACCCCTACAGCGACTACGGCTATTACTTCATCACCGAGAGCGAAGGCGAGCCGCTGAGCGTTGACAGCGACACGTTCGTAGGGTCGTTCTATCCCACCTATAACGACTATCATGTGCTGCGCGAGATAGACAACTACGCTTGGTTCCAGGGAGGCCGCAACCTTTTCGAAGATGCCCCCATCGCCAACGGCACATCGAAGACGTTCACCGTAGAACTGCCTTCGCACGTAAAGCAAGGCACCATGACCATTGCGCTGACCGCTCAGTCGGGTGCCAGCGCTGAGGTGGAGCTCAACGGCAAAGTGTTGGGAACCATGAAGCTGAGCCTGGTCAGCGAAGACAACGACAAGGGATGCGAAACCACCACCACCTACAACGTGGCGGATCTGCAGACCACCAACACCATCAAGGTGACGACAACAGCCAACGGCCCCATACGGCCTGACTACATTTCGTTCTGCTTCAGCGAGCCATCGGCCAAGCCCGACCTGCAGAACGGCCAGTTCGGCGAACCCGAATACGTCTATAACATCACCAACCAAGACCTGCATGCCCACGAGCCGGTGGACATGGTCATCGTGGTGCCGCTCACGGCCAAACTCACCGCCCAGGCCGAGCGGCTGAAAGCCTTCCATGAGCAGAACGACGGGCTGTCGGTGCGTATAGTTCCCGCCGACGAACTCTACAACGAGTTCTCCAGCGGCACACCCGACGCCAACGCCTATCGCCGCTACATGAAGATGTTCTACGACCGGGCTGCCACCGACGAGCAAATGCCGCGCTATCTGTTGCTCTTCGGCGACTGTGCTTGGGACAACCGCATGCTGAGCAGCGTTTGGCGAGGCGTGTCGCCCGACGACTTCCTGCTGTGTTATGAGAGCGAGAACTCGTTCAGCGAGACCGACTGCTACGTGACCGACGACTTCTTCTGCATGCTGGACGACGAGGAGTCGGTGGCCGACGGAACTGGTTACTACTCCATCACCGGCAAGGCCGACTTGGCGGTGGGGCGATTCCCCGTAAGAAACGACGAGCAGGCGCGTGTCATGGTGGATAAGACCATCAACTATGCTCGAAACGAGAATGCCGGCAGTTGGCAGAACACCATCATGGTGATGGGCGACGACGGCAACAACAACTTGCACATGCGCGACGCCAATGAGGCTGCCAACGAAATTGAAAAACTGAACGGAGGCTACGTGGTGAAGCGCGTCATGTGGGATGCCTACAACCGTGAAACCACCGCCACGGGAAACACTTTCCCCGAAGTGTCAAAGATCATCAAGCAGCAACAGGCTGCCGGAGCACTCATCATGGACTATTGCGGGCACGGGCGCTGGGACCAGATTTCGCACGAGAGCGTGTTGCTGCTCACTGACTTCGAATCGTTCAGCAACAAGAACCTGCCGCTGTGGATTACCGCCTCGTGCGACATCGCCCCCTTTGACGGTCAGGTGAACAACATCGGCGAGACGGCTGTACTCAGCGAGAAGGGTGGGGCAGTGGCGTTTTTCGGAACATCGCGCACCGTCTATGCCGACCGCAACAAATACATCAACATAGCCTATCTGAAGGAGGTGCTCAACACCCCTAACGGACAGCGCATCTCAATAGGCGAAGCGCAGCGGCTGGCCAAGAACTCGCTCATTGCGACGGGTACCGACCGCACACGCAACAAACTGCAATATTCGTTGTTGGGCGACCCCGCACTCTGCCTGAACTTGCCTGTGCTGAAAGCCGTCATAGACACCATCAACGGCGTCAGTGTGGACTCTGGCGCCGACATCGCCCTGATGGCCGGTTCGGTGGCTACCGTCAAAGGTCATATAGAGAAAGACGGCAGCAGCTATACAGACTTCAACGGCACCGTCTCGGCCATCGTCAGAGACACCAAGGAACACATAGTGTGCAAGCTGAACAACGAAGATTCCAGAGAGGGAGCGTCGGTGGCCTACGAATATGACGACCGTACCAAAACGCTGTTCACGGGGTCGGACGTGGTGAAAGACGGAAACTTCTCGTTCCACTTCGCCGTGCCCATGGACATCAATTATTCCGACGGCACGGGGCTCATCAACGTCTATGCCGTCAATGAGCAGAAGAATCTGGAGGCCAACGGCTATTGCGAACAATTCACGGTGGGAGGCACACAGGCTGCCAGCAATGATGGTATCGGGCCTTCGGTGTTCTGTTATCTCAACGCTCCTTCGTTCAGCAATGGTGGCAATGTGAACAGTACTCCCTATTTCGTGGCGCAGATTACCGACAAGGACGGCATCAACACGTCGGGCAGCAGCATTGGTCACGACCTGGAACTGATCATCGATGGCGAAATGAACCGCACCTACAATCTGAACGACAACTTCCAGTACGACTTCGGAAGCTACACAACGGGTACCACGTTCTACAGCATTCCCGAACTTGCTGAAGGCATGCACACGCTCAAGTTCCGTGCCTGGGACATTCTGAACAATGCCACTACCACCGAACTGAAGTTCAACGTGGTGAAAGGGCTGGAACCCAATTGTTTCAGCGTGGCCTGTACGCAGAACCCTGCCACCACACAGACTACATTCATCATCAGCCATGACCGCATAGGCAGCGAGATGGAGGTGGAGCTTGAGGTGTTCGACTTTGCTGGGCGCCAGTTGTGGAAGCACACAGAGACCGGCGTTTCCGACTCGGGCAACTACACCGTCAGTTGGAATCTCACGGTCGATGGAGGAGCGCGCCTGCAAACAGGTGTCTATCTCTACCGAGTGCGGGTTGGCAGCGAGGGCAGTTCGAAAGCCTCGAAAGCACAGAAATTGATTATCTTAAACAATAAATAGAAAGCAAAGCCGTTTCTAGAAAAGAAATTATGGAAAAAGAAATCAAACGACTTCTCAGCATACTCGTGCTGTCGCTCTCGGTCATTTCCATCATGGCTCAGAACGACAAGACCGATATGTTCAACCCTGTCAACTACTCGGTGACCTCGCAGATGATCGCTCCCGATGCACGTTCGGCTGGTATGGGCGACGTGGGTGCCGCCACCGACCCTGACGTGAACTCGCAGTATTGGAACCCGGCCAAGTATCCCTTCAACATCAGCCGCGCAGGCGTATCGCTCAACTATACACCTTGGCTGCGACAGTTGGTGAATGACATCGACTTGGCCAACCTTGTGGGCTACTACCGAATTGGCGACTACAGTGCCGTGAGCGGTTCACTGCGCTATTTCTCGCTTGGCGAGGTGATGACCAACTGGACTGGCGGCGACGACTTCTCGAGTGCCGAGACCATCAAGCCTTACGAAATGTCGGTTGACGTAGCCTATTCGCTCATGCTCAGCGAGCAGTTCTCCATTGCCGCCGGTGTACGTTGGATTTATTCCGACCTCACCTACGACTATCACGACGACACATCGCCTGGTTCGGCTTTTGCCGCCGACTTGGCTTTCTACTATAACAACTATCTCAATCTGGGCGACCGCGAATGTCAGCTGGGCCTCGGTTTGAACGTCAGCAACATTGGTAGCAAGATTTCGTTTGGAGGCGACGACAACAGCGAGTTCATTCCCACCAACTTGCGTCTGGGAGCATCGCTCATGGTGCCGGTAGATGAATACAACCGCTTCTCCATTGCTGCCGATGCCAACAAGTTGCTCGTTCCAACCTATCCCAAGCGCACCGAGGAAGAAACCAACGAGGAGTATCAGCTGCGTGTGCAGAAAGACTACTACGACGTGAGTTCCATCAGCGGCATCTTCAAGAGTTTCAGCGATGCCCCCAACGGGTTCAAGGAGGAATTGCAGGAAATCCAGTGGAGCGTGGGTGCCGAATATGTCTATCATGACCAGTTCTCCGTACGTGCCGGTTACCACCACGAGAGTGCCAACAAGGGCAACCGCAAGTATTTCACGTTGGGTGCTGGATTCAAAATGAGTGTGTTCTCGCTTGACGCTGGCTATGTCATTGCCACCGCCAAGAGCAATCCGCTCGACCAAACGCTCCGTTTTTCGCTCTCTTTCGACATGGACGGCATCAAAGACCTGTTCCACAGGAGGTAAGTGGGCTGTGGACGACGGACCATTGTTTTTCTAATTTGTGTAAAAGGTACTGATAAAGTGAAGATAAGAACCGGATTCGGCTATGATGTCCACCAATTGGTGGAAGGCCGCGACCTATGGTTGGGCGGCATCAAGATTGACTATTCGCGAGGCCTGCTGGGGCACAGCGACGCTGACGTGCTCATCCATGCCATTTGCGACGCACTGTTGGGAGCCGCCAACATGCGCGACATAGGTTTCCATTTCCCTGACACAGCAGCAGAGACCGACGGCATGGACAGCAAGGTCATCCTGCGCGAGACCATCCGTCTGATTGGCTCGAAGGGCTATCGGTTGGGAAACATCGACGCCACGGTGTGTGCCGAGCAACCCAAACTCAACCCTCACATTCCCGCCATGCAGCAGTGCATGGCCGACGTCATCGGAACCGACCCCGACAACATCTCCATCAAAGCCACTACAACCGAGCGGCTCGGGTTCACAGGGCGTCAGGAGGGCATCGCCGCCTACGCCACGGTGCTCATCGAGAAAGAATAAACATCAGGGTTGCTTGTTTGCGAAATGACGGCAATCATCAATGAAGGCCACTTTGCATCGGTTGTGCAAGGTGGCCTTCAACATGTTCAGAACTCTACGATGAGTGTCTGCCGCGGGCGTAGCTTCACATCGTGGTCGAGCCTGACGGTGCGGCGGCTGATGACATCAGTGGCGCGGGTGGTCTGGCCAATTACTTCGGCGTAGCGTTTGACGGGCATGACGGCTTGCTGGCTGGTGCCATTGATGATGGTGAGCACGGTGCGTCCTTCATGTTGGCGGGCAATGACGTAGATGCCGTTGTAGGGAATGAATTGGGTCATGCTGCCCTCGGTAATCACCTTGTTGCCTTGGCGCCAGTGGAGCAGTCGCGAGAGCCACTCGAACATTTGCTGCTCGGCTTTTGTACGGCCTTCTGCGGTGAAACAGTTGCGCTGGTCGCCAGGGAATCCGCCGGGGAAGTCCTTGCGCACATTGCCGTCGGTCACCTCCTTGGTGCCGTTCATGAGTATCTCGGTGCCGTAGTAGAGCTGTGGTATGCGGCGCACGGTGAGCAGCAGGGCCAGGGCCTGTTTCAGGGCCAGCGTGTCGCGTCCGTTGCCCAGAAAACGGTCGGTGTCGTGGTTGTCGATGAAGGCCATGACGTGGTTGGGATCGGCGTAGAGGTAGTCGTAGCAGAACGAGTTGTACAATCGGTTCATGCCCTGCCACCAAGGGTCGGTTTCCTCGTGCTTGGCCTGTGAGAGACGGTCGAAGAAAGCAAAGTCCATGACGGTCTTCAGGTAGCTGTTCTCTTCGGCCAGCTTGGAGTCCTTCTGCCAGGCTGCGGTGTAGGCGGGCTCGGTGACCCACGTTTCGCCCACGGTGTTGAAGTTGGGATATTCCAAGTCGAGCCGCTTCATCCATTGCGCCATTCCGCGGGCGTCGGCATAAGGATAGGTGTCCATGCGGATGCCGTCGATGCCAACGGTCTCTATCCACCAGATGCTGTTCTGGATGAGATAGGTCATGAGGTGGGGATTGCGTTGGTTGAGGTCGGGCATGGTGGGCACGAACCATCCTTCGGTGGTTTCGCGCAGGTCAACCTGCGAGGCGTAGGGGTCTTTCACGGGTGTGAGCTTGTAGCTGGTCTGCTGGAACGACGTACCCTGCGGGTTGCTGGTGCCTTTCGACTCATTGAGCCATTGGGGCAGGTTGAGCCAGTCGTGGGTGGGCATGTCGCTGGTCCAGGGATGCTCGAAGCCGCTGTGGTTGAATATCATGTCCATCACCACTTTGAGTCCCTTCTGGTGGGCTTCGTTGCAGAGCTGGCGGTAGTCGTCGTTGGTGCCGAAGCGCGGATCCACGCGGTAGTAGTCGGTGGTGGCATAGCCGTGGTAGGTGGAGAACCCATTGTCGCTGTCGGGCGAATTGTTCTCCAGCACAGGCGTGAGCCACAGTGCGGTGACACCCAACTCCTTGAAATAGTCGAGATGCTCGCGTATGCCATTGAGGTCGCCGCCATGTCGCAGTGAAGGCTGCGAACGGTCCTCGCGGTAGGGGCGCATGCCTTTCACCTTCGGGTTGTGGCCCTTGCCCTGTGCAAAGCGGTCGGGCATGAGCATGTAGAGCACGTCGGCGTTGGTGAATCCCATGCGCTCTTCGCCTTTCATCTCGCGGGAGGAGAGCTGATACGACACCTTCGTCTTGTCGAATTTAAGGGTCATGTTGCCCGGCTGGGCATTGCTGAGGTTGAGATACACCAGCAGATAGTTGGGCGAGTCGAGACGCACCACACTATCTACAACTACACCGGGATAGTCGGTGGTGACACTCTTGACATTCTTGATGTTCTTGCCATAGACCATCAGCTGTAGGCTGGGATCCTTCAGCCCGACAAACCAGTTGGTGGGGTCGATACGGTCTATCACTGTTTTTGCTGCACTCATGGCCAATACGTTTAACACCAGGATGGCGGTTAGAAAAAATTTTCGTCGCATAGTTGGGTTTTTAGTTGATTGTCTTTGAGTGCAAAGATACTATTTTTCGGTTACAGAAGTCGCGGATTAACAATGATTAATGATTCCGCGCAGGATAATCGTTTGCACAATCGGCATTGGGGCGAAGCTGGATGCAAACTGAAAGAAAGAGGAGGTGTATCTGGCCAGATACACCTCCTCTTTATGGAATGACGCTATGTCTCGGTTAATGACTTTTATGCGAAGGGATTCTCCGTGGGATAGTAGTCGCCCTTGGGGAAGTTGTAGTCGATCTCGTCCACGGGGATGCCCATGTACTTCAGCACTTCCCAGAGATACTTGCCAGCGTGGTCGAACATCACGGCTGCATGGTGGGGATAGTGCTTCTCGATGAGGACGTGACGGTAGAAACGGCTCATGTTCTTGATGCCGAAGGTACCGATGCTGCCGAACGAGCGGGTGGCCACGGGCAGAATCTCGCCTTGTGCGATGTAGGCGCGCAGCTTGGTGTCAGCGGTCGATTGCAGACGGTAGATGGTGGCCTTGCCGGGCTTGAGGTCGCCCTCGAGTGTTCCGTTGGTCACCTCTACAGGCAGTGCGCGAGCCATGATGCGCTGGAAGCACATGTTGCAGTTGCAAACCTTGCTCGAGGCGGTGTTGCCGCAGTGGAAGCCCATGAAGATTTCCTTGTCGGTGTAGGTGTCGCAGAGGAACTGCTTGCCCTTGATGCTCTCCTCGTACATGTCCTTGGGGACGGAGTTGTTGATGTCGAGCAGCGTCACGGCATCCTCGGTGATGCAGGTGCCGATGAACTCGCTCAGTGTGCCGTAGATGTCAACCTCGCAGCTCACGGGGATGCCACGACCGGTGAGACGGCTGTTCACGTAGCAGGGCACGAAACCGAACATGGTCTGGAAGGCGGGCCAGCACTTGGTGGTGAGAGCCACGAACTCGCGCGAGCCCTTGTGAGCCTCCACCCAGTCGCAAAGTGTCAACTCGTACTGGGCAAGCTTGGGCAGCACTTGCGGTATCTTGTTGCCGTGGCCAAGCTCTGCAGCCATGTCTTTCACCACATCGTCGATGCGCGGGTCGCCGGCATGCTTCTGGAACGACTCCAGCAGGTCGAGCTCGGAGTTCTCCTCAATCTCAACGTCGAGGTCGTAGAGGGCGCGGATGGGGGCATTGCAGGCCAGGAAGTTGTTGGGGCGCGGACCGAAGCTGATGATTTTCAGGTTCTGCAGACCCACGATGGCGCGGGCGATGGGCACAAACTCGTGAATGAGGTCGGCGCACTCGGCAGCGTCGCCCACAGGGTTCTCGGGAATGTATGCGCGGGTCTTGCGCAATGAGAGGGCGTGGCTGGCGTTGAGCATGCCGCAGTAAGCGTCGCCACGGCCGTCGATGAGGTCGTTTTGGGTTTCCTCAGCTGCTGCGCAGAACATGGCCGGACCCTTGAACCAGTCGGCCAGCATGGTTTCGGATATTTCGGGGCCGAAGTTGCCCAGATACACACAGAGGGCGTTGCAACCGGCCTTTTGGATGTCTTCGAGAGCCTGCTTGGCGTGGATTTCGCTCTCCACGATGCAGATGGGGCACTCGTAGATGTTAGCGTTGCCATACTTCTCTACATACTTTGCCACAACGGCCTTGCGGCGATTCACTGCTAAAGACTCGGGGAAACAGTCGCGGCTCACCGCAACGATTCCGATTTTGATTTCAGGTACATTGTTCATGCTAATAGATCTTTTTTTTATTCTTAAAATGATAATGTTTTTGTCTGAACGCCTACAAAGTTAAGGAATTGGATTGAAATGGCGCATTTTTAATGAATAAAAAATATTAATCGTGCAAAATTAATGCAGATTGTCCCTCCACCAGCACCTCGCTGTCGGTGATTAGGCTGATGCCGGCCTCATGAATGCGGCCCTGGGCGCATACGCTCTCATAGCTGCCCTGGGGTATCTTGACGGTCTGAGGCTCTTTGTTGCCGTTCAGTATGACGATGATGTTGTTCCAACGGTCGCCGCCGGCATGGTCCTTCAGCCGGAAGGCAACCACGCAGCTGGGAGTTTCGAGAAACTCGAGGTGACGGCGCACCAACTCGGCGCTGCCCAACCGGAAAGCGGGATGGTTGCGGCGCAGTTGAATGAGGTTTTTGTAGTATTCAAACACCTGCGGATATTTCTCCTTGTTGGTCCAGTCAATCCGGTTGATGCTGTCGGGCGATTCGAACGAGTTGTGAACGCCTTTCTTGTCGCGTAGCATCTCCTCGCCGGCCAACATGAAGGGCACACCCTGCGAGGTGAACACGGCTGTTTGGGCCAGCAAATCGAGACGTATCAGCTCGGAAATGTCGATTTTTCCAGATCTCCCGGTCTCTCCGGATTCTCCGGTTTTCCCGGAAATACCGGGAACGCTCGCGCACAGCCTGTCAACCAAGCACATGTCGTCGTGGCACGACACGTAGCTGATCATCTGCGTGGGCTCCAGCGCCCAGGGCTTCTGCGAGTAGTTCACCTTCGACATGTCAATCTGCGGATGGCTGATGGCGCCGACGATGCCAAACTTCAGACTCTCCTCATGCCCAGGCAGTCCGGCCAGGAAGGCGCCCTTGGTGTCGTCGCTGAAGGGGCCGCGCAGAGCGTCGCGAATCTCGTCGCTGAAGGCGGCGATGCGCGGCATTTGCCCGATGTTGGCCTTCATGCCGAGTTTCTCTTGCGGATAGGCGCACTGACCGGCACTCCAGCCTTCACCATAGATGAAGATGGTGGGGTCAATTTCGTCCACGGCCTTGCGTATCTGGTTCATCGTTTCGATGTCGTGAACGCCCATGAGGTCGAAGCGGAAACCGTCGATGTGGTATTCGTTGATCCAATGCTTCACGCTCTCAATCATGAATCGGCGCATCAGCGGCTGCTCGGAAGCCGTTTCGTTGCCACAGCCCGAGCCGTTGGAATATTGGCCGTCGGCGGTCTTGCGGTAATAATAGTCAGGGTAGGTACGCTGGAAGTTGGAGTGCTCGATGTCGTAGGTGTGGTTATACACCACATCGAGAATCACCCGGATGCCGGCCTTGTGAAGTGCCTGCACCATCTGCTTGAACTCGCGGATGCGGCTAGTGGGGTCGTAGGGGTTGGTGCTGTACGAGCCTTCGGGCACGTTGTAGTTCACCGGGTCGTAGCCCCAGTTGTATTGCGGCGAAAAGTCGGGACGGGCGGGTGTCACCCCCTCGGGCAGATGGGCATAGGCTTGTTCCATGTAGAGGTCTTCGTCGATGCGCGTTTCATCTACCGAGCCATAGTCGTAGCTGGGCAGGATGTGGATAGCGTTCACGCCCAGGCTTTTCAGATGTTCGATGGCCCAAGGCTCGGTCAGCGCAAGGAACTTGCCCGGATGGTCAGCACCGCTGCGGTCGATGGAGAAGTCGCGATGGTGCATCTCATAGATCACGAGGTCGGCGGGCGATTTCACCACCGGACGGCGGTCGTTCTCCCATCCTTCGGGGTTGGTGGTTTCCATGTCGAGGATGTAGCCTCGCTGCCCGTTCACACCGACAGCCAAGGCACCGATGCCCGGCGTTTCGATCCACTGCTTGCGGTTGCCCGAAATGTCGAGCGTGTAATATTTGCCGCGCAGGTCGCCCTTCACTTCGGCCGCCCAAGCGATGTCCAGGGGGGCGAGGCTTTTCAGACTGATGGTCTTGACAGGCTTGCCGCCGATGCCCTCGTCATAGATTCTCACCACGGGATTCTTAGCCTTGGGCGAGGCAACGAAACAAAACTCCGTTTTGCCAGTGGCTGGGTTGTAGTGCCCACCGTCGCCTACCAAGGCTTTCTGGGCATTCATGCACAAAGGAATTGATGCGAGCAAAACCATGAACAATTGTTTTTTCATCTCTTTGTTTGTTTTTCCTTTTTATTTGTCTTTACGTTGCCTTTCTTCGGGCTTGATGAGCTTTTGGAAATTCAGAGTGTTTCTGATAATTCAGAAAAAAACTTACTTGGCCATCAGTGACACGGCGAAGCCGCCGCCGGGAGCCTCCTTGATTTTCAGCACGTCGCCACGCTTCACTGTCTTCTTGGTGATGGTGTATGCCTGTGGGTTTTTCTCATAGTGGGCGTTTTTGGCATCGGCATAGATGGTGCAGTCGTACTTGCGGCCTTTGTCCAGGAAGTCGAGCTTGACGACGGCCTGATGGCCGTTCTCGTCGCACTTGCCGCCCACGAACCAGTTGTCAGTGCCCTTGGCCTTGCGGGCCACGGTGATGTAGTCGGCGGGTTCAGCCTCCAGGTAGCGCGAGTCGTCCCAGTCGCAGGCCACGTCGCGTATGAACTGGAAGGCGTCGTCGAACCGTTCGTAGTTCTCGGGCAGGTCGGCTGCCATCTGCAACGGCGAATACATGGTGAGGTAGAGCGCCAGCGAACCGGCCAGTGTGATGCGGGCCCAGCTGTCGTTGTTGCTCCATTCGCTCAGACGGGTCACGAAGATGCCGGGCGTATAGTCCATGGGGCCTCCCTGCAGACGGGTGAAGGGCAGGATGCAAGTGTGGTCGGGGCGGCTTCCGCCGAAGGCCTCATACTCCGTTCCGCGGGCGCTCTCGTTGCCCACCAGGTTGGGGTAAGTGCGGCAGAGTCCTGTGGGGCGTGTCGCTTCGTGGGCGTTCACCATGATGTGGTGCTTGGCAGCCTCCTTCACCACGTAGAGATAGTGGTTGTTCATCGACTGCGAATAGTGGTGGTCGCCGCGTGGGATGATGTCGCCCACATAGCCCGTCTTCACGGCGTCGTAGCCGTAGTGGTTCATCAGTTCGAAAGCCTCCTTCAGATGACGCTCGTAGTTCTGCGACGACGAACTGGTTTCGTGGTGCATCAAGAGTTTCACGCCTTTGGAGTGGGCATAGTCGTTGAGCATCTTGATGTCGAAGTCGGGATAGGGCGTCACGAAGTCGAACACGTCGCGCTTCCACATGTTGGCCCAGTCTTCCCAGCCCACGTTCCAGCCCTCGACGAGCACTTCGTCGAGTCCGTTCTTGGCTGCAAAGTCGATGTAGCGCTTCACCTTCTCGTTGTTGGCGGCATGGCGGCCGTTGGGCTTCACCTTCGTCCAGTCTATCTGGTCGAGTTTGATGCTGGGGAAGTCGTCGGTGTAGTGCCAGTTGCTCTTGCCGACAATCATCTCCCACCACACGCCGCAATACTTGGTGGGGTGAATCCACGAGGTGTCCTCAATCTTGCAGGGTTCGTTGAGGTTGAGAATGAGGTTGCTGGCGAGCATGTCGCGCGCGTCGTCGCTCACCATCACCGTGCGCCAGGGAGTTTCGCAGGGCGTCTGCATGGCACCCTTCAGACCAGTAGCGTCGGGTGTGAGGTGGCTCACGAAGGTGAACGGTGCGGGCAGCGCGTAGGGCGACGGCTTCGGGTTGGGCGTGTAGGCATTGCTGCCGCCGCCGAGCTTCGTGGTGAGGGCTTTGGTCTGCGCATCCACCAGCTCGAGGTGCATGGTGGCATAGTCGGCACAGGCGGCCTCGTGGATGTTGATGTAGAGCCCGTCCTGACTCTTCATCTGCAGCGAGGTTTGTACGCCTGTCTCCGAGAACACAGCCACACTGCTGTTGCCCCAGTTGACGGCCTTCTGCATGCGACCGCGTATTTCGGAGAGTTTGGTTTGCTGGGTTTCCTGCTCCTGGGTGTCGTAGTCGCCGGGCAGCCACCACGCCGTGTGGTCGCCCGTCATGCTGAACTCGGTGTGCTCCTCCTTGATGAGAAAATAGTTCAGGTCCTGCTGCTGCGGAAATTCGTAGCGCAGACCCATGCCGTCGTCATACACGCGGAAGCGGATGATGATGGTGCGGTTGCGCTGCTTTTCAGCCAGACCTTCCTTAGTGGGGTCGGCCGCCGTGCGGCGGGGCATTTTGATTTCCTGCTTGAGCGTCACCGCCAGCTCGTTGTAGTGGTTGCGTATGGTGGCAGTCTCGCCCCATACAGGCTTCCACGTCTCGTCGAACGAAGTGGTCTTGGTGTCCACCACGGAGAAATGGTCCATCAGGTCGGTTTCACTCAGGCCTGCCGAGGCATGCTTGTCCTTGGCCAGCTCCAGTCCCAGATGCGAGGGCTTCACCACGGCTTTGCCCTTGTAGGTCATTTCGTAGGTAGGCCGTCCGTTGTCGGTGAGCGAGAACGTCAGCGCCACGTTGCCATTAGGCGACGTTACGGTCTGTGCCACTGCCATCATGGGCAGCGCGAGCAGCAAACAGAAAAAGATTTTCGTTTTCATATTCTTCAATATCTCATTATTACCATTTTTCGTTATTTCTCCCGAGCGCAAAGATAGTCATTTTTTTTGAAACCTTAAACAAGCGCACCACATTATTATCCAACCGTTTGAGCAAACGATTGCAAACAGCCTGAACAGAAGCCATCCTCCCTGCTTTTCTCTTACAGAAATCTTCAAAAAAACTTACGGAAACATCCCATGTTCAAACGCTCTTTTTGTCAGGTTCCGAGCATTTACGCCCAGACGTTGGCAGCATAAATAAAGTTAAAAGAAAGACAGGCTGCTTGCTTTATAATAAGATTATAATTATCTTTGCATAAATTTTAACCCGTTAAGCATCAGTACGATATGACCGTAACAAATCCGTTTGTCACCCAAGGATACTTGTCGCCCCACTACTTTTGCGACCGCGTGGAAGAAACAAAGTATCTGACTGGCCTCATCATGAATGGCAACAACGTTGCCCTTATCTCACCACGTCGTCTTGGAAAGACCGGACTCATCAGCCATTGCTTCGAGCAACCGTCGATTAATAACAATTATTACACGTTCATCGTGGACATCTATGCCACAAAGAATCTGCAGGAACTGGTGTTCTACCTGGGCAAGAGCATCCTGGGGGCACTAAAGCCGCAAGGCCGAAAAGCATGGGAACGATTTGTCAATGCACTCGGTTCCTTGCGCAGCAGCATATCTTTCGACATCAACGGGTTGCCTGAATGGGGACTCGGCGTGGGTGACGTGGAAGTGCCACAAACCACGCTTGATGAAATCTTCATGTATCTCGAACAGGCTGACAAACCTTGCATCGTTGCCATCGACGAGTTTCAGGCCGTGGCCGATTATCCGGAAGGCAACGTGGAAGCGATACTCCGTACACACATACAGAGATGCCGAAACACGAGATTTATTTATGCCGGATCTCACCGTCACATGATGGCAGAGATATTCGCTTCTCCGGCGCGGCCCTTCTATCAGAGCACGAGCATGATGTCGCTGGCACCTATAGACATTGAACGCTACGTAGAGTTTGCGCAAAGTCTGTTCAGAGAATACCACAAGGATATCTCGGAAGAGACCATCCGCGAAGTTTACCAGCGCTACGAAGGCATCACATGGTATGTACAGGCCACTCTTAACGCCCTATTTACCATGACAGAATCAGGCAGTAAATGCCTGCCGGAAGCCATTGATACAGCCACCCGCCAGATTATTACCCAGCAGAGCTTCACCTATAGCGCCCTGCTCTATCAACTGCCACCGAAACAGAAAGAGGTCCTCATGGCGATTTGCAAGGAAGGGAAGGCTACGAACATCACTTCGCGCCCGTTTCTGCAACGCCATCACCTCACCGCCAGCATGGTTCAGGGAGCGGTCAAAGGATTGCTCGAAAAGGATTTCATCACCCACGATTTAGGGACTTATAGCGTTTACGACAAGTTCTTCGCCCTCTGGCTCCTGCAGCAATAGAAAAAGCATGCAGGCCCTTTCAAAAAAATCGTTTGGTGGGAATTTGAAAAAATGCTATTCTTGCAATTGAAATGAAATCCAACGGAATAATGAAGAATACCTTGAAATATATCCTCCGCACGCTGAAGATAGTGGCTATAGCTCAGGGACATTGCCCATCCGTTTGCCCCCGTGCTGAACAACTTCAAGGAGACGTTCCTGCTCTCCACCAAGTTCAGCGGCGGCGGTGAAAGCCTGACGTTCCGCGACGTCAGCGTGAAGACCACGGACAACCTGTTTCATGTCAGGGCCGACGGAGGGGTAAGCGATCTGAAGGACAAATACAAGCTGAACGTGCATTTCAACATTCACCAGTGCGTGGCCCAAGGTGGCGTGAAAGCCCGCATCATCAATCAGTTCAGCGTCAAGAAGTTCATGATGAAGCAACTGCAAACACTGGGGACGCTGCGCTACCGCGGGCAGCTCAACGTAAGGCACAAGCGCGTAGAACTGGGCGGCCATCTGGGCACCGACTGCGGACAAATGCAGTTCGCGCTCCTCGTCAGCGCGCTCGACAAGTATCTCACAGGCAACGTACAGTCGGACGACTTTCAGCTGGGGAAGGCCATGGACAGCCCCGAGTGGGGCAACATTGGCTGCACGGCAGGGTTCAAGATTGACATTTCGAAAGAGCGAACTGCGCAGATGCGCCGGCAGAAGGGCGGCAAACTGCCCATCGGCGAGGTGGATGCCCTTGTGCGGGGCGTGAAGATTAAGGGTTTCCATCTGAACGATGTCCATGCCGACATCGTGAGCGACGGCGCCGTGGCCGAGGGTCATCTGCGGACAGAGGGCAAGCTGAAGCTTGCAGAAATCCTCTGTTCCTTCTCGTTCACCAACACCGACGAGATGAAGAAGACGAAGGTCAAGCCCGGCCTGCGCTTCCATCTCTTCCATCAACGCAGCGACGAAGAGAAAGCAGAGCACAAGAGGCTAAAAGCAGAACGAAGGGAACAGAAAGCAGAACGTAAGGAGGCCAAGCGTCAGGAACGCGAAGCCAAACGCCAGGCGCGCGAGGAGAAGAAAAAGAGCAAAGGCAAAGACACCATGTAGTGGGTGACTAATACGACATCACAAACAACGTCCATCCCCCTGTC
>DFFM01000032.1:0-16524 GCA_002369515.1 Prevotella sp. UBA3776 | reverse complement strand
GACAGGGGGATGGACGTTGTTTGTGGGAGCTCCGCTGGAATCATTTCCTTCCTGCCTGCAGGATGAGCTCGCTGATGTTGGCATTGAAGGCATCGGCTTGGAGCAGCTGCTCGATGCTGAGGTGCATGCGGTAGCGCCAGTAGTGGCGCGGATTGGCAGGAATGTTGATGCGTTCGGCGTTCGGGTCGGGCAGCCGCAGCCGCTCGTCCATGGCGAGCCAGTCCTGTATGGAGAGGATGCAGAGCATGGAAGGTGACGTGAGGTGGCGCGAGATGATGTCGCGGGCCAACCATCCGGGCAGCGGATGGGGTGCGTTGTCGCCACGGTAGAGCATGGTGTTGTAGTACTCCTGCGTACGCTGTGCGTCTTCGTCCCACCACTGGCGGAGCGTGGGCATGTCATGGCTCGAGATGGTGCAGACAGAGCGGTAGGGGTTGCGCGAGAGGTGGCCGAAGCGTGTGGCGGGGTCTTTGGGCATGGATTGCAGCTCGAGGGAGAGGATGCGCAGCTCGTTCATCACCCAGGGCACACAGTCGGGCACCATGCCCAGGTCTTCGGCGCAGACGAGCATGCGCGTGGCCTGCACCAGACGCGGCAGCTTCTTCATGGCCTCGCGATACCAGAACTGGTTGTTGCGGCGGTAGAAGTAGTCGTTGTAGAGGCGGTTGAAGACGTATTTCTCGCCTTCGCTGAGCGATTCGTAGATGAAGTCGTACTGGACGCTGATGCGCGGATGGAATTTCTCGCCGTCCTTATGGTCGCGCACAAAGAGCACGTCGCTGATCAGGGCGTACAGTCCGTCGCGCAGCCAGAGGTCCTTCTCAGAGTCTTTGCCCTCGAAGGCGGCCTCCACCTTGCGCTGCGTATCGAAGGCGGGCTTCATGCGCCAAACGTCGTCGTGCTGGTGGTCCAGATAGTTGTGGCGCACCTCGTCGGCATGCTCTTTGAACACGCGGTCGATCACCCAGTCGCGGATATACGGCTCGGTGAAGAGCTGCTCCTGCCAGTGCAGCCCGTAGGCTTCAATCTCCTCGCGGGTCATGCCCAGTGCGGGCTGGAACTGTCCGAGCAGTCCGTGGACGGCATCGGCGGGAATCTCCCAGATGCGGAAGAAGCCCAGCACGTGGTCGATGCGGTAGGCATCGAAGAACTTGGCCATGTTGGTGAACCGGCGCACCCACCACAGGCAGTCGTCCTTCAGCATCTCGTCCCAGTTGTAAGTGGGGAAGCCCCAGTTCTGGCCGTTCACCGAGAAATCGTCGGGCGGTGCTCCGGCCTGGCCGTTCAGGTTGAAGTAGCGGGGCTCCTGCCAAGCGTCGCATCCGTAGCGGTTCACGCCGATGGGGATGTCGCCCTTCAGTATGACACCCTTCGAGCGTGCATGCTGGTGGGCAGCCTGCATCTGGTTGTTGAGCACGTACTGCACGTAGTAGAAGAACGCCACCTCTTTATATATTTTTGTGCGCGGGTTCTCCAGCGCCTTGCGGTCGTCCTCGCAGAAAGTGTTGTGGTCGGGCCACTGGGTGTAGTCGGCGGTGCCGTTCTGGTCGCGCAGCAGGCAATACTGTGCGTAGGGAGCCAGCCAGTGCTTGTTTTCGCTGAAGAAACGTTTGAAGCCTTCCGTACCCATGGCCTTTCGCCCTTCCTGTTCGAAGATCAGACGCAGATATTCGTTCTTGGCGCGGTTCACGCGCTCGTAGTCTATCTGCGGCAGGGCGTTGAGTTCTTGGCGCAGTTGTTCGAACTTCATCCTAGTCTCCTCGTCCTTCAGGGGCGGCAGCTGGCGGAAGTCGGCATACTGCGGGTGCAGGGCGAAGATGCTGATGCAGGAGTAGGGGTAGGAGTCGGTCCAAGTGTGGGTGATGGTGGTGTCGTTGATGGGCAGAATCTGAAGTACGCGCTGCCGTGTCTGTGCCACCCAGTCGGTCATCTGGCGCAGGTCGCCGAAGTCGCCCACACCGAAACTGCCCTCTGAGCGGAGCGAGAACACGGGCACCAATGTGCCGGCGCACTTCATATTGTGAATGGGGAAAAATGCCTGTGGCAGCTCATACACCACCACGTCGCCCTGCTCCAGAGCTGGCAGCATGATGGTGCGGTTGGAGCCTTCTTCCCACAGCGGGGTGACATCTACTTCCTCGTCGAGCACCACAAACTTGAACTCGATGAAGGGGCGCGACAGCCGCGTGGCGTCGATGTTCACCACCCATTCGTTGTAGTTGTGCTCGTACATGGCGACGGCCTTCTTGGCCTCCCACGCTCCCAACGTGGCGTCCTCGCCCAGAACGGCCAGACGCTCGCCCGTGCGCAGTTGCGGGGCGCGAACCTTCAGCCTCACCGTGACGGGATAGGCGGTCTCGGGAGCCAGTTGCTGCTCGTGGGTGGCTATGCAGTCGGTGAAGGCCGAGCTGTAGAGATAGGAGTCTTCGGGGGCGTCAATCCAGTGGTCATAAACGGTATAGTTGGCGTCAGTATGGCCGCGCAGCTCCAGGCGGTGCATGGCCACGAGCCACTCGTGGCGCACTTGCGCGCCGTCGCGCTCAACGGCATAGTAATAGTCGATGAAGTTTTGTCCGTCTGGCTTGCGGCGTATGTCGCACGACCAGCGGCTCTGTCCGTCGGATGTCATCCGATAGCTGGAGGTCTGCTTGCCTCCCTTGCCTTCCGGCAGAATGATGTTCAGCACCAGTTCTTCGCCGAAGGCTGCCTGATAGTCAATATTGAAACGAAGGTTCATAGAGATTCAGTGTTTGGTTAGTATTTTTGCTGTAAAATTACTATTTTATGGGGCTGGTTGTTCTCGCTGGCTGTCACTTATTGGCTTTTTATTTGTGCAAACGTTTGCGCTTTCGGCACTTTGAAGGATGAATTGTCTAGTCTTTGGGAAATGGTTAGGAAAGAAAAGTAGAGAAGTGGTTAGGGATGAAAAGTAAAAAAAGCGGTTAGGAAAGAAATTGGAATAATTAGAATAATTTCTCCATTTAAATATTTTATTCTTGGGTAATTATTCTAATTATTCCAATTTCTTTTTTTCCATTCAGAGAAAGGGCGCTACTTCACCAGCACCTTCTTGCCGTTCTGAATGTAGATGCCCTTGGTAGGAATCCCTCCTGGCCTCCCCGAAGGAGAGGAAATGACGCGCTGCCCGTTCAGATTATACAAGGACGAATCTTTCATCTTTTCATCTTTCATTTCCTCGATGCCGTTCGTTTCGCTCGACACCTCGATGCCGTAAATCTTCAGTGCGTCAGTGCCTGCGGCCTTGCGTATGCCCTTCGCGCCAGAAGCATTCGTGCCACCATAGATATAGACCAAGGTGGGCTCGCTTACGTTGTACGGGAACTTCACTTTCAGTTTGCCGTCAAGTTCCATCTCTATCGGGTCGCTGTTGCCAATTTTCACCTTCAGCACCATGTTGCCTATTGTCTCGGCCTCAACCTTGATGGTGCCCTTACCTTCGTTCACCTTGAAGACAATACCCGTATAGCCTGCCTTGAAATCCTCACCGAAGATGTCCTTTCCGTCAATGGCAGCGTCGTCGGTCGGTTTGGTCACCACAATGCAACCCTCTGCCGGGTCGTAGCTGCCGTCACCACTGCTGATGCTGTAGAACACGTCGCCCACCACGTTGCCGTCAAGGTCGGTGCTAGCTTCAATCTCGTTGCCGATGCTGATGGTCTCGCCCTGGTCAACGGGAGCGATTTCCGGGTCGCTGCCCTCGTATTCTTGCCATTTCCCGCGCTCATCTATGTACCACGTTTTCCATCCTTTCAGTTGAGCCGCGGCCACCTGTGTTTTTGTAATCACATTTTGCTCGTCGCTGTCAAAAGGACTAATGGGAACAAAGTCGCTATTAATGGTAGGAAGACTCTTGATGAGTGCGTCCATTGCAGTTCCATTAATCATGTTTTTATAGCACACGAAGTCACTTAACACCTTGTTGTTGGATACGTTGAGTGCGGTAATCTGGTTGTTGGAGCAATCAAAATCTTTAAGGTAAATGTTGTTCGATACATCCAGCGATGTCAGAAGGTTTTCTCCGCAAGTCAAATCAGTCAATGCTGTGTTGTTCGAGAGATCAAGCGTGGTGAGCTGATTTCTTTCGCAGTCTAGATTCTCCAGTGCGGTACACTTTGTTACATTGAGAGAAGTTAGCGAATTATAATCACAAATCAAACACTTCAGTAACGTATTCTCCGACATGTCGAGAGAGGTCAGCTGATTACCATTGCAATAAAGCTCCGTCAATTCCGTGAAATACTCAATACCCTTTAAGCTTGAAATGTTTTTCCGTGAAACATCTATTTCTGTCACCCCGGCAATCTCGGCTTCCGTCAGTACGCCGTCCTGGCCGTAGTCTTGGGATAATACCCAGTTGCGGAAGTTCTCGTCAGGGAAATTCGTCTCATCGATGGCGATGCCAGAAGGAGTGGAAGATGATGCGACGACGGGGCGCACGGATTGACCGCAATCTCGGTTGCGGTCGTTCGTGTACACGCTGTACATACTCACATTGCCAAAGTCGAGGAGGAAACACGCGCGTTCTGTGTTCGACTCGTAGAGCGACGACGACCAGTAGCCGCCGAAAGAGCCAGCGCTGACCAATTCGTCGCTCGAGCGGATGCCTGCAGCGGGAAGGAAAATGGAGGCACCGTTAGCACTGGTGAATCTTCTGCCGTTAACGCCGTTCTCCGTGGTCCACTCGGAAGTGCAACTGTTCTTCAGTTCGTTCATCTGTTCTAAACTGGGCATCACCCACGGGCTGCCCCAGTTCACTGTGGCGGAATCATACTGAGTGCCGGCAATGTCCTTGCCAATGTCATAGTTGATGCCTTTTCCGTCAAGGTAATTTTCCTCAGTATATGAACTCTTCTCCGTGGTCTCGCCCCATGCGAAGTAGCCGCCGTAGTCCTCAGGCTTCAATGCGCCCACGTTGCAACATGCCCACTTTGTGCCGCTGGGTAGGCCGAGATCAATCATGTGCGGATGGTTGTCATCGGGGCACTGCGCATTGGCGATTGTTGGCAGCAGTATGAAGAAGAATAACAGCATCAGCGGCTTAATGCTGAATGCAGAAAAAAGATTGTTTAGTTGTTTCATAATGTTTTTCGGATTTTGAGGATTATAAATTGTGTTGATTGTTTTTTCCCGCATTTGCTTTTTGATTGTACCTTTTTCCATGTGATTCTTACGAGGAAACGCCTTCTGTTCATGCGTGGAACCCTTTTCAAAGAGCCACTTGAACGGTGAATCCTGTGGGTTGAAGGGCCAACTGCACAGTTTGTTGTTTTTTGGGGAAAAGTTTGCCACAGAGCCAATAGGTGGCTTCGGTGGAGAGCACACCGATGGCGGCACCGGCGCAGACGTCGTACCAGTAATGGCGGTCGCGGCGCACACGGTCGGCGGCGGTGAGGGCGGCCACGCCGTATCCGGCCACCGAGATCCAGGGTGAGAGGTGGCCGTACTCGTGGTGCAACACCGTTGCTCCGGCAAAGGCAAACGTGGCATGGCCCGAAGGCATGGAGCGGCGGTCGGTGTGGTCGGGGCGCCACTCATGAACGCTGTGCTTCAGCGTGTAGGCCAAGCCGGCCGAGAGCACCCACGAGCCGACAGTGGCTGCGGCCAGCTGCGGCCAGTCGTGACGGCTCTCCACGCCACACACTTTCAGCGCGAGCACCGAGGCATAAGGCACATACTGCAGCACGTCGTCGGGACCGTCGCCCTTGGTCTGCGCGTGAGCTGAGAGCGAAAGGCAGAAGAAGAGAATGCAAAATTTATAACGCATAATGCATAATTATTTCCGATAGCGATGATATTATCTTACGATGATAAGTTGAAATTCTCTAGAAAATTTACAGCTATTACCGTGAGATATTTTTTTATTGTCGAGAGTTATGAAATTATCTCACGACGATACGACGAAATTCTCTAGAAAATTTCAAAGTATTACCGTGGTATATTTTTTTATTACCCCGAGTCACGATAACAAATCACAACGACAGGACGTATATCTCGTGTATGGAGATTCAAAGCCTAGAAACGAGACAGCGATTTCGCTAGAAAAACAGAGAAAAACAAGAAAAACAGGGAAAAACAGTTTTTGTTTTTATAGTATTCTTTCTTGTTTTCCCCTGTTTTTTGATGTCTATGCACTGTAACTCTTACCCACCCCCCTGATTCTTAGCATGAATATGTCACCGCCCAAGATGCAAGTGCCTCGTTGCCGCTCCATGCAGGAGAGGAGGGGACGCTGTGCTACTCCTACTTCTTCTTGTCGCTGATAAGGCTGACGCAGCAGGCGCCGATGATGAGCAGCACGCCCGAAACAATCATCATGCTCGACTGGTGGCCGCCGATGAGTGTGAAGACGGTGCCTCCCAAGAGGGCAGCGACAATCTGCGGCAGGCAGATGGTGCCGTTGAATAGGCCCAGATAGGCTCCCATGTGGCCGTAGCCTTGCAGGGCGTTGGTGACGAAGGTGAACGGCATGGCCAGCATGGCTGCCCAGGCGCATCCGATGAGGAGGAACGGAATGATTTGCAGGTACTTGTCGGGGCAGAACGGGATGAGGGCGAAGCCTATGCCACCAATAAGGAGGCTCACGGCGTAGGCCATCTTGGTGTTCTTGAACCGGGGCAGAATGGTAGCCCACACCACTGAGCCCATGGCCTGGATGGCGTAGAGCACACCCGTCCAGTTGCCGGCAATCTGATAGTCCTCAGAGGCAGGGTCGGTGGTGTTCCAAACGGTCTCAGAGACTGCATCGACCACGTAGGTCCACATGTAGAGCAGGGCCGACCAGCAGAAGAACTGCACGAGTCCTACCTTCCAGAACGTGGCGGGGGCATTTTTGAGCAGCGTGATCCAGTTGGCCGAGGTTTCGTTCTTCTCCTCCACGGGGTTGTATTCGCGATATTCCTGCGGGTTCCACTCCTTCACCTTCGATACGGTGTAGATGACACAGAGAATGAGGATGGCGGCTCCGATGTAGAACGACCAGATGACCGAGTCGGGCACCACGCCCTCGGGGGCCACATTCTTCAATCCTAACCAGGTGAAGATGAAGGGGAAAAGGAATCCCACCACACTACCGGCGTTACACAGGAACGACTGAATGCTATAGGCCTTGGCTTTCTGCTCCTCGTTCACCATGTCGCCCACGAGCATCTTGAACGGCTGCATGGCCATGTTGATGGAGGTGTCGAGCAGCATCAGGGCGAAGAGACCGAAAATGAGGGCCGTACCCACGGCCATGCCGAACGAGCCGGCGTTGGGCAGCAGGCACATCACTGCTACGGCCACGGCGGCTCCCACAAAGAGGTAGGGGATGCGACGGCCGAAACGGGTCCAGGTCTTGTCGCTCAGTGTTCCCACGATGGGTTGCACCAGGATGCCCATGAGCGGGGGCAGGATCCAGAAGAAGCTCAGTGAATGAGGGTCGGCACCGAGGGTGCGGAAGATTCTGGAAATGTTTCCACTCTGCAAGGCGTAAGCTATCTGTACGCCGAAGAACCCGAAGGACAGGTTCCAGAGTTTCCAAAAGGACAGGTTGGGTTTTTGTTTCATGTTTAATAATGCATAATTTTTAATGCATAATGCATAATATCATGTATAGAATCATGCGAAACACATTATGCATCAGGGTTCAACTTTTATTCGTTTCTTGATGTTTTTACTGTGGCCATTTTCATTATTCATTTTTCACCTCGTCGTTCCGCGGATGATGAGGCGGGTGCGCACCACGCGCCGCTCCACCTTGCCTTCCGGGATGCGGCCTTCCACATGGCCGATCATGATATCGACGGCCTCGGCACCCACCTGGTGGCCGCGCTGCTCGACGGTGGTAAGCATGGGGTCGCAGGCCACGGCGCGCTGCCCGTTGGTGAATCCGCAGATGGAGATGTCGTCGGGCACACGGAATCCCATGCGCTTGGCCGTGTAGAGGATGCCGATGGCGGTGTCGTCGTTGACGGCGAAGAAACCGTCGGGATGGTCGTCGTAGCTGAGGATTTGTGGGGTCATCACTTCGGCGTCGGCGCGGTTGTCGCAGATGCCGTAGAAGCGTTCGTCCACCTTGAGACCGTGTTTGAGCAGTGCGTCCTTGTATCCGTTGAAACGGTTTTTCGAAATCTCCAACTGCATGGGCGAGCCGTAGAAGGCGATGCGTCGGCAGCCCGTTTCGATGAGGTGGTTCACGGCATTGAAAGCCCCCATGTAGTCGTCCACCACCACGCGGCTGGCATTCACGCCCGTGCAGATGCGGTCGTAGAACACCAGTGGCACACCGTTGTTGATGAGCCGCTCGAAGTGTTCGTAGTTGCGCGTGTCCTTGGCCTGCGACACAATGATGCCGCACACCTTGTTCTCGTAGAACGACTGGCAGATGCGCACCTCGTGCTCGTACTCCTCGTTGCTCTGTGCCACCATGATGCGGTATCCATAGCTCGAGGCCTCCTCTTCGATGCCTGCAAGGATGGACGAGAAGTAGTAGTGGGCAAATTCGGGAATGATGACCCCGATGACCTTCATGGGTTTCTGCCGGCTGTGGCGCAGCGACTCGGCCAGTATGTTGGGGATGAAGTTGTGCTCGCGGGCGTAAGCCTGAATCTGCTCCCTGCGCGCCACGCTGATGCGCGGACTGTCCTGCAATGCGCGCGACACGGTTGCCACCGAGATGCCCAGCTCGCGGGCGATGTCCTTCATGGTGATGGGTGCTGATTCTTTCATGGTTGCGGGTGTTGGTTTTGAATCTGAATGCAAAAATAGTACAAAATGCAGCAAGTTGTTCGCGTACATTGACTTTATTTAGTCTATTTGGTATGCAAACGATTGCGCACCCTATTTATTGTTTTTTATAGGTAAAAAAGAACAACATATTCATAAAGAAATTAAATTTGCAGCAGAAAACACGACCTACGCTCATCATGCGTCTATTAACCTCAAGTGCAAGGCAAACAAGAAGCGACGTGACCCGTTAAGCAGTAGCGACAAAGAAGCCCTCTTTTCAAGCAGGAGCATAAACAATATACCAAAAAATATCACTAACTTAAAAAAGCAAAACGATGAAGCAGGTAAAATTCAAATTCCCTGTTAGGATGCTGGCCCTTTTCTTCGGGCTGTTCCTATCTGTCAGCGCCTTTGCACAGCAAATCACTGTCAACGGCCATGTGAAGGATGCTACCGGCGAAGGAATTATCGGCGCAACAGTACGCGTTTCGGGCACACAGATTGCCACCGTAACCGACTTTGACGGTAATTTCTCACTGAAAGCTAATCAGGGTGCAGAAATCACCATTTCTTATGTCGGTTACCAAACCGCCACAGTGAGCGCTGCGCCGAATGTTACAGTTACTCTACAAGAAGACCAGACCGTCCTGCAGGACGTTGTGGTCATCGGTTATGGTACCGTTCGCAAGAGCGATGCAACAGGTTCGGTGATGTCGGTTGAAGCCGACCAGCTGAACAAGGGTTTGGCAACATCACCAGCTGATCTGCTGCAGGGTAAAACGCCTGGTGTGCAGATTACTACCGATGGCGGTGCTCCCGGAGCCGGTGCAAAGATCCGTATCCGTGGAGGTTCGTCGCTTTCTGCCTCTAACGACCCACTGATTGTTATCGACGGTCTGCCTATCAGCTCGACAGGCATCTCGGGTGGTGACGTGCTGAACACAATCAACCCCAACGACATTGAGAGTTTCTCTATTTTGAAAGATGCCTCTGCTACCGCCATCTATGGTAGCCGTGCATCTAACGGCGTTATCCTGATTACCACCAAGAAAGGTAAGGCTGGTGCAAAGCCACGCATCAATATTGATATGAGTGGTACTTTCAAGACCGTGGCCAAGAAAGTGGACGTGCTGGGTGCAGATGCTTTCCGCGATTTCTTTACTGCCAATTACGGTGACAATGCCGACGCTATGGCCGCTCTTGGCAATGCCAACACCAAATGGCAGGACGAAATCTACAAGACTGCATTTGCAGAGGAAATTAACGCCAGCGTTACTGGTGGCTATGTTGCCAAGAACTCAGGCTTCAAGATGCCTTATCGTGTAAGTGCCGGTTTCCTGAACAACGATGGTAACCTGAAGACTTCAGCCATGCAGCGCGGAACAGTAGGTATCAACCTGACTCCTACCCTGTTGAACGATCGTCTGACTATCAATCTGAACGGTAAGGGTGTGTTCACACACAATGCATTCGCAGACGAGGGTGCCATTGGCGCTGCCGTGCAGTATAACCCACTGAAGCCTGTATTTGCCAGTGAGGGCAAGTACTTCCGTTGGGAGAGTAATGGTGCTCCTAACACCATGTCAACCCTGAACCCAGTAGCTCAGCTGTACGAGCAAAACAAAGACAGCTACATACGCCGTTTCGTTGGTAACGCTCAGTTTGACTATAAGTTCAAGTTCCTCGATGGTCTTCGCGCCAACTTAAACCTGGGTCTTGATTTTTCTACCACATCTGGTTGGAATGTTACACAGCAGGGAAGTGAGATTTCATATCACAACAAGCTTGAGAATGGTACGGGCTTGTGGGAGAAATACACACAGCTGCGTCGCGACCAGACATTGGAGTTCTATCTGGCATATGCCAAGGAACTGAAGGAAATCAGCAGCCGCTTCGACATTCTTGCTGGTTACAGCTGGCAGCACTTCTACAACAAGACAACCGACCAAAAGATTGCCAATGACGGCAGCGGACTTGAATTCCCGACCACACCTCTCTTCAAGACTGAAAGCTACCTGGTTTCATTCTATGGCCGTTTGAACTACTCGCTTCTGGACCGCTACCTCTTCACCTTCACACTGCGTGACGACGGTACGTCGCGTTTCCAGAACAACAAGTGGGGCCTGTTCCCATCAGCAGCTTTGGCATGGCGTATCAGCGAGGAGCCTTTCCTGAAGGACGCCGACTGGCTGTCTAACCTGAAGCTCCGTCTGGGTTATGGTATCACTGGTCAGCAGAACATTGGCCAGGGTGACTATCCTTCAATTCCTACTTATCACACCAACCAAGCTGGTTCGCTCTATATGTTTGGCAACCAGGTGATAACCCCAATTACCCCGAAGGGTTATGCAGCCCAAATTAAGTGGGAATCTACAACGACCTACAACATCGGTTTGGACTTCGGTTTCGCTCGCAATCGCATCAATGGTAGCATCGATGTCTATCAGCGTAAGACCAAGGACCTGCTGAACACTGTTCCTGTTGCCTCGGGTACCAACCTGACCAACTATTTGCTGATGAATGTCGGCGATATGGAGAACAAGGGTATCGAGGGTGCATTAAACATTGTTCCCATCGAGAATAAAGACCTGCGTTGGGAAATCGGCTTCAACATTGCCTATAACAAGAATAAGATTACTCGCCTGACTGCCAGCGACGATCCCAGTTATCTCGGTGTTGAGACTGGTGGAATCTCAGGTGGTGTGGGTAACAATATCCAGATTCACAAGGTGGGCAACCCCGTCAGTTCGTTCTTCGTTTACCAGCAGGTTTACGACGAGGCAGGCAAGCCGTTGGAGGGTGTCTATGTGGACCGCAACCACGACGGACAGATTACCGACGATGACCGTTACGTTTATTACAAGCCAGATGCTGACGTAAATATCGGATTCAACACCGAGCTGAGCTACAAGAAATGGACGCTCTCTGCATCACTCCGTTCAAGCCTGGGCAACTATGTATATAACAACGTGGCTTCGAACACTGAAATGAAGGCTGACATGTGGACCAACAACTTCATCGCCAACCGTGTGACAACAGCACCTTACAGCGACTTCGCTCAGGCTCAGTACAAGAGCGACTACTATGTTCAGAACGCTTCATTCCTGAAACTCGACAAAGTGACACTGGCATACAACATTGCCGACTGGGTACGTGTAAGCCTCACCGCTCAGAACATCTTCACCATCACCAATTACAAGGGTGTGGATCCTGAGGTTGGCAGCGGTATTGACAACAACATGTATCCTCGCTCACGCAACTTCATCTTAGGTGCAAGCTTTAACTTTTAATTAATAGGAGGATAAGAACATGAAATTCAACATAAAGAAAATCGGATTTTACAGCTTTGCCTTTGCTACCGCCGTGTCGCTGACAGCGTGTGTGGGAGATTTGGACGTTACGCCTATCGACCCCAACCTGGATACTCCGGAGAATGTGCTGACAGGCACAGAGGCATACAACCAGATGCTGGCAAAATGCTACTCAGGTCTTTCTGTAAGCTCGCCTGACGGTGACAGCGGAAGTCCTGACATTCAGGGTATCGATGGTGGCTTCGGCCAGTATCTGCGCGCCCTCTTCAACATGCAGGAGCTGCCTACTGACGAGGCAGTCATCGGCTGGAACGACCAAACGCTGAAAGACCTTCACGGACTGCAGTGGACTTCGAGCGACGTATTTGTAAGCGCAGCTTACAGCCGCGTATTCTATCAGATTTCTATCTGCAACGAGGTTATCCGCCAGATTGACAATGCTTCTAATGCTAGCGATGCAACCATGCAGCAGTATCGCGCTGAAGCCCGCGCCATCCGCGGTCTGAGCTATCTGCACGCTATCGACCTGTTCGGTAACGTACCTTTCACCGACGAGACCTCTGAGGTGGGTGGTGCTACCCCTGTGCAAATGAACCGTGCAGAACTGTTTAACTGGCTGGTGCAGGACATGGAAGACACCGCAGAAAAACTGCCAGCTAATCCTGAAAAATATCGTGCTGGTAAGGGCATGGTTTACATGATTCTGGCCAAGCTCTATCTGAACGCTCAGGTTTACACAGGTACTGCCAACTATCAGAAGTGTGCCGAGTACTGCCAGAAGATTATCGACCTGGGTTACAAGCTGGAGAGCGCCAACGACTACTGGAAACTGTTCTGCGCTGATAACGACCAGTATCTGGGCGTAGGTCACGAGATTATCTTCAGTGTATATCAGGATCACATCAACACCCAAGCATACGGTGGCACAACCTATATCATCAATGCACAAGTGGGTGGTAACATGGCATTCGCTGACTACGGACTCGGCGGCAATGGCTGGGGTGGTATTCGCGTAACTCCGCAGTTTGTTGACAAGTTTGAGGATGGCGACCAGCGTGCAACCTTCTTCACCGATGGACAGTCGAAGGATATTATAGATATTAGCGACTTCTTCAGTGGCTATGCATTCACCAAATTCACCAACCTGAAGGCCGACGGCAGCATTCTGCCCGACGCAAACTCATTCCCCGACACCGACTTCCCCGTGTTCCGTCTGGGTGATGTTTATCTGATGCTGGCTGAGTGCCAGGTTGTGGGCGGTGTAAGCTGCGACGGTATTGCCAAGTTCAACGCGATTCGTAATCGTGCAGGTGTTGGCGAAAAATCCAACCCGACCAAGAACGACATCATCAACGAGCGTGCACGCGAGCTGGCTTGGGAGTGCCATCGTCGTAGCGACTTGGTTCGCTTTGGTCTCCTCACCACTGGCGATTACCTCTGGTCTCATAAGGGTATGAACAGCAATGTAGGCACACCTCATGCTGTGGATAGCAAGTACAATCTGTTCCCGCTGGCTTCGAGCGATGTTATTTCAAACCCGAACCTGCAGCAGAATCCTGGCTATTAATTATTGAACATTGATAATTGAAAATTGATAATTATGAAAGCAAAATATATTTTAAGTAGTGTGCTGTTCGCAGTTTTCGGCATATTGTTCACTGCATGTGATAGCGATCGCGATGACAATCCCATACTCGGTCCGAATAACACCGCTAATGAGTTTGTGGTGAATGCCTCGCCGGTAGCTGGTCAGTATATTCAGTTGTCGAAAGAGAACACAGTTAAACTTACCTGGAATCAGCCCAACTATGGGGTGAACACTGTAGTCAACTACAAGGTTCAGGTTAGTTTGGATGAAAATACATGGGAAACCCTAGGAACAGGTTTCACTACGTGCAGTGCAAACATCAGCGGCGAGGAGATTGCTTTGGCTCTCTGCAAACTCGATGGTTTCAAAACAGAGGAAGAGTATGTAGATATGGGCTTCCGCAAGGTTGCCATGCGAGTAATTGCCAACATCCAGACCACAACCTCAAAGGAGGTTGAAGGCACAAGCATTACTTCGAATACTGTTTACTTCAACAAAATGGCAGCCTATTGCAACGTTCCGACCAAGGCTACCCTGTGGATCATCGGTTCTTGCTGCGGCTGGCCAGAGCCATCGCCAGGCAACAAGCAAACGCTCCTTGACGGCAACTGGTACATCATGGAAACCGAAATCGGCAGCAATGTCTTCCATGGCGTTGTCACCATGCCGGAGGGCGACCTGACCTTCCGTTTCTACAGCAAGCTTACCGGCTGGGACGGCGGCGACTCTTACGGATTCCAGGTTGACGACGTAGCTACAGCATTCGAATTCACCGATGGTGCGTTCAGTGGCACAGGCACTAAGGGTAAGGGCTCTTATCAGTTCAACGGATTCCCTGGTGGCGACCTTGACATTACGGTCGATATGAACAAGAATACTGTTAAGTTCGTGCTCCAATAATTTCGTCAGCATTATAAAGACTGTTTAATCAAATGAATAATAAGATGAAAAAAATAGGTTTATTTTCAATAGCTCTTCTCGCTATGGGCCTCGTGTCTTGTAACCAAGACTTCGAAACCATATTCGAGCCCCAGACCAATGCACCTGAGAGCCCGCTCCAGGCAAGCGACGTGACTGTTGCTGCCAGTTCGGCAACTGCTATCAATCTCGCTGACTTTATCGACGAAGAGGCTGGAACCTCAACTCCTATTCCTGTTGGTACCATTAGTGTGAAGGAGGGGGCTATGCCTGCCAACACAACACTGAAGGCAGAAGTAGAGTTCTCTACAGATCCTGATTTTGGAGAGGTCATCACCCTTGAGGGCAATATTAATGAGAGAAACGAAATCACCGTGGATCCTACTGTTTTGCAGGACAAATATTTCAACGAAGTAACCCGCAATCCGGCTTCCACCACTCTCTACATGCGCGCACTGCTCTACACCGTAACCGATGGCACCTCGGTGGCTATCGTCGGAAATCCCAAAGAGAGCAAATTTGCAGCCCGTTCAGTTACTTTCAGTCCGCTGTTCAAGGTTCAGATTTCGCCTGCATACTATGTTATAGGCGCAGCCGGCGGCTGGAGTGCCGACGGCGCACGCACCCAGAAGTTCAGCCACAGCAACAAGGATGTGTATGAAGATCCTATCTTCTCCATCGTCGTTGATACTGGTGGCGACGACTGCTGGTTCGCTATCGGCGACGATGCTGCCCTCGACGCAGTTGCTTCTGGCGACTGGACCAAGCTCTTCGGTACGAAGGGTGCAAGCGAGGACATGGAAGGAAACATGGACTTCCGCTACAACCTCGGCGGCGACCACTCGTTCCACGTATTAGGTGCACAGAAGATCCGCATCACCCTCAACATGATGGAATACAGCTACAAGATCGATCCCATCAGCGTTGCTGACGCTTATTATGTAGTGGGTGGACTACAGGGATGGAGCGACAGCCAGAAGACCTGCCTGTTTACTCCAGAAGAGCAGAAGAACGTGCTCTCTTACACCACCAAGTGGACCGGAGCATGGGACCTCAAAGTCTGGGATGCAAACAGCTTCGGCAACTGGGACGCTGCTTGGGGATGCGTAGTGGATGGCGACAACTCGCCCTCTGGCGCACTCATCAACAGCGGGGCACAGGCCATTTCGGCACCCTCGGCTGAGTTCTACACCTTCACCATCGACATGAACACCATGACCTATACCTGGACCAAGCTCGACAACCAGAACCCCACCGAATATCAGAACATCTCGCTCATCGGCGAGTTCAATGGATGGGGCGGCGACTTCGAACTTACGCAGGTCACTCCGCACAACTGGTACGCCGTCTTCACCCAGGAAACCGACGGACAGCTGAAGTTCCGCGCCAACCACGACTGGGGCGTCAACTGGGGCTATGGCAACGACAAGGACTGGGACGTGTCAGAGAGCTTCAACAAGATTGGCACCAACGGCGGCGGCAACATCTGGGTACCCGCAGGCACCTACGCTGTCTATCTGAACGACATCACCAACTCGATGCTCATCTTGGCACAATAACCGCCATGCGCGGGCGGCCACACCGCCCACAAGCATCGGGAATCACTACCCACAAGCCAAGAGGGCGCCTCTCTCCAAGCGGGAGCGGCGCCCTCTTTCTTGATGTCCTCGCGCCATCGGCTGTTGGCGGCTCACTGCCCATGGTTTTTCTTCGTTTTCCCTTGTTTTTCCCGGTTGTTTTCGCATCAGCTGAAACGGGTTCATGAGGATGAATAAAAAAATCTAGAGAATTTCATCGCAACGTCGGGAAATAAAAAATTATCTCCCGACAATAATTTCGTATTGTCGGGAGATAATTATTTGTAGTTTCGAGTTTGTTTTTCTATTGTCTTGTTTACGTGTGAATCGCTGGGAATGATAACGCTTTACGTCTTTTAAAAACCAACAAAAACAAAGAAAACCAACAAAAACAAGGGGGCTT
>DFFM01000049.1 GCA_002369515.1 Prevotella sp. UBA3776 | reverse complement strand
ACTTAACATGCGAAAGTTGAGGTTTCTTTATTCTTTCTGGAGTTAGCTGTATTTAACGAGCCTTTGGCTCATGAAGTTAACGGAAGCCCCCCTCTACTGGTCTTCCATCAGCTTGCGGTAGCGAATGCGCTTGGGTTCCTCCAGCCCCAGCCGCTGCGCTTTGTTTGCTTCGTAGTCAGTGTAGTTGCCCTCGAAGTAGAACACATTGCCGTCGCCTTCGAAAGCCAGAATGTGAGTGCAAATGCGGTCGAGGAACCAGCGGTCGTGGCTGATGACGACAGCACAGCCGGCAAATGCCTCCAAGCCCTCTTCGAGTGCTCGGAGCGTGTTCACGTCAATGTCGTTGGTAGGTTCGTCGAGCAGCAGCACGTTGCCTTCCTGCTTGAGGGCCACGGCCAACTGGAGACGGTTGCGCTCGCCGCCGCTCAGTACGCCGCACTTCTTCTCCTGGTCCACTCCGGTGAAGTTGAACCGCGAGAGATAAGCCCTCACGTTGACATCGCGCCCACCCATCCGGATGGTTTCGTTGCCTTGGCTCACTACCTGATAGACGCTCTTTTCCGGGTCGATGTCCTTGTGCTGCTGGTCAACGTAGCTGAGTTTGACGGTTTCGCCCACATTGAAGGTTCCCTGGTCAGGTTGCTCCAATCCCATGATAAGGCGGAAGAGCGTGGTCTTGCCTGCACCGTTGGGGCCAATCACGCCCACGATGCCGTTGGGCGGCAGCACGAAGTTGAGATCGCTGAAGAGCGTCTTCTCGGGGAAGGCTTTGGCCACATGCACGGCCTCGATCACGTTGTTGCCCAGGCGCGGGCCGTTTGGGATGAATATCTCCAGGCGCTCCTCCTTCTGTTTCTGTTCCTCGTTGAGCATCTTGTCGTAGGCGTTCAGACGCGCCTTTCCCTTTGCCTGGCGCGCCTTCGGTGCCATGCGCACCCACTCCAGCTCGCGCTCAAGCGTCTTGCGACGTTTAGAGGCAGACTTCTCCTCCTGTGCCAGCCGCTGTGACTTCTGCTCGAGCCAGCCCGAATAGTTGCCCTTCCAGGGAATGCCCTCGCCTCGGTCGAGCTCGAGAATCCACTGCGCCACGTCGTCCAGGAAATAGCGGTCGTGGGTGACAGCGATGACTGTGCCTTCATATTGCTGGAGGTGCTGCTCGAGCCAGTCGATGGTCTCAGCATCCAGGTGGTTGGTAGGTTCGTCGAGCAGCAGCACGTCGGGTTTTTGCAGCAGCAAACGGCAAAGGGCTACGCGCCGCCGCTCGCCACCGGAGAGATTCTTGACGCTGCGCTCGCCTGGCGGACAGTTCAGGGCAGCCATGGCGCGCTCGAGTTTGGAGTCCATGTTCCACGCGTCGGTGGCGTCGATGATGTCCTGCACGGCAGCCTGCCGGGCCATGAGCTTCTCCATCTTGTCTGCATCCTCATAGTATTCGGGCAACCCGAACTTCACGTTGATGTCATCGTATTCAGCCAAAGCGTCATAAACGTGCTGTACGCCCTCCATGATGTTCTCCTTGACCGTCTTGTCCTCGTTGAGCGGCGGATCCTGGGGCAGATAGCCCACCGAATAGCCGGGGCTCCACACCACGTTGCCCTGGTATTGCTGGTCGATGCCTGCAATGATCTTCATGAGTGTTGACTTTCCGGCGCCATTCAGTCCGATGATGCCAATTTTCGCCCCATAGAAGAAACTGAGGTAAATGTTCTTGAGCACTTGCTTCTGGTTCTGCTGGATGGTCTTGCTCACTCCCACCATCGAGAAAATCACTTTTTTGTCATCTACTGTTGCCATAGCTGTATGTCATTTGGTTATTAAACTGAGTTCATGGAGTTCAAGAAGTTCATGGAGTTCAAGGAGTTCATGGAGTTCAAGAAGTTCATGGAGTTCAAGAAGTTCATGGAGTTCAAGAAGTTCAAGGAGTTGCATATTCCGCTCTCACTCGGACGCTCACGAGAAGTTATATCTCGAACTTGTTCTTGAGATAGGCTGTGCTCTCGCCGAGCAGCCTTACGAACTCCTTTGTAGCGTTTTTCACGTAAGCATCCTTCCAGAGGTGGATGCACCCCTGCATGGTGTAGGCCGGCGCTTGGCTCTCGACGATGGGAATGGCATGGAGCCCGCGCTCGCCGACCACCGTACTCTCGCTGAGCACGGTAACGTAGTTGGATTCGCGCACCAGCCTGAAGAGCAGATACACCGTGTTCATCTCCACCTTCAGCCTGAAGCGGTAGCCCGTGCCGGCGGTGATGCGGTCGAAGGCGTTGCGGGCCTGCAGCCCCCTGCGGGGCATGGCCAGGTCGTAGCGTTGCAGTTCGGCCAGCGAAATGGCATCCCTCGAGGCCAGCGCATGGCGCTCGTCAACGATGACGGCCAGCCGGTTGCTGAACAAGGGGCGGCTCTCGATGCGCGGATTGCCCAGCAAAGGCTTGAAAGCCAGCACGAAGTCGAGCTCGTGGTGCAGCAGGCGCTCCATGAGGTCGGCCATGTACGACTGGCTGACGTTCACCTTCACGTTGGGATAGAGCCGCAGGAAGGCCGTGAGTGTTTCGGCCATGATGCTGGTGAACGAGAAGGTAACGCCGATGTTCAGTTCGCCCGCCATCAAGTTCTTCAGTTCCTCCAGCCTCGTTTGGCAGTTGTCAGCCGCATGCAGCGTTTCCTTGGCCAGGGGGAGCAGCGTCTGCCCAGCCTCGGTGAGGGTCACCTCGTGGCTGTTGCGCAGAAAGAGCGGTTGGCCGAATTCATGTTCCAGTTGCTGAATCTGTTGTGACAGGGTGCTCTGCGTGATGAACAAATCACGGGCAGCCGCCGAGAAGTTGAGCGTCTCGGCCAGCTTCAGAAAATATTTCAGTTGGCGTAGTTCCATGCGTATTGTTCCATTAACATCGGCTATATAACTAAAAGATATTCGTCAGTTTTGCAGTAGGAGGTGACGTGAGACACATCACAATCCGTGAATCATGTGAATCATGTGACGTGAGACACGTCACCTCCTACTTGGACACTGCAAAAATAATCATTTATATTCTAACCAACAAATAAAAAAGGAGTAAAAAGCGTTTTGCTATCGATTTTTTCGATAGCAACATTTCAAACAATTCATAAACAAAACAAGGTAGAACCCAAGAATCGCACTATCTTTGCAACAGAAAAGAAAACAACCCACCAACGACTTGGTGGAGAACAACCACAAAAAAAACAACAAACAATTAAACAGAAAAGATTATGGATAACATTTTATTCAACACAGCAGCACTTGCCGTCATGACAATCGTTGGAGTAGCATTCTCATTCTGGTATGCACGTCATGAGCACATAGACGTCATGTAACTGCTCCCCGCCCCGGAGCCAGTTCCGAAAAAAACAAAAAACGAACTTTCGCACCTCTGAAACTTATATTTCTTGTGTTTCAGAGATGCGAAAGTTCGTTTTCGCTTGGTGAATCCTTTGCCGTCTCGTTTTTTTTCACTACATTTGTCACATTATTATATATAATCATACCCAAAGACACATACAACATGATCACCAACAGCAACTACCTTGAAACCGACGGCATGATTGAACACCTCAAGAATGTTCCCTACGATGTCGCCCGCCGCAGCCTTTATGACGCCCACGACCTCTATGAGGGCTATGTCCCCTCAGCCGACCCATCGGCCGACAAACAATCCTTCGACCAGTGCTTCGACAGCCGTGTCTATCACCACTTCATTGCCACAGGCAAGCATGCCAGCAGCGTCAACGAGTCGCTAGCCCGAGCCCTCCACGACCACGGCATGCACACCGCCCTCGACACGTTCTTCACCCACCACGACAACCGGCTCTGCATCGGCATCATGGGTGGACACGCACTTCCCCGCTCCAATCCCATGTTTGTCCAAATAGCCCTGCTCAGCAAGCGGCTCACCGAGCAAGGATTCTGCATGCTCAGCGGCGGAGGCCCCGGTGCCATGGAAGCCACCCACCTGGGAGCATGGCTTGCCGGGCGCACCCATGAGGAGGCACAGGAAGCCATCAGCGAGCTGTCGCAAGCAGCCGACACGTTCAAGGACGCCGCTTGGCTGTCGTCGGCCCTGAGTGTGATGCGCCGCTATCCGCAAAGCCGCTACGTCAGCCTGGGCATCCCCACATGGCTCTACGGCCATGAACCCTCCACCCCCTTCGCCACTCACATAGCCAAGTTCTTCGAGAACAGCATCCGCGAGGACAGCATCCTCACCTTCGCTTTTGGAGGCATCATCTACGCCCCGGGGAGCGCAGGCACCATGCAAGAAATCTTCCAGGACGCCGTTCAGAACCACTACCTCTCCTTCGGTTTCTCCAGCCCCATGGTGTTCTTGGGGCAACGCTTCTGGACAGAGGACATGCCCGTGTATCCCCTGCTGCAGCAGCTCATGGCCGCAGGAAAGTACAAGAACCTGCTGCTCACCCTTACTGACGAGCCCGCTGAAATTGAACAAGTGCTGATGCAGTTCAGGGACAAGCGCTGATAGAGTTCGGGGAGAAGCGCTGATGCTGGTTAGGGAGAAGTGCTGATACAGTTCAGGGGTAAACGCTGATATGGTTCAAAAAACGTCGGAAGCGCAAAAAATTGTCATTTTATTTTGTTATGCGTCCGATTTGCATTACCTTTGCACCGCGAATGGAGCAAGCCCCGGTTGTTAAGGGGCTCCATAGAACGAACAAATAATCATAAGAAATGAAAGTATTAAAATTTGGCGGAACATCCGTAGGTTCCGTGAAAAGCATTCTTAGCTTAAAGAGAATTGTAGAGACAGAGGCTCGGAAACAACCTGTCATAGTAGTAGTCAGTGCTCTCAACGGCATCACAGACAAACTGATAGCCACTTCGCTATTGGCCAAGAACGGCGACGAGCATTATCGCGAGGAATTCGACGCGATGGTCAACCGCCACCACCAGATGATCGACACCATCATCACTGACCCCAAAAAACGAGAGGACTTGTTCAACAACGTGGATTCGCTTTTCGACCAGTTGAAAAGCATCTACTACGGTGTCTATCTCATTCACGACCTGAGCGAGAAGACGCAGGACACAATCATCAGCTACGGCGAGCGGCTTAGCTCGCACATCGTGGCCGCCATGGTGAAGAATGGCGTGAGGATGAACGCCCGCGACTTCATACGCACCGAGCACAAACAGGGAAAGCACGTGCTCGACACCGAGCTGACCAATCAGCTCATACGCGATGCCTTCGCCCAGATGGGCAGCGCCGACGGTACGTCCAGCAACAGAATGGTGTGCGTGGTGCCGGGCTTTATCGCCCGCGACCGCGACAGCCACGAAACGACCAACCTGGGCCGCGGGGGATCGGATCTGACAGCAGCCACCATCGCTGCCGCCCTCGATGCAGAAGTGCTGGAGATTTGGACGGATGTGGACGGATTCATGACAGCCGACCCGAAGGTCATCAAGAGCGCATACACCATCAACGAACTGAGCTACGTAGAGGCCATGGAGCTCTGCAACTTCGGCGCAAAGGTGATCTATCCACCGACCATCTATCCCGTTTGCGTGAAGAACATCCCCATAAAGGTGAAGAACACATTCAACCCCGAACACCCGGGCACCCTGATCAAAGAAACCATCGAGGACGACATGAAGCCCATCAAGGGCATCAGCAGCATCAAAGGCACCACGCTCATCACGGTGACGGGCCTCTCGATGGTGGGCGTGATTGGCGTCAACCGCCGCATCTTCACCACACTGGCCGACCGAGGCATCTCGGTGTTCATGGTGAGCCAGGCTTCGTCAGAGAATTCTACGTCAATAGGTGTGCGCGACGAGGATGCGCAGGCAGCCGTAGAGGTGCTCAACGCCGAGTTCGCCAAGGAGATAGAAACGGGAGCCATGTTCCCCATGCAAGCTGAGAGCGGGTTGGCAACCATCGCCATCGTGGGTGAGAACATGAAGCACACCCCGGGCATCGCCGGAAAACTGTTCGGCACACTGGGACGCAGCGGCATCAGCGTGATTGCCTGCGCCCAGGGAGCATCGGAAACCAACATTTCGTTCGTGGTGGACGGAAGATTCCTGCGCAAGTCGCTCAACGTTCTTCACGACTCGTTCTTCCTCTCGGAATACAAGGTGCTCAACCTCTTCATCTGCGGCATAGGAACCGTGGGAGGCATGCTGCTTGAGCAGATACGCACCCAGCAGCAACGGCTCATGCAGCACAAGAGGCTGAAGCTGAACGTGGTGGGTATTTCGGACGTGAGCAACTTTGTGCTCAACCGTGACGGAATCGACCTGGACAGCTACGAGCAGACACTGCGCAAAGGCGAGCCCGCCAACACTGAACGCATGCGCGACGAAATAGTGAAGATGAACATCTTCAACTCGGTGTTCGTGGACTGTACCGCCAGCCGACAGATAGCAGCACTCTACCAAACGCTCCTGGAGCACAACATTTCGGTGGTGGCTGCCAACAAGATTGCCGCCTCGAGCGACTATGACAGCTACATGCGTCTGAAGCAGACAGCACGCGATCGAGGCGTGTGGTTCCGCTACGAAACCAACGTGGGCGCCGGACTGCCCATTATCGGCACCATCAACGACCTTTGCAACTCGGGCGACAAAATACTGAAGATTGAGGCCATTCTGTCGGGAACGCTCAACTTCATCTTCAACGAGATTGCTGCCGACGTGCCCTTCTCGGAGACGGTGCGCCGTGCCAAGGAGCAACGCTACAGCGAACCCGACCCGCGCATCGACCTGAGCGGCACCGACGTGATACGCAAACTGGTCATTCTCACGCGCGAGGCGGGCTACAAGGTGGAACAGGAGGATGTGGAGAAGCATCTGTTTGTGCCCGACGACTATTTCGAAGGTTCACTGGAAGATTTCTGGAGAAGGCTGCCCGAATTGGACTCCGATTTCGAGGCTCGCCGCAAGGTGCTCGAAGCCGAAGGCAAACGCTGGCGCTTCGTAGCCACGATGGAGAACGGAAAGACGAGCGTTGAACTGAAGGCTGTGCCCAAGGACCATCCGTTCTACCCGCTTGAGGGGTCGAACAACATTGTGTTGCTCACCACCGAACGCTACAAGGAATATCCCATGCTCATACAGGGCTACGGAGCCGGCGCAGCTGTAACGGCCGCGGGTGTGTTTGCCAACATCATGAGCATAGCAAACATTTAACATTTCCGCACAACCAATTGACATGAAACACATTATCATTCTTGGTGACGGCATGGCAGACCATCCCGTGGAACGCCTTGGCGGAAAGACTTTGCTGCAATATGCACGTCCCGAATACATGGACAGACTGGCTCGCGAGGGCCGTTGCGGACGGTTGATAACGGTGCCCGAAGGGTTCCCGCCGGGCAGCGAAGTGGCCAACACCGCCATTCTGGGATACGACCTTAACAAGGTGTACGAAGGACGTGGGCCGCTGGAGGCCGCCTCAATAGGCTATGAAATGGCGGACGACGACATGGCCATACGTTGCAACATCATCACCTTGGAGAACGGAAACATCATCACCCACAACGGCGGCAATCTGGAAACTGCCGATGCAAAGGTGCTCATCGACTATCTCAACGAGCATCTGGCTGCGCCGGTGAACCGTGAGCTGGGAAGAGAGTGCGTGAAATTCATCGCCGGAATACAATATCGCCATCTGCTGGTGGTCAAGGGGGGCTCAAAGCACATTGTCTGCGCCCCACCCCACGACCATCCCAACGAGCCTTGGCGCAGTCTGCTGGTGAAACCTGAAGAGGGTGCCCAGACTGAAAAGGGGCGGATGACACCACAGGCCACAGCCGACCTGCTGAACGACCTGATTGTCAGGTCGCAGGACTTGCTGGCCAGCCATCCATACAACCAGAGGAAAGCCAAGCGCGGCGAGCGACAGGCCAACAGCATTTGGCCGTGGAGCGGCGGATACAGGCCCAACATGGCACCCCTCATGGCGGTTTATCCGCAAATCAGAAGCGGGGTGGTCATTTCGGCGGTCGATTTGATTCGCGGAATCGGCCACTATGCCGGACTGCGCATCGTGGAAGTGAATGGTGCCACGGGATTGGCCAACACCAACTACGAGGGCAAGGCCCAGGCCGCCATTGAGGCACTCAAGAACAACGACTTTGTGTTCGTCCACGTCGAAGCTACCGACGAAGCGGGCCATGACGGCGACTTGGAACTTAAACTGCGAGCCATCGACTATCTTGACAAACGACTCGTCAAACCCGTCTTGGAAGCCACCGAGAAAATGGACGAACCGGTTTGCATAGCGCTTCTGCCCGACCATCCCACACCAGTGGAGATGCGCATACACGTGAACGAGCCAGTGCCCTTCGTCATTTGGCACCGAGGCATTGCGCCCGACGCGGTCGAGCATTACGACGAAGTGGCCTGCGTCAGTGGCAGCTATGGTATGTTGCAGCTTAACGAATTCATGAACGAACTGATGAAAACAGAATAATAGCCTATGAAATACTACAGCACCAACAGAACGGCACCCATTGCCGACCTGCACAAAGCAGTGACAAAAGGACTGGCCGAAGACCGCGGCCTCTACATGCCCGAAACCATCCACAAGCTCCCCCGTGAGTTTTTCGAGAACATCGAGGAAATGTCGTTTCAGGACATCGCCTACAACGTGGCCAGTGCCTTCTTCGGCGAGGACGTGGACTTGGATGCGCTTCAGGAAATCGTCTTCGACACGCTGCGCTTCGACTGCCCCGTGGTGAAGGTGACGGACAACATCCATTCGCTCGAGCTGTTCCATGGCCCCACGCTCGCCTTCAAGGACGTGGGGGCACGGTTTATGGCGCGACTGCTTCAATACTTCATCCGCATGGACGGCGGCGAAGAAAGGGTGAATGTGCTCGTGGCCACCAGCGGCGACACAGGCTCGGCTGTGGCCAACGGATTCCTGGGCGTGGAAGGCATACACGTCTATGTTCTCTATCCCAAAGGAAAGGTGAGCCCCATCCAGGAGTGCCAGTTCACAACCCTAGGCAAAAACATAACGGCTGTCGAAGTGGATGGCGTGTTTGACGACTGCCAGGCACTGGTGAAGTCGGCCTTCATGGACAAAGCGCTGAACGACCACATGCGCTTGACTTCGGCCAACTCCATCAACGTGGCGCGTTTTCTGCCACAGGCCTTCTACTACTTCAACGCATACGCCCGCATGAAACGACAGTGCAATGGCAGGAAATTGGTGATGTGTGTGCCCAGCGGCAACTTCGGCAACATTTGTTCCGCACTCTTCGGCCACCGCATGGGACTGCCCATCCATCGTTTCATTGCCGCCAACAACGCCAATGACGTGTTCTACAACTATCTAAAGACCGGTCAATACGAGCCCAAACCATCGATACAAACCTTGGCCAATGCAATGGATGTGGGCGACCCAAGCAACTTTGCCCGCATCTACGACCTGTACGGAGGTTCACACGAACAGATTGCAGCCCTCATCAGTGGCGCCACATATACCGACCAACAGATCCGTGAAACCATGCGCGAGTGCCATGCCGAAAACGGTTATGTGCTCGACCCGCATGGTGCATGTGGCTATCGTGCGCTGAAGGAACAGTTGCAAGCTGACGAAGTGGGCGTTTTCTGCGAGACAGCCCACCCTGCCAAATTCAAGGAAAAAGTGGACGAAATCCTTGGCATCGACATTGCCATTCCCGACCGTCTAGCCGCTTTCATGAAGGGAGAAAAACAGAGCGTTGCCATGACGAAGGATTTTGCCGACTTCAAGGCTTATTTAATGAAAGAGTGAAATACTGAAGTTTCGGGAGTAGAGATGCCATGCTACCACATCTCTACAACAACGAATATAGCGAATTTCCCGAATACACCTATGGCGGCAGCGAATGGCCTCAAGTGGCCAACGAATCATTCGAATCGTTGCATTCGTCAACATTCGTTGCATCTTCGATGCATTGATAAGATTCGTCTTATTCGTTAAATTCGTTGTTGTAGAAAACAACCGAAACTTCAGTAAAATAGTAATAGTTCGAGTGCCCTCTAGCAACACAGAGGGCACTTAAACTTTCCGACCAATACGCCGACAAGCGAAGTGCGTCATTGGATTTCATTTCATGGACTCTTCGATGAAAGCTAGGGGCAGCAACTGGCGGACACCATCCATGACGTAAACGCCCCGCTGTCCGTAGAGCAGAATGCGCATAGGTTGGGCGTGGCGTTGCTCTGCTTCGAGCATCACTTGGCGGCAGCTGCCACAGGGCGACACAGGATCGGCCACAAGTTCTCCCTGCTCGTTGCGGGCAGCGATGGCAATGGCCACGATGGGCAGGTCGGGGTGTTGCACCTGGGCGGCAAAAATGGCCGTTCGCTCGGCACAGAGTCCCACGGGATAGACAGCATTCTCTTGGTTGGCACCAAGCACATGGGTGCCGTCGGCAAGGCGCAGGCAGGCTCCCACGCTGAAATGGCTATAGCGCGAATAGGAACGCGAGGTGGCTTCGACGGCTCGCTCTATAAGTTGCTGGTCTGCTTCTGCCAATTCTTCTTTTTGGCAGAAAGTGATGCTGGATTTCAGGTCGAGTGTTTTCATAAGCGTCAGTTTTTTTTTATATTCCATGGAGTACAGGCTCCATGGCAATGGTTCATGGCTGTTGGTCGAGGGGTTCCTCCAGTTCAAAACACCCCATGTCGGGATGTTCGTCACGGCGGTATCCATATCGGTCGGTGGGCAGTGAATGGGCGGCATCAGCGGCATTGACGGCCTGTGAGACCTTGCTCAGCCGAAAGTCATAGATGAGGTTGTCCGTATCGATGTTTGCAAAGTTCTTGTGAGCGGAGGTGAGGGTGTCCTTCGGGTCCTCGTAAATGACGTGTGCATAGAAGATGCTGTCGTCGGTTTCCACCTTGGGCGTTCGCAGCAGGCAGTGGTCGAAGAGATAATTGAAAGCCAGTGAGTCGGAGGGCTCGCCCATGAGCACATCGTCAGCATAGCCGGTGATGATGCAGTTGCGGGCCATGAATTGCTCGAGTGGGCAGGAGTCCGAAAATCCTTCGAGCAGGTTGGTCAGACGGAGGGCTGCTCCGCGGTTGGAGTCGAATGGATAGAACTGTGCCAATGTGGAATTGCTCAAGCTGACATTTCCGCCACATACCGAAAGACAGTCCAAGAGGGTGTTGGTGATTTCGCAGGTGTTGATGGTGACAAGGCTGTTGCGGGCGAGCAGGCCATAGCCTTGCATATTGTGGATGGTGCTGTACTCAAGGATGAGTTTACTGCGGTCGGTGGCCGACGAATCGCAAACAATGCCGTTGGTACCGCTGTGCATGTGGGTGTGGCGAATCTCGTTGCCGAAAGACGTATTATGGAGCACGATGCCCTGCCACTGGCCCGAAACACGGTCGTAGGGCAGATAATCGAACATGTGGTCAAGGCGGTCACCACGGAGAATCGTTTCGCGTCCGTTGTCAGCGTCGCAAATGAGTGTGCCATACACATCGATGCCTGCATCGGCATGGAAATAGAGCGTTGTGCCGAGCAAGCGGAGGGTTGCTCCATGGGCCACTTCTATGCCGCCACTGACCAGTATCGGACGTGTTGAACAGATGGTGGTGTCGCGGTCCACCACCAGGTGGCCAACATCTTCGGCATCCCAAGTAAAGGCGCGCAAATTGACTTTCTGCTCCACCCCACTTTCGAGTGTGAACACCAGGTGGTCTTCAAGCAGCTGGGGAGTGTCATGGTTGTTAAGAGGAGATGTCAACTCAACGAACACGCGGAGACTGTCCTTGTTGCGCACCTCGATGTCCGAGCTTTGGTAGCCTTCGGTTGCACCCAGATAGATGCCGTCAACATTGACGCGGAAGCCTGTCTGGTTGCCCTGTTGCAAGCGCACGTTACTGCATCGGATGCCATCGCCCGAATGGTTGAACACCCAAAAGGTGCGCGTTGATGACGGTACCCTGGAGAACACGGTATCGAACATCACAGTATCAACCGAGAAGGCTAGCCTGTTGGACGACGAAGTGGTGAAAGAATCGTTGTCGGAACAGGCTTCAACCAGCACGACGGCCAGCAACAGCAGAAGGTGGAAGATTTTTTTCATCTATTCTTAATAACGCAGCAAAGAACTTTTTATTGCATTTTTTCTCCAACCTGAGTATTCACATGGTTTTCTCCGAACCAATAAAGTCCACGCAGGCCAAGCTCCCCGCTTACATGACCAGAACCACTACAACGACTCCAGTTCATTCAGCCAAATGGCACTGGAGGCATCGCTTGGCATGCGCCAGTCGCCCCGCGGAGAGAGGCTCACACTGCCGACCTTCGGACCGTCGGGCAGACACGAACGTTTGAACTGCTGGCTGAAGAACCTGCGAACAAAGGTGGTGAGCCACTTTTTGATGGTTTCGTCGTCGTAAGTAGCATCAGTTCCCGTACTCGATTGGAAAGCGGCCTGTGCAAGGAGGAAAATCTTGCGCGGTGAGAAGCCGAAACGGAGGAAATAGTAGAGGAAGAAGTCGTGCAGTTCATAAGGTCCTACCAAATCTTCGGTCTTCTGCTTAATGTTGCCCTGTTCGTCGGCGGGAGTCAATTCGGGGCTGATGGGTGTGTCAACGATGTCGAGCAGCGTGTGGCGCGAAGCATCATCCACCTCGTTGTTGGCAACGTAGCGCACCAAATACTGTATGAGGGTTTTGGGGATGCTGGCGTTAACACCGTACATGGACATGTGGTCGCCGTTGTAGGTAGCCCAGCCCAAAGCAAGTTCTGAGAGGTCGCCCGTACCCACCACGATGCCGCCAACCTGATTGGTGAGGTCCATCAGAATCTGTGTGCGCTCGCGGGCCTGGCTGTTTTCATAGGTCACGTCGTGCTGGCTGGGATCATGTCCGATGTCCTCGAAATGCTGCATGACGGCCTTGGCAATGCTGATTTCACGAATGGTGATGCCCAGCGACTTCATCAAGGCCATGGCATTATGGTAGGTTCGGTCCGTGGTGCCAAAGCCAGGCATGGTGACGCCCACTATGCCCCGGCGGTCGAGCCCGAGTTTGTCGAAGGTCTTCACACACACCAGCAACGCCAGCGTTGAATCCAAGCCGCCGCTGATGCCCACGACCACGGTCTGAGCGTTGATGTGGGTGAGTCGTTTGGCCAGTCCCCCCACTTGGATGTTGAATATCTGGTTGCAACTGTCGGCCATTTCTTCGTCAGAGGGAATAAAAGGGTGTGGATTGATTTTCCTCAACAGTTTGAAGTCGCGCGGCGTATAGCTGTGGCAGTCAACATGGCTAACTGTTTTCTGTCCGTTGACCAGACTCCATTTCAGGTTGCGCTGGGCGTTGACGTAGGTGCTGTTGGTACGACGCTCCGAACGCAAACGCTCAACGTCAATTTGTGCCGTTGCCATCTGCGACTCCAGCGAGAAGCGTTCGCCCTCGCTGAGCAAGTGTCCATTTTCGTAAATCATGGAATTGCCGCCATAGACCACATCCTGGGTGCTTTCGCCGAAGCCGCTGCCGCTATAAACATAGCCCGTCATCGTACGTGCGCTCTGTTGGGCAAGCAGACTCTGCAGATACTGGTGCTTGCCTATGAGTTCGTCGCTTGCCGAGAGGTTGAAGATGATGTCGGCACCAGCCAATGCGAGCTGATTGCTGGGCGGTGTGGGTGCCCACACGTCTTCGCAGATTTCGATGCCGAACATCACTCCGTCGCATGTGCGGAACAACATGGGGTCAGGACTCACCATGATACGGTTGCCGGCAAAACGTATTTCCGTTGGACGAAGGTCCTGAGCGGAGGCAAACCACCGTTTCTCGTAGAACTCGCTGTAGTTGGGCAGATAGGTCTTGGCCACCAGCCCCAGAAGCTCGCCTCTCTGAACGACGGCTCCACAATTGAGCAGCAGGTCGCCCACCACCACTGGCAGTCCCACGATGGAGATGATGTCCAACTGGCGGCTAAAGTCGAGCAGTTCCAGCAAGGCCCCCTCTGCCGCATCAAGGAGCTGTTGCTGCCTGAACAGGTCCTGACAGGTGTATCCCGTGAGGCTCAGTTCTGGAAACACTATAATCTCAACGCCCTTTCCTTCTGCCTGGGCAATCTGGTTTTCTATTTGCTGAACATTGAAGCGGCAATCAGCCACTTTCACCACGGGCACGGCAGCAGCCACAGTTATGAATCCGTATTTCATAGCTAAAAGATGATTTGTATGTTTGTCGAATAAATCGTTTCGTTTGTTGTCTAGAATTTTTTTGCTCGCGTTTACGAGCAATCTACTTGATTGTCACCTGGGTAGCTCCATAGCCATACTCCTGGAACGAGGCGTCCTGATAGGAATGTTGCTTGTAGCGATAGTTCAACTCGTTGACAATGGCGTGGCGCAACACTCCATCGCCCTTGCCATGGATGAACACAATGCGCTGGCCTTTTTTGCCTGCGTTGGCAGCCATCACCTCGTGGAACTTCTTCAGCTGGTACTGCAACATGTCTGCGGCCGAAAGACCTGCCGTGGTGTCGAGCAACTCGCCTATGTGCAGGTCAACCACCAGCACGTCCTCGTCGCCGCGCCGCTTGACAACGAAAGGGTTGCCCTGCTTGTCACGCCTGTCCTCATAACGGCGCACATAGGTATTGTCGTTGGGATGGACAGTAGTGGGATTACCCTGCCTGTCCGTCTTTCCGCTGCCATACATTTCGGATTTCAGCCTTTGGGCGTCAATGACCAGAGGACGAGCGATGCGGTCGTTCTCCACCAGCGTATATACCAATGCAGGCTGCTCGAAAAAGTCGTTGTCTTGGAAAGTGTGCAATTTGTAGAACTTGGTTCCGTCAATGCGCAATTGCACATCAACCGCAGGTTTCAGCAGGAAACTCTTGTCGCGCTTGTAGGCCAACAATTGTACGGCCACTCGCTCGAGTTCGCCAAGCTGCTCGCGTCCGAACTCCTCAATGAAAACCTTTGTGTTAGGTTCCACTTCGCCCGTAGCCCGAAGCCTGTAACTGTTGCCCTCGGCACTGTAATATGCAAAACGCAGATAATAGTTGCAGTCGTTCACCAGATAGGCCTCGAACGCAGTCTTGGTCACTTCATGCAAATCGATGGGCACGAATGCCAGGTAGGCCGACAACTGGTCGCCCCCCTTGCGCTCCTCTACGGGAGCGCGAAATGTCACCGGGCGTTCATCGTCGTCATCTTTGTCAGTGGCGGGTTTGCTTGCTGGCGAAGAATTCTTGGTTGCCCCCATTGCCTTTCCCTTCGGCCAGCTACCGCTGGTTCCTGCAGTCGCGGCAACAGGTTTGTTCTTCCCCCTGCCACCAGTAGAGGCACTGGTGTGTACCTTGGCAATGTTGTAGTCGTCGGTGTCAACCACCACCACCTCACGCCGAAGCGTGGGTATCTCGAATCCGTCCTCGTCTTCAACCAGCACGATGTCCTTTCCCCGAAAGCCCGACACAACGCCTCCTCCCGTGGAACTGAGGAAACGCACTTTGTCGCCTACTTTTATCATATCACTCATGTTTTTTATGTTTTTTTTACATCCAATATTATTTATTCAAGTTTCGCTATCGCTCAACTTTTTGGAGTTCAAGGAGTTCATGGAGTTACAAGGAGTTGCAACTCCTTGTTTACTTAACATGCGAAAGTTAAGTT
>DFFM01000034.1 GCA_002369515.1 Prevotella sp. UBA3776 | reverse complement strand
CGACTTTCTTATCCCGAACTGGGGTCTTCGATGATATAGTCCACGTGGTTGATGTATTCTGCGGGGAATATCCCAACGAAATAGCAGGTGTCGCAAACTGGCTTTGCCTCATAGAACAGAGAGAATGGACAGACCAAGACATCCGACGGCTTGAATTGCTGCCGTTTCACAAAAGAGTGAACACGGTCGCTGTTCCAATGTTCATCGGGCAACATCGACTTGACGCCAATAACCGATGTGGCCAAGGCAGCCACACCATACACCCTAAGCCACAATCGGCGTCTGCCGGCCATGGACGTGATGGAAAACAACAGTGGAAGGAAAGCCATCCAGTGGTAATAGGGGGCGAAGCGTCCTGCCAGATTCATAAAGAGGGGCACAAAGAACGCACAGAGCAAAAGGAGGAATCCTTCGTCGCTCGCCAGTCGGCACTTGTCGTTCTTGAAACTGGTCGCGTATGCCGTCAGCGTGACAACCGACAGTATGAGGAAACTGTGGTATTCCGCAATTGAGGCAAGCCGTACAACAAAGCTTCTGCCCGTGGCAAGTTCTGACAGTTTCTGCGTGTAGGGCGAAACGTCGAAGTTCAGCATCTCACCAACCCACGGAAGCACTGCCAAAGCCATGTCCGACAATGTGGCCGAATATTGCACAATGCTACAGACAAAAGCCTCCAACCGACCATTAAACAGCATGAAAAGCGACACCAAGAGCAGCCCCAGCCCAAAGCCTGCCAGCAGAAGAGGGAGCAAGGCGACAAGCTCCTTGCGCCGCCTCTTCATCACGATGACGGAAAACAGCCAAAGGGCGCACAGATATACGGCAGACTGAATGCCCGAACAGAAGAGAAGGGCGGAACTGCCGACAACGGCCATGCGGGCGGGAAGCGACTTTGCCTGCAGACAATGGTCAGTGGCCAAGACGGTAAGGCTGGCAACGAGTGCGCCCAACATGTCGGGCCGTCCATTGCGATACATCCAAGCCATCTCGCTGTTGCCCCAGAACAGCACCGTAAACAGGGCTGTCGTCCATAGGGTCAGTTCCATCCCATGACGTTTCATGAGCCGCAGACATGTACCTCCCAGCGCGAACGCAATGAGAAGATTCAGACTTCTGGCAACCACCATACTGCCTCCGAAAAGCCACATCCACACGGCGGCTGTCATTTGGTAAAGCGGAGGATAGGTCGAGAATGGATACTGTCCGACCACACGATACCAGGCCGTAGTCTCCCATCGGCCATGAAACGCTGCATTATATGACGTGTCGAGCATCATCACTTCGTCCACCCAAGGAGCCAGATTGCTCAGTGTGGCGAGGTTGACGATGATGAACGCCAACGACAGCAGAACGTATGCATATACGTTCTTACTTTCTACCAGTTTCATGATTCTGCTGTCAGAGTCGTCCCTTGACGTCGTTGCCTGCGCCCGTTCCCTTATACTTCGAGCGGGCAGGATTGAAGTTATAGCGAATGGTGAGTTTCAGACTGCGGTTGTCTGTCCGCTTGTCCAGGTAGAACTGATGGACGTCGCTGAAGATGGTAATCTTCTGCCGCATGGAGGCAAAGACGTCGTTGAAGGCCAGTTTCACACTCAGGCGGTCGTGGAAGAATGCCTTGTAAAGACTCAGGTCGAACTGCCAAGACTGACCGAGGTGGATGTTTTCCGAGTCACCGGCCGAGCGCCACGACAGGTCTGCATTCAGCCAGACATCCAGGGGCAGGTTGACGGCATTGTTGAAGCGGATGATGCGCATCGGCTCGTTCATCTTTTTGCTCTCACCCATGTATTTCACCTCTAAGTCCTGCCACATCATGGCGAGCATGAGCTGGGGGTGATAACAGCCAAACGTGGGCGCAAGATGGAGCATGGTCTGCAAGGTGTTGAAGCCGCTGGTATTGTTCTTCTGCAGCAGCGCGATTGTCGGGTCGCCGTTGTAGCTGGAGTAGGAACTGACGATGTAGTCATGAACATGGGCATAGTCTATCATCGCCATCATCCACTTCCAGTTGAGGGCCAGCGAGAGATTGTCACGATAGGTCGGGCGCAAGTAGGGATTGCCGCTCTCGTAGAGGTATCGGTTGATGTAGGTCAGATTGTTCGTCAGCTGGCCGAAGGCCGGTCGGTTGATGTTCCGGGCGTAGCTGAGCCGTGCCTGCGCCTTGCCTAAGGGGTAGGACAGCATGGCCGAGGGGAACACGTCGTTATACGTTCGGGTGGTGTCACTGGTGTTGATCGTTCCATAGTATCGGCTGTCAACATGCTCATAGCGCAAGCCGAGTTTTGCCGTCAACTTGCCAAACCTTTGCGTCAGTTCAGCGAACAAGGCCCCGCTGGTCTCCTTGGTCTCCGTACTGCTGCTGGCAATGATTCTCTCCGGGTTGAGAAAATCGTCAGTACGGCGCACTGAACTGCCCTCTGCGCCCAATTCGAGTTTCCCTTTCCATACCGGATGGCCAGCTACGAGCTTGGCGGCATAGAGCCGGTTCTTGGCCTCGCTGCAAGTCGTCACCTTGCGGCTTTCGCTTGCCTTGGCCACCTCTGTCGTAAAGGCATCGACGGTCTCGTTCTGAACCACCATGTCGGCATTGGCATCTATCGACCATTTGCCCACGGTGCCCGAATAGTAGGCATTGACGTTGTGTTCGATTCTTTGGGTCTTCTCCTGGCCGTCACCTGTCAGCTGATCCTCGGCTGTCTCGTCCTCGAATGCATCGGTCACAAAATTGCTTTCCTGACGGGATGGTCGCGAGGCGGCGGTGTAGGTCATGCCGATGGCGTGATGATCGTCGAACAGGTAGTTGAATCCCAACTTTCCATAATAGATATTGGTATGGGGCCTGTAGTTGGTGATGCTCTGCTGCTTGTAGTGCGAGGCGGGTTTCTGCGGATAGGGGTGCGGGAGATAAGTGTCCTGTCGGCTTGTGTTCTCCACCTTCATCCGGAAGTCTTCTATGTCTGCCGTCGCGAAGAGGTCGAGGCCACCGACGCGATAGTTGACGTTGATCTCCTCTTGGCCGAAGAGGTAATGATTGATGCCTGCCAATGTCTTGTTGTCGAAACTGAATCCTTCGCCAAGAGGACGGATGGTCTTGATGCGGATGACGGAACGCACCGAGGCATCGTATTTTGCGCCAGGCGTCATGACAACCTCCACGTCCTTGATTTGCTCGCTGCTCAGTTGGTTGAGTTCACCCAGGTCACGCATCTGCCGGCCATTGACATAGACGAGTGGTTTGCCGCGGCCCAACACTTCGATGCTGCTGCCGCCCAGCAGCACACCCGGTATATGCGTCAGCACATCGCCAGCCGTACCCATCTTCGAGAGGTAACTGCCCTCAACAGTGGTCACAAAGGCATCATCCTTGATTCTCACCAACGGACGGGTGCCTTTCACTTCCACACCGTTCAGCCTGTAGCTGTCTGGCTGCATCCGTATGGTGCCAAGTTCGTTGCCGTTGAATTGCCTTGTGATAGTCTTATACCCGACGAATGAAATGCGAGCCACAACAGGCTTTACATCGCAGGGGATGACGAAGAGGCCCGCCTCATTGCTCACGCCACCCCCAACGACCGTTGAGTCTGATGGATGAAGCAGGCAGACATTGGCGTATGCAATGGGCAGACCTTTTTCGTCGATGATGTTGCCCTTGTATCGGGTGCTTGTCTTTTGAATGCACTCCACAAACAGAGCGCCCTTTCCCAACTCTGCCACCCGTATGGGATAGAATCCTATGATCTGGCGGAGGGCGTCGGGCACGGAGCGGTGCTTGATGCTGGTGGTCACGCGGAAGTCCTCCAACTCATTGTACATGAAGCTGATGGTGTAGTCACGCGACAGCTCGTTGAGGTCGCGCAGGGCCTCAGACATGGTGACGTTGTCATAGTTGCGTGTGATTTGCTGTGCCTGTGCTTGGCATAGACACAACAGGGCGATAAGAGAAATAATGAGGCGCTTCATCATCTGACAATCAGTTTACGGTCCTCAACAGTCAGATTGACCTGTTCGAACATGTTCAACTTCTCGATGACCTCCTGCAGGCTCTCGTCCTGGTTCCACACGAAATAGAAACGCAGCTGGCCCGCCTGCTCGTTCTGCAAGTCCATCTCGAGGTGATGATGGACGGCAATGTCCTTGGCGATGCTGTCGAGTGTGACGTTGTCAAAAACACAGGTAGCTTCACCTCCTGCCCTTCTCCCAGTGGAGAGTGGAGTAGTTACCCTTTTTACAGTGTCGGAAGCCTGCGTGTATCCGCTCCCCTCGCTTTGGGGAGAGGGGCTGGGGGTGAGGCTCCAGACTGCCGCGATGGCAATGCCTGACAATGTTAATACGCCAATGAGTATAGCTGCCACTTTCCGCCACGTATGCATCGGGCGAACTGAGGATATATGCTGCCGGGCGAACTGCCGCCATGCCTCGTCCGCGTCGGCCTCTTGGTCAAGGTCGTCCATCATGGCTTCTATTTCCTGATTGGAAAACTTGTCGGGTTCTTCCTGCATGTCGTGGAACAACTGCTTGTTGTGGTCGTTTGTCTTCATAAGCCTTTCGGATTAAAATGGTTCTTGATTTCTTTCAAGGCGTGTGAAAGATGTTTCCATACGGCCACGCGGCTGATGCTTTCTGTTGAGGCTATCTCCTCATAACTATACCCTTCGGTGAAACGCAGGCGGAAGATGCGTTGCTCTTGCTCGGTCAGACGGCCGATGACAAACTCTACGATGTCGGCCATGCGTTCATCCTCGTTCTCCGCATCGGCCGCCTGCTCTGCAGTGGCAGTCACCATGCGGAGCCTCGTTTCCTGGTGGCGCAGCCGTTTCAGACACTGGTTGCGAACGCTCGTCAGCAAGTAGCGTTCCTCGCTTTCGGGCAACAATGCTGTCCGCCCACGGAGCAGTCCCTCAAAGATGTCGCTGACCACATCCTTGCTCTCCTGTTCGTCGTAGAGGATAGTGCGTGCCACCCTCAGCATCTTGGCATAGTGCTGCATGAACAGCCGTTGGATATCATGTCTTTCCATCACGTCTTTTTTACATTAATACCCATCAGCCATCCCAAATGCTAACCCGGAAACAAACTTTTTATGATTATCCGCAATCGTACTACCAAATCCTTTGTAGCTTAAAGCATCCAAATAGATGGAAGAATAACGCTCCGCG
>DFFM01000017.1 GCA_002369515.1 Prevotella sp. UBA3776 | reverse complement strand
CGTGGCACCCTTTATTCCCTTATAAAAGCAGTTTACAACCCATAGGGCCGTCATCCTGCACGCTACTTGGCTGGTTCAGAGTTGCCTCCATTGACCAATATTCCTCACTGCTGCCTCCCGTAGGAGTTTGGACCGTGTCTCAGTTCAAATGTGGGGGACCTTCCTCTCAGAACCCCTACCGATCGTTGGCCAGGTGGGCCGTTGCCCCGCCTGCGGCCTAATCGGACGCATCCCCATCCACCAGCGGCGTGAACCTTTCTTCCTACTTAGATGTCCGCGTAGGAAAACATAGGGTATTAATCCGATTTTCACCGGGCTATCCCCTGCTGGAGGGTAGGTTGGATACGCGTTACTCACCCGTGCGCCGGTCGCCATCAGAGTCAGCAAGCTGACTCCATGCTGCCCCTCGACTTGCATGTGTTAAGCCTGTAGCTAGCGTTCATCCTGAGCCAGGATCAAACTCTCCGTTGTATATTCTTGTATCTTCGACTCCCCGTATGCACCTAGGTGCAAGGGGAACGTCTTTGTCTGCTCAGGACGACCTCCGTATCAAGTCCAAAAATCTAAACGCTCACCTGTCCGGGCTCCTCCACGAAAATAACGCGGGGAAGACCTTGACGGTTCGTATTCTACCCGAGCGGGCCGGAACGCCAAAGAATGGGCCGGCCGCTCGCTTCTTGTACTACTACTTCTCTGTTTATTTAAATCTTTCAAAGAACTCTTTCTTCTGTGCTTGGCCTCTCGTTTGTAGGCGAAAGCGGATGCAAAGGTAATACAAAAACAAATTCGCTCCAAATATTTTCAGACTTTTTTTCTAAAAACAAGTGTTTTTTTCGACTTTTTTGACGAAAAACGGCAAAAAGAGAACATTTAAGCCCTATGAGAGGGACAAAATTCAAGAAAAGCAACTGCCATCAGCAGTCTTCATATTGTAAAAAAGAATCGTGAAAGCATTTGCCTTCACGATTCTTCTTATCTATACCTTATTATTATTAAATTATCCTCCAAAGTTGTCATACATGATGGATTCAGGCTCTACACCCAGAGAATCGAGCATCTGAACCACTGCATTCGACATCGGGCCGGGACCGCACATGTAGTACTCTACATCTTCCGGGGCTTCATGGTCTTTCAGGTAAGTATTGAACATCACCTGGTGAACAAAGCCTGGCGTATATTTAACACCTGCAGCATCAGCAGCAGGGTCAGGACGGTCAAGTGCCAGGTGGAAGTGGAAGTTGGGGAACTCCTTCTCCAATCCGAGAAAATCGTCGAGATAGAACACTTCGTTGAGGGCACGAGCTCCATAGAAGTAATGCATTTCGCGATCGGTTGTATGGAGGGTCTTTGTCATGTGCATGATTTGAGCACGCAAAGGAGCCATGCCAGCTCCACCACCAACCCATATCATTTCTTTCTTAGAATTGAAATGGGGATGGAAGTCGCCGAACGGTCCGCTCATAATCACCTTGTCGCCAGGTTTGAGCGAGAAGATATAGCTGGAAGCGATACCGGGATTGACATCCATGAATCCACTACGATCAGGTTTGAACGGCGGGGTTGCAATACGCACAGTCAACATGAACACATCGCCCTCAGCCGGGTAGTTGGCCATTGAGTACGCACGAATGGTAGGTTCGGTGTTGACGCACTTGAGTGGGAAGAGTCCGAACTTCTCCCAACTTGGCAAATATTCGTCACCAATAAGGCTCTTGTCAATGTCCTTGTCATAATCCATGGTGAAGGCAGGAATCTTGATCTGGGCGTATGAACCAGGAATAAAGTCCATGTGCTCTCCCTTTGGCAGCTGCACTTTGAATTCCTTGATGAAGGTAGCCACATTTTTGTTGGAAATGACCGTACACTCATACTCCTTGACACCTAAAATGCTTTCATCGACATGAATCTTCAGTTCGCCTTTCACTTTGCACTGACAGCCCAGCCGCCAATGGTCCTTTATTTCCTTGCGAGTGAAATGAGGTTTCTCGGAATCGAGAATCTCTCCCCCACCCTCAAGCACCTGAACTTTGCACTGTCCGCATGAAGCTTTGCCACCACAAGCAGAAGGCAAGAAGATGCCGTTCTGGTTGAGTGTTGACATCAGGTTGTTGCCCTGAGGCACGTTGATGGTTCGGTCTCCGTTGATTTCGATATTCACGTTTCCGCTCGGGCTCAAGTATTTCTTGGCAACGAGCAGGATGATTACAAGTGTTATGATCGTAATCAAAAACACTAATATGCTGTATAAAATAAACTGTCCCATTTTTCAAATTAAAGAATTAAAAATGAAAAACTATATATTCAGTCCACTGAAGCACATCATTGCCATGGCCATCAGACCTACGGTGATGAACGTAATGCCAAGTCCTTGTAAAGGCTTAGGCACGTCACAATACTGCATTTTTTCGCGGATAGCACCCAAAGAGACGATGGCAAGCGTCCAACCTATGCCCGATCCTACGGCATAAACCATGGCATCCCAAACAGAGGTAATGGCTTGGGTATTTGACGGGTCGAGCAATATGCGCTGCTGCATGAAGAGGGAAGCTCCCATGATGGCACAGTTCACTGCAATCAACGGAAGGAATATGCCAAGTGCTGCATAGAGCGAAGGGCTATACTTTTCGACAGCCATTTCAACCAACTGAACAATGCCAGCGATCACAGCAATGAAAAGAATGAAGCTCAGATAAGACAAATCAACGCCCTCAACAAGGCAATCAGGGCCTAAAACCTTGGTTTGCAAAAGATAGTCAACAGGAACAGTGACGAACAGTACGAACGTAACGGCCATTCCCAAACCGAGCGATGTCTTTACAGTCTTCGAAACGGCAAGATAAGAACACATGCCGAGGAAGAATGCAAAAATCATGTTATCGACGAATATCGAACGGAAGAATAAACTTATTGCATGTTCCATATCTTATTTCTCCTTATAAAAATATGCACGGTGTACCCAAATAACACAGCCAACCAGAATAAGTGCCATGGCGGGCATGGTCATCATACCGTTGTTCTGATAGCCAAAATCGTAAACTGACTGAGGAATGATCTGAAAACCGAGCAGCGATCCACGTCCGAAGAACTCGCGGAAAGCTCCCACGATGACCAGAATCATGGCATAGCCAAGTCCATTGCCAATGCCGTCGAGGAACGAAGGCCATGGCTTGTTCTGCATGGCGAAAGCCTCGAGACGTCCCATGAGAATGCAGTTTGTAATAATCAGACCAACATAAACCGAGAGTTGCACACTCACATCGTAAGCAAACGCTTTCAGAATTTGCGAAACAATGGTTACAAGAGCAGCCACAACAACCAACTGCACCACAATGCGGATGCGGTTTGGAATGGTGTTGCGAATCAAAGAAATGATGACGTTGGCAAAAGCCGTAATCACCGTCACGGCAAGTCCCATCACAATGGCAGGCTTCAGTTGCGAAGTGACTGCCAAAGCCGAGCAGATGCCCAAAACTTGAACAAGAATCGGGTGGTCGAGGTTCAGCGGATTGGTGAAAGCCTCTTTATTTTGTTTATTCCATAGTGCCATAATAGTTATTCCTTCTCTGTTTTAGGTTCTACATTGTCTTGAGCGGCGTTTGAATTGCTCCCGATGAACTTGCCGATGGCGCTGTTCTTGAAACTTTTCAGGCCGTCCTTCAGCATGGCGTCAACGCCATTAGACGTCAACGTTGCGCCCGTAACGCAATCGACTTGCGTTGCAGGGTCTTCCACTTTCTTCACTACAGAGAGCACGACATTGTCCTTATCGTCGTAGATCTTTTTGCCGATGAACTTCTCCTGCCAGGCCTGAGAATCCTTGATTTCAGCACCCAGGCCGGCCGTCTCACTCTCATGGTTGAAGTAGGCGCCGTAAACCTTGGCATCTTTGTCAATGGCAATATAGCCACTGATGCCACCCCAAAGACCCATGCCCTTGAGACTTGCAACATAAATGTCGTTGCCATCGATGTTGCACTCATAGACCTTCTGTCCATCCACTTCCTGCTCATTCTTCACCACCTCGGCATACTTGGCTTCGGCCTCGGCTCCGTCAAGATTGCGGATGTTGAGCGAATAGAGAATCTGCTTTTTCACATCAAGCGCCACGTTGGCGTCCTGCATCGGCTTCAGCGCCTGGAAGATAAAGGCCAACAAGAAAGCAACGATGACAACGAGAATCGCACTATATATAATAATGTACGAGTTCGAATTGGTGTTCAGTTTCATTTTGTACCTCCTCTCTTTAAACGTTTCGAGATATTGCGCTCCACCACAAAGTGGTCTATAGTGGCAGCAAACATGTTACCGAAGAAAATGGCAAGCATCATACCCTCGGGATAGCCCGGGTTCATGACACGGATGATCACTGCCATGGCGCCAATGAGGAAACCATAGATGTACATGCCCGTGTTGGTACGGCATGAGGTGACAGGGTCGGTGGCCATGAACACGGCACCGAAGCAAAAACCACCCAGCACAATGTGCTCGTACCAGTGGAGCGGAGTGGAGCCAGTTGACTCGAACAAGCAAGCCATCAAGCCACCGCCCACGAAGACGCTCAGCATGGTGCGCCACGAGGCAATGCCCGTCCAAAGCAAAATCACGGCTCCAATGGCAATGGCAATGACACTCGTCTCGCCGATGGAACCGGGGATAAAGCCAAGAATCATGTCGTTGAGCGAGGCTGTCACTTCAACGCCCTGCCCCACCTGTCCGAGTGGAGTGGCTGCGGTAAATCCGTCGGGCAATGTGTTGCCAAGTCCAAAGATGGAGTCGGTGGCCACCCAAACGTTGTCGCCACTCATCTTTGTCGGATAAGAGAAGAACAAAAACATACGTGCAGCAATGGCCACATTGAAAATGTTCATGCCGGTTCCACCGAAGATTTCCTTAGCAAAAATCACAGCAAAGGCACATGCCAAAGCCAACATCCACAGCGGGCAACCGATGGGAATGATGAGCGGGATGATGATGCCACTCACCAGATAACCTTCCTGAATTTCCTCGCCTTTCCACTGAGCCCAAATAAATTCGATGCCCAGTCCTACGATGTAGGAAACCAGTATTTTCGGCAGCACTGCCAAGAATCCATAGAAGAAGATGCTCCAAAAACTGGCCTGAGCCAATGTTCCTGCAGCCAGATAGTTCTGATAGCCCACATTGTACATACCAAACAACATAGCCGGTATCAACGCGATGACCACCATACTCATGATACGCTTCGAGTCAATCGCGTCGTGAATGTTGGTTCCGCTTTTTGCTGTAGTGTTGGGCACATACAGGAAAGTCTCGAAGCCATCAAACACACTACGGAAAGCATGAAGCTTGCCCCCCTCCTCAAAGTTGGGCTTTATCTTGTCCAGATAATTTCTTAATGCGCTCATATTTATTATTTGACTTTTTTAGACAATTAAAACCTACGCTTACGCATTCTCTTTACGAAGCATGTCAAGTCCCTCTCTGACAATACGTTGCAATTCGAGCTTCGAGCTGTCCACGAACTCCGCCAGAGCGAAGTCCTCGGGAGCCACTTCATAAATGCCCAGCTGCTCCATCTTGTCGATGTCGCCGGCGATGATGGCCTTGATGAGATATTCGCCGTAAATATCCATGGGCAGCACCTTGTCGTATTCGCCGCTCATGATCATGTGGCGCTCGCCTCCCTTCACTCGGGCATCGAGTGCATATTCTTTCTTTCCTTGCAGCCAAGAGAAGTAGCTTCGGTTCACCGAGAACTGATTGGGACGTGGCATAATCCATCCCAGCATTTCATTGGCGTCGTCGCCTTCGGGAATCACAGTAATTTCGCTCACATGAGCTCCTATGTAATCGTTGGCCGTGGCAGGCTTGCCTGTCAGTACATTTCCATTGATGATGCGCACCTTTCTGTCGCCCTTCAGCTGGCCTTCGAGCAACGTCCCGATTGATTCTCCAATCAGCACTTCGGCATAGGCAGGACGTTGCACCTCGCTGCCCACTACAGCCACCGTGCGGCGAAGGTCAACACGGCCCGTATTGAACAATCTTCCAAAGAAGATGACCACACTGGGATCGACAGTCCAAACCACTTCGCCCTTGTTCACTGGGGAGATGTGATTCACCTGCACACCCACGTTTCCTGCGGGGCATTTTCCATCGAATACATTGATTTCCACATCTTTAGCTCCCGTCAGCGCTTCAGCTTTTTGGTTCTTTCCGATGCCCAGATAGGTTTTTGCCATTTTCGACAGTGCAGTCAGTCCTGCCTGGAAATCAGCTTCATTTCCTTTCAGTTCGAACTCAAAGTCAGCAGCCAAAGGCATGTCGCGCAATGCACTCACGAAAATTGCCTTAGGCTCTGTGTCCGGATTGGTGGAAACAGCATAAGGCAACTGATTGATGAATCCAAAAAGACCTGCTTCCAGAAGTTCGTTTTTCACAGCTTCACCTGTCATTTTCTGCACATCCTTCTTTCCGAAGTCAAGATACTGCTGCTGAGCATCACGTTTCACTTTGATGCAAAGCACTTTACGCCGTTCACCACGCACCACGGCCGTCACTTGACCGCTCACAGGCGAGGCGAACATCACATCGGGAAACTGCTTGTTCACAAACAAAATGTCCCCGGCCTTGACCATGTCACCTTCTTTGACTACGACCTTGGGAGTAACGCCTGTGAAACCTTCGGGTACAAGCCCAATCTCGTCCTTTGGTTTCAACGTAAGCTTTTCTTCCTTGGCCCTGCCTTGCAGGTTAATGTCCAAGCCCTTACGCAATTTAATTACATTTGCCATATAAAACTATGCTAAAAAAATAATATTCGGAATATTGTGGGCAAAATTACAAAAAAATAAACACATTTTAAAGAAAAATCAGATGAAATGTTCCTTTATCACGAGTTTTTGATGTATTTTTGCGCAATAATTCATTCTGATTCAAATTAATTGTAATCTCGAAGTATCATTTTGAAAACGCTAAGACGAGTCATAAGCTGGACGATATGGAGTGTGTTGGCTCTTTATCTTCTCATTATTGTACTGCTTCATGTTCCGGCAGTACAAACGGCCATCGGCTCGAAGGTTAGCGAGGTTTTGGGCGAGAAGCTGAACACGAAGGTCTCTGTTGGCAGGGTTGACGTGGGGTTTTTCAACCGAATAATCATAGACGACGTTGACATTTACGACCAAAACAGCAAGCGGATGCTCCATGCTTCAAGACTTGCCGCCAACATCAAGTTGCTGCCCATCCTGCAGGGAAAAATAGCCATTTCATCGACACAATTGTTTGGCCTTGACGCCAATCTGTATCAAGCAGATGCCGACAGCAAACCCAACTTCCAGTTTGTGCTCGACTCGCTTGCATCAAAAGACACCACCAGCCACACACCGCTCGACTTGCGCATAAACTCCATCATCATACGCAACGGAGCCGTCAGATTCAACCGCCACGACATTCCAACCACGCCAACGAAACTGAACGTCAATCATCTGGATGTGAAAAACATCAGTGCCAACCTGATGCTGAAAGAACTGACCGACTCTACGCTCATCCTGAATGTAAAGAAAATTTCCCTTCATGAAAAGTCGGGAATAGACCTCAGCCATTTGTCTTTCAGAGTCAGTGCTGACCATCAACAAACCAGGCTCCACGACTTCAACCTTCAGATGCCCGGAAGCACAGTTGTCATTGACACCCTTGAGACCACTTACCGCATGATTGACGGCAAGATTGCCATGCCCACGCTTCAGTTCAACGGAAACATTCGAGAGACGAAGATAACCCCTTATGACCTAAGGAGTATTCTTCCTGCTTTCAACAATTTCAAGAATCCCATTTTCCTCAATTCCACCTTCTCCGGCACGAGCACCACCATGCGAGTGAGCGAGCTGCACATCTACTCTGAGGACAACGACATGGAATTGCAGGCCAACGGATGGCTCAGCAACTGGAACGACCCGCACTGGAACGCCACAATCGACAGACTGAATCTGAGTGGAGAAACCATCGATTTTGTCACAAAAAACATCAACGGTGAGAACATACAGATTCCTCCTGAAATCACTCGCTTGGGAGATGTCCACTACCGCGGCATCATCGGTGGCTCAGGCAATAGCATTTCCACCAAAGGCATTCTGCGCACCGATGCGGGAAGCGCCAATCTGGGCATTGGACTGAAAGGCAACAATTTCACAGGACGCATAGAGACCGACGGCATCAACCTGCGCCGCATTCTGGCCAACGACGACTTTGGCATGGTGGCCACGCGCATCAATGTGGACGGCCAGCTTCCACACGACAAGCAGATTACGCTCAAAGCCAACGGCAAAGTGTCGCGTTTCGACTACAAGTCCTATTCGTACAAAGACATCACCATCGACGGACTGTACCAAAACAACAACTTCGACGGACTGTTGGCCATCAACGACCCCAACGGAGAAATCAGAATTGACGGACAATTCACGTCAGACCTCAAAGCCCCGTCCGCACAGCTCAAAGCCGAAGTGCGCCACTTCAACCCTGCCGCCATGAAACTGACCAACCAATGGAAGGACACGGTGTTCGAACTCACGATGGATGCAAACCTGAAAGGCTCAAGCCTGAGCACACTGATGGGTGACCTCAACGTGGACTATTTCTCGATGAAATCGCCCGAAAAAACATACGAGCTCGACAACCTGCGTCTGGTAGCCAACAAAGAAGACGGCGAGCGCACCCTGCGCATGGCCAGCGATTTTGCGGAAATGACCGTGCGAGGCGATTTCGACTACCAAACCCTCGCACAGAGCATCACCAACTTCGTGGCTTCAAAACTCCCCACGCTGCCCGGACTGCCCCACTCCACCAAGCAGCAAGACAACAACTTCACCATCAGTGCCACCATCACACAATCCGACTGGCTCAACAAACTGTTCGATGTGCCCATCACACTCACCGAACCCATCTACCTGTACGGCCACATGGACGACCGCGAGAACGTGCTCAATCTGGAGTGCAGCTTGCCCGTGGTCTATTACGACGGTGGACGCTACGAAAACACCCGTCTGTCACTGCGCACCCCCAACGACACCCTCTTCGCCCATGTTGACTTGCTCAAGGTGATGGACGACGGACAACGATTCAGCTGGAACGTCGATGCCAATGCCGTGAACAACCGCCTGCAAACCTCCATCGGTTTCGACAACAACCAGGCGCGTGTGTTCCGTGGCAGTGTCCACGCAGAAACCGATTTTTACAAGAACCCACAGGGAAAGGCCACTGCCCACGTCAATGTGCTGCCTTCTGAGATACAAGTGAGCGACACCATCTGGCACGTCACCCCGTCGGAAATCATCTACAACTCTGACTATCTGAGCATCGACCACTTCTCCATTGAGCACAACAAACAGCACCTCACGGTCAGCGGACGGGCTACCAAGAACCCCAGCGACTCCATTTCGGTGGACTTGCAGGACATCGACGTCAACTACATCACCAATCTGGTCAACTTCCATGCAGTTGAGTTCGGCGGCAAAGCCAGTGGCCATGCCACCGTACGGGCCGTCTTTGGCAGTCCTACGGGCGAAGCCCAACTCAAAGTCAACAAATTCACGTTCATGTATGGCAACATGGGCGTTCTGACCGCCAAAGTGAACTACGACGACAAGACAGACCAAATTAACATCGATGCAGTGGCCAACGACGGACCCCTGTCCAACACTTTCATCAAGGGATACATTTCGCCCGAACAGGACAAGATAGACCTCAACATTGACGCATGGAACAGCAGGCTGGAGTTTGTTGAGTATTTCTGCGACAGTTTCATGCGCAACACCGACATCAGGGGCAACGGCAAGCTGAGACTGTGGGGAGCGCTGAGCGAGCTCAACCTCACGGGCGAGGCCGTGGCCGAAGGAACGATGGAAATAAGCAGTCTGAACACAAAATACTGGCTGCGGAACGACACAGTGAGACTTGTTGAGAACAACATCATATTCCAGAACGACACCATTCGCGACAAGGACGGCCACATCGGAATCATCAGCGGAAGGCTCCACCACAACCACCTGACCGACCTCAGCTACGACGTCAACGTCAGAGCGCAGAACCTGCTGTCCTATGACTTTAGAGAATACGGCGGCGACACATTCTTTGGCACCGTGTGGGCCACGGGCGACTGCTCCATCAAAGGCAAGGACGGCGAAGTGGTCATCGACGTGAACGCCACCCCCAACAAGGGATCTTTCTTGGAATACAACGCATCTGCTCCCGACGCCATCAGCGACCAGGAGTTCATCGAGTGGCGCGACGTCACACCCGCCCCAACCACCCAAGCCCCCTCGACCAACGACCAAGGCCCATCATACCTTGCGCTGGAGCCCGAAGTTTCCTCCGACCTGAGGCTCAACTTCCTCATCAACTGCACACCCGATGCTACGCTGCGCTTGCTCATGGACCACACCACCAACGACATGATCAGTCTGAACGGTTCGGGCACCATCAGGGCCACCTATTATAATAAAGGCAGCTTCGACATGTTCGGCACCTATCTGGTGGACCACGGCAGCTACAACCTCACCATACAGAACGTCATCAAGAAGGACTTCATCTTCCAGCAGGGAGGAACCATCATCTTCGGAGGCGACCCCTTCAATGCCTCTCTCAATCTGCAAGCCCTCTATACGGTCAACGGTGTGCCGCTGTCCGACCTCAACATCGGCAACAGCTTCTCAAACAACAACACACGCGTTGACTGCATCATGAACATCACAGGCAACCCCAGCGGGCCCAGGGTGGACTTCGACCTCGACCTGCCCACCGTCAGCAGCGACGCCAAGCAGATGGTGCGCAGCATCATCAACAGCCAGGAAGAGATGAACATGCAGGTAATCTATCTGCTGGGCATCGGACGCTTCTATACCGAAGAGACCAACAACGCAGGGCGCAACGGCGAGCAGCAGAGCCAGGCCAGCCTGGCCATGCAGAGCATTCTGAGTGGTACCATCAGCCAACAAATCAACTCGGTGCTCAGTTCCATGTTCCGCAGCAGCAACTGGAACTTCGGAGCCAACATCTCCACCGGCACCGAAGGATTCTACAACGCCGAATACGAGGGGCTGCTCTCCGGCAGTCTGCTCAACAACCGGCTGCTCATCAACGGGCAGTTCGGCTACCGCGACAATGCCGCCACCGCCAACACCACCTTCATCGGCGACTTCGACATCCGCTACCTTCTCTTCCCCAGCGGAAACTTGGCCATCAAGGTTTACAACCAAACCAACGACCGGTACTTCACCCGCAACAGTCTCAACACACAAGGCTTGGGACTCATCATGAAAAAAGACTTCAACGGACTGGGAGACCTCTTCGGCCGCGACCGACGCAAAGTCAAGAGGCGCAACCAGCGGTAAAGGCCGCAAATCTGTATGGCATAGATAACAGTTAACCCTTTTTATACGCATCCACTAAACACTACAAACATGAAGAAAAAGATTTTTGCAACCCTAGTTGTGCTGGCACTCATAGCCTGTGGCCAGAACAACAAGCCCAGTGCCACAACTGCAACAGCCGCCAACAAAGCGGTTCAGAACGAAACGGCTGACCCCAAAAACGCTGATGAGAAAAAGGCTGACGAACCTGAGGTGATGTCGAACGACCTGCGCACGTTTGGACTTTATGGCAATGTGAAGGAAACACTCACCCTCGGCTACGAAGCTGAAGAAAAAGACGGCAAACTGGTGAAGGGCAAGGAAAAGGAAAACTTGGTCGTCACCACGAGCTTCGACGAGAAAGGCAGAGTATGCTCCGATCCTTACGGAGGAATCTACACCTATGACGCTGACGGGAAATTTGTCAAGGGAGTGAGCGAAAAGACCGTCATGAAGCGCGACGCACAAGGGCGGCTGACCTACTACGACCAGCGCGAGGACGACGAGGACGACGCCATGTTCCATAACGAATACACCTACGACGACCAAGGGCGCATTGCCAAGCTCCAACGCCAGGGATGGGAAGTCAGCATCGACGAGACATTCAGCTACGAGGGCAACAACCTGTATCCGTCGAGCCACACGCTGATATGCCAGGATGAGGGCACAGACATCGAGATGGAAGAACAGTACAAATACACCAAGTTCGACCCTCAGGGCAACTGGACTGAACGCGAGGTAACCTTGAAACAAACCGAAAGTGAGGAAGGAAGCAATATGCCTCTGAAGACCACTAACGAAAAGAGCATAGAAGTGAGAACCATCAAGTATTATTGACCGACATTTCGGAGATATAAACTATAAAACAACAACCAATTTGTCTAATGCGACTAAGAACAAATCTGTTTGCAAGGGTTCTCGAAGCCTCAAACGGCAACGAATGAAGCGAATTGTCGTGAAATTGCCATTTCGCAATTTGTTGTTGAAATGAACTCCCGAAACGAAAGCCAACATCCCCGCACGAAAAAGGAACAACATTCTTTACGAAAAAAAGCATCCCCCGGCGACAAAAAGACAGCGCCGGGAGATGCTTTTTCATTTCCCGACGCTGCATTCAGATATTCTAGAGAATTCATTCACAACGCCGAGAGTTATTTTCGCAACTCACGGCAACAAAAAAATATCTCCCGACAACAAAAAAATAACGTCGGGAGATATTTTTTTATTTCCCGACGTTACGTTCAAATTATCTAGAAAATTTAATGGCCCTTCCCAATGCGCCTCAACCCACCCCCAGAATGAAGGAAAGAAAGCGCGGGTAGATTGCATCAGACGTGGAAGCGGTGTTTGTGCTTTGCCTTCTGGGGAGTGCGGTAGGTGCCTCCGCCAGGAGGCTTGGCTGCCGGACGCGCCACACCGCGGTACTGGTCGTAGCGTTGCTGAATCTTCTCCACGTAATCCACCGTTTCGTTTCCGCGCATGTAGCCGTGCTTCACCACGGGGTCGCGATAGAACTCGGGCTGACGCAACTTCAGCACATATTCCGACACCTCGCGCCATCGCTGGGGGTTGCGTCCGTTCTTCCTGGCCAGTGCCATGGCGTCGCGGATGTGATGATAACCTCCATTGTAGCTTGCCAGGACGAAGTTGGTGCGTTCTTTGCGGTCGCGGATGTCATTGAAATAGCCCGAGAGCTCCTGCAGATACTTGCCAGCCGCAGCAATGTTGGCCTCGGGGTCGTACATTTTGTTGCGCGGCAGTCCCAGATGGTCGGCAGTGCCGGGCATGATCTGCATGAGTCCGCAAGCGCCAGCCCACGACCGTGCCTTGGGGTCGAAGGTTGACTCCTGATAGCACTGGGCGGCCATGAGCCGCCAGTCCCATCGCGCCATGGGGGCATAGGTCATGAAGAACTTGTCGTAATGAGAGATTACGCCCCCCTTCCGATTGAGCATGGGCGAGAAGATGCGGCGCTTCACGCTGCGCGCCGACAGAAGGAAAGCCTCTTCTTTTTTCACTTCGGCCAGCATCTGCGGACGGAACCATTTGTCGAGCGTGTCGGCCAGCTCTGCATTTTTCTGCTGTACGGCCCAGGAAACGTTGAGCGAGTCGTTTTTCACGCCGCAGAAACGCAGGCTGTCGCTGCCCTTCATTTTCCGCGGCAGCATGAAAGCGATGATGTCGGCCTCGCCGTTCTCCAGGCGGCTCACCATCTCGGCGGTGTCCTTGCACACCTCCACCCGAACGCTGACGCCGAGTGTGCGGGCAAACCGGTTGCACAGCAAATACTGGGTTCCCATGCCGCGCCCCCGGTAGTCATAATAGGTCTCGGGGCCGCTCATGGTGAGCATGATGAGTTCGCCGTTGGTCACCATGTCCTTCATGGTGAACTCGTCGTTTGTGGGAATGGTGTCCTCCTTCACTTCGCCCCAAGGCGTAATGATGCGATTGTCGGGGTTCTCGTGCTTGCAAGCCGCCAACAAGAGAAGCAAAGCGAATGAATATATATACGATTTTGTTTTCAAATTAGTAACGTCCTGTCTGCAATTTGTCGCCAAACGTGTGCAAAAGTAATCAAAATCTTGCACATTTACACATTTTTGCGTAATTTTGCACCGACATTATCTACTTTTTTAAGAATTTATAGAGATTTTATTGAAGTATGTTACGTATAGCCGTACAATCGAAAGGGCGTCTGTTTGACGACACAATGAATTTGCTGGCCGAAGCCGACATCAAAGTGAGCGCTTCGCGCCGTACGCTGTTGGTGCAGAGTTCCAATTTCCCGCTTGAGGTGCTCTATCTTCGCGACGACGACATTCCCCAAAGCGTGGCCAACGGCGTTGCCGACCTTGGCATCGTTGGCGAAAACGAATTTGTTGAGCGCCATGAGGAGGCCGACATCGTTGACCGTCTGGGATTCAGCAAGTGCCGGCTCTCGCTCGCCATTCCAAAGGAAATCAACTATCCGGGCGTGGAATGGTTCAACGGCAAGAAGATTGCCACTTCCTACCCCTTCATTCTGCAGACATTCCTCGACAAGCACCATATCAAAGCCGACATCCACGTCATTACAGGAAGCGTTGAAATCAGTCCGGGCATCGGGCTGGCCGACGGCATCTTCGACATCGTGAGCAGTGGCTCCACCCTGGTGAGCAACAATCTGCGCGAGGTGGAGGTGGTGATGCAGAGCGAGGCCCTGCTCATAGCCAACCGGCAGATGAGCGAAGAGAAACGCCAGATACTCAACGACATGCTCTTCCGCTTCGAAGCCGTGCGCCAGGCCGAGGACAAGAAATACGTGCGAATGAACGCCCCCAAGGCGCGCCTGAAGGAAATCATCGAGGTGCTGCCCGGCCTGAAAAGCCCTACCATCATCCCTCTGGCCGACGAAGCGTGGTGTTCGGTCCACACTGTGCTCGACCAGAAGCGCTTCTGGGAAATCATCGGGAAACTCAAAGAGCTGGGAGCCCAAGGCATTCTGGTCACTCCCATTGAGAAAATGATTCTGTAGAGAGACACTAAATAGAGGCAAAACACAGTCATGAACATCATCAAATATCCCCGCCAAGAAGAATGGAAAACCATTGTGGAGCGTCCGCACCTGGACGTTTCGCAACTCAATGCTGTTGTCAACGGTGTACTCAGCGACATCCGCCAGCATGGCGATGCCGCTGTCAAGAAGTATGAGGCCAAGTTCGACCATGCCGAACTCAACACACTTGCCGTGAGCGAGTCCGAAATGGAAGAAGCCGAACAGCTCATTTCGAAAGAGCTGCGCGAAGCGCTTGTCCTGGCCCACCACAACATTCGGGTTTTCCACGAATCGCAGCGTTTCGAAGGCAAGCCCGTAGAAACTCAGCCGGGGGTAACCTGTTGGCAAAAGAGTGTCGCCATCGAGAAAGTGGGCCTCTACATTCCCGGAGGCACCGCCCCGCTGTTCTCCACGGTGCTCATGCTGGCCACTCCCGCAAAGATTGCCGGCTGCCGCGAGATTGTGCTCTGCACACCGCCCAACGCGCAAGGCAAGGTGAACCCTGCCATTCTGGTGGCCGCGCGGATAGCAGGCGTGAACCGCATCTTCAAGGCAGGCGGCGTTCAGGCCATCGGCGCCATGGCCTTCGGCACAGAGAGCATCCCAAAGGTATATAAGATATTTGGTCCCGGCAACCAGTACGTCATGGCCGCCAAGCAGCAGGTTTCGCTCCACGACTGCGCCATCGACATGCCCGCCGGCCCTTCGGAGGTGTGCGTCATCGCTGACGAAACGAGCAATGCAAGGTTTGTGGCGGCCGACCTGCTCTCACAGGCTGAGCACGGTACGGACTCGCAGGTGCTGCTCATCACAACCAGCGAAACCATGCTCAACGAGGTGAAAAACGAGGTTGAACTTCAACTTCAACAGCTGCCACGCAAAGAGATAGCAGCCAAGGCGTTGGACAACAGCAAGCTGGTTCTTGTCAGCAACAAGCAGGAGGCCATGCAACTGAGCAACGCCTACGCTCCGGAACATCTCATCTTGGCTACCGACGACTACGAGCAGTTGGCCGCTGAAGTAGTGAATGCAGGCAGTGTGTTCCTTGGCCACTACGCTTGTGAGAGTGCCGGCGACTATGCCAGCGGCACCAACCACACGCTGCCCACCCATGGCTATGCAACGGCCTACAACGGAGTGAATCTGGACAGCTACCAAAGGAAAATCACTTTCCAGCATCTCTCTCCAATAGGCATCTCCTCTATTGGCCATGCCGTTGAGCTGATGGCAGAAAACGAGCAACTCTACGCCCACAAAAACGCCATGACCGTGCGCATTGACAGTCTGAAATAAAAGTCCACATTAGACACATTTCTCCCATTTGACACATTTCTCCCATTAGACCCATTACTCCCATTAGACCCATTACTCCCATTAGACCCATAAAACGATGACTCCCCTAGAACAACTGGTTCGCCCCAACATCTGGCGACTGGCACCCTACAGCAGCGCCCGCAACGAATACAGCGGCCGCAACGCTCGTGTTTTTCTCGATGCCAACGAGAATCCCTACAACGCACCCTTCAACCGCTACCCCGACCCGCTGCAGCTGGAAGTGAAACAAAGGCTCAGCAAGGTGAAAGGAGTGAGCCCCGAACAGATATTCCTCGGCAACGGCAGCGACGAGGCCATCGACCTGCCCTACCGCTGCTTCTGCGAGCCCGGCAAGGACAATGTAGTTGCCATCGAGCCCACCTATGGAATGTATAAGGTGTGCGCCGACATCAACGACGTGGAGTATCGCCCCGTGCTGCTCGACGACCACTACCAAATGGAGGCCGACCGTCTGTTGGCCGCCTGCGACGACCACACCAAAATCATCTGGATTTGCTCGCCCAACAACCCTACGGGCAACAGCATCGACCACGATGAAATGGTCAAAACCATCGAGCAATTCCACGGCATCGTCATCGTTGACGAAGCCTACATCGACTTTTCGGCGCAGAAGTCGCTGCGCACAGAGTTGAACAAATACCCCAACCTCATTGTGCTCAACACCTTCAGCAAGGCATGGGGCTGCGCTGCCATCCGTCTGGGCATGGCCTTCGCCAGCAAGGACATTGTAGATATATTCAACAAGGTGAAATATCCCTACAACGTCAACCAACTCACCCAACAGCAGGCCATCGAAGCACTTGCCGACCCTTACGAGGTGGACAAGTGGGTGCGCCTGCTGCTGCAAGAGCGCAGCCGAATGATGGAGGCTTTCCGGATGTTGCCCATCTGCCAGAAGGTTTATCCGACAGACGCCAATTTCTTCCTCTGCAAAATGACCGACGCGCAGCAGATTTACGACTATTTGGTGGACCGCGGCATCATCGTGCGCAACCGCACACACGTTCAGTTGTGCGGCAACTGCCTGCGCGTGACCATTGGCACAAAAAGCGAGAACAACGAGCTGCTGGCAGCCCTGCGACAGTATTAGCCCCCACCTTGGGCATATTGACGCATACACCCATCCTCTTGCCTTTGTCGGCAGGGGGATTTTTCTTTCCTCAACACATTTGAGAGGGGACCTTTGCAATTTGTTGTTAAAAATACGAAATAAAAGTGACACATTACCAATAAAATGATTAATTTTGTGCCCGCTTAGAAATATACATGTATTTATCAACCCCATTGAAATGAAGAAATTACTATTCATAGCCTCAGTTGCCGTTGTACTGCTGTTGGCAGGTTGCAACAACAAAAAAGGGTTTCAAGGCATCTCCTCGAACGAAGACCCTGCCGCTCAGGCTGTCATGGCTGCTGTCGAAGAAGCCGACACACTTCAGGAACTGCTGCTTCTGGAGATTGAAGAGCAAGACATCAAGGGCCTTACCCAAGCCATTGCTGACGCCCAGATGCGCATCACCGAGCTGGCCGACAGTGGTGATGTGGAGGTGGCCCGCGTCTATGCCATGAAACTCCACCAGGTCATCAAGGACAATGCCGAGGACATCAAGGCATTCGCCATCGACGACCCCACCCTGAACCAGATTGTCGTGAAAATCGCCAACATGCCCATTGGTGCAGCCGACGACGCTGCCACCATTGTAAAGGCTCTGGGTGCAGCTGCCAAGGAAGGTGCAAAGCAGGCTTCAGAGAACAGCATTCGCCGAACTCCCGTAAAGCCAGCCATTCCACAACCCTCAACCACCTCGTCAACCACACCGGCAGAAACTCCAGCACCCGCCGTACAGCCAACCGCTCCGGCCAAGCCAGCACAAATGGCCGCTCCGGCTGCCAAACCTGCCCCTGCTCCGGCCGCTCCGGCACGCAAGCAGAGCAAAGACGAAGGTGGAGAGGTAAGACTATAATTCGCAAAAACAAAAAAACTTTTTCTCAATTTCGGCACCAGTTCAGACATCTGTTCTGGTGCTGTTTTTTTATCCCAAATCGGTCTTTAGGCCCAAGAAGCCCCCGTTCCCTTAGGATGAAATACCTGGCGGAACGAGGGTTTCTCGGTAGAAATGTTAAAATTGCGTTAATTCAGGGGATAAAATGTGAGAATGTGAGAATGTGAGAATGTGAGTTTCGTGTTATCTCATATTTGCCAACCAATAGCCTTTGAAACATTCTGCCGTCGTTTCTGGGCGCAGCAGGCCGTTCTCGTACTTCGTCATGCCGAGCATGATTTTCACCCACACGAACACCGCTTCATACTCTGTTGGCGAGGGTAGCTGCGTGGAGGTGCTTACCCCGGCATACTCTGCCACATACTTGGCGTAGGCCATTGAGTTGTTCTCGCTGGGCGGCGCCCAACGGTTGATGATGCTCACCACCGTCCGCAGCTTGTACTTGAAATAATAGGTCTGCAGTATTCTGAACGCGGCACGATAGCCGTAGGCCATGCTCTCGAACACGCAGAACTCCTTGTCATTTTGCCTTTTGGCCATTCCTATCCATCTTGTTCCCCGGCGAATGTTCAGCGGGTTGTTGTTGCGGTATCCGCGAGGCAGTTGTTTATCCGATTTCTTCATAGTCTGGAGTATTAATTGTTAAGTTTGTATTTTCAATTCGTTCAAGTCACCCTTCATGTCTCCCCGATGCGCCAGCCGCTCCCCTCCCAAAGGGAAAGATCTCAACGCGCCAGCCGCTCCCCTCCCTTCTTTAACTTTGCA
>DFFM01000043.1:10772-16826 GCA_002369515.1 Prevotella sp. UBA3776 | reverse complement strand
GTTTTTATTTGTAAAGCCCCCATGTTTTTATTGGTTTTTCTTTGTATTTATTGGTTTTTTAAAAGACGCGGAGCGTTCCACCAACTGTCTCTTTTAGTATATTTCCCCTAAAACAAAAAATTGGGTGGTACAATTGCGGATAATCATATTTTTTTTGCTTTTCGTGTTACCTGGTTTGATTTATTTCTTCTTGATGGTGAACTCCACTTTTTGTATTGCGCGCTTATAGACATTGCAGAGGATGAGGGCGTAGTGCAGCGTTTCGCCCTGTTTCATCGATTGCCTGACGTGGGCCATCTCGCTCTCGGTCAGTATGTTCTTGAAGAGGAAGCCAGAATGACTGCTCGGCACAAGGCGTATCTCATCGGTAAGCGGTGAAAGGACGTAGGCGTAGGTTGCTTGATAGCGGGCGCCAGCCTGCCATAGCGGGTGGCTCTTGTCGAGAATGTTCTCCAAGTAGATTTGTGCGTGCTTGTCAAATTCGGGAGTCGGCGTGCCGTCGGCGTATGTCACCTTGCCATCGCCGTCCACCACATATTCGCCCCCTTTGGCTATGGCATATTTCTCCACAGGGCATTGTTGCTCATACTCGATGTCGGCTTCCGTCTTTATCTCTTTCTCCACAGGCTCTGCCACGTCTTCCACTTTCTTGTCGGCCAGGATGCGCACCAGTTCGTAGGTACGGTTGCTGGCATCCTGTGGGGGATTTGCCAAAATAGTGCGCTTCACGCGCAGTTCGTATTCATGACCTCTTTCGTAGGTAAAACCCTTGACTTCGTTGAAGTGCAGGTTTTGCCACCTACCCGGCTCATCCTCTGTCTTCACGCGCATGCACTCAATGGGATGTTCTCCCATGCTGTCGAAGAGGTCGTACATCACGCCCGGTTCAGCGGAAACACTCATGTTTATCTCCTTGGTAATGTCCTTGTCGTCGTCATCGTCGCTGCTGCAAGAGGTGAGGGAGAGCATGGCAGCGGTCATCACGAGGATGTTTCTCCAGAGTTTCATTGTTTTCATTGCCGTTATGAGTTTATTGTTTTATGTTCTATAATTGTAAACGTCGAAAGTCGGGAATCTTGCATCGCCGAGTGTTAAACGTTCTTAAACAAAGGAAAGGCAGCGTCGGCATGAGGGCAACGGCTGCCTATCGGAACGAGAGAGAGATTTATAGTCGGTTGCGTTCACTTTGTCCTGCATGGCTACCCTTGTAACGGCTCTTAGTGGCGTTAAATTTCCATGAAAGGTTGATGCCGACGCGGCGAGCATCGCGATACTCTCGGAATTGTGTACGGACATTGATGCCTCCGTAAGCCGTCATCTCGGTGTAACGGGTGTGAAGGATGTCGTTGGCAATAATGGCAACGCTAAGGCTCTTGTCTTTGAGGAACTGGCGACTTAGTCGCAGATTAATATCGCCTAAGGCTTTGCGCTGCGAGCAGCCTGTTTCGTGAGCGGGCTTGATGTAGCCCTGAACGTTCAGCATCCAGTCTTTCGGAAACGAGAATGTGTTGTCGAGGGTGAACTCGCTAATCAAACCATTCCAAGTATGGGTGATGCCCATCGATTCATAGTTTATATTGTTGTAGAAGAACCTCGCCGTGTAATCCATTTGCCAGATGCCAATCTTGGGCGTGAAATTTAGCACAATGCCATAGTCTTGCATTTTAGGAATGTTACGGTAGTCCATGATGACTACACCTGGGTGGTTCACATCGTCGTAGGCCATCTGGAATGAGGTTACAGCATTGCGCATATACCTGTAGTAAGGCTGGATGTATAGCCACTTCCACTGCGAGGTCCACGACAGACTGTGTGTCGTCTGTGGCTGTAGGTAGGCATTACCTGTAGTGTACTCGTATTTGCTACGATAGTGGATGGCTGTGCTAAGTATCGAGTAGGGCGGATTGTTGCGGGTACACTGATAACTGAAGTTGTGGACCCATCGCTCCGTGCGGTAGGTGAAGGAAAGACGTGGGATGAGCACATGGTAGTCGGGACTCTGCTCAAGGTCCTTCTGCCCATTGGTCTCATAGTTGTTGTGCTCGTTCTGCCAGCGCAGTCCAGCGTTAAGGCTGAACGCCTTCATTTGCAGGGCATAGTTGGCGAACAGTGACCACGTCAGGGTCTGTTGATGTACGCTATTGTCGGCAGAGAAGCCGCTCTGGGTGAAATCGCTTTTGCGGTCCACTCCCGATACTTCCTCGCCGAAGGTCAAAGTGCCTTTAGGGATGGGGGCTGTGACAACGAGTTTCTCTGCCAGCAGGTTGTTCTTGGTCAGCGTGTTGCTGCTGACTCCCTTCTCGCCAACGGTGCCACCTTCCATATTGCTCTCAGAATGTCCACCGTAGTAGTCGGCGCTGAAGTCCAGTTGCCATTTGCCGATTTCGCCAACGTAATAGGCATTCACGGCATGCTCCATCCGAGGCTTTCGGGAGGTGACCGTCTTGTTGGTCTCTGCTTCCTTGAATTGACTGTCACGCCACACCTGCTCATCGGTTTCTTGACTGCCTGTCGCGTCGGTGATATAGTTGTTGGCGGTGTAGGTCAGTCCGAGAGAATGTTTCTCGGATATCTCCCAGTTCCAGCCAAGGTCGGCAAAGTAGTAATTGTAGCGGTTGAGATAGGTAACATCTTTCTTGAAGTCCCAAGTGCTGGAGGCCTGTAGTTGGTCGGCGGCAGTGGCGGTGATGTATTGGTTATTGCTTGTCAGATGCCCTCGGGCGAAGAAGTCCATGCCATTGCGGGTGCGATAGTTCAGGGCTGCACTGCCATTGGCATAGTATTCCTTGCCTTGGCGGTAGGCAGCGGAGAAGTTGCCGCTCCAGCCCTCGCCCGTCTTGCGGATGGTCTTGAGGCGGATGACCGAGGTGACTTCAGCTCCGTACTCTACGCCTGGGTTGGTGATAATCTCTGCAGAGAGTATTTCGTCGGCACGCAGTCGATTCAATTCATCCTCATTGCGCACCTTCTTGTTGTTGATATAGATTTCCGGCTTGCCGTGACCTGCTACCTCGCCGTTGCTCATCATGAGAGGCAAATGGGAAAGCATATCTGAAACAGAGCCGAATTGTTCAAGCGGTGTACCTTGAACGGAAACCAGCAAGCCTCTGTCTGTTGAAGTATAGAGCGATCGGTGACCTTTCACCGTTACGTCATTCAGTTTGACGGTTTCGGGTTGCATCCGTATTGTACCAAGTTCAGACTGGTTACAAAGCCGACAGATGGTCTTATAACCGACGTATGATATACGGGCTAATACCGTGGGTTGTTCGTAGGGGATAGCAAAGTAGCCGCTCTCGTTCGACACACCACCTCCAAGGAGGGTGCTGTCGGCTGGGTTGAGAACGGCAATATTAGCGTATGCAATGGGCTGGCCTTGCTCGTCGATGATGGTGCCTGTCAGATGACGGTCGGTTTTGTGGGTACACTCAACGAATATCTTTTTTCCGTCCTCATCTGTACTCGTGGTGACACGGATGGGATAGAAGCCTATCATCTGCTGAATGGCTTCAGGCAGGTGTTTGTTCTTGACATTAGTGGTGATACGGAAGTCCTCCAGTTCGTTGTAGAGAAAGTAGATGGTGTAGCCCGTCTGTTGCTCTGCGAGTTGCCTCAGCGCATCAGAGAGGGATACGTTGTTGTATTCGTGCGATATTCGTTTCATTCCCGAGCTTTGCTCGCCCATTCCCGCTGACGCGCCTACCCGTGGCCTTTCCCGTAGCCTTTGTGCCTGTGTGCTGACAGTCAGCAGCAGGGCAATAATGAGAGTCATATATCTGTTCATGGCGGCTGACTATTCTACGGTGATAACGTTGTCCTTCAGTGTGACTGTCAGACGCTCGAACTGGTTGAGGTCGCTGACCACTTGACCGATGCCTTTCTGCGGGTCCCACACAAAGTGGAAACGGAGTGCACGGGCGTCGTCATTGACAAACGTGACCTTGGCATCGTAATGGGCGACTATCTCCGACAGCATCTTTTCCAGTGGGATGTTGTCGTAGATGATGGGCTGTGATACTGCGGTGGTGTCAGTGGGGAGCGTATCGGAAGGAATGGTGCTTGCGGGCTTTGGAGTATTGATGACCTCCTCTGTCTTGGGTGTATGCTGCTGAGCGTATCTGACTATCTGAATGGCAGCAAAGGCAATGCCAGACACAAGCAATACTCCGACGAAAGAGGCAGCTATCTTGTAAATTACCGACCCCGCCCCCAGCCCCGCCCCTACAGGGGTGGGGAGCTGTTCTGCGATTTTCTGCCATGCAGCATCCACGTCGATGAGCTCTTCTGCCTGACGCTGGCGACTGCTGCGCTTGGCTGCTACCATCAGGCGGTAGGTCTCGCGGGTATCTTCATCACGATTGATGATGTCCTGGATTTCCTGCTCGGTGTAAGCATCAGGGTTGTCGAGCATTTCCAGCAACTGGCGGATGTTTTCACTTGTCGTTTCCATTGCAATAAGTCTTTTAATGTTTGAAGTGATTTCTGATTTGCTGAATGCTCTGCATGAGATACTTGTAGGCAGTATTCGGGTTCAGCCCCAGCCGACGGGCAATCTCTGCGATTGTCAGGTCTTCGTCGAAACGGAGACGGAAGATGCTGCGGTGCGGTTCCTCCAGTTGCTCCTCCACGAAAGCCGAGATATCTTCCAGCTGCTCCAATTGTCTGTCAATGGGCTGCTGGCCTGTCTCGTCTTCTATAGGCAATAGGTTCTTCACCCGTTCGTGCAGTTGCATTTGCCTTATTCTGTTCAGGCATGCATTGCGCACGGCAATAAGGAGATAGGAATCGTTCTTGGGCGAGATGTCACTGTTGGCAACACGCAGAAAGATGTCCTGCACTACATCCTCGGCTTCGCCGTCACCAGCCAACAAGACTCTGGCCAGACGTATCATCTCGCTGTAGTTCCGGCGGAAAAGCTGTTCAAGTGTTCTCTTATCAAGCATATCAGTCTTTCAGATCCTTGCACCCCGTTTTAGGGCACTTCTATATATAAGACACTTCAGCCCCATCGTTTTTTTACGGAAACGCCAACTTTTTTCATTTTTCTTTGGTCAAACGCGATATCGTGATGCAAAGATAATAAAAGGGAACGTAATCCCAAATCTTATAGTAATTTTTTGGATTACGTTCCCAAATATTAGTATCTTTTTATGGATTTCTATTCTTCCCGAACCAACTGTTCCCTTATTCTTTCGGCGATTGGAAACATCATTGAACACCATACGGAAAAAATAATGCATTGAATGATGAACTTTTTTCGCTTTTTGTGTAGCAAATCGTACCTTTGCAGCGACTAAAGGACAAATGTCGAGCAAAAGCATCGAGACAATGTCCTACCATCCGTTAATCTGAAAGCAAAACGGCGAGAACTTACGGTCTAAAAAGAAGTAATGCGTACTGACGTAAATGGGAAGAGCCGAAAACTTATACTTCTGATGATAGCTGTATCCAATACCGGCTCCGATGCTGAAGCAATCAAAAATAATCCGAAAGATATTCATCCTTGCCTCACCTTTTATATATATTTAGGCGAAAAGTTCAGCCAACCTTGGCCCTTTTCTTTAATGAAATGTTAAATATCTGCCTGAGAAGCAAAATATTTACGGAATAATTTGGTTTATATTATAAACTTATCTATCTTTGTAGCGTGAACCGGACACGATAGGCCGAAGCCGTGCTTTCTGCAGGAGCGCGGACGAGGCTAGAGAGCAGTAAACAAAAGTAGAACATTATTAAAAATGGAACAACAATGGAAGAAAATAATAACATGACTGCCGAGCGCAGTCTGGAGATCATCAGAGAATCAATAGAGCGCAGCCAGCGCACCATCAACAAGAATTCGGCCATACCACTCATATGGTGGGGACTTTGTGTGATCATATTCTCGTTGCTCATCGCCTACCTGTGGAAGAATCATGGCGGGCCTGTATGGAATATGCTGTGGGCTGTGTTGTGGCTGATAGGATATGCAGGCGACTGGATAATCGGCAAACGAAGAGAAAGCATCCCAACTACTTTTGTAGGGAAGACCATCGGTCATGTGTGGGCAACGTT
>DFFM01000043.1:3135-10634 GCA_002369515.1 Prevotella sp. UBA3776 | reverse complement strand
ATGTGTTTGGCTGCATCACCAGTATTATCTCGCTGTGCTTCGGCATGGGTACAACAATCACAGGACTCGTCATCCGAAACCGCATCATTCAGGTGTGTGGACTTATCGCAGGTATCGGCGGATTTTTCGGCGCATTGCATTTCCCTGGCCATACACAACTCTATGTGATGGCAGTCGTGGCTTTGATAGGTCTGATTGTGCCAGGTGTAGCGATTTTCATGCAAAACCAGAAATAAGGAGGACCAACCCATGTTCAAGCCATTAGACCCCCTGCTGCACTCGGAGTTGCGACTGGCCGTGATGTCGCTGCTCATCAGTGCCGAGGAAGCCGAGTTCCCCTACATCAAGGAGCAGACGGGAGCCACGGCGGGCAACCTGAGTGTGCAGATAGACAAGCTCTCGGCGGCAGGTTACATAGAGGTGGAGAAGACCTTCAAGGGCAAGAAGCCCTGTACCCTCTGCCGCATCACGCCTGTAGGGCTGAAAGCCTTTGAGGATTATGTGAAAGCGCTGAAAAGCTATCTGAATGTAAAAAAGACATAACCGTCAGAAAGTCACAATCGCTTAATTACATCAGTTCGGGTATAATTTTGAATGTTTTATCCAAATTTATACCCGAATTGATATATTTTGATAATAGATACCATTGCGCTTTATTGGAAAAGCGGAAATGTGTTTTGGACATCCGTGCCTGAAATGGCACGGCGTATGCGCAGGATGTCGTGGATGTTGCGGATGATGCTCATCGTGCCGAGGCTCAGCAGCAGGGCGAGGACGGTGGCCGAGAGGAGGCGGGAGTTCTGGGCGAGCCATAGTAAGAGAACCGACTGCCCGTGGAAGGTGAACAGGGGCACGTCGGCAGGCACGGACAGGACGAACGCCAGGGTGACGGCTCCGCTGACGAGGCCCACGACGAAGGCGGCGACCATCGCCATGCGGTAGCGGCGAAGCGTGGCCTCCTGATGCTGGCGGACATATTCCACGGCATCGAGGCGGCGGGTGAGCGCGGCCATGAAGTCGGCCTGGTCGTCGAAGTGGGGTTGCTGGACGAGGAAAAGTTCCTCAAGGGCTTTGTCTCTTGTCATATTGTCTGTCCTTTCTTGCAGTTTACTCATAATTTCAGTCTTTCTTTCAGTTTGTCGCGGCCCCGCGAGAGTTGCTTCTTCACGGCCTCCTGCGAGGCGTCGGTGATGGCGGCAATCTCCTTGATGTCGTAGCCGCTGAGATAGTAGAGCGTGATGGCCGACCGCTCTTTGGGCGGCAGGGTGCGCAGGGCGAGGTAGAGGCTCTGGTGCTCAAAACTGCTGTCGGCGGCATTGGGGCTGACGAGCGTCCGTGCCTCGTCGAGCGTCGCGGCCGTGCGCAGGCTCGCCCTGTGGTTGAGGAACGTGTTGTGGGCTATCTTGAAGAGCCACGAGCGGAAGCGGCCTCGGTCCTGATAGCCTGCCGACGAGAGGTAAGCCTTCACCAGCGCGTCCTGCGCCAGGTCGTCGGCGTCGCCCTTGTTGCCGCAGCAGAGGGCGAGCAGGAAGCCGCGAAGTGCCTCCTGCTCACGCTCTACCAGGGTGATGAACTGCTCGCGTGTCACTTGTTCTCGGCTTGCATTACCAGTAACTGCTCCTCTGCCTTTATCTCCTTGGCCAGCATCCGCTTGCCTACGTAATAGCTGATGAGGAAAGCTATGCCAATAGCCGAAAGAATGCCGCCTACTAAGTAGCACATTTCGAGATCTTCGGGTTCCATCCCACCCCTGTAGTCAAGACATAATCCAACAATGATAAATCCGAGGCCAAGTAGCGTCGTGAAGCATCCCCACTGTAGCTTTGCCAACAAATTCTCCTTCAGCAGTTTCTTCTTGGGCGAAATCTTCTTCATCAGTTCCTCGATGTCCATGTCGGGGTTCTTCTCAATGGCGGCCAGCACAATCTGTGTGCGCTGGTTGGTCTCGTTCATTGATTTGCGGATGACAAACCATACAATCATGATGGGCAGTACGCAACCTATGGCGATGGGTACTAAAAGCTGAACTAAATAAAACATAATTCTTTCTTCTTTTTTATTGTTATACTTTTGTTTTCTTGAACCGATTCACTATAATAACAATTCAGAGAGGCAAAAGGTGACGCCGTGCAGAAAAAATCCTCACATTTGCTTCTTCGGTCTTTTCTCCATAGTTGCTTTCTCCGGGCACACCTCGCAGCAACAAACAAACCGGCAAAGCGGGTTATTTAAAGATGAAGTCGCCAACCCATTTTCGGGTAGGCGACTTCGTTTGTTTGTTGGGAATTCCTGTTAGTCCTGTCGGCTGATGGTTCCTTTTCGACGGTTGGAACTAAGGCAGCCAATCTCTATCTGGCGCTGACGTACTTGTGCAGTGTGGCACGGACGGCGCCCAGACCGGCATATAGCTCCTTCACCATGCCCTCGATCTGTTCGCCCAAACCGGCCTCGTAGAGGTCGAGCCCAAACACATCCTTGCGGCTGAAGAGCGCGCGAAGGCAACTGTAGTCCTGGTTGGGTCGGCCTATCTCGAGCGGGGCAACGATGGCCTGCAGTTCTTCGAGCATGGGGTCGGGCGACGGGCTGAAGGGCTCGCCGTTGTCCTTGATGCCTTTCAGATAGCGTGCGTAGCCTGCCAGCGTGAGCGGGATGAGCACCAGATTGGACATGTCGAGACCGCGGGCAACGTATTTCTTGATGGTTTCGCCGAAGCGGATGGGCAGCTTCTGGCTGGTGTCCATGGCAATGCGCTGCGGGGCGTCGGGCATGAACGGGTTGGGCAGTCGGCGGTTGATGACGGCGCCGATGAACTCGTAGGGGTTCAGCACACCGGGGTCGGTCACCACGGGCATGGCCTCGATGTAGCCAATCTTCTGGATGAACGAGCGAAGGTCGGGGTCGGCCATTTCGGCGGAAATCAGTGTGTAGTCGAGCATGCAGCCATAGATGGACATGGCCGTGTGGAGTGGGTTCAGGCAAGTGGTGACTTTCATGGTTTCCACTTTATCGACCGTTTCGCGCGTGGTGTAGAGTGCGCCGCCCAGGTGGAGTGGGGGACGGCCGTTGGTGTAGTTGTCCTCGATGACCAGATACTGCACCTCCTCTGCATTGACGAAGGGAGCCGTGAATGTGTGCTTCTCGGTCTCTATGTAGTTGTTGTCCTCGAAACCGTCGGCTGCGAGCAGCTCCTTGACTTTTTCGTGAGGACGGGGCGTAATTTTGTCGATCATCGACCAGGGGAAGGTTATTTTCGAGGCGTCTTTCAGATAGTCGAGGAACGCGGCGGGCACCAGCCCGTCCTTCGCCCAGCGCTCGGCGTAGGCAAACACGCCGGCTTTCACTTTGTCGCCGTTGTGCGAGCAGTTGTCCATCGACTGTACGGTGAGGGGCAACTGTCCGGCGTTGAAACGCTCGAGCAGCAGAGCGCACACCTTGCCCATGGCAAACACGGGCTTGAGTCCGCGGGCCAGGTCGGCCTCGTTGTAAGTGTAGCCTTTCTCGGTGATGGTGAACGAAATCATCTGCAGCGAGGGGTTGCGGAAAATCTCCACCAGCCGCTGCCAGTCGGCAAACTGGTAGTCGGCCTTGAGGGCTTCGGTGACGGAGCCGATGACCTTTTTCTCGATGTTGCCGTCAGACTGGAGCGAAACGAGCAGCGAGAGGTTGTTGTAGGGGGCGTAGGCTTTGTCGATTACCTCGAAGTCGAAGGTCTCGGCCACGATGACGCCGCGGTCGTATTTGCCCGTGTTGAGCGCGTCGTTGAGTATGGCGGCTGGGAAGGCGCGGAAAATGTTTCCGCCGCCAAAGTGAACCCACGTTGGCTCCTTGGCAGTCTTCTCGCGCACGGCTTTGATGTCAAACTTGGGGAGCTGGTAACCTTTCTGCTCCCATTCTGCGGCGTTCAGTTGGCCGCTCAATATTTCTGTCAGCTTCATAGTCTTTCCAATGGTTTTAAAGTGTAGCCTTTAGTCGAAGAATCCCGGCTGTTTGTATTCAATTCCCAGTTCGCGGTCAACGGTGGCGAGGATGCCTTGCACCTGTCCCAAGGCGAACATGCGGCCCAGCAGTGTGTAGCCTGCGTTGTGGCCGTGGCTCGATTCGTCCATGATGCCGCCGGGCTCGTCGGTGAAGGTCATGCCGTGGTCCACGCGCATGGGCAGCTGTGGGTTCTCCTTCTCGAAGATGCGGCACAGCTCGATGATGTCAGCCCGGCCGCCCAGATGGCTGGCCTCGGTGAAGTCGCCGTTGGGGAAGATGTGGCACGAGCGCAGGTGGACGAAGTGTGTGCGCGGTGCGAATTTGCGGGCCATCTCCACCACGTTGTTGTAGGCTCCGGCGCTTAGCGAGCCGGCGCAGAAAGTCAGTCCGTTGTGCTTGTTGGGCACGGCGTTGAGGAACCATTCGATGTCCTCTTCGGTGCGCACGATGCGCGGCAGTCCGAGCACCTCGATGGGGGGGTCGTCGGGATGGACGCACATGTTCATGTCGCACTCCTCGCAGGTGGGCATGATGGCTTCAAGGAAATATTTCATGTTCTCGCGCAACTGCTTCTTGTCGATGCCTTTATAAAGGTTGAGGAAGTCGCGGAACTTCTGGATGGGAGCCTCGTCGTTCTCGCTGAAGTTTCCGCTGACGAACCCCTGTGTCTTGATGATGATGGTGTCCACCAGCGCGTGGTCCTTCTCGGGGGTCATGGTCTTTGCCAGTTCGTCGGCCTCGGCCAGCACGTCGCGTCCTTCGCCCACACCCTCGGGGAAACGGAACTTGGCCCACTCCTCGCGGGCGCCTTCGCGTTTGAGTATGTAGATGTCGAAATAGGCAAACTCGGCGTAGTTGAAATAGAGGTTGGTTGCGCCGTTGGGGTTGTTGTGGCGCAAGTCGGTGCGGGCCCAGTCGAGCACGGGCATGAAGTTGTAGCAGATGCAGTGGATGCCCTCGGCAGAGAGGTTTCTCAGGCTCTCCTTATAGACTTCAATCTGGTGGTCGCGGTCGGGGCCGCCGTATTTGATGGTTTCCACCACGGGCAGGCTCTCCACCACGCTCCAGCGCATGCCGTAGCTCTCGATATACTGGCGCAGGTCGTGGATTTTCTCACGTGTCCACACCTCGCCCAACGGAACGTCGTGCAGGGCCGTTACGATGCCTTCTACTCCGATTTGTTTCAGCATGGCAAGCGTTATCTTGTCGTTCTTGCCAAACCATCTCCAGGTTCTTTCCATGTGTTCTGAATAATTTTAAGTTGATGTTATGTGTGTTTTCTGAATGCAAAAATAGCGTTTTTTTTCCTATTGCGGGCATTCGGCCGGCATTAAAAATGTCCGATGCTACAAAAAAAGTTGTTTTTGAAACATCAGACATGACTATTCGTGGTGATAAGGCTCTCCTTTTATGATGGTGCAGGCGCGGTAGAGTTGCTCGGTGAACACCAGGCGGACCATTTGGTGGGAGAAGGTGAGGCGCGAGAGCGACAGTTTTTCGTTTGCACGGTCATAGACTGCAGGCGAAAATCCGTAGGGGCCTCCGATGACGAACACCAGCCGCCGTGCCTGTTGCTGTTTCCTTTGCAGCCAGGCGGCCAGCTCGACGCTCCTGAACTCCTGTCCGTGCTCGTCGAGCAGAACCACCGTGTCCGAGGGTTGCACCAGCCGCAGAATCTGTTCGCCTTCGCGTTCCTTCTGCTGCTCTTGGCTGAGGCTCTTGGTGTTCTTCAGGTCGGGCAGGGTGGTGATGCCGAAAGGCATGTAGTGGCCTATGCGCTCGGTGTAGTCCTTGATGCCAGCCGCAAAGTGCTTGTCGGCCGTCTTTCCCACCATTATAAGTTCGGTCTTCATTTACTCCTTGTCCTTGGCGTAGATGCTCTTCCCTTTGTGAACGGGGCAGAGCGTTTCGTCGGGTTCGATGGGCTGGTACTCGTCCTTGCGCGCAGGATTCATGGGAAACCAGCCCTTTTCCACACGCTTCTTCTGCGAAAACAGCTCGCCGATGGACCACAGCAGCGATGCGCCCAAAACGCCCAGCAGCGAAGAGACAATGACATTCTCCATCAGAAAAGCCATGCAGATGGCGAGCAATCCCAGCACAAGGAAAATCCACCATGGGCGCGTTCCCCAGCGATATTCAACCTTGATGACGATGGGGTGGAAGATACCAATGATGAGAAAAGTGCTGATGGCGATGATGACGCCCGTGAAATGTAGTTCCATGTTGCTGTTCGTTTTCTGTTCGTGCAGCCCATAAAGAAAAGCGCACGGTAATTGCCTGCAAAAGTACACAAAATTTTGCGAACAAAAGTCGAAAAAACAAAAATATATCCTCTCTTTGCCAAAATAATCCACTACGCTGCGTAAATATCTCCCGACGATGTGAAAATATCTCCCGACGCTGCGTAAATATCTCCCGACGATGTAAAAATATCTCCCGACGATGTTTCAAAATTTTCTAGAAAATTCAAAAGCCGCGCCGTGAGATAATTTCACCATGCTGGGCAACCGAAGGACAAACTGCGGCAACAGCCCGCCAATGCGCGCCTTCAACATCTCCGTTGACTACCTTAAAAAATAATAATAAGCAAACATAGTTTGGCGGTTTCAGAAAAAAAACATATCTTTGCAAGAAATAATCTGCTTTCTGCACAAAAACACAAAAACACGTTCGCAGAGGCTGGAAAACTAATACGTAAAAACCAAATCACTAATACTTTTTAAATAATCATTTATGGAAAATAACGAGCTTATTCAGCAGTGCGAGGCAAGGGCCAAAGAGTGGCTCAGCCCTGCTTTTGACGAGGAAACACGCAAGGCCGTACAGGCCATGCTAGACAATGACGACAAAACCGAACTCATCGACGCCTTCTACCGCGACCTGGAGTTCGGTACGGGCGGATTGCGCGGCATCATGGGAGCCGGCACCAACCGCATGAACAAGTATATCGTGGGCATGGCCACACAGGGCTTCGCCAACTATATCCTGAAAGCCTTCCCCGGACGTAACGACCTGGCCGTGGTGGTGGGTCACGACTGCCGCAACAACGGGCGCATGTTTGCTGAGTCCGTAGCCGACATCTTCTCGGCCAACGGCATCAAGGTGTATCTCTTCGAGAGCCTGCGCCCAACACCCGAAATTTCATTCGCCATCCGTCAGCTCGGCTGCCAGGCAGGCGTCAACGTCACCGCCAGCCACAATCCCAAGGAATACAATGGCTACAAGGCCTATTGGGAAGACGGCGCCCAGGTGCTCGCCCCGCACGACAAGGGCATCATCGACGAGGTGAACAAAGTGAAGATCCACGACGTGAAGTTCGAGGGCAACAAAGAGCTCATCGAAATCATCGGTGGCGAAATGGACTGGGACTACCTGCAGGCAGTCAAGGAGGCCATGGTCGATCAGGACGTCATCCTGCGCCAGAAAGACCTCAACATCGTCTATTCGCCCATGCACGGCACCGGCCGAGTCATCATTCCCGAGGCATTGCGCTCATGGGGATTCCAGAACATCCACGT
>DFFM01000043.1:0-3062 GCA_002369515.1 Prevotella sp. UBA3776 | reverse complement strand
AGATGGTCATCGACGGCAACTTCCCAACGGTGGTGTCGCCGAACCCCGAGAACCCCGAAGCCATGACGCTGGGCATGAAGCTGGGCACACGCCTGAACGCCGACCTCGTCATTGCCAGCGACCCCGACGCCGACCGTCTGGCCATCGTGTGCCGCAACAACAAGGGCGAGTGGGAAATCCTGAACGGCAACCAGACTTGCATGATGTTCTGCTGGTACATCATTGCCAACAAGAAGAAACTCGGACAGCTCAAAGGCAACGAGTTCCTGGTGAAGACCATCGTCACCACCGAGGTAATTGCCGAGATTGCCAAGAAGAATGGCGTTGAACTGCGCGACTGCTACACGGGCTTCAAGTGGATTGCCAACGAAATACGTATCAGCGAAGGCAAGCAGAAGTACATCGGCGGCGGCGAGGAGTCATTCGGATTTCTGCCCTTCGACAAGGTGCGCGACAAGGATTCACCCGCTTCCATCTGCCTCATCTGCGAAATTGCAGCTTGGGCCAAGGACAACGGCCGCACACTCTACGACCTGCTCATGGACATCTACGCCGAGTACGGCTTCTCGCGCGAGGTAACCATCAACGTGGTGCGCCCAGGCAAGACCGGCGCCGACGAAATCAAGCAGATGATGACCAACTTCCGCGAGAATCCTCCCCAGGAGCTGGGCGGTTCGAAGATTTGTCTGTGGAAAGACTATCAGACGCTCGAGGCTCGCAAGGCCGACGGTACCGTCGAGAAACTCAACATGCCCGCCACCAGCAATGTGCTCCAGTGGTTCTGCGAGGACGGCACCAAGGTGAGTGTGCGCCCGTCGGGTACAGAGCCCAAGATCAAGTTCTACACCGAGGTGAAAGACCCCACCTTCAAGTGCGCTGGCTGCTACGAGCGTTGCATGAAGGGTGCCGAGGAGAAGATCGCCGCCATCAAGAAGAGCCTCAATCTCGACTAGGCAGCCTTCCCTTTGCAGGCGGCGAGAATGCTCAAGCACATTCTTGCGTGTGCAAAAATGTAAATGTCGCGCGCGAATCGATGGATTTCGCGCGCGTATTTTAAATATAGGTGAAAGTTCCGGCAGAAGTTGCGCTGCCGGAACTTTTTTGTGAGTGATGAAAAATTTTTCAATAAAAAATTTGGAGAATCGAAAAAATAGCATTACCTTTGCACACGCATTTGAGAAACAATGCTTGGCAAATCAAAAGCGAGCCCAGGAAGGATGGGTGAGTGGCTGAAACCAGCAGTTTGCTAAACTGCCGTACGGGTTCCCGTACCGGGGGTTCGAATCCCCCTCCTTCCGCCAGGGGGATGTTTCGAAAGATGCACTGTGAATGGTCGATTCATCTAATGGTTAGGATACAAGATTCTCAATCTTGGCATAGGGGTTCGATTCCCCTATCGACTACGAAAATTCCCACCTCGATAGGTTTCCTGTCGGGGTGTTTTCGTTCATAAATATCTGATTGACAGTCGTTTGCTCTTTCCCTTCTGTGCCAATTCAAACTGGCCGAAAAGTGGATATTGTGAAGCACCTCCAAAGGATGAGGGGAAAGACTGAGGGCTCAAGCGAAAAATCATAGGGATAATCCTTTCTTTGAATAAAATTTCTTACCTTTGCCTCATGGAAGACAAAGGTTTGTTGATGCTGGCACGTATAGTGCTTCCCAAGGAAGTTCTTGACAACTTCCTCATAACGGATATTGAGTATGTTGACACCAAGGCTTACGACGAGCCAGAGATGCACATCCATCTTGACGAGAAGATGCATCCAGACTTGCAGGGTGACAGTTTCTTCGAGTCGAAGGGCTTTATATCCCCCGTGGAGGTGACGGACTTCCCCATCCGTGACCACAAGGTGGTGCTGGTGCTGCGTCGTCGCCGATGGTTGGACACGCGCACGGGGAAGAGTTTCATCCTTCCGCTGAAGATAACGGCTGACGGCACCCGCTACTCGAAGGAGTTTGCGGCTTTTTTAAAAGAGACGTATGGAGACATCCCCAGTGACCTGCCGTACGCTTGAGGATTTCTACCATATAGAGGCGCATACTTTTGAGAAGCAGTACAAGGAGGTGCTGAGCGGCTACCGCACGTGGAGCGAGTTGCCGAATTTCCCAATCTTCTTTTCCATATCGGCAAATGTATGGCAAAAACGCCGAAAACAAAAGGACAAAAAATCCCCGGCCTCATTACGAGGTCGGGGACACGGCTCCTGTAGGTGTCATTAGAACAAAATGCCTTCAGAAAGCAATTGCCAGGAGCTTGTTTCCTAAGTCATGAAGTGCTGCCTCCAGCTGCTTGGCTTCGGCAGAATTGAAGCGCGCCTCCTTGCCGTTGACGGTGTTGCCGTTCAGCCGCTGCATGAGCCAAGACTGGCTCTTGCCAAAATAGGTGTTGGCAATCTGCGTCCAGTTTATAAACTTAGGCGTGTCGCCCATCTTCATGCGTATGGCCTCGGCCCTGAGGTCTGCAATGTCTTCGTCCATGGCGGCCATCATACGCCTGAAGTCCGAGATCATGGCATCGTTGTATTCCTGCTGTTCTTCCGGAGTCATCGCATCCTGCAGCTCATGCTGATAACGCTTTGCAGCCTCCAGTTCCTCCGGCGTGTTGGCCTTGTCGTATGCTTCCGCTATCTTTTTGTGGACAGGGTGCGTAATGTAGTCGTTCAGTTTTCTCATATAATGCTGTTTATTTTTAAAAGGGTTGCCCCTTTAGGGGCTTCCCTTGGTTAATCTTCTAGTGAGAGCCCGATTCCCAGCAGGGCTTCATTCGCTGCCTTCCATTTCTCGAGTGCTTCGTTCAGCATCTCCTCCTTAATGCGGTCGGGAAGGTCGGATTCCGCAATGCGAACCATGTTTCTCTCAAGTGTGCGCTTGTATTCTTCTGCTTCTTTTTTTGTTGGCATTTCTGAATTTTTAAAGGGTTAAACATTTTGTTCTTAATGACATTGCAAAGATAATAATTATTTTATTATTACCAAAATAATTAATTAATTATTTGTTCCTGTTTAGCATTTTTTAGCAAAAAAAAGAGGGTGTGTCAAAATAGGCACATACTCTTTTTT
>DFFM01000033.1 GCA_002369515.1 Prevotella sp. UBA3776 | reverse complement strand
TCACTTGCGAAACTTTAGTAAATAATAAAACTCATCGCACGACAAGGGTTTTCTGACGATAAAACATTAATTTTGCACAACAAAAAGAACACCATGGACAAGAAAAAGGTTCTTCTGCTGCTTACATTCATCGTGTTTTCTGCCGTTGCAATAGGGGCGGGCAAGCGCTTCACGCTGGTCATCGACCCTGGCCACGGTGGCCACGATGCAGGGGCGCTGGGTTCGTTCTCGAAAGAGAAAAACATCAATCTGAAAGTAGCGCTCGCCTTCGGCAAGTATGTTGAGAACAATTGTCCTGACGTGCGGGTGATCTACACCCGCAAGACCGACGTGTTCATTCCACTGCACGAGCGGGCCAGCATTGCCAACCGCAACAAGGCCGACCTGTTTGTCTCCGTCCACACCAATGCGCTGCCAGGCGGCAAGGTGGGCCGAGGCATGGAAACCTACACGCTTGGCATGCACCGGGCAGCCGACAACTTCGACGTGGCCAAGCGCGAGAACGAGGTGATTCTGATAGAGAAAGACTACAAACAGCGCTATCAGGGCTTCGACCCCCGCTCGTCAGAAAGCTACATCATGTTCGAGTTCATACAGGACAAGAACATGGCCAACAGCGTGGATATGGCCAAGTTTGTGCAGCAGAGCGTATGCGCAACGGCCGGACGGCCCAACAAAGGAGTGAAGCAGGCGGGATTTCTGGTGTTGCGCGAAACGTCAATGCCCAGCTGTCTCATAGAACTGGGATTCATCACCACGGCCGAAGAAGAACGATTGTTGAACGATGCGAACAAAGTGGACGCCATTGGCAAGGGCATTTACCAAGCGTTCGTCAAATACAAAAAGAAGTACGGCGAGGGACTTGGCGTCCCTTTCGCGGCAACGACCGAGCAGGAGACGAAGGTTCCGTCGGTCGTTCCCGAGGAGTATCGGCAAAGAGTGGAGGAAAAGCAGGAAACGCGAACAAATCAAAGAAAGAACAAAAGAGAAATAGCGTCGGAACAGCAAAGTCCGGAAAATCAGCAGGAAATGCAGGAGCCACAGCAGGCAAAACTGCAGCCAAGTCTGCAGGAAAATCCTCTGGAGGCACAGCAGGCAAGCCAGCCGGACGACCAACTGGTAAATCCGCAGGCAAGGCTAAGAACAAAGGCTGATGTGGCCCAAGCACCGCTCGAGGTCAATCTGTCGATGCCGCCAACGCCCCACCAGCCGGCAACGCTCGTCAGCACAATAGCTCCACTGCCGGACGCCACAGAACAAATGGCTCCGGTGTTCAAGGTGCAAATCATGGCCAGCGACTTCGCATTGAATCGCAACGACAGCCGCTTCAAGGGTGTCATCGACTACGACATGTACGAAGAAAACCGCATGTTCAAATACACCGTCGGCTCCTCAACCGACTACAACGCCATCTACCGCCTGCGCAAAACGCTCCTCGACCGTTTTCCCGAGGCTTTCATCATCGCCTTCCGCAATGGACAGAAGATGGATGTCCGCCAGGCCATTCGAGAGTTCCGGGCCAGCCGACAGACCGGCAAGTAAGGCAATGGGATTGTCCTTACAAGCGGCGAAAGCAAGTACACACTAAAAAAACATAAAAAAACAATTGAACGACATAGATACAGAAAGAACATGAAACATGCCAAAGAAATAAGAATTGCTCTTGTTGCCATTATCGGAGTAGTTTTGCTCTTCTTCGGAATGAATTTCCTGAAGGGCATGAGCCTCTTCTCGACCAACAATCTCTACTACATGACCTTCAAGGACATCAGCGGGCTCTCCTCGTCGAGCCCCATCTACACCAACGGCTACAGGGTGGGAGTGGTGAAAAGCGTCAGCTACGACTACAACAACCCCGGCGCTGACGTGAAGGTGGAGGTGGACATCGACCCCAAGCTTCAGGTGCCCAAGGGCAGCACCGCAGAGATTGTCAGCGACATGCTGGGCAACGTGCGAGTGAACCTCATCATCGACAACGACGGCACGGGAATCATCGCCCCCGGACAAACCATCCCGGGCGAAGTGAACAGTGGCGCACTGGGCAAAGTGAAAGACTTGGTACCCGTCATCGAGAAGATGTTGCCCAAGCTCGACTCCATCCTGGCCAGCGTCAATACGCTCGTGGCCGATCCGGCCATTGCCGGTTCGCTGCACAACATTCAGCACATCACCAACGACCTGACCACCACCACGCGCGAACTGAACACGCTCATGGCAGGTGTAAACAAACAGGTGCCGACACTGATGACAAAAGCAGGTGGAGTGCTTGACAATGCCACCCAACTCACAGGCAACCTGAGCGCCATCGATGTGGCAGGAACCATGGTCAAAGTAGATGCCACACTGGCCAACGTGCAACAACTCACCACTGCGCTGAACAACAACCAGGGCACACTGGGTCTGCTCATGAAAGACCGCCAGCTCTACAACAACCTGAACAAAACCATGCAGTCGGCCGACTCGCTGCTGATTGATTTCAAAGCCCATCCAAAACGCTACATCCACTTCTCAGTTTTCGGCAAGAAAGACAAGTAAATTAAAAATCGTCTAAATAGGGGGCTCATTGCCCCCTACTTTATTTGAATAATGCAAAGTGCTAATATAAGGCACTTTTGAAAGGACGAAATTCACTTGAAGTTCTTGCTTTTTTTGCATGCTGATGTCACACAACCAGCTGAATCTCAATTACTTTTGAAAATGCAAACACCATTTTCCGTTATTCCGCACATTAGCAGCCATAAAACACCATGTTTGAGCGTTTTACGCCTATAGTGATAAAAAATCATAAAAGAAAAGATTTGCCTAATTCGGAAAAGTTTACGAAATTTGCATTCAAATTCAGATAACCTATGCAATCTGTCCGCTAGGCATCAGATCTATTTTCGTATATATTAATTGTACATGAAAGAAAATCCCAATGCGCTCTGGGATTCAAGTCTTCGACTGATTAAGAACAACGTCTCAGAGCAGCAATACAATACATGGTTCAAGCCCATTGCATTCGAGTCCTACGACGAGGACAAGAATACAGTGCTGGTGCGCATTCCAAGTCCGTACATCTACGAGTACTTGGAAGAGAACTATGTCGATTTGCTCAGCAAGGTGCTTTCGCGTACATTCGGCGAAGGAGTCTGTCTGAACTACCGTGTGCTCACCGACAAGGAGCACAATCTCACTCAGGACATCCAAGCTGAACCGGTTGCCAACATCGACGGGCCGCGCCCCACTGAGCGCGCCAACCAGTCGCCCACCGTGCTCGACGCCGCCCAGCCGCAGCAGATTGACTCGCAACTGAATCCTCATCTCACCTTCGCCAACTATATAGAGGGTGACAGCAACAAACTGCCGCGCTCGGTGGGTCTGTCCATTGCCGAACATCCCAACAAGACAACGTTCAACCCGATGTTCATCTACGGGCCTTCGGGTTGCGGAAAGACCCATCTGATCAACGCCATCGGTGTGCGTACCAAGGAACTCTATCCCAGCAAACGTGTGCTCTATGTCAGCGCACGGTTGTTTCAGGTTCAATACACCAATGCTGTGGTTCACAACACCCTGAACGACTTCATCAATTTCTACCAGACCATCGACATGCTCATTGTCGATGACGTGCAGGAATGGATTACCGCCGGGAAGACGCAGGACACTTTCTTCCACATCTTCAACCACCTTTTCCTGAACGGCAAACGCATCATCTTGGCTTGCGACCGTCCGCCTGTCGATTTGCAGGGAATGAACGACCGACTGCTCACCCGCTTCGCCTGTGGACTCATTGCCGAGCTCGAAAAGCCCAATGTGCAGTTGTGCATTGACATTCTGAACAGCAAAATCAAACGCGACGGACTGCGCATTCCAGCCGACGTGGTGCAGTTCATCGCCGAGACCGCCAACGGCAGTGTGCGCGATTTGGAAGGTGTGGTCAATTCGCTCATGGCCTACTCGGTGGTCTATAACTGCAACATCGACATGCGTCTGGCCGAGCGCGTCATCAAGCGCGCCATCAAGGTGGACGACCGTCCGCTCACCGTCGATGACATTCTCGAAACCGTTTGCAACCACTTCAATGTTTCCGCCGCGGCAGTGTCGAGCCGCAGCCGCAAGCACGAGTATGTGGTGGCTCGTCAGGTGTCGATGTATCTGGCTCAGAAATTCACCAAGATGCCCGCCTCGCGCATCGGCAAACTGGTGGGTGGCCGCGACCACAGCACCGTCATCCACAGCTGTTCGCAGGTGGAGCAACGCATCAAAGTGGACCGCCAATTCTCCGACGAGATTGTCAGCATCGAAAACTCTTTCAAGCTGAAGAAATAACGTGTTTTCGCGCCATTCACATCTGCTTTTGCTTTTTGCCCTGTCGGTTGTGTCGCTCTGCAGCATGGCCCAGACGGCAGCCCCCACATACGGATTGTCCTTGCTGCGCGAGGGCGATCTGTTTTTTTGTGTTTCTGCCGCCGACAACAACATCACCCGCGTGACCCATGGACTTCACGGGGCCCGCATCGACCATGTTGGCATTGTCCACCGCAGCGCCGACTCGCTGTTGGTGCTCGAGGCCGTCCACCAGGGTGTAGTGCTCACGCCCATAGACAGTTTCCTCAAACGGCGCGACACGCTCGTCTTCGCCTCGCGCCTGCGCGACACCACCGGAGTGCATCGCTCCGTACAGCGCGCCCTCCGCTATGTGGGCCGTCCCTACGATTTCTTCTTCATGCCCGATGACAGTGCAATGTATTGCAGCGAACTGGTGCAGAAAAGTTACATCGATGCACAGGGACGACAGCTCTTTCCCCCCATCCCCATGTCCTTCCACGACGATTCTGGGCAGATAACTCCCTATTGGCGCGACTACTACGGCCGCCATGGGCTAGCCGTGCCCGAAGGCGCTCCCGGAAGCAATCCCGGGCAGCTCTCGCGCAGTCCTCTCCTGGAGGTTGTCTTCGACTTCCGTCCGCCTCTTGTGGAAGAGTAGTTTCTCCGTACAGATTTCCTTGGTTTTTAACATAAAATGCACCAACATCCGTTCCGTTTTCAGAAACAGGCATTCCATTTTCAACAACAACTCCCAGCATTACGAGATTATCTCCCGACGCTGCGATAATATCTCCCGACAATGAAAAATTATCTCCCGACAATGAGAAATTATCTCCCGACGTTGCATTAAAATTTTCTAGAGAATTTCAGCTTAAAGCACGGCGTTGTTTTTGCCGTGCCGGAATGCATGATGTTTTCTCCGCGCGCCATTTCCTCCAACGGGGCTGCTGATACCATTTTGGTTGAAGTTGACGGCATGGAAAAAAGAAAAACAGCTTTTCTTTTTGCTTTTCACATGTTTATTTGTAACTTTGTCGCCAAAAGAGAAACCAACAGATGGGCAGAATAAGAACATTTGCACTTTTGCTGTTTGCATGGGGCGCCGCCACCATGACAATGGCGCAGGACAGCCAGACGGCCTACAACTTTCTGAGGCTGCCCATGAGTGCGCATGCCGCTGCACTGGGCGGCGACAACATTTCGCTCATCGAGGACGACGCTGCGCTCATGTTCAACAACCCGGCCCTGCTGGGTTCCGTGAGCGACAAGACCATCGGCCTGAACTTCATGACCTACATGCAGGGCGCCGTGGTGGCCGGTGCGTCGTTCAACCGGACCGTAGGCGAACGCGCGTCGTGGGGAGCAACCGCCCAATACGCCGACTACGGGAAAATGAAAGAAACCGACCTGAACAACACCCAGTTGGGTGAGTTCACGGCCAAGGACATTGCCGTGGCAGGACTGTTTTCCTACGAGCTGACCGACAAGCTGGTGGGCGGAATCGCTGCAAAAGTCATCACTTCGTACATCGGGAAATACAACTCGCTGGCCGTGGGCATAGACTTGGGCCTCAACTACTACAACCCCGACCAAGACCTATCCCTCTCCATCGCGGCGCGCAACCTTGGCGGACAGCTCAACGCCTATCACGACGACTACGAGCGCATGCCCATGGACTTGCAGATAGGTGCCACAAAACGGCTCAAGGGAGCCCCCTTCAGACTCTCGGCCTCGCTGGTTGATATGACCCACTACGACTACAAGTTCATCAACCATCTGGCCGTGGGCGTTGACATTCTGCTCTCCCCCACCATCTGGATTGGCGGTGGCTACAACTTCCGCCGCGCCAAGGAAATGACCCTCCGCAACGGCGACGACGAAGAGAGCAGCCACGGGGCTGGACTGTCGCTGGGGGCTGGACTGCAGCTGGAACGCTTCAAGCTGAACCTGGCATTCGCCAAGTATCATGTCTCGTCAAACTCCATTGTCATTAACCTAGCACTAAATATATGAAAAGAATCACAATAGCTATCGACGGCTTTTCCTCCTGCGGGAAGAGCACCATGGCCAAAGACCTGGCCAAGAAAATTGGTTATGTATATGTTGACACGGGGGCCATGTACCGTGCCGTTACTCTGTTTGCATTGCGCAACGGCCTCTTCGACGAACAGGGCGAAGTGATGCTCACCCAGCTGAAGGAACGCATGCAGGACATCAACATCAGTTTCCAATTCAATGCCGAGACAGGACGCCCCGACACCTATCTCAACGGCGAACTGGTGGAGCAGCAGATACGCACCATGGAAGTGTCCGAGCGTGTAAGCCCTGTTGCCGCCATCCCCTTCGTCCGTGAGGCAATGGTGGCACAGCAGCAACGCATGGGCCAAGAGAAAGGCATCGTCATGGACGGACGCGACATCGGCACCACCGTGTTTCCCGATGCCGAACTGAAAGTGTTCGTCACCGCCTCGGCCGAAGTGCGCGCGCAGCGCCGCTACGACGAGCTGAAGGGCAAAGGTATGGAAGCCGACTACGAAGAAATCCTGAAAAACGTTCAGGAGCGCGACTACATGGACTCTCATCGCGAAGTGTCCCCCCTGCGCAAGGCCGACGACGCAATCGAACTGGACAACAGCCACATGACCATTGCCGAACAGAATGCCTGGCTGCTGGAACAATATGAGTTAAGAGTTAGGAGTTAGGAGTTAAGAGAGTTATAATAGAACAGGTACATATATAATAAAAAGAATAGGAGTTAGGAAATCAGCCAGAGATTTGGCAAGTTCCTAACTCCTATTCCTTTCAGCACCTGATTCCAGACACCTAACTCTTGACACGAACAATAAAGTCACGGCATTCTTCCATGAGCCATTTGGGCGTGCTGGTGGCACCACAGATGCCCACTGTCTCTATATCCGAGAGCCAGTCGAGCTGAATTTCCGACGAGCTTTCAATCTGGTAGCTGTTGGGGTTCACACGGCGACACTCGTTGAAGAGCACCTTTCCATTGCTGCTCTTGCGCCCACTGACAAAGAGCACCAAGTCGTGCTTGGCAGCGAAATTGCTGATGTTGGGCATGCGGTTGGCCACTTGTCGGCAGATGGTGTCGAAACTTTTGAATGTGGCCTCCGGGGCAATGTTCTGCTGAATGTAGGCAATGATGCGCTGAAACTCGTCGAGCGACTTGGTGGTCTGCGAATAGAGAAAGATGTCGCGGGTGAAGTCGAGGTTCTTCACATCATCGAATTTCTCCACCACGATGGCATGGTTGTTGGTCTGGCCCACCAGCCCCAACACCTCAGCATGGCCGTTCTTTCCGAAAATGACGATCTGGGCATTGGGGTTGGCATCGAACTGCCGCTTGATGCGCCGCTGCAACTGGAGCACCACAGGGCAGGTGGCATCGATGATTTCTATTTCATTGCTCTCGGCCAACTCGTAAGTGGCAGGCGGTTCGCCGTGCGCCCTGAGCAGCACCTTGGCATGACGGAGTTGGGCCAGCTGGTCGTGGTTGATGGTTACAAGCCCCATGCTGCGAAGCCTTTCGCACTCCATGCCGTTGTGGACGATGTCGCCCAAACAATAGAGAGTGCCGCCCGTGGCCAGTTCTTCTTCAGCCTTCTGAATGGCAGTGGTCACTCCGAAGCAAAATCCGCTGCCGCTGTCTATCTCTACCTTGATCATTCCTCTAAACACACTCTCTACTTGCGCAACGAATCGAAATAAACGTCCAACAGATCGAACGCAGCCGTGAACGAAGTCTTGGCACCCGCCAGCACCGTGTTTTCCGCCTCGCGCAGTTTCTGCTCGATGAGCGGACTGTTGTAGAACGAATTGCGCAACTGTTCGTTGATGGTTTCGTACATCCACCATTTGCTCTGCTCGTTGCGGCGGTATTGGAAGTAGCCGTTGGCCTTCACAAAGTCGATGTACTCGTAAATCATGTCCCAAATCTCCTTGACACCTGTGCCATAGAAGCCACTGTAGCAGAGCACCTTGGGCAACCATCCGCTTTCGGGCTTGGGGAAGAAGTGCAGCGCGTTGCGGAAGTTGGTGGCAGCCATGTGACACTTGTCAACGTTCGACCCGTCGCACTTGTTGATGACGATACCGTCGCTGATTTCCATGATGCCGCGCTTGATGCCTTGCAGTTCGTCGCCTGTGCCTGCCAGCTGGATAAGGAGGAAGAAATCCACCATCGAGTGGCAGGCGGTTTCGCTCTGCCCCACTCCCACCGTCTCGACAAACACCTTGTCGAAACCTGCCGCCTCGCAGAGAATGATGCTCTCGCGCGTCTTGCGGGCAACACCGCCGAGCGAACCTGCCGTCGGACTGGGCCGGATGAAGGCATCGAGCCGCTGTGAGAGCTTCTCCATGCGTGTCTTGTCGCCCAGAATGCTGCCCTTGGAGCGTTCCGAGCTGGGGTCGATGGCGAGTACGGCCAGTTTGCCGCCATGTTTGTCGAGCACATGGATGCCGAACTCGTCGATGGAGGTGCTCTTGCCTGCACCGGGCACGCCACTGATGCCCACGCGGATGGAATTGCCACTATAGGGCAGGCACTTCTCTATCACCTCTTGAGCCTTGGCCTGATGCTGTGGGTTGACACTCTCCACCAAGGTCACCGCACGGCTCAGGATGGTGATGTCGCCCTTGACGATGCCCTCCACCATCTCTGCAGCCGACAGTTCGCGTTGGCGAAAGCGGCTGCGCTTCAGGTAGGGGTTGATGATGGGCGGCTGCTCTATGCCGGCATTGACGGTCAGGCCCTGATATTCTTCATTGTTTTCCGGATGTTCCATAAGTATTTAGATTTATAGCCTATTTTCTTCGGGAAGATTCACATTCCTATTTCACATTCAACGTGATGACAGCCTTGGCATTGTCCGGGTCGTTGGTAATCATGAGGATACGCGGCTGTGTGCGCACGTTTCTCAACTCCTTGGCCCGTGTGGTGATTTTCATCTTCACCTCTTCGCCCGGAGCGAGCTGGCTCTTGGGAAGGACAAGTTCGATGCCGCTGGTAAACACCTGCACCGACTGCACCTCGAGCATGCTCTTTCCTACGTTCTGCACCATGATGACATCCTGCTTCTTCGACTTGCCCTCGAAATCGATGTCGAGTTTGTAGGAGGAAAGCTTCAGCACCGGCGCGTTGGCGCGCTGAAAGTCGGTGAGTGTGCTGAAGCCTGGCAACAGCACTGCCGACACTTCTATTTCCTTCTCCTGGCTCACCTTGTCGCCGGGGAACATGCCCAAGTAGATGGAAGTCTGGGTCAGTCCGAAGTTGCGCAGTTTCTTCGAAAGCAGCGTGACGGTGGCCTCGCCCGCATGTCCTGGGGCGATGCGCGTTGGCGACACGTATGCCTTCAGATAGTCGGGCAGGTGCATCAGCACCGGAGCAATGGTGGCTGTCGAGTTGTTCTGAATGTGGATTTTCTGCACGGGCATGTCACCGCTGCTGACATCGTCAAACTCGATGTTGTTGATGTCAATGCGCACATCGCCGATGCTATAGGGATATTCACCCGAGAAATCGACGATTTTCTCCACCACTACGCCCTTGAGTCCCAAGAGCATGGGTTTGTCAGAGGCGTTGCTGTAGATGCCTATCTGTTTGTTGAAATGCCCCAGCTGGCGGGCGTCGTAGGTGGCCGACACGGTGAAGCTGGCATCGGGGGCTATGGGGTCGCGGGGAAACGAGACGGTAGTGCATCCGCAACTGGTTTTCACGTCGTTGATGAGCAGTTGGGAACCGCCGTCGTTGCGCAACTCATAGCTGACGGTCACGGGGTGCTCGTACATCACTTTTCCACAATCGATAACGTCGCGCTCGGCAACGATTTTCTGTGCCGTTGCGGGGAGAGCCGCAAGGGCCAGGAGAGAGAGAAATATTGTCTTTTTGTCCATAATTCGTTTTTAGGGTTCAACATCTAATGTCAGCGAAGCGTCACGCGCCGTATATTCAGGCGAGTAGGCACACTGGACGGTGCAAACGCCCGTTTCGTACTTACCAGCGCGATCGACATAGTATTCGGTTTCCACCACGTGCTCGCCTTTGTGCAGACAGTCGAAATAATAGTTGGTGGAATAGTCCTTTGGCGAGCAATAGTAGCCCCAATGGTAGCCGCTGAGCTGATTGACAGGTTCCAGACAGGCCGCCCGTTTGTCGAGCACCTGCACGAAGTCGTAGTCGCGGTCGGCCTTGATGGTGATGCGCATTTTCAGTTTGTCGCCCACCTTCAAGTTGATGTCAGCAGGCTCTGCGCCAATGTTCTTTCGCTGCGTTTCGGTGAGGATGCTCTGTCCGTTCACAGCCACGATTTCGCGTTTCACCGTCATGCCCGACGCTGAGCTGGCCACACGGCTGGTGCGTTGTTTGAACTGTGCGTAGAGCGCACCCCACGAGATGCCCGGAGCGGTTTTCTTGACAGTGAAACTATTCATGTTGCTGCCCGTCACCGAAGTCTTCACATAGCCAAGTCCAGCAGTGCCCTTTGGCATCTCGAGCGGTTTCCCGTTGAGCGAGAGCACAGCCGGCGCCTCCTCATTGAGAATGGACGTGCGCCCGTTGAGGAAGGCATAGACGGCATTGACACTGTTGATGGGGGTGTCCCAAGCTTGTGTGCGCTTCGACTGCAGCAGCCAGCGCTGCATCTCGTAGATGGTCTTCACATCGTCGGGCTCTATCTGCTGAAGAGCCTCGATGACGGCCACCTGAGTGGGTATGCGATAGTCGAACCAGCTGTAGCCCGCCTTGTGCGTGTCGTAGTATCGGCCCTTCTCTTCGTCATAGACCGAGTACTGGCGCATGCTTTCCAGATAGAGTTTGGCCTTGTCCACATTGTTGTGCTTGGCAAAGACGACGGCGGCCACCGCTTTTCCATAAATGGAGTAAGCGGCTGTTTGTTTCTCCATTTTTGTCAGGAAGAAGTCGCGGGCTTCCTTGGTCTGTTCGTCGAGTTTGTGACCGCTCAGCCCCACAATGTAGAGGTAGCGGATGATATTCTCAGAGGGGCGGAGGTCGGTCTTGTTCTTCTTGTCGTATTCCTTCACGTCCTTCATCTCCTTCACAGCCTTGGCATCAAGGTAGCCATAAGCCTTTTCGAGCATGGCGTTGGTGCGGTCTTGCACACCCGTCATCACTTGCAGGCGCACCAGCATTTCAGCCACGGCCAGCGTCATGTAGTAGCTGCCCGGCATGTCGGGCCACCATCCCCATGAGCCGTCGTCTTTCTGCAGTTTGCCCAACTGGTCCAGATTGATGTTGATCTTGCCCTCAAGCATGTCGCTGTCAAAGAAGTTGATGAGTTGCTGCTTTTGGTCAGCTTCGCGCTTGGCATCCATCACCCAAGGCGTCTCGTCTATGAGAATGTTCTTGAGCTCCTGGTTTTTGTTCAGGCTGCTCATGAGCGAGGTCTCGCCAGTCTTCTCCAGCCCCCACAGTCTGACGGTTTCCTGCATAGCGGGCGACTGTTTCAGGATGTAGGCGCCCAGGCTGTTGGCATAGAGAGCCGATGCCTGACTGATGGCATTCTCGTCGGCGACAGCACCCACAGAAGGCAGGGCTTGCACCATGAGCCAAGCCGGATTGTTGGTATATTCAACGGTGAGTTTGTTCGACTTGTCGTTCACGGCAAAGAGTTTCTTCAGATTGACGCTCACCGTGCCAGGATTGTTCTGTGTGAAGGGATAGGTGTTGGTCACCATCTCGTAGTTGGGCAACACGGGCAGATAGTGCTGTTCGCCGTCACTGAATCCTTTGCCCGAGGCAACGATGCGGCACACGTAGAGAGTGGCATCGCCCGAGGGCAGATAGCTGAATGCCACTGGCACCGTGCTGCCGGCCTCGGCCTTGAACTGTTTCACCTGCGAGAACACCACGCGGTTGGTCTCGGGGTCGATGAGTTCGAGCCGTGCCTGCCCCGATGCAGTGCGCTCGCTGGTGTTCATCATCCGCGCCACAATCTGTGCCTCGTCACCGATGCGTACGAAGCGCGGAATGTTGGGCTGCACCATGACGGCTTTCTTGGCCACGGCCTCGCCCTCAAGGAGTCCGTGTTTCATTTGTTGGTCGTGAGCCATTCCAATGAACCGCCAGGTGGTGACACTCTCGGGCAGCGTGAACTTCATGGCCACGTTGCCCTCCTCGTCGGCCACGAGCGAGGAGAAGAAGGCAGCCGTTTCGTTCAGGTTCTCACGCACTTGGTCGCCCTTCTTGCCTGCTGAAGTCTGTTTCCGCTCGCCACTGTCCATTTCAACATTTTCCTTCTGAAGGACCACATCGGCCACGACGCTCTCTTCAACGGCCATCGCCAACGGAGCATTCGCTCCCAAGGCAGCCGACCTCATGAGAACGCGTCCGCGGCCCGCGCTTTTCGATCGTGCATTGTCACTAAAGCGGATATTCTCTATTTCCCACACGCTCAGCGTGAGCAGATTCTCGTCGAACCGACTGCGCTCAAAGGGGAAGCCCTCCATCAACTTGTATTCTGCACTCTCTCGAGCCCTGACGTTTCCGAAGCTGGTGGCATCCCACCGGGCATAAGGCAGGTTCTGCGTCAGTCTGAGCCCCGAGGTCCAGTTGTTTTCCATTATTTGGTCGAGCGATTTGTCGTAGAGCGTAGCGATGAGATGCGCCTTGGCCGGTCTGCCGTCGGCATGGGCGATATGGGCCGTCCACTCCTCAGTCTGCCCTGGAGTGAGCCTGTCGCGGAACGTTTTCCACGTCACCACCAGCTGTTTGTCGGGCAAGGCACACTCAATGCAGGTGGTGTGGGTGTAAAGCACACTGTTTTTCACCCACGCATAGGTCAGCCGCAGCCCGCTGCCATACTCCTCCCTGTAGGTGAACTGCCGGGTGCAGATGGCATTGCTCTGGTCGATGACTCCACTCTCGAGCAGTTTGTCCTCTGCCATGATGGAGTAGAAGATGTGAGTGTCAACATCGCTGCCGCCCACCTGCACCGTGACCGGCGAGCCGTCGGCGGAGAAACTCTCGGCTGTGGTGTAGAACCAGTCGTGAGTTTCCACGCACGGCTGCTTGTCGTTCAGGCTGAAAAGCACGATGTCGTGCTCCAGCGTGTCGCCTTCGCAGATGGCCACCAGATGGTGCTTGCCCGACATGCGCTGCCGCTCGTCGAGAGCCAGTGTGACAGGTTTGTTGGTCGCTGCTTGCCCCATGTCCTTTCCGTCGAAAGTATAGTTCACGACACCGTCTATCTCTATGCCCGAACCGTTTTTCAGGGTGAACACGACGGGTGGCAATTTCTCGGTTTCGCTCTTGTCGGGCAGATTGCAGCTGAACAGCGTGGGACGCGTTCCGATGGGCAGTGCGAGACTGTTCTCATGGGTTTCTCCCGCCAGGTCGGTCACCTTGGCCTCCGCCACGATGTTGTAGAAGGCGCTACGTTTGTAGCGGATGTCGTCTTCGGGCACGAGCATGGGCATTACCACCTCAAACTGTCCGTTGGCATCGGTCACGGCCTCGCCCGTCTTGAGCGAAGTACCTCCTCCGCTGCGCCACCACCAGGCATAGCTGCGCTTCACTTCGTAGCTCACCTTTGCCCCCTGCACGGGCACACCGGCATAGCTGCGAGCCGTGCCCTTTACGATGATGGTGTCGCCAGGCTGGTATTTTTCGTTCACCTTGGGAAACTCCACGAGGAATGTTGGCCGCTTGTACTCCTCCACCTGAATGAAGGCATAGGCACGGCGCCCCATCATGGTCTCCACTTTGTAGGTACCATTTAGCCCCCTTTCGGGCAGCTGGAATTCGGTGCTTGCCACGCCAAACTCGTTGGTGGCGACACTGTTGGAGGCCACTCTCTCGCCGTTGGCGTCAATGAGGCTGATGGACACTTTCCTCCCCTTCTCCAAAGTCTGTGGGTCGATGCCCTTGTTGTTTATATATCCGATGGCCGACACATAGACCGTCTGCCCCGGCCGATAAATCTTGCGGTCGGTATAGATCTCCATGTGAAGAAGGTTGTCAGGTTCGCCCGTGTAGTAGTAGTTATGGCTCAGCGAGGCCAGCGGATAGAACTTGTCGCCATCGGTGAACGGAATGATGCGGTCGGGCAGTTCGTCGCTCTTGGCGTAGGAATACAGGGTTTCGCCAAGTTCGTTCACTTGGAGCGTCTCTTCGCGGGCAGGCCGCTTGTAGCGTTCAAAGAAGTAGAACCTCATCTTGGCGTTGGCAATGGGCTGTCCCGTGGTGGCGCTCACCACAGCGTAGCGCAACTGCTTGCCGGGCTGCTCCTGGCAAACCACCATCATGTCGCTCACGTGTACAAACTCGCGCACTGGAGCAATCTTCTTGTTGTCGGTGATCACCTCCACCAAATAGACACCAGGTTCGCGCGCCCTCAGCGCCACCGTGTCGTCGTGTTCGGCGTAGGGGGCAAAGCCCGGGTATCGGCGTGAGATGGTTTCCTGTGTGCCCTTCACTATGAGTTTCCTCACGGCCTTCATGGCTTTCTCGTCGCGCATGGAAAAACTGCTGTTATCCACTCGGTTCCAGTTGAGCCGCGCAATGTTGATGGTCACGTTGTCCACATTGCGGATGTCTTCCAGCCGGATGTTGCGTTCCGTTCCCGGCCGCCACAACAGGTTGCCCATATCGACGGCCACCTGCGGCTGGGTGAGTTCCTTCAGCGCGTTGCGCAGTTCGTTCATGCCGTGCCATGCGCCCCAACGGCCCAATGCATAGTTCAGGTAGTTGTAGAGATCCTTGTCATCCACATCGCAGTGCTCCATGTGGTGGTAGCGTTTCACGGCCACGTCGCCCGCCATCTGCAAGTCGCCGTAGCGGTCGATGAGCGAGTCCAGCTTGGCGGCATACTCCGACTTGTTGATGTCGCTGGCATAGTAATACTTGTATTTGTCCGCCAGCAGTTGCAGGGCAGTGGCCAGCGCTGCGCGCCGATTGCCGTGCTGGTCGTAGTAGTCATGGAGCAACGCCAAACGGTCGGCCTCGTAGCCCACCACGCTCAGCAGGTCGTTGTTGAACACCGCCGCGTCGCGCCCCTTCACCACCACCGGCTCGAAAGCCGGAGCCTGCTCGGCCGCCAGCAGGTCGGGCTGTGCCAGCGATGCGTCGAAATATTTCTCCGCGAGGCCCGGGTTGTCCTTCGACAGCCGATAGCTGTCCTTGTACAGCCGGCCCAGCACCGAGGCATACACCATGCTCAGCACGGGGTTGTCGCCCTGAGCCTGTCTGTATTCGTCCTCCAAGGCCCCGATGGCACTCTTCAGCGAGTCGTCAGACAGCAGCACACTCGTTTGCGCCTTCAGCAAGTGCGCTTTCAGCAGATGGCCGTAAGCCTTCTGGGTTTTGGCCTCTGCCACTATCTTGTCCAGTATTTTCAGTTCGGTCTTGGGCAGGTCGTTTTTCGTGGCCTCCTCCAGTTCCCTCCACAGTTTCTGCAGCGAGTCGCCTCTCATGCCGAGGGGCCACAACGCAGCCAAAGTAAGCATTGCCAGCATCATCTTTTTCATTGTCTTCATTTTTAATATAGCCCTCCGCGTTCCGATTCTCGGAAGCAAGCGGAAGTTAACGCGAGTTAGCCGACATTTGTATCCATTAGAAGGGCATTATCCGTCAACTCCACGAGCCTGAGACCCGTTAACATCCGACAGCTCCCACAGACTCCCGAAAATTCTCGTAGAGAGCATTCGTTTTGTGGCAAAGATAATGAAAATATCCCGTAGCGCAAAAAATTTTGAAGATTAAGTGCAAATATAAAGACTTATTAATGATTCGAAAAGAAAAAAGTTTGCTATCTTTGCACGGAGATAGAAGACAAGAGTTAGGAGCTATCAACATTAAACTGTAAACCATACAAAGCCCAATCCCAATGATCAAAGACCGACCCAATCCCCACATGGCCACGCGCCGCACCATACGCCGTTACTCCGCCACCGAAGTGAGCCACCAGCTGCTCGACCGTCTGCTCAGCGATGCCCTGCGCACTCAAACCATGGGCAACCTGCAGCTCTACAGCGTCGTGGTGACCCGTTCGCCCGAGATGAAAGCCCGCCTCGCACCCGCTCACTTCAATCAGCCCATGGTGACTCAGGCGCCCGTGGTGCTCACCTTCTGTGCCGACTTCCGTCGCACCACCCGTTGGTGCCAACAGCGCCAGGCCCACCCTGGCTACGACAACTTCCTCTCGTTCGTCAACGCCGCCACCGACGCACTGCTATACTGCCAGACCTTCTGCGACCTGGCCGAAGCCGAGGGCCTCGGCCTCTGCTTCCTCGGCACCACCCTCTATTCGCCCCAACCCATCATCGACGCCCTCAAGCTGCCCCAGCTCGTCATGCCCGTGGCAACCATCACCCTGGGGTGGCCCGACGAACAGCCACCGCTCACCGACCGTCTGCCCCTCGAGGCAATCGTCCACCACGAAACTTACAACGATTACACCCCTGACGCCATCGACACCCTCTACGCCGAGAAGGAGCAGCGCCCCGACAACCGCCATTTCGTCAGCGTCAACCACAAACAGACCCTTGCACAGGTGTTCACCGACTGCCGCTACACCCGAGCCGACAACGAATCCGCCTCCGCCCGACTGCTCGAGGCCCTCAGAAAACAAGGATTCATGTAAGGGGAGGGAGTTTTGAGTTTTGAGTTAGGAGTTAAGAGTTAGGAGTTAGGAGCTAGGAGTTAGGAGTTAAGAGTTTAGGACGATTAACCGATTTACCGATTAACTTTGTAAAAAAAGATCCCCCTCCAGCTCCCCATCGAAGGGGAGACTGAGAGGGGGATTGAAGTCTTGCCAGCACTTTTAGGGTTGGTGCGGTGCTGCTGTTTTTAGCAGGTGGCTGGCCAGGGTTTGAGTGTTTTGAAGAAGTCGTTGCCCTTGTCGTCAACGAGGATGAAGGCGGGGAAGTCTTCAACGTCAATCTTCCAGATGGCTTCCATGCCAAGCTCAGGATATTCCACGCACTCGATGCTCTTAATGCTCGACTGGCTGAGCACGGCTGCCACGCCGCCGATGCTGCCGAGATAGAAACCACCGTGTTTCTTGCAGGCATCGGTCACCACCTGCGAGCGGTTGCCTTTGGCAATCATGACGAGCGAGCCGCCATGATCCTGGAACTCATCTACGTAGGGATCCATACGGTTGGCCGTGGTGGGACCCATTGAGCCACAAGGATAGCCTTCGGGAGTCTTGGCGGGTCCGGCATAGAGCACGGGGTAGTCCTTGAAGTACTGTGGCAGGTCTTCGCCAGCGTCCAGACGAGCCTTCAGTTTGGCGTGGGCAATGTCGCGGGCGACAATAATGGTGCCCTTCAGATTGACACGTGTGCTCACAGGATACTTGGTCAGTTCGGCGCGCACGGCATCGATGCCCTGGTTAAGGTCGATGACTATTTGGTTGGTACCTTCGCCAGCCTTGGCGTATTCTGCAGGAATGAGTTCGGTGGGGTTGGCGTCCATCTTCTCCAACCAAACGCCATCGCGATTGATCTTGGCCTTGATGTTGCGGTCGGCCGAGCAGCTCACGCCCATACCGATTGGGCAGCTGGCGCCGTGGCGGGGCAGACGGACGACACGAATGTCGTGGGCCATGTATTTGCCGCCAAACTGTGCGCCGAGGCCAATCTTGTGGGCTTCGAGCAGCAGTTTCTGCTCGAGGTCGATGTCGCGGAAGGCGCGGCCTGTCTCGTCGCCAGTGGTGGGCAGCGAGTCGTAGTACTTGATGGAGGCGAGCTTGACGGTGAGCAGGTTCTTCTCAGCCGAGGTGCCGCCAATGACGAACGCGATGTGGTAGGGCGGGCAGGCTGCCGTACCCAGGCTCTTCATCTTCTCGACGAGGAACGGGATGAGCGTGCCTTCGTTTTGAATGGTGGCCTTGGTCATGGGGTAGAAGTAGGTCTTGTTGGCCGAGCCGCCACCCTTGGCCACCATCACGAAGCGGTATTCGGCACCCTCGGTGGCCTCGATGTCAATCTGCGCAGGCAGGTTGCAACGGGTGTTCACCTCGTCGTACATAGTGAGCGGGGCGTTCTGCGAATAGCGCAGGTTGTCCTGAGTGAAGGTGTTATAGACACCGCGCGAGAGAGCCTCCTCGTCCTCGAAGCCAGTCCACACCTGCTGGCCTTTCTCGCCGTGGATGATGGCCGTACCGGTGTCCTGACAGAAGGGCAGGATGCCCTTGCAGGCCACTTCGGCATTGCGCAGGAACTGCAGCGCCACGTATTTGTCGTTCTCCGAGGCCTCGGGGTCGGTGAGCACCTGAGCCACCTGCTCGTTGTGTTCGCGGCGCAGCATGAACTCCACGTCGTGGAAAGCCTCCTGGGCCAACAGCGTGAGTGCCTCGGGCGACACTTTAACAATTTCTTTTCCTTCAAATTCGCTAACGGTCACGCCATCCTTAGTCAGCAGGCGGTACTCGGTCTTGTCCTCGCCCAGCTGAAACATGGGGGCGTACTTAAATTCGGGTGTTTTTGCCATAGTGTTTGTTGTATTTTGGGTTAAAGAATCAGTATCCAAAGACTTCCTCGAGTGTGAGACGCTTGATGGGGCCAATCTTCTCGAGCGACTTCATGTCGAGTTCCTTCTCGTCGCCCAGAATCATGTAGCGATAGTTCTTGTTGGCCATGTTCTGCTTCTCGAAGTTCACGATGTCTGCCAGCTTGAGGTTGGGCAGTTGCTCGTAAATCTTTTGGTTCAGGTCGTAGTCCATTCCGCGGCGCTTGGCCATGAGATAAGCATTGATGACACCGAACTTGGTGGTGCGCTGGCTGGCCAACTGTTTCATCACGCCTTCCTTGGCAATGTTGAAGGCAGCCTCGCTCTGCGGCATATTGTCAAGAATCTCGTGGAACTGGCGAACACAGTCCATCATCTTGTCGTTCTGCGAGATGATGTGGGTGAAGTAGCTTTCGGTCTGCTCTTTCTTTTCGGGACGCTGGTAGAGTGCGAAGGCATTGTAGGCCAGTCCGCGGGCTTCGCGCAGTTCCTGGAACACGATGCCGTTCATGCCACCGCCATAGTACTCGTTGAACACGCTGACGGTTCCAGCCTCGTTGATGTTGAACGGGCGGCCTTCGTTGTGGTACATGCGCATATAGATGTTCTTGGCATCGAACGGAGCGAGCAGGATTTCGGTCTTCGGCGTCAGCGTCATTTCGAAGGGCTTGCCCTCGGGAACGGGCAGCAGTTTCTTGGCCGTCTTGTGCTCCTTGGCGAGCAGGGCGTTCAGTTCCTTTTCGCTCATGGGGCCATAGTAGAGCACGGAGTGCTGCAAGTTGTTGAGACCTTTCAGAAGTCCGAGCAGCTGCTGCGGGTCGGCATCTTTCAGTTGCTGAGCCGTCATCGCATTACGATAGGAGTTGTGCGGGCCATAGACACCATAGCGGTAGAGATAGTCGAAGCAGGTGCGCTGGTCTTTCTTGGCATCGTCCCTGTTCTTGAGCACCAGCCCTACATACTCGTTGTAGGACTGCTTATCGGCCTTGGCGTTTGCCAGAACATTCTCCAACAGGCTGAGGGCTGCGGGCATGTTCTCGCTAAGTCCATACAACGTAATGTTGAGATTGTCGGCACCCACGTTTACACTGTAGTTGCAAGCCAGCTTGTAGAACTGCTGCTTGATGTCGGCAGCCGAAAGTTTGTCGGTGCCCACATAGTCCAGATAGTCGGCAGCAATGTCGTAGCGGTTGTCGTCTTCCTGGCCGAACTCGTAGCGGAACACCAGATTGGCAAGGTCGTTGCTGGTGTTTTGCTTGTAAATGAGCGGCAGTTTGTTCTTGGTCTGCCCAACGGCGAGGTCTTTGCTGAAGTCAACAAACACGGGCTGGATGGGCTCCACGTGCGAGTTCTGAATATCCTTGACGAACTGGCTCACTTGGTCGCGGTTGGTGGGGATGGCCGTGATGGCAGGCTTGTCTATTTTCTTCTGGAGCGTATCCACGCCCTGCGTCTTATAGACCACGGCGTAGCCATTGGTGAAGAAGCGGTTGGCGAAATCGACAATCTGCTGTTTGGTCATGCCGGCCACACGATTCATCTTGCCCACGTGCTGCTCCCATGAGTCGCCATTGATGAACGAGTTCATGTGCTGGCGCACTCGCCACTGGTTATTGTCGAGCGCCTGTTGGTATTGCAGTTTCATGTTGTTGACCACCGAGGGCAGCAGGTCGTCCGAGAAGTTGCCTTTCTTCAGGTTCTCAATCTCGCCAATCATCAGGTCTTTCACTTCCTGGAGCGACTGGTCAGGCTTGGGCATGCCAATGAGGATGAATGCCGAGTGGTCCTGCTGGGCCTGGATGCCGGCTTGTGCCACCTGCACACGCATGGCCTGGTTGAGGTTGAGGTCGAAGATGCCGGCGCGGCCGTTGCTCAGCATGTCGCTGATGACGTCGAGCGTGTCGCACTGCAGGTCGCTGGCTTTCTTGGCGAGCCATCCCACCAGCACGTTCTCTGCCTGCTGACCAATGACGGTAGTGTCGCTAGGGGCGGTGAGCTTGCGCTGGGCGGGGAACACGGGCTGGCGCACGTCGCCTCCAGGCTTCCACGAGCTGAAGTATTTGTCGATGATGGCGATGGTCTTGTCGGGGTCGAAGTCGCCCGCCATGCAGATGGCCACGTTGTTGGGCACATACCACCGCTTGAAGTAGTTCTTGATGTTCGTGATGCTCGGATTCTTCAGGTGCTCCTGGGTTCCGATGGTGGTCTGCGTGCCGTAAGGATGGGTGGGCGTGAGTTTCTTGCCCAGGGCCTGCCACAGCTTGTCGCCGTCGTCGGTCAGATAGAGGTTGTACTCCTCATAGACGGCTTCCAGCTCAGTGTGGAAACCGCGGATGACCATGTTCTGGAAGCGGTCGGCTTGTATCTTCGCCCAGTTCTCAATTTCGTTGGAGGGTATGTCCTCGGTGTAGCACGTCACGTCGTTCGAGGTGAAGGCATTGGTGCCCTGTGCGCCGATGGCGGCCATCAGCTTGTCGTACTCGTTGGGAATGAAATACTGGGCGGCCAGCTGGCTCACGCTGTCAATCTCGTGGTAAGCCTGCTTGCGGGCTGCCGGGTCGGTCAGACGGCGGTAGGCCTCGTAACGCTGCTCAATGTCGTTGAGCAGGGGTGTTTCGGCCTGAGGGTTGCTGGTGCCGAACTTGTCGGTGCCTTTGAACATGAGGTGCTCCAGATAGTGTGCAAGACCGGTAGTTTCGGCGGGGTCGTTCTTCGAGCCGGTGCGCACAGCAATGTAAGTCTGAATGCGCGGTTTCTCCTTGTTGACCGACAGATAGACCTTCAGCCCATTGTCGAGCGTGTAGATGCGGGTTTGCAGCAAGTCGCCCGCCACTGTTTGGTACTTGTAATCTTTGGCCTGCATGCCCAATGCAACAAACGCCAGACATGCTGTCAGTACTGTTTTGAGTTTCGTCATAGTGATAATGTTATTTTTTATAAGGTTTCATTTATTCTCAACCATATTGTAGTTCTACGTGTTTACTTTGTCAGTTCTCGTAGTCGATTTCGTGGTCGAGTTTGCCCAGGAAATCCTCATAGACTTTCTGTTCCACGTCGCCCATGGCATACTCTTTCTCGGCATCCTTGCGTATTTCGGCTATCCATGCACGCCGCGCACGAACATAGTCCTGATGAATGCGCTCGGCGTCGGCCTCGGTGATTTCCTCGAGCCCATAGTAGTCGAGAATCATCTGGTAGGACCATGCCCAGCGATACTGGCTGTAATTGTCGTTGATCTCAGAGAAGCGGTCGAGCAGTTGCTGGATGTTGTCGATGGTTCCGTCCTTGATGTCGTCGATGATTCGCAGTTCCTCGCTTTCAGGCAGCAACAGTCCCGAGAGGTCGTTCCACTTGCCTTCGCCCACGGTGCTCTCGGGCTTGCCGAAGAAGCCTTCTTTCTGAGCGCGCTTGAGCACGGCTCCCATATAGATGCGCAGAGCGATGTCATAGTATTTCAGTCCTTTGCGCAGCGATGAGGCATTGATGACATATTCATGGAAATTGTAGGTGGAGACATTGTCGCCACTGGCGCGGCGCAATGCTTCCAGAATCTTTCGGCCTTCCATGATTTCGCCCACGGTGAAGGGCGACAGCCAGTCGAAGTTGATGATCGACTTGCGCGACTGCTTGGAGCGTTTGTCGCGCTTGGGCCACTTCTTGATGTCACGATAGAGTCCCACGGTGGTGATGTTACGTCCAGGCACGATGTACATGGTCTCGCCGTAGGCCATCAGATAGCTGAAGGGCAGGTTGCGCGTGTCGGGGTGGTGCATCAGTTTGCCGAAACATACCGAGAAAGCGCCGATGGTGGCAGGCATCAGCACATAGGCGCCGCTGGCCGTCTTTGTGCCTCGCTCGAGCGTACCGTAGTGCAGTGGCCCCATCTTGTAGGCATGGTTTGAGAAGTTGGTGTTCGAACCTGCATTGTAGAACGAGAACTCGCCGCCAATGAGCAGGCTCGACTTGTGATGGCTGGCCGAGAAGGGACCGCAGAAAGCGGCGCAGGCCTCGCCGTTGGCCATGAACGAGTTGGCGAAGAAGAGGCTGGCCTCAGCCGTGAATCCGTTGGTAATCTGACAAGCCTCGCCCACGAAGCAGTCCTGCATCTTCACAGAGTTGTTGATGCTGCAGCCGTCGCAGATGATGGAGTTCTCGCAGATGACACCCGTGCCGATGAACACCGATGCGTCCTTCGAGCTCATCACCGTACACTCGCTCAGTCTGGCGGCACCGCTGATTTCACAGTCGCCCTTGATGATGGTATTGGTGATGTCCTTGGCGTTAATGATTTTCACGTTGTTGCCAATGAGTCCGCGCTCGGGACGCGTCACGCGCAGCTCGTCCTCGATGAGCTGCTGCAGGGTCTGCCGCAGAGCCTTGTCCTGATAGTGCTTCACCATGAAGGAGGCCACCTGGGAGTTGAGTTCACGGAAGAGCGTCACGTTGCCGTCGCCCATCTCGTTGAGCACACTGATGACCGAGCCTTCGCCGTAAGTAGCGTCGTCAGTGGTTTCCAGGGTGCAGATGTTCGAGATGTAGCAGTCGTTGCCTATGGTGTAGTTGTTGATGTAATTGCCCACTTTCTCTATAAGGCAGTCGTTGCCCACTGTGACGTTGCGCAGCGTGGCATCGTTGATGCCCGAGTGCTTGAAGAAGCCCTTGCTCACCTCCACCTGCTTGTCAAACGAACCCAAACGGATGTCGCCATAGAACATCACACGGTGGAACGAATAGGGTTTGAACGTTTCTGCCACTCTGATACGGGTCCAATCTTCTGCCCAACAGTTGTTTCTCTCCAGGACGTCAATCTCGTCGAGGGTCAATGCTCTGTAGTTGTCCATAATCTTTTTTTCTTGTTTTTAGAATGGGTTTATGTGTTTGGTTGTTTCTCTTATTCTGTCTGTTTCAAATATTCGAGGATTCGCCGGGAACTCCCAAACATCCAGAATCATCCGGACTCTCTCGTTTTCCTGTTCTTACTGCGTGAAGCCCCTACTCCTCCACTACATCGTAAAGGAAATCGTTATAGGGATATTTCTGCACATGCAGTTCGCGCACTTTCTTGTAGATGACTTCGCGGAACTCGTCGATGTTCTGCTTCTCTTTGGCCGAGATGAACAGGCAATTCTCGTTGAGCCGTGCCATCCATGTGCGCTTCAGTTCGTCGAGGGTGACATTTTCCCGGGTGGCCGGTGTCAAGTCGTCGGCTTCTTTTTCCACCCAAGTGTAGGCGTCAATCTTGTTGAACACAATCATCGACGGTTTTTCGGCACACCCCAGTTCGGCCAGGGTTTTCTCCACCACCTGTATCTGCTCCTCGAAGTCGGGATGCGAAATGTCAACGACATGCAGCAGCAAGTCTGCTTCGCGCGTCTCGTCGAGTGTGCTCTTGAACGAGTCCACCAAGTCGGTGGGCAGTTTGCGTATGAATCCCACGGTGTCGGCCAGCAGGAAGGGCAGATTCTCGATGACCACCTTTCTGACCGTTGTGTCGAGCGTGGCAAACAGTTTGTTCTCTGCAAACACGTCGCTCTTGGCCAGAAGGTTCATGATGGTGGATTTGCCCACGTTGGTGTAGCCCACCAGGGCCACACGGATGAGCCGCCCGCGATTTTTGCGCTGGGTGGTTTTCTGCTTGTCAATCTCCACGAGCCGCTCTTTGAGCAGCGTGATGCGCTGGCGGATGATGCGCTGGTCCATTTCCAACTGCGTCTCGCCAGGTCCACGAAGCCCTACACTGCCTTTGCCACCCCCCGAACCGGAACCACCGCCCTGACGCTCAAGGTGGGTCCACAGCCGCTGCAGACGGGGAAGCATGTAGCGATACTGCGCCAGCTCCACCTGAGTCTTGGCGTTGGCCGTTTGGGCGCGCATGGCGAAGATGTCCAGTATCAAGCTGGTGCGGTCCAGAATCTTCACTTTGAGTTCCTGCTCAATGTTGCGAATCTGCTTGGCCGTCAGCTCATCGTCGAAAATCACCATGCCTATCTCGCGCTCGGCATCTTCCTCGGCCTGGATGTATTGCTTGATTTCCTGCAGCTTTCCCTTGCCCACATAGGTCACCTGGCTCGGGCCGTTCACCCGCTGCGTGAAACGCTTCACGGTGACCGCCCCAGCCGTGTCGGCCAGAAACTCCAGTTCGTCAAGATATTCTTTGGTCTTGGCCTCGTTCTGCTGAGGGGTGATCAGCCCCACCAAAACAGCAGTCTCGGCCTTCACCTCAGAAAGCACAAATTCTTTCATTTTTCGTAATACTAGTATTTCAATTTGCAAAGATAAAGAAAATTTTGAGTAAGCACACGATAAAACTCATGTTTTCTTTTCCCACTTCAGGTTTTTTATGCAAAAGCGCTCGCCAACCGCCCCGCTCCTAGGCTTTCCGAAAGAGCCAAGGGGCTTTTCAAAATGTATCATTTTCTTTTCCATTTGTTGCATTTCAGGGCAAAAAACGCCCAAACCACTTGAAAACGTTTACGTATTTTTTTTCAAAAAAAAACATCATTTTTTTGATTTATGTCAATTCTGTGCGTATCTTTGCACCCGAAAAGAAAAACAAAGATTTCCAAGATTTACATGCTACATAAACGCAAACTGCTAAAACATTCAAGGTATGTACATATAAAAGCAGCCCCGATGTGATATCGGGGCTGCTTTTTTGTTTCGCCATGTTTCGATTGTCAAAGAGTGAGGCTTGTCTGCCGATGCTTTGCGCTTACTTCTCTATCAGTATGCGGGCATCTACAGCCACCACATCCTTGTCGTCGGCGAGCAGCGGATTGATGTCCATCTCCTTGATTTCGGTGGCAAAGCGCAGCAGCGTGGAAAGCCGCACAATGATTTCGGCGTACTTCTGCTCGTTGATGCCACGCTGGCCGCGTGTTCCCTTGATGATTTTGTAACCGCGCAGCGAGTGGATCATCGAGTAAGCCTCGGCATAAGACAACGGCGCCAGGCCGCTGGAAACATCCTTGAGCACCTCAACGAAGATGCCGCCCAAACCGCAGAGCACCACATGGCCGAAGCGCTGTTCGTATTTGGCGCCGATGAACAGTTCGGTGCCTTTCAGCATTTTCTGCACCATCACTCCCTTGGCGTCGGGAATGGCCATCATGCGGTCGAACTCCAGCATGAGGTGTTTCTCGGTGCGGATGTTGAGCGCCACTCCGCCAACGTCGCTCTTGTGGATGGGACCAACCACCTTTGCCACCACCGGATAGCCCACCTTTTGGGCGAAGGCCGCCAGTTCCTCCTTCGACGTGCTCACCATTTCGGGCACGAGCGGAATGCCGGCGCACGAGAGCAGCTGACGCACCAGATTGGGTTCGATGTAGCCATTGCTCTTGATTCCGCCGATGATTTCGCGGATGCGTGGCACATCGACGCCGTAAAGTTCCAGTTCGGGAGCCGCCGGCTTGGGAGTGCGCATGATTTGCGACAGGGCGGTGGCCAGCGTCACCTCGTCGCTGAAGTTCACGTGGCCTTTCTTCAGGAACTCGGCCACCTCGGGGCCTGCCGTATGCAGGCTGGGCAACACGGGGAACACAGGTTTCTTGCACTCAAGTATCTTCTTGTGCAACACGTCGTAAGCCTCGTAAAGCTGCACCAGGCCGGGCGTTCCGAAGATGACGGCGATGGCATCGACATCGGGGAAGTGGTTCTCGCAATAGTCGATGGCAATGCCCAACTGCTCGGGGGTGCCCGTAGCCAGAATGTCAATGGGGTTGGCTACCGACGAGCCGGGGAAGAGTTTTTCCTTGAGTTCTTCGGCGGCAGGAGCATTCGACAGGCTGGGCACCATGAGCCCACCCTTCGAGAGAGCGTCGGTGAGCATCACGCCCGGACCTCCGGCATGGGTGACAATGGCAAAGTTCTTGCCTTTGAGCGGCGGCAGCGTGAAGATGCAACCCACGGTGGTGAGTTCTTCGCGCGAGAAGCAGCGCACAATGCCCGCCTTGCGGAACAGCGCCTCCACGGCACTGTCGCTCGAGGCGATGGCTCCGGTGTGGCTGCTGGCGGCCCTACTGCCGCTCTCGCTGCTGCCAGCCTTGATGGCGGCTATGCGGCATCCCTTGCGAATGAGGCTTCCGGCGTGGAAGAGCAGTTTGTCGGGATTGCTGATGTTTTCGATGTAGAGCAGCTTGACGTGCGAGTCGGTCTCGGGGTCGAAGTGCTCGTCCATGTACTGCAACACATCTTCAATGCCAATCTGCTTGCCGTTGCCGATGGACCACACGCTGTTGAACTGGAGTCCCTTGATGACGGCAGACTCCAGAATGAACACGGCCGTGGCTCCCGAACCGCTGATGAAATCGACGCCCTGCGGGTTGAGGTTGGGGATTGGCTTGGTGAACACGCTGTGATGGTGGCGGTTGAGCAGTCCGATGCAGTTGGGGCCGATGAGGGCGGCTCCATAGCGTTCGCACGTGTCGAGGATGCGCTTTTCGAGCGCTGCTCCGGCTGCAGTCTCCTCGCCAAAGCCGGCCGAAATGATGATGAACGCCCTGACCTCCTTCTCGGCGGCCAAATAATCCACGTAGTCGGGACAGAAACGGGCAGCCACCACCAGCACGGCCAGTTCGGTGGGCGGCACTTCCTTCACATCGTGGAAAGCCTTGATGCCCTGCACCTCGTCCTCCTTCGGGTTGACAATGCGCAGTGTGCCCTTGTACCCGCCGCTGAGAATGTTTCGCACGATGGCTCCGCCGGGTTTGTGTACGTTGTTAGAGCCGCCGATGACGACAATGCTCTGGGGTTGCAGTAACTGTTGGTTGATCATAGTAGTTGTTGCTGTTTTTGCTTTAAGGTTGATTTATACTTTTTTTTGTTTCAAACGTTTTTCTCGAACTGTTTCAGAATGTCGCACTTCGAGGCGAACGGACTCTTGGGATTCTTCTTGTAGAAATCCAACAGTTCCTCGAAGGCACGATATTGGCGGTTGGTACGGTTGATCACCGTCACGAAGTCAGACGCCTTGTCGCTCCACTTCAACTCGCTCCACGGCTCCAGCGGAATGAAAGCCAAGCCGAAGAGGGCCTTTTCCTTCAGTTTGACGTCCTTGGTCTGCTTGGCCACGTTGAGGTATTTCACGGCCTCACTGACATAGTCGAGCTCGCCCACACGGGCCGTGTCGCTGACGCTCTTGCCGTAATGGGTGATGAACCAGCAGTCGCCCAGGTAGCTGGCCTGGTAGCTCATGATGGCCAACTTGTAGGCCGCCTCCTGGCGTACGCTCTCCTTGCCGATGGAGAACTGCGTGAGCAGCTGGTTCATGTCCTTGGCAAACTGCAGTTTCTTGTTCACCTTGGGTTCGGCCAGGAAAGCGCCGTCGAGGTCGCAACGCTGATCCTTGAGCCACGGTTCGGCCACATAGGAACGCTGGTCCATGTACTGGCTGATGTTTTGTGTGGCAAGGAACTTCAACGCCACTTTCTCCTCGTATTCGATGGCCTTGGCCAAGTCGCCTTCAGCCAGATACTTGGTGCCGATGAGGTCGTTCAGATAGTCGGCGTTGCGGTAGTTGTGCCGGCTGAGCCACTGCTGCAGCGGATTGTCGGTGTTGCTGTTGATATACTCGACATAGGCCACCAGGTCTTTAGCCCGGAGCTCATTTATGCGAACGAAGAAATCGTTGTTGTAGTCGCTGTTGTAGGTGGCGTCCGGTTGTCTCTTGGGCGAACGGAAGTTCCACGGACTGAAGGCGACGGGGCCCTCGCTGAGAACGCCGAAGAGAGCCGTAGCCACCTCGCCGCGGCCCCACTGGTCGTAGCGTTTGGCCAAGTGGCAATAGACCAGTCGGTCGAGCATCTCGGTGTAATGGTTGCCATAATCGTTGGGGTCGTCGCGGTCGGTGGCGGCCACATCTTCGAGCCATTGCAGTTCCTGGGTCACGAAACGGTCGGTGGCCTTCGAGTTCTTGGCCGTGGCCATGTTCACAATGAGCCTGATGACGCGGGCATTGTCCATCATGCGCTGTGTGCCCTCCATGCCCTCGCTCTTGTCGGCTATTTTCTTGGCGGTGCTCGCCTGGCCGAAGAGATACTCCATCCAGGCGGCAGCCGACTGCCAGAGCACCGGGCTCTGGGTCTTCCCCTCGGTGGCCACCTGCTGGCCGAAGGCGATGAACTGCTTCACTTCGCGTTCGAAATCGGGTGAGATTTCCTGGCTTTCACCCGTCCACGGGCTCACATCCACCAAGTCCTGCGCATCGTTGACGAAGCGCTGCACCAAGAAAGGCAGACCGGCCGAATTGGGAGCCTGGGCATAGAGGTTTCGGATGGCCTCCAGGCTGATGTCGCCCTCGAGACACCACTTGATGCTCACCATGTCCTGCAATTCGGCATACACTTCGAGCGCCTCGGTCTTGCGTCCGGTTTTGAGCAGTGCGTGGGCGTAGATGTCCTTCATCATGTCGCGGTACACCGACTCGCGCATGTTCTGGCCCGTCTCGTTCCAGAATTTGATGTTGCCCTGATGGTTTTCCAACTGCATGTTGCAGCGCATCACGAGCAGGGCGTTCTGCGAGCGCAGCTTCGAGCGCACCTTGGCCTGAGCCTGGGTGCGTATGGTGCGCAGCTTGGCACTCTGCGCCATGATCTGTTCGCGCGAGGGATATTCCCACGCGTCGCTGTCCCAGCCGCAGATGCTCAGATACTGGTTGAGCAGCCGCAGATAGGCCATCATTTCGGTGTCGCCCTTGCTGCGGGCGTAGTTCATCACTTTGTCGGCATTGTACTCTTTGACGGCTCCCTCGGTGTAGGCTTCCCAGTTCTTGTTGGTGATGTCGCCGAAACGGTCGCTCATCAGGTTGCGGTTGAACACACTGAACACGTAGTAGTTGTGAGTGCTGGGATAAGCACAGGCCATGGCTGCCGCGCTGACAGCCAAGAGCAGGCTAACGGTTAAGAATCTTTTCATAGTCCTCGGATGAATAGTTTGAAATGAATTGTTTGTCCAGATGATATAATATAATAAGGTGTGACGCGTCGGCACGTCGTTTCTCGATGGCGGCCTTGGCCCTGAGAATCTCACTCACTTCGCTCCGCCAGCAGACGATGGTGTCGGTGGTGAGCCTCAGCGTGGGACGCTCGCCGTAGAGGAAGCGGTTGAAGCGGGTGCCGTTGAACAACATCCGCCACTCAAACAGCGGATAGGCCGTGGCCAGGGGCAGCGGGTAGCCCTTCAGTCGGGCGATGTAGGGCTGCACGTCGCGGATGTCCAGAATGGGGTTGTGGTCGGTCAGCTTGCGTGGGTCGGCCGTGTTATAGACCATCAGCGCACCGTAGTCAACGGGCGGTGCGGGCTGGCTGAGTTGGTGCAGCCTGATGGTGGCCGAGAGCCTCATGCCGTGTTTCTCCAGCAGGCGGCGCATGTCGCTCAGCAGCGTGAAGTATTTCTCGCGCGAGCGCAACGTCCAGTCGCAATCGACTTGCAGCTCCTTCACGTCCTTGATGCCATTGACCTGGCACATCTTCACCACGCGGGTCACCACCCGTTCGGCAAGCCGCCCCAACGTGTCGCGAAGGCAGTTCTCAACGATGAACACCGTGGGCACCACTTCCACGCCCTCGGGCACCGCATCCTTGAAGCGAAGGGTGGCCACGGGCATCAGTCCGCGCCGCTCGTCGCTCACCACATCGAAGAACTTGACGTAGAGCCGACCGACGTGGTGCTTACGCAGGAAAGCACGTTCCGTGCTGTCCAGCTGCAGAGTGGTGCGCCAGTAGTACATGGCATTGCCTTCGGCAGGCAGCGCCCCCGAAAGGGCTGCGTCGCCCGAGCGAAGCCGACAGCCCGCAAGGGTACACAATGTCAGCACACCAGCCATACAGACCAAGGAAAAAAAATACTTTTTCATCGATAGCGATTTCCATTCAGGCGTTTCAACCATAAATCCTCTAGAGAATTACAGACCAACTCGCGACGCGGCAAAAATATCTCACGGCAAGAAAAAAATATCTCACGGCAAGAAAAAAATATCTCACGGCGTGGCAAAATTATCTCACGACGATGGGCAAAAATTTTCTAGAGAATTTCGACGCAACGTCGTGCTTTACGAACGCCGTGGTCAGTCGCGCAGAATTTGCGCCGCGTGTTCCTTGGTTTTTATCTGCTTGGGCGTGATGATTTCCACTATGCAGCCTTCCTCGTCGATGATGAAAGTGGTGCGGAGCGTTCCCATGTAGGTGCGTCCCGCCATTTTCTTCTCGCCCCACACGCCAAACTCCTGCACAAGCTTCTTCTCCGTGTCGGCTATCAGCGGGAAGGGCAGCTGGTACTTCTCCTTGAAACGCTGGTGCGACTTTTCGTCCTGCACACTCACGCCCACCACGGCATAGCCCTTGCTGAGCATCCGCTCGTAGTTGTCGCGCAGGCTGCAAGCCTGGCTCGTGCAACCCGGGGTGGAGTCCTTGGGGTAGAAATACAACACGAGCTTGCGCCCTTTGAAGTCACTCAATTTTATTTCACGTCCCTGCTCGTCCTTGCCGAGCACTTCGGGAGCCTTGTCTCCTATGTTCATGTTCTCCAACAAATGGTTTCTAATGGTTCTTTGCTGCAAATTTACGTTATTTTTTCTTTCCTCGGTTGGAAAAAGCGAATTATTTTTTATCTTTGTGGCAGATTATCTTGCAATACACTGAAATTAATTATGAAAGACTTCAATTTTTACTCCCCCACCGAAGTGGTATTTGGCCGGCAGTCCGAGGAACAGCTGGCTCAGTTGATAAAGAAATACGGCGGCACGAAGGTGCTCGTCCACTATGGCGGCGGCAGCGCGCGCCGGTCGGGACTGCTCGACAAAGTGGAGAAGATGCTCAACGAAGCCTCCATCCCGTTTGTCGAACTGGGCGGCGTGGTGCCCAATCCGCTGCTTTCGAAGGTGAAAGAAGGCATCGGGCTGTGCCGTGCCGAGGGCGTTGACTTCATCCTGGCCGTGGGCGGCGGCAGCGTCATCGACTCGTCGAAGGCCATCGGCTACGGTGTTCACTACGAGGGCGACGTGTGGGACTTCTGGTGCGGCAAGGCGCCGCAGGCTTGCCTGCCCATAGGCTGCATCCTCACCATTCCCGCCGCAGGCAGCGAGATGAGCGACTCGTGCGTCATCACCCGCGACGAGGACCTGAACAAGCGCGGCGTGAACAGCAATCTGTGCCGATGCCGCTTTGCCATCATGAACCCCGAGCGCACCTTCACCCTGCCTCCCTACCAGACAGCAGCCGGAGCCACCGACATCATGATGCACACCATGGAGCGCTACTTCTGCCGCTTCGACGACATGACGCTCACCGACGCCATCAGCGAGGCACTCATGCGCACCGTGAAGGACAGCGCACTGGCCGTGCTGAAGAACCCCGAGGACTACCGCAACCGCGCACAAATCATGTGGGCAGGCTCGCTCTCGCACAACAACCTGACCGAGTGCGGCGGCGAGAAAGACTTTGCCACCCACCGCCTGGAGCACGAGCTGAGCGCCCTCTTCGGCGTCACCCATGGTGCTGGCTTGGCCGCCATCTGGGGGTCGTGGGCGCGCTACGTCATGCCCAAGCACGTGAGCCGGTTTGTGCAGTTTGCCGTCAACGTGATGGGAGTCACCAACGACTTCAGCGACCCCGAAGCCACCGCCCTGCGCGGCATTGAGGCCATCGAGACGTTCTACCGACAGATAGGCATGCCCACCAGCATCCACGAGTTGCTGGGACGCGACATCACCGACGACGAGATTGCCACAATGGTGCGCAAGTGCAGCCGCGACAACACCGTGGTGCTCGGCTCCATCGAGAAGATAGCCACCGCCGACATGGAGGCCATCTACCGCATGGCGAAGTGACAAACGGCAGGGACGCTTCGGTTTTTCCCCACTTTTTTCGTTTTCAAACAGCTGAAGACAAAAAAAGTGGGGAAAAATTTTGCAGAAAGCCAAAAAACACTTATTTTTGCACCGAAAGGAGACTCTAACGAAATAAAAAAAGGCCAAGGGGAACTTACTTCAATGTCATTATGTGTGCCTTCGGTACACATGCTTTCAGTTCCCCAATTGCCTTTTTTCCCACCCCACCCCCAAAAACACCCCAAGGCCATGGAAAAAGATTTGCTTCGCGTTTCGTTGCGGCTGAACGCCATTTACATTCCCGACGAAATAAAGTCAAACGACAACATCACTCAACAAACCCTGCAATTCGTAGCCCTGCTGCGCTCCGTAGGCTATGCTGTGGACGAGCCGCTGCTGCACAAACTCAACAGCCTTTCTGCCGAACAGCAGGAGGAGCTGCTCGGTGTGGTCAACGAAGTGATGGGCGTGGGGCTCAACTGGACCCCTCTGGTGAAAGGTTGGCAGGTGCCTACGGGCGAATCGTTCATCGACCACATTGTCACCTTTGTGGCCAACTATTTCGGCGACGAAGTGAAGATGGAAGGTACGCAGCTGCCCTGCGGCCACCTCATTCCCGAGGGGACCTTCCCGCTGGAGCGTTACAACGGTTGTCCCTTCTGCGGAACGCCGTTCGAGACCTCCACAGAAATCTTCCGCGGCCAGGGCAGCAAACTCAAGCAGCTCAGCCTCTGGGGCGACGCCGAACTGCATCGGGCCATGGAAAACCTGCTGGTTTCGCCCGTCGCTCTCGACGCCACACAGGCTGACAGTCTGAAACTGCTGCTGAGACATCTGCCGCTGCCTGCCAATGCCGGCTTCGGTGTGAAGGAAACCATGATGCTCGTCGCAGATGCCCTTCTGGAGCAGGGAAAAGCCGACGAGGCAGGAGGGCTGTTCAGCACACCCACAGATATTCTGCGCTACCTGTGGTACAAGCACACGGGCCAAATACAGATTGTCGAGCCGCGCGTATTGCTGAGCAACGCCCGGCATGCCAACGCCCACATCTTCGCCCTGCTGGACCGCAGCCAGGAAGGCCAAGACCAGAAACGCGAGCAACTGAAGCTGAAATACAGCCGCGAGTGGTGTCTGCGCATCGCCCAATGGCTGAACAATCTGCCCATGGAACCCGCAAAAAGTTGCGAAGCCATGCACGCCAAGCGCGGCATGTGGGTGCGCATGATCCGCGCCCTGCGACTGAGCGAATACGCCAAGCGCGACGGTTTCGAGCGTCTGCGCGAGCTGATGGACCGTTTCTACCGCCAGGATTACGATGTGTGGCAGGGACGCGTCAACCGCCATCGACTCGACCGTCAGCCCGCCGAAACGCTTCGGTTGCTCAGCGAGCGTCCGGGTGTCTTTGCCCGCAGTCTGTTCAGCAACATGCTGTGGTTTGGCCCCGACCAGGTCATCAGCGCGTTCGAACAGCTTCTGAACAATGACGACGGGAAGACCGTCGCCCTGCGGCTGCTTTTCACCCTCGGAATGTATGCCGACACGTGGTTCGAACCCGATGTGCAGCGCGTAGTGCGTCCCCTGGGCGGCAACATGAAAACCATTCCGGCCAACCCGCGGCTCAACCGCTACAACGCGCGTCAACGCGACGACATGAAAGCGCGTGTGCGCACACTCTACACCAACGCCCTGCAAAGGCATTTCGAAGCCGAAGCACTCCGTTCAGCTCAGCAGCAAAAGGAAGGAGAGAAAGGCCGCACCATATACATCGACCCCCAACTGTTCAACATCCCCCTTTCCATTGGCGACCGCAGCACCACCATCCAGGACGCTTCGGCTGCCCTGCAAGGCACACGCTTCCAAGTGGAAGGCGACGCAGTGCGACTGTTCATGCAGTGGGGAAAGGGACTGCCCGCCCAGCACATGGACATGGACCTGAGCAGCCGCATCCTCTATGACGACCACGTGGTGGACTGTGCGTATTTCAACCTGGCACCAACAGGCGCCCGCCACTCGGGCGACATACGCTCCATTCCCAACGAAGTGGGCACGGCCGAATACGTGGAACTCGATTTGCCCACACTCGCCAAAAACCACGCCCGCTATGTGACGTTCAGTTGCAACGCCTACAGCACCGGCAACCTGGCCATCAACCTGGTGGTGGGATGGATGAGCAGCGCCAGCCCCATGACCGTCTCCAATCAGACTGGCGTGGCCTACGACCCTTCAACGGTGCAGCACCAGGTTCGTGTAGATGAGTCGAACCTTGCCAAGGGACTGGTGTTTGGCGTGCTCGATGTGGCCAAACGCGAAATCATCTGGCTGGAGATTCCCTTTGGCGGACAAACCATCCTGTCACTCAACATGGAAACCGTCATGGCCTACCTGCGCCGCTTGGAGGCAAAGACTTCCATCGGCGAGGTGTTGCGAATGAAAGCCGACGTTCAACACCTGCAGACCGTGGATGCTCCCGAAAAAGCCAACGAAGCCTACACCATGGAGTGGGCGAAGGACACGGCCGCCGTGAGCCGACTGCTTTTGGGGAGTTAGGAGTTAGGAGTTGAGAGTTAGGAGTTGAGAGTTAGGAGTTGGGGGCATAGGAAACAAAACTTGAACCGAAAAATACTTCGCATAGCCATTCCCAGCATCGTATCGAACATCACGGTGCCTTTGCTGGGGCTCGTCGATGTGGCCATCGTTGGCCACATGGGCAGTGCGGTGTATATCGGCGCCATTGCGGTGGGGTCGATGATTTTCAATCTGATGTATTGGCTTTTCGGATTTCTGCGCATGGGCACCAGCGGCATGACTTCGCAAGCGTTGGGCCGCCGCCACCTGAGCGAGGTGATGAGGCTGTTTTCCACCTCCCTGGGACTTGGCGTTGCCATTGCCATGGCTTTTCTCATCTTTCAGTTGCCGCTGCGCCAGTTGGCACTCTTCTTGATGCACCCCACAGCCGACATTCTGCCCTTGGTCACCACCTATTTTAATATATGCATCTGGGGAGCCCCCGCCGTCATGGCCATGAACAGCCTCAACGGATGGTTCATCGGCATGCAGAACAGCCGCATCCCCATGTTTGTCTCCATCATGCAGAATGTGGTGAACATTGCGGCCAGCACCCTGCTCGTCTTTGGCATCGGCCTCAAGATTGAAGGCGTTGCACTTGGCACACTCATTGCACAGTGGACGGGGTTTCTCACGGCACTCTCACTTTGGCACCACTACTATGGCAGACGACTGAAAGACCACGTGAAAGGCTCGAGATTCAAGATTGAAGGTGCCAGACTGAAGTCTTTCTTCACGGTCAACCGCGACATCTTTCTGCGCACTCTGTGCCTGGTGGCCGTCAATTTGTTTTTCACTTCCGCCGGAGCGCGCCAAGGGGCGCTGATGCTGTCGGTCAACACGCTGCTCATGCAACTCTACATCCTTTTTTCGTATGTCATGGACGGTTTTGCCTTTGCAGGCGAGGCTCTCGGCGGACGCTATTATGGTGCAAACAACCGGCAAGCCTTTTCTTCCGTCGTAAGGCATGTGTTTCTTTGGGGCGCGGGAGTAACGCTGCTCTTCACGTTGGCTTATGCCGTGGGAGGCAACGGATTCCTGCATCTGCTCACTGACGAGACCGAGGTCATTGCTGCCACCAGCGACTATTATTTTTGGGCGTTTCTCATCCCTGTTGCAGGTGTGGCCGCCTTTGTTTGGGACGGTGTGTTCATTGGCATAACCGCCTCGCGTGGCATGCTCGTTTCGTCTGTCGTTGCCACGGCGCTGTTTTTTGCCCTCTACCATCTGTTGAGTCCTGCGTGGGGCAACCATGCCCTTTGGCTTGCCTTCATTCTGTATCTTGCCACGCGCGGTTTGGTGCAGACGCTCATCTTCAGGAAAATCCGCTTGTCATAGACCGCCTCGTCCTTGCAGGAAACATCTTTCCACACTTGGAAAACACCATTTTCCGCCCCGTAGAGAGAGAAAAAAGTCATAAAGAACTTTAAATTCGGGGGCGAAAGTGAAAAAACGCGACGAAACCTGCGGTTTTTCATCAGAAAAAGAATAATTTTGCATCCTGAATCAAGGAGAGGTGCTCGAGTGGCTGAAGAGGCACGCCTGGAAAGCGTGTAATCGGCGAAACCGATTCGGGGGTTCGAATCCCCCTCTCTCCGCTTTTTTTATAGCTTTTGAAGATGAGAAGTCTGATTGCTAAAGCTGCAATAGCTTGTTTCCTGATTTTTATTTCATTGCAGGTGACCGTGGCACAAACCCCGGCTGCCAACAACCAACAAGGGAAGCCCGTATCGGGTGAACAGAAAGCCGACCCGACAAAGGCCGACTCTGTGGCTGCCATGGCCGACTCGACCAGTTTGGCTGAACTGGCTGCAGCATCAACCGACAGCATTGACTTGGCCGAGTTGAGTCCCGCCGAAAACGACGGTTTCCACCATGCGCTGAAACGCAAGTTCATCGAGGGCAGCGCAGGATTCATGTCGCTGGTGGCGCTGGCACTCGTCCTGGGTCTGGCATTCTGCATCGAGCGCATCATCTATCTCAGTCTGTCCGAAATCAACGCAAAGAAATTCATGGGTGACATTGAGCAGAAGCTGATGGCTGGCGACTCCGAGGGTGCCAAGGACCTTTGCCGCGAAACGCGCGGGCCTGTGGCGTCAGTTTGCTATCAGGGCATTCTCCATGCTGACGAAAGTCTGGAAGACATCGAGCGTTCGGTGAGCAGCTATGGAGCAGTGCAGTCGGCCAACCTGGAGAAAGGCTGTTCGTGGATTACACTGTTCATAGCACTGGCTCCCTCGCTGGGATTTCTTGGCACCGTGATTGGCATGGTGATGGCTTTCGACCGTATCCAGGATGCTGGCGACATCAGTCCCACCATTGTCGCAGCGGGCATGAAAGTGGCGCTTATCACTACCATCTTCGGTATCATCGTGGCAGTTATATTGCAGATATTCTACAACTACATTCTTTCAAAAATCGAGCACCTGACTTCGCAAATGGAGGAATCGGCCATTACACTCATGGACATTCTGGCAAAAAAGAAGGGAGTCAGGAGCTAGGAGTTTGTAGCTAGAAAAAAGAATTCAGGAGTGCATCTGTAGCACCCAAAATGAACAGGAAATAGAAGAAACACTATGTTAAAGCCCAAGGACATGGCCCATTGGCCCGCCGCAAAACTATCGGCAGCAGCGCTCTACGCATTGCTGGCAGTGGCAGCAGTGGTTTTCTGCGCTTTCTTTTTCATTGGATTCGACAAACCGTTCGACGAAGACCCCAACTTTATTGAACCCCGTTTCACAACCGTGCTCATCGGATTCGTCTGGTTGGTACTGGCCATTGCCGTTGTTGCGTCAGGAGTGTCGGTAGTACGTTCGATGCGCGTCCGTGACAAGAGCCACAACGTGAGCAACGGCATTCCAGTAGCCCGCATCGCACTGGCAACAGGCGGCGGACTGATTGTTTGCCTGCTGCTGACATTCCTGTTGGGTTCTGCTGAGCCAATGCTTGTCAATGGCATCCGCTATACCGACCGAATGTGGCTGAAGGTTGCCGACATGTTTATTTATACGGCCATCATCCTGCTGTTGGTGGCCATCATTGCTGTAGTATGTTCAAACGTAAGAAACGCGAGGTCCCGTCGCTGAACACTACTTCAACAGCCGACATTTCGTTCATGCTGCTGATTTTGTTTCTTGTCACGTCGTCCATGGACATTGACAAGGGACTAACCCGTCAGTTGCCACCACTGACACCCGACGAGCAACGGGTGGAACAGACAGACGTGGACGAGCGCAACGTTCTGCGATTGCAAATAAGCGCCGACGGCCATCTCACTTGCAATGACAAGCCGCTGCCCATTGGTAAACTGCGCCAACGAGTGGAAGAATTTGTGGGAGTCACGTCGGACCGTTTGCAACACATCATACAGTTGGAAACCGACCGCGAAGCCGACTACGAAGCTTACTTCGACGTGCAAAACGAGATTGTGGCAGCCTACAATGCACTGCGCAACCGCCAGGCCAAAAAACAATATGGCCACTCACTGGCCGAATGCACACCCGACCAGAAGACTGCGCTCCGCAATTACTATCCACAGCGCATAGCTGAAGTGAACAATGCTCAAGAGGAAGGAGGACAGCCATGAACATGAGCCGCAGAAAAAGGAGGACTGTGCCCAGTCTGAACACAGCGTCGCTGCCCGACCTGATTTTCACCGTGCTGTTTTTTTTCATGATCGTCACCCACATGCGCAAGGTGACTCCCAAGGTGGAATATCAAGTTCCTGCAGGCACCGAGCTGCAGCGACTGACCAAGAAGTCGTCTGTGAGCTACATTTATATAGGCCGCCCTGTGGGGAGCAAGGAATGCCGCATCCAACTGAACGACAAGTTCGCCGATGCCAATCAGGTGGCAGGCTACGTCAGCGACGAACGCAGCCGCATGTCGGAAGCCGACCGTCAAGCCATGACGGTTTCGCTGAAAGTGGACCGCCAGACACCTATGGGCATGGTTTCCGACGTGAAACAGGCCCTACGCAGAGCCAACGCGCTGACCATCAACTATTCAGCCGTCAACAAATTGGAGAAAAAATGAAAACTTCATCTCGAAAACCGAAAATTTACTTTCAGTTTGTTGCTTTTTCAAGTTTTTATGCTTATCTTTGCAAAGAATTAAGACTCTCCGTTTCCTAAACAACGCAGGGATGTCCTTTCTTATTAAAAACATTATTGCAAAATAGAATTAATTATTAAACATTTTTTACTATTGGTATGGCTCATCACAATCTAGATGCATTAGACAAAAAAATTCTGCGCCTGATAGCTCAGGATGCAAGAATTGCTTTTCTTGAAGTGGCTCGTGCTTGCCATGTGAGCGGCGCAGCCATTCACCAGCGCATTCAGAAACTCACCACCCTCGGTGTGCTCAAAGGCTCTCAGTTCATTATAGACCCAGAAAAAATCGGTTACGAGACGTGTGCATACATCGGTCTTTACCTGAAAGACCCGGGCGACTTTGACAAGGTGGTGGAAGCTTTGAAGAAAATTCCGGAAGTGGTGGAATGTCACTACACCACTGGTGGGTTCGACATGTTCATCAAGATTTATGCGTTCAACAACCACCACCTGCTCAACATCATCCACGACAAGCTGCAGCCTCTGGGATTGCAACGCACCGAAACGGTCATCTCGTTCAATGCCGCCATCAACAGGCAGTTGCCCATCTACGACATTCCTGCTGACGAAGTGGTGGACGACGAAGACCTGAAGGCATAGGAAAACGCTTCAGCAGAAGGACGTGCTTCTTCACGAGCTAAACAGCTAAAAACAGCGGTGGCTCTCTGAAATGATTTATCAGAGAGCCACCGCTGTTTTTATATCTTTCTTATTGACTACTGGTCAATCACACGTTGAGCATTGTTCGTAAATCTCATCGATTATTCCACTACTACGGGCTTATACTTCGGCACGAGCGTCTTCATGATAATCCAACCAATGAGGTAGGCCACGGCGCAGAAGCAGAAAACAATCATATAGGCAGCAGGCTTGCCCTCATAGCCCAAGAAGCTAAAGGCAGCGCCCTGGCCCTCGGCATAGGTGAAGAGGTTACCCGAAATTTTGTTGATGAGCATCGAACCGATACCACCTGCCATGGCACCAATACCGGTAATGGTGGCAATGGTCGATTTGGGGAACATGTCGCCTACTGTCGAGAAGATATTGGCACTCCAAGCCTGATGGCCGGCGCCAGCGAGACCAATGATGATGGCAGGCCACCATGCGGGGTCGATGGGGCTGTCCTGCCACATGGCCAACGGCTGTGCAAACAAAGCAAACAAGGGGAAGAAGGCGAAAATAAGCATGGCCAACATGCGCCCGGCATAGGGATTCATGCCTCGCTTCTCAACAAACAGTTTGGGCAGATAGCCACCAAAGATGCTGACCACGGTCACGATGAAATAGAGAGTGAAAATGAGCAGCTGCCCCATGCCAGAGCTCGACTTGTAGCCAAACTGGTCGGAGAAGTAGGCTGGTGCCCAGAAGAGGTAGAACCACCACACTCCGTCGGTCATGAACTTACCCACAATGAACGACCAAGTCTGCTTGAAGGTGAAGCACTTGGCAAAACTGATGGCAGGTCCTTCGTCGTTGGCATCCTTCGGATCCTCGTCGGTTTCGGCATCCTGATTGATGTAAGTAAGCTCAGCAGCGTTGACGTGCTTGCTCTTGTTGGGCTTGTCGTAGATGAACACCCACAGCGCCATCCACAAGAATCCCAGTGCACCAATGATGATGAATGCCATTTCCCAGCCAAAAGCCTCGGCAAGGGGCGGAATGCTGACAGGAGCAGCCAAAGCGCCTACCGATGCACCGGCATTGAAGATGGAAGTGGCGAATGCGCGGTCTTTCTTGGGGAAGTATTCAGCCGTCACCTTGATGGCAGCCGGGAAGTTTCCACTCTCACCCAGTGCAAGCACGGCACGGCAGAAGAGGAACAGATAAACCGAAACGGTGGCTATGCTGAGGGCGGTCATCGAACCAGCCTCGACAGCCCGCAGCGCCGCGATGCTGGAGATGCCTTCGTACTTCATCGTCACCCAACCACAGCCCGCATGCAGACAGGCTCCCAGCGACCAGACGAAGATGGCCCAGAGATAGCCTTTCTTGGTGCCCATCCAGTCGATGAACTTGCCGGCAAAGAGGCAGAACACGGCATAGAGGATGGAGAAGACAGAAGTAATGGTTCCGTAGTCGGCATCAGTCCAGTGGAATTCGGGAGCAATGAAGTCCTTCCATGTAAGCGAGAGCACCTGACGGTCCATGTAGTTCACCGTTGTTGCAAAAAACAACATCGCACAAATAATCCAACGATAGTTGGTCATTTTAGAAGTTTGTACAGCACTCATTTGTATTGTTAGATTTGTATTACTAGATTTTCTTGACAAGATTTAGATTAGTGACTGCAAAGATACAAAAAAGTTAGGAGTTAGGAGATAGAAGTGGGAAGTATTTTACGAAATCGTTATCATTCTTTCCGAAAAACCTCCCACTCCTTTCTGCCCAACTCCTACTGCAAACAACGGCTAGCTGGAGAAGTAAACACGTTTCACTCGGTTTGACACTCCCGTGAGCACCTCGTAAGGAATGGTCTCCAAGACGTCGCTGAGCACCGTTACGGGCAGGTGCTCGCCAAAGATTTCCACCACGTCGCCCTCATGGCACGGAATGTCGGTTACGTCGATCATGGCCACGTCCATGCAGATGTTGCCAACGTAGGGGGCCTTCTCGCCGTTCACCAGACAGTAGCAGCGCCCGCGCCCCAAATGGCGGTTCAGTCCGTCAGCATAGCCAATGGGGATGGCGGCAATGACGCTGTCGCGCTCCAGGTGGCCTTTGCGGCTATAACCCACAGTTTCGTCCTTCGGCACATGTCGAAGCTGCAAGATGGTGGTCTTGAGCGTAGATACCGTGTTCAGTATGCGGTTGTCGCGCGGGTCGATGCCGTAGAGCCCCAAGCCCAGCCTACACATGTCCATCTGCCGCTCGGGGAAATGCTCAATGCCCGCCGAGTTGTCCATGTGGCGGATGATGTGATGGCTGAAAGCCGCCTGCAACCTGTCGCTTCCCTGCTGGAAGAGCTGAAACTGGTGCGCCGAGAAACGGTCGAAGTCGTCGCTGTCGCTGCCCACGAAGTGGGAGAACACCGAACGCGGGATGACGGCCTGCTGGTGGACGAGTTTGTCTATCAGTTCGTCCATGTCGTGACGCGGGTCGAACCCCAGGCGGTGCATGCCCGTGTCCAGCTTGATGTGGACGGGCCATCCCGTGATGCCTTCCTTTCGGGCTGCCTTGATGAGCGCATCGAGCAGTCTGAAAGAATACACTTCGGGCTCGAGGTCGTAGTCGAACATGGTCTTGAAGGCCGTCATTTCGGGGTTCATGATCATGATGTTGCTCGTGATGCCAGCCTTGCGCAGGGTGACGCCCTCGTCGGCCACGGCCACGGCCAGATAGTCAACACGGTGTTCCTGCAGCGTCTTGGCTATCTCCACGGCGCCCGCCCCGTAGCCGTCGGCCTTGATCATGCAGACCAGCTTCGTCTCGGGTTTCAGGAACGAGCGGTAGTAGTTCAGGTTCTCCACCATGGCGTTGAGGTTCACTTCGAGAATGGTTTCGTGTACCTTTTCCTCGAGCAGTTCCGCCAGCTGGTCGAATCCAAACCTGCGCGAGCCTTTCAGCAGGATGGTTTCATTCTGCAGTTGGCTGAACACGTTGCTGCGAACAAACTGGTCAGTATCGTCGAAGAAGTATTTTTCAGGCACATTGAACACTTGTTGCTGGCTCGTTATTTCCTTTCCCACGCCGATGAACTTCTGCACCCCGCGCTTCACAGCCAGTTCGGCCACTTCGCGATAGAGCGTTTCGGGCAGCTCGCCACTCTGGTCGATGTCACTCAGGATGAGGGTGCGTTTGCCGCCCATACCCCTTCGCTCGGTGTTTGGCTGGCTTTGCCCTCCATGCTCCTCTCTCCGCTGGGCGAAGTCCAGGGCAATGTCGAGCGAATTGATGTCGCTGTTGTACGAGTCGTTGATGAGTGTGCATCCGCGCTGTCCCTGCTTCACCTCCAACCGCATGGCAACCGGCTCCAGGCATGCCATTCTGCGAGCAATCTCGTCGGGAGCCATTCCCAGCCGCAGGGCAATGACGGTGGTGGTGATGGAGTTGTCGATGGACGCCTCGTCGATGAACGGTATGCAATAGACGTGCTGCTCACCTCCGCAGGTGTAAGTGATGTGACACTGTTGGCCGCAGACTTCGGTTTTCGAGACAAACAGATGCGCTTCTTCGTTGTAGCGCGACCAGTTGAGCCGTTCGCCCTTGTATTGCGAGCGGCGTATGCAACGGCTCACGATGTCGTCGTCCGAACAATAGACCACAGCCTCGGTGTCGTGCATGAGCTGCAGTTTCTCCATGCACTTTTCTTCCATCGAGCGGAAGTTCTCCTGGTGAGCCGTTCCCAGCGAGGTCAGTACGCCGATGGTGGGCTGAATGATGTCTCTCAGGGCCAGCATTTCGCCCGGCTGGCTGATGCCGGCCTCGAAGATGCCCACCTGTGTCTGCTCGTTGAGCAGCCACACCGACAGCGGAACGCCTATCTGCGAGTTGTAGCTCCGCGGCGAGCGCGTGACGCGCAGCTGCCGACCGGCCTCACCCGCGCGGTCTGCATCGGCCGGGGTTGCTTCGGCCTCCGCCTTTTCAGCGTGGGGCCTGCAGCCCACGCCCGAGAGCACCTGATAGAGCCACTCCTTCACCATGGTTTTGCCGTTGGAGCCCGTTATGCCCACAATGGGGATGTTGAATTCGTCGCGATGGCGCTCAGCCAACCGTTGCAAGGCAGCCAGCGAGTTGGTCACCTTCAGGAAGTTGGCCTCAGGATAGACTTCGCCATGATGTTCGGGCACCACTTCAACCACAAAGCAGCGCACTCCCCTGCGGTAGAGGTCGCCAATGTAGCGGTGGCCGTCGTTGCGCTTGGTATGGAGCGCAAAGAACAGAGTCTCCTCGGGGAAACAGAGCGAACGGCTGTCGGTGAGCAGCCACCCCACCCTCGCGTCGTGCCCACCATAGCGGCGGGCACCAATCAGTGTTGTAATTTTTTCTATTGTGTAGGTCATTTCTGTCCCTTCTTCAGTTGTTTCATTTCCACAATCAGGCGTCATTTTGCCAGTTGTTTTCCGTCAGCGAAAGCTTTGCCAACGGTTTTCCCAAGTTCGATGTAGTTATGGTGAACGGGGTCGTATGTGATGAGGTGCATTCGCTCCACGTCGGGTTGCCCGTCGGCGGCCAAATACTGCTCGTCGCACTGGATGCTCATGATTTCGGCCACCAGATAGAATCCCGTTTTCGACTCGTCCAGCTTCTGCTTCACGCGGCACTCCAGCGTCATGGGCAACTCCCTAAAGAGCGGCGCATTCACGTTGGGAGCCTTCTCGACGGTCCATCCGGAACGTTCCATTTTGTCGGGCGTGTTGCGTCCGCTGGCGATGCCCACGTAGTCGGCAGCCACCAGTGTATCGGCAGTGGCGAAAGCCACTGTCAGTTCGCTGTTCACGGCCAAGTTGTCGGTAGTCTGGTGCGAGCCCAGCGAAATCATGATTTCGTGCATGTCCCATTGGCCGCCCCATGCTGCATTCATGGCGTTGGGTTTGCCGTCTTTGTCGTAGGTGCCGATAATCAGCACAGGCTGTGGAAGCATCCACGGTTTCGATCCAAAATTCTTCATCATGTTCTTCTTTTTATTAAATAGGTTATTTTATGGTGCAAAAATAGACAAAAAAGTCGAATTGGCCGTCCTTCAGAGCTGATATTTCTTTTTGAAGTCCTCCACTTTCTGCTGTGTGTCGGCCAGAAACTTTTTGTATTCGTTCGACTCCGGATGGAAAGGCTTATGGTCCAGCGCCTGCTGCAGCGGCCTCCATTCGTCCATCATCTGCCTGGCGCGGTCGCCCAGCAGGTGGTCAGTCAGTTGTTGCCAAATGTAGTCGGCGGCCTGCTCGCTGGGGTGCAGCATGTCGGCGGCATAGAAGCGGTAGTCGCGCAGTTCGTCGTTCACAATCTCGTAGGCGGGGAAGTAGCAGAGCGAGTCTTGCTGCTCTGCCGGTGCTTGGGCGAGCACTTGCTGGACAGCCAGCAGCAGCGTAGCCTTGGACAACTGGCTGCCATGGAAACCATATTTGGCATAGCGGATGGGGCTGACGGTGAAGACGATTTTCACGTCGGGGTTGGACTGGCGCAACAGGCTGACGCACTGGTTGAGCGCCTCGGCACAGTCTGCCACGCTGAGTTCTTCTTCGCTGAAGAGCCGCTGAGGGCGCTTTTCGCAGTTATCGACAATCTCGCCCGTCTCCTTGAGCCGATAAACGTGGTTGGTGCCCAGTGTGAGGAAGCACACGTCGCAGCCGTCGGCAGGCAAGGCCCTCTGCAACGTGTGCAGAATGCTGACGGGATTGTACATGGTACCCCTGGGGTTCACCGTTGCGCGAAACTGGTTGTCGGCAAAGCGTCGCCCCATGGTGGCGGCAAAGCAACTGCCCACGAAGAGCAGCCTCTGGTGGGGTTCAATGCGCCATGCAGGCCGTTCGATGGCCACTTCTGTGCGAAACTTCATCATTTTGTCTTTCCCTTTCTCGGCGATTGTCAGCTGCGGCTCACCTGCAGCCCCTTTGTACTGAGCGTCATTTCCACGAAGCGGGCGTTGGCATTGGGCGCATGGGCTGTCAGCAACTGCCTAATGCGCGCGGCGGCCTCGGGGTCTTTGGCCACCATGTAGAGATAGCCTCCCCCACCGGCTCCGGGCAACTTGTAGCCCAGACAGAGGTCGTCCACAATGTCGGTGATGGCCCTGACGGCGGTGGGGTTGGTGCCGCTGTCGAGTTGTTGGTTCTGCTGCCACGTCTTGCGCACGAGCGCACCCATCTCGCCGAAGCGGTTGCGCTGAATGGCGTCGTACATGCCCATGGTGTGCGCCTTCATCTGGCGCAGCAACATGAGTTGGTCGTGCTGGTTGAGGAACATGCGGCGCACTATTTCGGACAATAATTCCTTGGCCGTGCGCGTGATGCCCGTATAATATAATAGGTGGCAGGCTGCATAGTCAGGTTGGGTCCACAGGTCGTTGGGCAACCATCGCACCACCGGGTTTTGGGCAAAGCCGGGCTCGGTTTGCAGCAGTTTCACCCCCTGAAGCAGCCCTCCCGCCTGGTCCTGCCATCCGCCGCCCGTGGTGAGCAGCTGTTCGAGCACCAGTGTGCGGTGAACAATCTCGTTCTTGTCCCAGGCCAACCCGCAGAAGTCGCTCAGCGCACCCAGCACGGTGGCGGCCAGCAGGCTGCTCGTGCCCAGGCCGCTGCCAGCGGGAATGGCCGAGAGCAGCGTCAGCTCTATGCCGCATCCAAACTGTTCCAACTGTTGGCCGAGCGACCCAAACCGCTCGGCCGAATAGTCGGGCAGGAAGCCCGCCAGGGCCAGTGCGGCCTTGGGTATGGAGAACGGGCTGCCCACGCGGCGGAAGTCGGCCAGCTGCTCGTAGGTGTCCACCTGCTCTACGGCACCCAGGTCGATGCTGCGGAGCACGATGTGCCGCTCGCGGCAGGGCCGCACGTAGGCTTGCAGGGGCGGCTGCCCGTTCAGTTCGATGGCCAAGTTGATGACGTTGCCGCCTTCCATCAGACAGTAGGGCGGCGTGTCGGTCCAGCCGCCGGCAATGTCAATGCGAACGGGGCAGCGTCCCCACACAATCTGGTCGGCATAGACCGACATGCGCGGTTGCTGCACAACATCGACGGCCGTCTGGGTGATGCCCTGCCGCAACAGGCCGAAGGCGTGGGCTTCGTCGGCCCCGGGGTCTTCCCCCAAACGGCGCGCCACCTCGGCGCGAAACATGCTGTCGGCTGCCCGGGTGAGCAGCGGTTCATCGGCTGAAAGAGGACGTGCGAGCGGCAGTTTCGACGCGGCAAACTCGCGGGCGGCGTCGTCAAGGTCGATCTGATAGAACACGCTGTGCTGATGGTTGCGGGCCAGCGCAGGCCAGTTTTCGGCGCGGAAGGCTCGCCGTTGGTCGAACAGACGGCGCAGATTGGCGCGGCAGCTCAGTTCGTCGCTGTCCACGCGGTCGTCTATGTGGTAACGGCGCACCTCATAGTCGCTCTCGCCCACGGGCACCACGTCGATGCACTCGCCCGGCTCGAGGCTCACCGTCCAGTCGTTGCGCGGTACGCCCGTGATGATGTGGTCGTGGGTGAGCGTCCAGCCCGCGCCCACATGGCTGTTTTCTATCCAGATGTTGGTGTTCTGGTCGGTAAAGCGGATATCGGTGACGGCGTTCTGCACGAAGATGCTCGGATGGGGCTTGCGGTCGTGGTGCATAATGTGTCGCTGGTCCACCACCAGGTTCTGGATGGTGAGCATCGACGAGAGCAGTTCGCGCGACGTACCGAAGTGATAGAACTCGCCGCCCGGCAGGGGCAGCACAGCCACGCTCAGGGCACTCACTTCGGCATCGGCCAGCGTGGGCTTAGTGCCCAGCGCGCAGCCAAACTCGCCGTAAAGGTCGTAGGGAAGGAAATTGTCCGAGGCGTGGTCTCTCGAGCGGCGCATGAGCACCTCCACAGCGCGGTCGCTGAGCAGCCAAACACCGATGTCGGTCAGATAGAAGTGGTCTCTCTGCAGTTCGCCCAGCTGCCCCACGGTGGGTTTCTGCAACATGCACTTCAGCTGCGACGGACTTGTGCGGTCCATGACGAACACTCCGTGGTTCTTGGCAGTCTCTGGGCCCAACCACAGCCCGTAACAAACCACGTCGGCTTCGGGAATGGGCTGCAGGGGCTGTGTGGCACGGATGTAAACGTCGCCACTCACCACCATGGTGCGCAGCCCCGAGGGAGCCGCCTGCATGATGCGCTCGTAGAGGGGCAGCTGCAGCGACAGCAAATCCTGCGACAACCGCTGCCCCCGCTCCCAGCGGAACACGGGGATGGGGGTCAGTATCTTGCCCGACGGCGCATAAGCCGGCAACCGTCGGCTCTGGCCGCCGGCATGCAGCAGAATGCGTTTCTCGCGGTGGAGCCACTGCCCGAACGTGGAGTCGGCAGAGGTTTCGCGCTCGTCGAGAAAGGCTTTCCACAGCAGCCACGCCGTTCCGCCGCCCGAGCCGAGTTTGTGGTCGGTGGGGTCGGACGTACAGAACCACTCGCTGCGCCGACAGCCGGTGATGTCGTGGAAACAAGACACCAGATTGGGGGGAAGTGACAGTAATTTCTTCATGGCGTTGCTCATTAATGCCGCAAAAGTACATAAAAAACGCGACATAGCACGTCTTTTTGGGAACATTAACGCAACGGCGGCGCCGTCGCCCCAAAACAACAGCCACTGATTTTCAAGGCCTGCTTTGTTTCTTCTGGAGAAAAGCATACGCTACGCGTCTTTGGCTTTCCCTTCGGCGGCCGATTTTCAATTCAAAAATATTGCTGTCCGCTAAAACTCAAA
>DFFM01000036.1 GCA_002369515.1 Prevotella sp. UBA3776 | reverse complement strand
ATTATCCGCAATCGTACCAGCAAATACGTTGTTTTAGGGGTAATATACAAAAAGAGACTGTTGGTTGAACGCTACGCGTCTTTTCAAAAACCAATAAAAACAAAGAAAAACCAACAAAAACAGGCAGTCTTACAAAACAAATAAAAACCTGTTTTTCCTTGGCCGTGTTGGTTTTTATTGGTTTTTGAAAGGCTACGGGTAGGCGAGCTTGCTCGGGAATGAGACGCGGAGCGTTATTCTTCCATCTTTGTGGATGATTTAAGCTACAAAGGATTTGGTGGTAAGATTGCGGATAATCATATTGTCGGGAGATATTTTTCTATTGTCGTGAGATAAAAAATTATTGTCGGGAGATACGTCTGAATTTTCTAGAGAATTTCGACGCAACGTCGGGAGATAAAAAACAGAAAGAGAGCCTGGCATTTTTTACGCCAGGCTCTCTTTGTGTTATTCTCAACTGGAAGTGTTTCCATTCCAAGAAAAGGCTCGTTTTTACTTTGTCTTGAACTTGTGCGGGTTGAGCATGTTCTTCGGGTCGAGGGCGTTGTCGAGATCCTCCTTCGACATGAGGTTCTTCTCCAGCACGATGTCATAGACCGAGCGGTTGGTCTCGAGGGCTTCCTTGGCCACCTTGGTGCAAGTCTTGTAGCCGATGTATGGGTTCAGTGCGGTGACGATGCCGATGGAGTTCTTCACCATTTCGTAGCAGCGTTCCTTGTTGACGGTGATGCCCAGGATGCACTCCTCGACGAGGGTGTCGATGGCGTTCTTGAGCCATGTGAGGCTCTCGATGAGGGCTTCGGTGATGACGGGCTCCATGACGTTGAGCTGCAGCTGTCCGGCTTCGGCGGCAAAGCATACGGTGGTGTCGTTGCCGATGACTTTGAAGCAAACCTGGTTGACCACTTCGGGAATGACGGGGTTCACCTTGCCCGGCATGATGCTTGATCCAGGAGCGCGCGGGGGCAGGTTGATTTCGTTCAGACCGCAGCGTGGACCCGAAGCCATCAGACGGAAGTCGTTGCACATCTTCGAAATCTTCACGGCCAGACGCTTCAGGGCGCTTGAGTAGCTCACGTATGCGCCGGTGTCGGGTGTGGCCTCAACAAGGTCGGCAGCCGATACGAAGGCTTCGCCGGTGAGTTTGCTCAGGTTGGCGGCGCACAGCTTGGCGAAACCGGGAACAGCGTTCAGTCCGGTGCCGATGGCGGTGCCACCCATGTTGATTTCGTGCAGCAGCTTGACGTTGCGCTCCAGGTTGAGGATTTCCTCTTCCAGGTTGTTGGCATAGGCGTTGAACTCCTGTCCGCTGGTCATGGGGACGGCATCCTGCAGCTGGGTGCGGCCCATCTTGATGATGTCCTTGAACTCCTCGGCCTTGTAGCGCAGTGCGCTGATGAGTCCGGTGAGCGATGCCACGAGGCTCTTGTTCATGCGGATGAGGGCCAGACGGATGGTGGTGGGATAAACGTCGTTGGTGGATTGGCCACAGTTGCAGTGGTCGTTGGGCAGACAGTACTGGTAGTCGCCCTTCTCGTGACCCATGATTTCGAGTGCGCGGTTGGCAATCACCTCGTTGGCGTTCATGTTGACGCTGGTGCCAGCACCTCCCTGCATCATGTCGATGGGGAAGTTCTCGTGCCACTTGCCGTCGATGATTTCGCGGCAGGCCTGGCTGATGGCGCCGGCAATCTCGTCGTTGATTACTCCGAGCGTATGGTTGGTCTGCACGGCAGCCAGCTTCACGTAGGCGATGGCGATGACATAGTCGGGATAGTCGCGCATCTTCTTGCGCGAGATGTGGTAGTTGTTGATGCCACGTTGTGTCTGAACGCCATAGAGGGCGTCGGCGGGTACTTTGAGCTCACCAAGGAGGTCGCTCTCAACTCTGAATTTCTCTTCTGACATAATGTTTTTTTTATTTTTACAATTATACGTTTTTTTTTTTGTTGTTTCGTTCTGCCACCCGGTGTGTTTTGCGGGTTAGAACATTGGCAACTGCCAGATGTAACCGATGGAAATGCGGTTGGTGCTGTAGTCGTCGCAGCCGAATGCCTTGGCACGGTCGGTGTAGCTGTAGTGGCGGCCCACATAGGTGAGGAAGAAGTGCAGGTTGCTGTTCTTCATGGGATAATACTCCAGACCGGCGAAGTAGCCCAGTGCGGTGCGGTACTTGCCTTTTTCAATGGCTCCGTTGGCTTTCGAGAATCCTTCGTTCTCAACCATGCCCTTCACAAAGGCGTTCCACTTCGGGGCGAAGCGATACTGAGCCTTCATCACGAACGAGAGATACTCAGCGTCGTTCTGGTGTCCGCCAGCTGCATTGTTGCCTACGAAGCTCGAGACGATGCCCTCGCGGTCGATGCCCTCGCGCATGTACATCACGTCGAAGAAAGCGTCGAAATTGTTGACGGTCACTTCGTTGCCCAGTGCAATGTAGTGGCTGCGATAGCCTTTGGCCTGGCTCATGAGCGAGTAGCTCCAACGTGTCTTGAACACATTGCCGAAACTGCCGTTCCAGTTGGCGGTGTAAACCAGGGGCACCTTGGACTGCTCATAGCCGTCACCATACATGTCGCTCATGCTGCCGCTGCGGCTGTCGAGCACCTGCAGCTGCAGTTGGTGTTCGGGGGTGAGCTGGAACTGGAAGTTGGCACCAGTGAGGAAGTTGCTCATGTAGTCCACCATGTCGGAGTACTCGTAAATCTCAATGGGGTTGAGGTCGAATTCCACACCACCGTAGGCGGCGCACTGCTTACCGAGGAACATGGAGAACTTGTCGTTCACCTTGACACCGATGCCAGCCACGTCGATGGACGATGCGGGCATGTTGTCGATGCCGTCAGGGGCGGGCGAGTTGTTGCGGTTCAAACGCTGGCGCCAGCGGAAGGAGAAGGTGTCGTTGATGTTTCCCTTTGCCTCGATGCGGATTTGGCGCATGTTGAACTTGGCATTCTGGAAGTCGCCGTCGGCCTGGTTGATGTCAAAACTGTTGTTGAGGTTGAGCAGGAAGTGGAAGTTGTCCTGCTTCTTCTCTATCTTCGTTACTTTCTCGAACAGCGATTCCTCGCCTGCCGAGGCGTCTTTGTCCTGCTGCGCCATCATTGTTGCGGGCACGAAGAGCAGGGCTAGCAATAGTGTTTTGTTCATAGTTTTTCTATTTATGGTTAGTGGAGACTGTAGTGATGGCTACCGATTAGTATTTCTGGAAGTATTTCTGGATTTCCTGCCAGTCGCGGGTCTTGGTCAGGGCGAGCATGAGCAGCACACGAGCCTTCTGCGGGTTGAGCGTCAGAGCGGCCACGAAGTGATACTTGGCGTCGTCAACCTCGCCGTTCAGACAGGTGGGGCCGGTGGGTACGCGCGACGAACGAACAACGTTGATGCCCTTCTCGCGGGCCTTCAGAGCAACGTCGAACACATCCTTGTAGAAGTTGCCGTCGCCTACACCTGCCAGCACGATGCCGTCGAAGTTGGCGTCAACGAATGCCTGCATGGGCAGCGGAGAGCAGTTGGCGTAGCCGTAAACGATGCCTACCTTGGGCAGCTCGGTCAGGTTCTCGACGTCGAATTCGCTCTTTGTGGTGTGAGCGTTGGCGATGTCGCGGTTGTAGATGGCCTCGCCGTTATATACATAGCCCACTTTGCCGTAGTTGGCACCCTGGAAGGTGGCCACGTCGGTGGTGTGCATCTTGATGACATCCTTGGCGTCGAGCAGCAGGTTGTTCATGCAGCACATCACGCCACGGCCCTTCGATGTGGGGCTGGCGGCAGCGGCAACGCCTGCATAGAGGTTGCCGGGACCATCGGCGCTGATGCCGGTAGAGGGGCGCATGGAGCCTACGAGGATGACCGGTTTGTCGCTCTTGACGGTCAGGTTGAGGAAGTAGGCGGTTTCTTCCATGGTGTCGGTTCCGTGAGTGATGACGATGCCGTCATAGCCTTCCTGGTTGAGCAATTGGTTGATGCGCTTGGCCAGCTTGAGCCACACCTCGTCGTTCATGTCCTGAGAACCAATGTTGACGAGCTGTTCGCCGCTGACGTCGGCCAGGTCGAGCATCTGGGGAACGGCGTCGATCAGTGTCTGTACGCCCACCTGTCCGGCGCTGTAGGCCGACGATGTAGCCGATGCACTTACTCCGGCGATGGTGCCGCCGGTGGCGATGATGCGAATTTTGGGTTTTGCAACGATGTTTACTGATACCAACAGTGCTAAGAGCACCATCATGTTACGCAATGTTTTCATAATCTTTTTTGTTTAAGGGTTAGTGATTATCTTTATTCTTTTCTAGGTTGTTTTCCTTGTTTTTTCTGGTTCCCGAGCAGCCGGTCGTTTGGGATGTTCCGGCTTATTGGGCGGTTCTGGAAATGCTGGCAGCTCTATTGCCTTCTAGTAGAGGAAGGTGATGATGAGATAGCCCACACCAATCGAGACGAAGGTGGTGATGAAGCCCGAGAGCTGGAACGAATGGTTGAGAACGTACTTTCCTATGCGCGTCGTGCCGGTGGTGTCGAAGTTGATGGCGGCCACCTCAGTTGGGTAGTTGGGGATGAAGAAGTAGCCGTTCACAGCCGGGAACATGGCTACTAGCGCCAAGGGCGAAATGCCCAGGCCGATGCCAAGCGGATAGAGGGTGCGCACGGTGGCGGCCTGTGAGAAGAGCATGATGCTCATGAAGAACAGTGCCACGGAGAAGAGGAACGGATACTGGGTGACGATGTCGGCGATGTGGGTCTTGAAGAACTCCAGGTTGCCGTTGAAGAAGGTGTCGCCCATCCAGGCAATACCGAATATGGAGACCATGGCGTTCATGCCGGCACCGAACACGTTGCCCGTGACGGCCTTCTTCACGTCGGCCTTGCCCACCAACAGGATCAGGGCGGCTATCGACATCATGATGATCTCAATGCACTCGGGCATACCCAGTGTTATCTGCTCGCCGTTGACCTCGAACGAAGGACGCAGCGAGGGAGCACTGCCGAACAGCACCACCAGGAACACGCCCAGCAGGAAGGCTATCACTGAGTATTTGGCGCGCGGGTTGGGGTTGGTCTCAAACTGCTTCATCAGTTCGGCCTCGCGCTCAGGATTGATGAGCCCTTCCTTCACACGGCGCTGGTATTCGGGGTCGTCCTCAAGTTCTTTTCCAATGTGGTTCTGCACGAAAGAGGCCACCAGAATGGCGATGAGCGAAGCCGGGATGCAGACAATCATGATGTCTTTCAGCTCTATGCCCTGGCCGCCCAGCAGGTCGGTGCTGATGATGGCGGCGGTGGCGGCAGAAACAGGACTGCCCGTAATGCCCAGAGAGGCGGCGATGGTGGCCACCGTCATGGGGCGTTCCGGGCGTATCTTGCTGTTTTTGGCTATTTCAGAGATGATGGGGAGCAATGAATAAGAGGTGTGCGCCGTGCCTGCCACCAGACAGAAGAGCCACGTGGTGAGCGGTCCGTAATAGGTGATGTGGTCAGGGTGTTTGCGCAGAAACTTGGCGGCCAATCCCACCAGATAGTCCAAACCGCCGGCGGCCTGTAAGGCTGCGGCAGCCGTGATGACGCTCACGATGATGAGCATCACGTCGATGGGCAGTTTGCCTGGCTGCAGACCAAAAAGGAACACGAGAATGAAAACGCCGACCATGCCGTATATACCCAGTCCGATGCTGCCCACACGGGCACCGATGAAAATGAGTGACAGCACGATGGCCAACTGAAGAAGAACGATTGCCGTTGCCATAAATGTGTTAGTTTTTTTAAGGTTAATAGTCTGAAGGTCTTTTTGGGGGACCTCAAGGTTGGGTTGTCAAAGGTTGAATCGACCTAAGGTTTTTTACAAGGTTGGTTTCTTGGTTTGTTTCCGATGGCAAAGTTAGTGCATTTTGGACAAAGTCAATTTACAAAAAAAGGAACAGATTTTGTAAAAAACGAACCAAATGCGTTTCAACCCCTCTGTGGGAAATAGAGGGAAAGGCCAGGAAAAAACAAAAAAAAGGCTGAAAAAGCCCCTCAGAATGGCATTTTTACGCCAAAACACGGTGGATTCAGGCTTTTTTTTTGTATCTTTGCAACCAATGAAACATGAGAATTGCTAACCTTAATTGGCAGCCTTGCCTTTTATTATTTGCCATCTTGTATGAATGTTCAAATCTATAACCTCCCCGAATTTGCCGGGCGCTACAACTTGCACGACATTTATGGTGCTTCCATAGCCTTCATGGACATGAACCAGGGTTTCATGCAGAATCCTAATCCTGGAGCCATCATGGTGAATTTCTACTCGGTGGTGCTCATGATCTATGGCAGTGCCGACTACACCATCAGTGGGCGCAGCCTGCACTTGAACATGCACGACATGATGGTGATGCCCCCTCACCGCTCCATTCTGTACCAGGGCTGCTCGCCACGGGCGGCGGCTGTGCATCTGTTGGTGGAGGCGGGCTATTTTGAGCAGTTGCTCAACATGGACGAACACTTGCGGGGCACCATTCCCTACGAATTCTTCGACACGCTGCCCGTGTTCCATCTCGACGAGTCGAAGGCTTCCGAACTGTACGACCACTATCAGCAAATACGCAAGGCCATCCAGCAGCCCCATATATATAAAGGTGAGATGCTGAAGTATCAGATTCACATCATGCAGCTGTTTCTGGCAGAACAAATCTATGGCGACACCGTAGCCACCCACGACCTGAAGCACAAGGAGAACATCTTCAAGATATTCATCTATCTGGCCGCTCAGAACTATCGGCGCGAACGGCAGGTGAAATTCTATGCCGACAAACTCAACATCACCACGGCATACCTTTCGCGAACTGTGCGCGAAATCAGCGGCAACACCGTCTATGGCTATTTGTCGAGTTTCCTCTACAATGAGGCATGTCGGCTGTTGAAGACTTCGTCAATGACCATTGGCGAGATAGCCGACGATTTGTCGTTCAACGACCAGTCGGCATTCACCAATTTCTTCAAGCAGAAATCGGGTGTCTCGCCATTGGCATATCGGGGGAGCAAATAGCAGAGCTGCAGTGATGTTGAAAAAAACGTATTCGGGCCGGGTTCACGATTGCGAACCCGGCCCGAATGCGTTTGGGGTAGATTGAGTGATTCTCAGCGTCTTTCTGGATGCTACAGAAAGCTTGCCAGACGGGAACTGTCGTTCCTATTCTTTCGGGGCTACCGGTATTTTCTCGACACGGCGCTGGTGGCGGCCACCCTCGAAGGTGGTCTTGAAGAACTCGTCCATGATTTTCTCGGCCATCTTGTTGTCGATGAACCGGCCGGGCATAACGAGCACGTTGGCGTCGTTGTGCTGGCGGATGAGATGGGCGATTTCAGGTTGCCAAGCCAAGCCGGCGCGGACGCCTTGATGCTTGTTGAGCGTCATGCTGATGCCTTCGCCGCTGCCACAGACGCCAATGCCAGGATAAACCTCGCCACTCTCTATGCCTTCTGCCAGCGCGTGGCCAAAGTCGGGATAATCTACTTGAGCATCGCTCCATGTGCCGTAATCCTTGTAAGGATAGCCGTGCTCCTCGAGATACTGAAGAACGTATTTCTTCAGAGGGTAGCCAGCGTGGTCGCTGGCTACTCCAACACACTTTATGTCCATTAGGCAAGCAGTTTCTTAACTTGTTCGTAAACATTTTGGCCTGTGTAGCCCAGTTTCTCGTCGAGAACCTTGTAGGGGGCGGAGAATCCGAAGCTCTGCAGACCCCACACGCAACCGTCGGCACCTACCAGCCCTTCGAGCGTGACGGGCAAACCGGCAGTGAGACCAAACTTTTTCTTTCCTGCAGGCAAAACACTCTGCTGATATTCAACAGGTTGCGAGCGGAACAGACCCTCGCTGGGCACACTCACGATGCGCACCTTCACGCCGTCTTCGCGCAGCAGCTTGGCACCGGCCTCAAGTGTGCTCACCTCTGAACCGCTGGCCAGCATGATGACATCGTAGTCCTCGTCGCTTCCTGCCACTACGTAGGCACCCTTCTGAGCCTGGCTGTAGTCGTTGCCCTCGGGCAGCATGTCGATGTTCTGACGCGAGAAGATGAGACCGGTCGGAGTTTCAGTGTTCTCCATGGCCATGCGCCAGCAGACGGTGGTCTCCTCGGCGTCGGCGGGACGAACCACGAGCACGGAGTTGCGGCCATGGTGGTTCTTCAGTTTCTCCATCAGGCGAATCTGGGCTTCCTGCTCCACAGGCTCGTGGGTAGGACCGTCCTCGCCCACGCGGAAGGCATCGTGGGTCCAGA
>DFFM01000052.1 GCA_002369515.1 Prevotella sp. UBA3776 | reverse complement strand
GCCTGTTTATCGGCTTTGCGGAAGAATTTTAATGGTCATTTGAGTTTTAGCGGACAGCAATAATTGTTTTTCAAGAAGATAATGCGGCATTGCTTTTCTTTTTTGGAAACTTCCTGCCGTTGAAAGTGTACATTCTTGTCTGTTTTGGAATAGTTTTCGGCGAAAATTCTTTGCATTGTATTTCTTTTTATGGAAGAAAGGTTGTAACTTTGTAGCCAAAATCACACTAACTGACAAATGGAAACTCAGAAAACTTATTCTTACGATGAGGCGTATGCCGCCTCGCTTGACTATTTTGGGGGTGACGAATTGGCCGCCCGTGTGTGGGTGAACAAATATGCCATGAAGGACAGCCAGGGCAACATCTACGAGGAGAGTCCCCGGATGATGCATTGGCGACTGGCCAACGAAATAGCTCGTATAGAGCAGAAATATGCCAACCCTATGTCGGCCGAGCAGATTTTCCAGTTGCTCGACCACTTCCGCTACATTGTTCCTGCGGGCAGTCCCATGACGGGCATTGGCAACTCGCACCAAGTGGCGTCGCTGTCGAACTGCTTCGTGATAGGGCTCGACGGCAACGCCGACTCCTACGGTGCCATCATGCGCATTGACGAGGAGCAGGTGCAGCTGATGAAACGGCGCGGCGGCGTGGGGCACGACCTGAGCCACATCCGCCCGAAGGGTTCGCCGGTTCACAACTCGGCACTGACATCGACGGGTTTAGTGCCGTTCATGGAACGATATAGTAATAGTACGCGCGAGGTGGCTCAGGACGGTCGGCGCGGTGCGCTGATGCTGAGCGTCAGCATCAAGCATCCCGACGCAGAGGCATTCATCGATGCCAAGATGACCGAAGGTAAGGTGACGGGAGCGAACGTGAGCGTGAAGATAGACGACGAATTCATGCGCGCCGCCACCCAGGGACGCGACTACGTGCAGCAGTGGCCCATCGACGGAGAGCAGCCTCAGGTGAGCAAAACCATTGAGGCGAAAAAGTTGTGGGAGAAAATTGTTCACAATGCCTGGAAGAGCGCTGAGCCGGGAGTATTGTTCTGGGACACCATCCTCAGAGAGAGCATTCCCGACTGCTATGCCGACCTTGGTTTCCGCACGGTGAGCACCAACCCATGTGGTGAGATTCCACTTTGTCCTTACGACTCGTGCCGCCTGCTGAGCATCAACCTCTACAGCTATGTTGCGAACCCTTTCACACCCGATGCGCAGTTTGACTTCAATCTGTTCCGCAGCCATGTGGGCATGGCGCAACGCCTGATGGACGACATTGTTGACCTGGAGTTGGAAAAGATAGAGGAGATTTTGGCCAAAGTCGATTCCGACCCGCAGAACGAAGAGGTGAAGCAGGCAGAGCGCCATCTGTGGGAGAAGATACGCCGCAAGAGTGGCATGGGCCGCCGCACAGGCGTGGGCATCACCGCCGAGGGCGACATGCTGGCAGCCATGGGGCTTTGCTATGGCACACAGGAGGCCACCGACTTCTCCGTGAGCGTTCATCGCGAGCTGGCTCTGGCAGCCTATCGCTCGTCGGTGCAGATGGCCAAGGAGCGTGGAGCGTTCGAGATTTACGATGCCAAGCGCGAGGCGCAGAATCCGTTTGTGCTGCGAATCAAGGAGGCTGACGCCGAGCTGTACGCCGACATGGTGAAGTACGGACGTCGAAACATTGCCTGTCTGACCATTGCGCCCACAGGCACCACAAGCCTCATGACGCAGACCACCAGCGGCATCGAGCCGGTGTTCCTGCCCGTCTATAAACGCCGCCGCAAGGTGAATCCTAATGACACCGGCGTTCACGTGGATTTCGTGGACGAAGTGGGCGACTCGTACGAAGAGTACATTGTCTATCATCCCAAGTTCATGGAATGGATGAGAGCGAACGGCCTGGACACAGAGAAACGATACACGCAGGAGGAAATCGACGCACTGGTGGCACAGTCGCCCTACTACAAAGCCACCGCCAACGACGTTGACTGGCTGATGAAGGTGAAGATGCAGGGCGCCATTCAGAAATGGGTGGACCACTCCATCAGCGTGACGGTCAACCTGCCCAACGATGTCGATGAGGCTCTGGTGAACCGCCTCTATGTGGAGGCGTGGCAGTCGGGCTGCAAGGGCTGCACCATCTATCGCGACGGCAGCCGGTCGGGCGTGATGATATCTGTTTCGAAGAAAGACAAGAAGAAAGCCCAGGGCGATGCCGCGGCCGACCTGCCCACGGCTGTGGAAAAAGTGCCATGCAAACATCCGGAGGTGACAGAGGTGCGTCCTCAGGTGCTGGAGTGCGACGTGGTGCGTTTCCAGAACAACAAGGAGAAATGGGTGGCCTTCGTGGGATTGCTCGACGGCTATCCCTACGAAATATTCACCGGTCTGCAGGACGACGAAGAGGGCATATTGTTGCCCAAATCGGTGACAAAGGGAAAAATCATCAAGCAGACAAACGAGGACGGTTCGAAGCGCTATGACTTCCAGTTCGAGAACAAGCGTGGCTACAAGACTACGGTTGAGGGACTCTCTGAGAAGTTCAACCCCGAATACTGGAACTATGCCAAGCTGATTTCGGGTGTGCTGCGCTACCGCATGCCCATAGAGCACGTCATCAAGTTGGTAAGCTCGCTTCAGCTGAAGAGCGAGAGCATCAACACGTGGAAGAATGGCGTGGAGCGCGCCCTGAAGAAATACGTCACCGACGGCACTGAGGCAAAGGGGCAGAAATGCCCAGTGTGCGGACATGAGTCGCTGGTCTATCAGGAGGGATGCCTCATTTGCAAGAATTGTGGCGCAAGCCGTTGCGGCTAAAAGACCCCCCAAAAAACCAATGGTCAAAGTACAGAGTTCATACATCACACTGCGCAACCTGCGGTTCCACGCCCGTCATGGAGTGATGCCGCAGGAGCGTGTCATTGGCGGTGATTTCACGGTGACGCTTCGGGTGAAATGCAATATGGCCAAGGCGGCCGAAACCGACAATGTGGACGACACCATCAACTACGCGGCGTTGTTTCAGCTCGTTCGCGAGGAGATGAGCCAGCCTTCGAAATTGATGGAACATGTGGCAGGGCGCATCGGGCGGCGCATCTTCGCTGAGTTCAACTTGGCAGAGGAGGTGCAGATACACCTAACCAAGATGAATCCCCCCATGGGGGCCGACGGTGACGGGGCGACAGTGGAATTTATATTTAATAAATAACTGAACTTTCGCAAGTGA
>DFFM01000002.1 GCA_002369515.1 Prevotella sp. UBA3776 | reverse complement strand
CCTTTGTAGCTTAAATCATCCACATAGATGGAAGAATAACGCTCCGCGTCGTTCAAAAACCAATAAAAACCAATACGGACAAGGAAAAACAGGTTTTTATTTGTAGAAACTCTTGGTTTTTGTTGGTTTTTCTTTGTTTTTATTGGTTTTTGAAAAGACGCAGAGCGTTCAACCAACTGTCTCTTTTAGTATAATACCCCTAAAACAACATTTTTGGTGGTACGATTGCGGATAATCATAATGTTTATTTTTCAGCCAGCCGTTTCCTTCTGCTACTTCTTGTCGTAGGCGTGTACGGGATAGTCGGTGGTGAAGTGGAGTCCGCGGCTCTCTTTTCGCTCCAGGGCGAAACGGGTGATGAGATAGCCCACGTTGATCATGTTGCGCAGCTCGCAGATGTCTTTGCTGGCCTTGACGCGCTTGAAAAGCCGTTCGGTCTCCTCGTAGAGCATGTCCAGTCGGTCCCAAGCGCGGTGCAGGCGCAGGTCGCTGCGCACAATGCCCACGTAGCCCGACATGATTTGTCCCACCTCCTTGACGCTCTGCGTGATGAGCACTTTCTCCTCGTTGGTCATGGTGCCCTCGTCGTTCCATTCGGGCACTTGCTCGTTCCAGTCGTACAGATCGACCTGCTTGAGCGAGTGCTGTGCGGCCGCGTCGGCATAGACCACGGCCTCGATGAGCGAGTTGGAGGCCAGTCGGTTGCCGCCGTGCAGCCCCGTACACGAGCATTCGCCCAGGGCGTAGAGCCGCTGTATGCTGGACTGTCCGTTGAGATCGACCTTGATGCCGCCGCACATGTAGTGGGCTGCTGGGCGCACGGGAATGTAGTCGGTGGTGATGTCGATGCCAATGCTGAGGCACTTCTGGTAGATGTTGGGGAAGTGGTGGCGCGTTTCTGCGGGGTCTTTGTGGGTGACGTCCAGACAGACGTGGTCCAGACCGTGAATCTTCATTTCCTTGTCGATGGCGCGGGCCACGATGTCGCGCGGTGCCAGCGACAGCCGCTCGTCGTATTTCTCCATGAAGGTTTGTCCGTTGGGCAGTTTCAGTATGCCGCCGTAGCCGCGCATGGCCTCGGTGATGAGGTAGGCGGGATGTGTCTCGCTGGGGTTGTGGAGCACTGTGGGGTGGAACTGCACAAACTCCATGTCCTGCACCGTTCCCTTGGCCCTATAGACCATGGCAATGCCGTCGCCGGTGGCGATGACAGGGTTCGAAGTGGTCTGATAGACGGCTCCGCAGCCTCCGGTACACATCACGGTGACTTTGGCCAAATAGGTATCCACTTTCTCGGTTTCGGGATTGAGCACGTAGGCGCCGTAGCAATAAATATAAGGTGTGCGGCGGGTGACGCGTGCGCCCAGATGGTGCTGGGTGATGATTTCCACGGCAAAGTGGTTCTCCTTCACTTCTATGTCGGGGCAGGCCCTGACGGCCTCCATCAGCCCGCGCTGAATCTCTGCGCCCGTGTCGTCGGCATGGTGGAGGATGCGGAACTCCGAGTGGCCTCCCTCGCGGTGCAGGTCGAATTCGCCCTGGGCGTTGCGGTCGAAGTTGACACCCCAGTTCACCAACTCCTTGATTTGCTCAGGAGCCTTGCGCACCACTTGCTCAACGGCAGCGCGGTCGCTGATAAAGTCGCCCGCTATCATGGTGTCCTCGATGTGCTTGTCGAAATTGTCAACCTTCAGGTTTGTCACCGAGGCTACTCCGCCCTGTGCAAACGAGGTGTTGGCCTCGTCGAGCGTTGTCTTGCAAATCATGCACACCTTTCCTTTCTTGGCGCGAGCCACCTTCAGCGCATAGCTCATACCTGCTACACCTGCGCCGATGACGAGAAAATCGTACTTTTTTATCATGGAGTGTTGTTTTTGAGGTTTTTCGACTGCAAAAGTAATGCTTTTCGGCTACATAAACTGTTTTTTTCCTGTTTTTTTTTGGCTTCGCCCCCTTTTTGCAGTAATTTTGCGGTTGATAATGAACAAAAAGGACAGAATCTTCCATCATCGCATTTCGTGGGCTTCCTACGCCGGCATGGTTGTGCTGGCCGTGTGCGCGCTGTCATTTCTTTGGCATCGCGAGCGTCCGGCCAGCATTGTCGTGGGACTGCTGCTGGCCATGGTCACAGTGATGGTGGTGGAGCGCATGTTGCACACGCGCTATGTGTTTCGCGGCAACCAGCTGCACATCAGCCGCGGGCGGTTTGCCCGCGCCCAGGAGGTCAGTGTTGCCCACGTCAGCAAGGTTTCCGTGGTGAGCATGCCGCTGGGGCTGCGGCGCTACGTGCTGTTGCAGATGGACGACGGGCGCGAGCTGGCGGTTCAACCCGAAAGCGAACAGGCCTTCATGGAAGAAATGGAAAAAAGAAAAAACGAATGAGAAAAACAGCAATCTTCGTGCTGTCGGCTTGGATGCTGGCGGCACTGCCTCTGGCCGCACAAGTGACGACCGAGAGCCAGAAGGAGAACAGTGTCTATGAGCAGGAGTTCGACTCCAGTTTCAGCAACATTGTGCTGCCTCCCGCTGGAACCGACGCCTCTCCGACGGCTACCGTCGCTCCGCCTGTGGACGACGAGAGCGAAACGGCCGAAGAACCCGACACTCTGCAGATGGTGAGCCACGTGCCCGCCACACTGCCGTGGCCGCAACACCTGCAGGCGCGTCTCGACGAGCTGCTGCGCCACCCCATGTTCGAAACGTCGCAAGTGGGGCTCATGGTCTATGACCTTACGGCCGACTCGGTGCTCTACCGCTTCAACCACCGCCAACTGCTGCGCCCGGCCTCCACCATGAAAGTCATCACGGCCGTCACTGCCCTCGACAGGTTGGGCGGAGGCTACCGCTACCGTACGCGCCTCTGCGCTACGGGCAAGGTGGAAGGCCACACCCTCAAGGGCGACCTCTACTGTGTGGGCGGCATGGACCCCATGTTCGACAACACCGACCTCAAGGCATTTGTCGAGAGTGTGCGTGCCGCCGGCATCGACACCATCCAAGGGCGCCTCTTCGCCGACCTCTCGTTCAAGGACAACGACATCTTGGGCGAAGGCTGGTGCTGGGACGACGACAACCCCATGCTCACTCCGCTGCTCATCGGCAAGAAAGACCAGTTCATGCAGCGGTTTGAGGCAGAGCTGAAGCAGGCCCACATCACGCTGACGGGCAACCGCACCGCCGGACGCGCGCCGCTGGGCGTGAGGGTGCTCTGCGAGCGAACCCACTCCATCGACCAGGTGCTCACCACCATGATGAAAGAGAGCGACAACCTCTTTGCCGAAAGCATGTTCTATCAGACGGCGGCGGCAGCGGGCCAGAAACAAGCCTCGGCCAGCCAGGCTCGCCAACAGACACGCCAACTCATCAAGCGCATGGGGCTCAATCCCGCTGCCTACAAGATTGCCGACGGCAGCGGACTGTCGCTCTACAACTACGTATCGGCCGAACTCGAAGTGGCTTTCCTGAAATATGCCTTCCACGACGACATGATCTACCTGAAGCTCTACAGCTCGCTGCCCATTGCAGGCGTGGACGGCACCCTGAAAAAACGCATGAAGAAAACACCCGCCTACAGCAACGTGCATGCCAAGACGGGCACTGTTTCGGGCATTTCGTCGCTTGCGGGCTACTGCACCGCCTCCAATGGTCACAAGTTGGCCTTCGCCATCATCAACCAGGGCGTGATGAGCGGCAGCATGGGGCGCGCTTTTCAGGACCGTGTCTGCGTGGCCATGTGCGAATAGTTAGAACGAAAAAAACAAATTGAAATGGATGAAATAAGCATTCTTGTAGAACAACTCTTGCAGAACGTGGGGCTCGCCGGAACCTGGTTGCCCGTGGTGCGCATCGTGGTCTTGGTGCTGGTGACGGCCTTCTTGGCTGCGCTGGCCGGCTGGGTGTGCCACAAGCTCCTGACGCCCGTGATACTGAACATCACCCGCCGCACAGCTCCCAAGTGGGACGACGTGATTGTCAATGAGCGTGTGCTCCTGGCCGCCTGCCAAATCGTGCCCGCCATCGTGGTGTGGGCGTTGCTTCCCTGGGTCTTCTTCGAGCATCCTGCCGTGCAGAACCTGCTGGCCAAACTCACGGCCATCTACATCACCGTGATGACCGTGCGGCTGATATTGGCTTTGTTCGACGCCATGAAGAATCTGGAAAAAAACCAGCGGAGCACCCGCCAGCAATATCTGCTCACCTTCATCGGCGTGGCCCGCATCGTATTGCTGTTCATGGCGGTCATTGCCGTGTTCGCCATCCTGCTGAGCCGTGACCCCATGACGCTCATTGCCGGACTGGGAGCCACCTCGGCCATCCTGATGCTGGTGTTTCAGGACACCATCAAGGGGCTTGTGGCAGGCATCCGTCTTACGAGCAACGACATGTTGCACAAGGGCGACTGGATTGCCGTCACCAAGGCTGGAGCCAACGGCATCGTGGAAGACATCAGCCTGACCACCGTCAAGATACGCAATTTCGACAACACCGTCACCACGGTCACACCCCAAACGTTGGTCGATGACTCGTTCCACAACTGGACGGCCATGCAGCAGAGTCCGGGACGCAGGGTGTGCCGAAAGGTGTTCTATGATTTCCGCACCATCCGCATTGCCGATGAAGAACTGCGCCGCCGACTGCTCGAGCGCCATTTGGCCGAGCCTGCCGACGTCGAGCCCGCTGGCGTGGTCAACCTGACGTTGCTGCGTCTCTATGCCGAGCGCTATCTGCGCAGCCGTGCCGACGTGAACACCGACCTCACCATTGTGGTGCGTCAGCAAGAAGCCACCCAGGCCGGTCTGCCGTTGGAGTTCTGTTTCTTTATAAGAAATGTTGAGGGCATGCACTACGAACACAGCTTGGCCGAAATCATGGAGCACATCTACGCTGTCACCCAGGACTTCGGCCTCTCCATCTATCAGCTCAATGGCTGATTGGCCGCTCTCGCAGTGGCAGTCTCTCTTTTCAGGTTGCATAAGGACAGTCGTCCGCGATGCGGTGTTCGTTGTGTGGCAAATGTTTGGCCTGATAAAAGGTGGCGGAAAAAAGACAGTCCGACGAGTTGCTGAAACTCGTCGGACTGTCTTTTTACTATAGGTGTGCGAGCTCTTGCAAACAAGAGCCATCCTTCTTCCGTTATGCTTCTGCTGCAGGCTCAGCAGCCTTGAAACTCTCAAGATCCTCTACGTGGAAGTTCTTGATGTAAGCAGCCTTTCCGCAGACGTTCTCCTCGGTCATGCGAACATACACGTTGGCCGACTTCTGGAACAGTTCGGGGCACTTGGCGGCGTCGCGGATGATGAGCAGCGACATCACCAGTTCGCACGTCATGTCGTACAGACGGCGGGCCAAGAAGTCGAAAGCGTCCTGGTTCTCCAGTCCCTTTGCGTAGGCGAGTGCGTCCTCATACACAGGGATGAGTTTCTCTACACGGGCCTTCAGGGCTGCATCAGCGCCCTCGGGGAGGGCTTCCAACATTTCCTTGATATTGTTGAGCATGGTGCCGTTGCTGATGTAGCGGATGGCGGCAACAACCTGCAGCTGGGTGGTTCCTTCGTAGATGCTGAAGATGCGGGCGTCGCGATAGAGGCGCTGGCTCTTGTACTCCATGATGAAGCCCGAGCCTCCGTGGATGGAGATGGCGTCGTAGGCGTTCTGGTTGGCGTACTCGGAGTTCATACCCTTGGCCAGCGGCGTGAAGGCGTCGGCCAGACGCCTGTAGGTCTTGCACTCTTGTCTCTCCTCGGGTGTCAGCTTGCGGTCGCGCTCAATGTCTTCCAAGCATTTGTAAACATCGACGTAGGCGGCTGTCTCGTAGAGCAGCGAGCGGCCTGCATCGAGCTTGGCCTTCATGCGGCTGAGCATGTCATAGACGGCGGGGAAGTTGATGATCTTCTCGCCGAACTGGGCGCGCTCCTTGGCATAGGCCAGACCCTCGTTGTAAGCCTCCTGCGACAGACCCACCGACTGAGCGGCGATGCCCAGACGGGCGCCGTTCATCAGGGCCATCACATACTTGATGAGTCCCATCTTGGTGCTTCCGCAGAGTTCAGCCTTGGCGTTCTTATAGGTCAGCTCGCAGGTGGGCGATCCGTGGATGCCCAGCTTGTGCTCAATGTGGCGCACGTTCACGCCGCCCTGGCGCTTGTCGTAGATGAACATCGACAGGCCGCGGCCGTCCTTCGTACCCTCTTCGGAACGGGCCAGCACCAGGTGGATGTCACTGTCACCATTGGTGATGAAACGCTTCAC